>PCBK01000065.1 GCA_002731275.1 Deltaproteobacteria bacterium | reverse complement strand
GCAAAACTGGGGATGAGAGCCTAAGGTAGGCTATCTGACTGTCTATCAGACGTAAGCGGGTTCGATTCCCGTCATCCTCGCTATATATCAGGGCTAATGGTCCAATGGGAAGACGCTGGCATGGCTCGTCAGAGATCGGGGTTCGATTCCCCGTTAGTCCACAACAGATAACTTACAGAAGAAGAGTCATCTGATTATTATGGAGGCCGTAGTGTAAAGGTTAGCACTCCAGGTTGTGACCCTGGCGGCGGCGGTTCGAATCCGCTCGGTCTCCCATAATGTAGCACCACTCGCTTAATGGTAGAGCGTCTGTTTCACATACAGAAGATCGGGGTTCGATTCCCTGGTGGTGCATACAATGCCGTAGTAGCCCAATTGGCAGAGGCGTCTGGTTGAGGGCCAGGAGGTTGTGGGTTCGAATCCCACCTACGGTACGATATGATATTCGGGCTGGTCGTCCAACGGGAAGACGTTGGTTTTGCACGCCAAAGATCGGGGTTCGATTCCCCGCCAGTCCACGAGAAGATGCCTGAATCGTCTAATAGGCTAAGACACCGCTTTGGTAGGGCGGAAATCAGGGTTCGATTCCCTGTTGAGGCTGTATATAAAGTGACCACCTGTAGCTTAACGGAAGAGCGCTCGGCTGACTACCGGGATGTAGAGGTTCGATTCCTTTCAGGTGGACGATATAGGGTAGAGGCTAAGGCTTTTCCAAGCAAAAAAGCGCACGAAAGAGGGCTGGTGATGGAGTTCTCAGGCAAGGCATGAGAAGGAGCCGTGGCATCGCCACTGCGACGACGAAGAACACTGCATGAAGCTCCAACAACAAGCTCTACGTGGCTCATTTTGACAATCGACTTTTTGACTTGGAATAGCCTAAGGCCGTTGGACGATCGACTCGCTCTCCTCCAACGGTTGTAAGGAAAAAGCACCTCCTCAGTCGGGCTGTCCGCCAGTTTCCCCCATTGTATACACTTTATAAGGAATTCCCATGAGAATGACATACACCCGTGTATCTTTTGTTGTCGTTATCGTCCTCGGTCTCTGGACCGGAAGCCTTCTGAGTGCCTGTGCGCCTGAGCTTGTCTCGGGAGAGGAACATACCCACAGCAGCGACGGAGGGACACAAGATGGTCCTCCCAAGACCCGTGTCGTACCTGGTGAGAGTGTCGTAACGACAGACCTCGGCGATGGGGTGACGCAGCTCCAAATCAACTCATCAGACAGTGAAAAGTGGATCTACATCACCTTCGCAAAAGACAACCCCGTCGAGGTCACAGACCCAATGCAGTCCAACGATTGGGAGCTTGGATTCCAACGCTTTCAGATCAAGTCCAACAGCGGCGTCAGTGGAAAAGGTGGGGTCGAGGTCGCGATCGTCGACGACAAGACCTTCGATGAGATCGAGTACGCCCCCAAAGAGGGGTACCTGACGGACAAAGAAGATGGCGACGATGAAGACAAAGATCCCGACTTCTCCTTCCTCGTACAGGACGGATGGTATGCTTACAATCCTACGGACCACACGCTCTCTGCGCGCAAACGTGTCTACGTCGTAAAGACCACAAAAGGCGAGTACGTCAAGGTCATGATGCTCGGATACTACGACAAAAATGGAAACTCAGGCTTCCCGACGCTCAAATGGGCCAAGATCAAAGCGCCAAAAGAGACCACCACGCCCAAAGCCAAGACGGAGAACAAAGACCTTGGTGATGGCGTCACACAGACCAAAGTCGACGCAACAGACAAGGAGAGCTGGGTCTACTTCTCCTTCTCATATGCGCGGGATATCGAAGTCAAAGAGCCCACTCAATCCACCGATTGGGACATCGCCTTCCAGCGCTCTTCTGTCAAAGTCAACGGTGGTGTCAGCGGCAAAGGGAACGTCCAGCTCGCGATCCTCGATGGACAAAAGTTCGAAGCGATCGAATACGCACCCAAGGATGGTTACGTCACAGATGACAAAGACCTCGCGTTCGCGACACAAGACAATTGGTACGCTTACGATCCCGTCAAACATACACTCTCCCCAAGAGACCGCGTTTACGTGCTCAAAAGCGCTGAAGGACAATACTTCAAGCTACAATTTACATCGTACTACGATGTTCAAAATCAACCGGCATACCCGACCTTTCAGTGGGCAAAAATCAAGCAACCGAAACCTGACACGCCTACAGGCCCCAAAGTCACCACCAAAGATCTCGGCGATGGTGTGACGCAAGTGCAGGTCTACTCAGGTGATCAAACGGCATGGGTCTACTACTCCATCGAGACAAACGCCGAAGTGACCCCCAAAACACCTGAGGATTCAACTGAGTGGACGTTGACCTTCCAACGCTTTCAGATCAAAGTCAACGGTGGTATCAGCGGAAAAGGCGGGGTCGAGGTCGCGATCCTCAAAGGCGAGGACTTTGACGCGCTGAAGACCGCCCCCAAAGACGGTTATGTCACGGATGCTGTCGATGGAAGCGACGAAGGGACAGAGCCTGACCTCGTCTTCAACCTCGAAGGTGGATGGTACCAATACGATCCCTCAACCCACACACTCGCGCCCAAAGACCAGGTCTATGTACTCAAACAAGGCAGTCACTACTACAAGATGAAGATCTTGTCCTACTACAATGACGAAAAGAAGTCGGGGTATCCGACCTTCAAGTGGGCCAAAATCGATCCCCCCCAATAATCTTCAGCGACACGAGCAGGTGTGAATATGTCTCCGGCAAAGAGATGGTGGTGCTGGTGTGGGCTCAGTTTGCTTTGTCTTGCCACGCCCGCTTGGGCCGAAAAGGTAACAGAGGACAAGCCAAAAAAGCGACCCGTCAGTATCCGTCCAAAACCGAAAAAGCGAGCCTCTTTGACATCGCAACATCTCGACACCATCGTCGTAACAGGGAGCCGAAGAGGGCGGCGATTAAAAGACACAGTCAACCAAACTGAGGTCATCACACGTCAGCAGATCCTACGTACACCTGCGCGACGACTGAGTGAGCTGCTCGAAACACAGCTCGGTATCCAGGTCACCTCCGTCGCTGGCGGCGGGACCGGTCTTCAATTGCAAGGCCTCAACAGCAAGTACATCTTGATACTCGTCGATGGACAACGACTGTCTGGTCGACAACGCGGAATCTTGGATCTCGACCGCTTCCCCCTCGAACAGATCGAACGTGTCGAGATCGTCAAAGGCGCGACGTCTGCGCTGTATGGTTCCGATGCGATCGGTGGTGTCGTCAACATCATCACTCGAAAGAACAAACGCCCCTTCTTTCTCAACCTGTCCGGTCGTTATGGACACGGTGATGGTCACCTGATGGACGCCAACGGCAGCACCGGCTTTTACTGGAAAGGATGGAGTGGCCAATTATCGCTGACGTGGTTGCGTTATGATGCCTGGGATCTCGACCCTTCTGACCCGGGAACAACCGGCAGTGACGATCATTTCTTCCAGGTCTCTGGACGGACGTCGTATCGCATCTCACCTCGGACACACATCTCACTACGTGGCGATTACCAACTACGCGATCGAGCCGGCATCGACAACAACAGCGTTGGTGCCGTTTACGACCGCAAAAACCGCACAGAGACGTCAACTGCGTCGTTCTTTTTAAACTCCTTGTTGTTGGCCAATGAAGACCTGATGTTGCGGCTGCGTTGGAAAAACAGCATGGCGTACTTTCGGGATCAATTTCTCTACTCCCATCGGGGTGGTGTCGACCCACCGACATTTCAGAAGACACACGACTGGATCGGTCAGAGTGTCGCGCAGCTCGACCTGGGCGTGGGCTCTTCTCACTTCATCTCTGTCGGTCTGGACGCGCTGTACGAACATCTAGAGACTGATCGTCTGCAAGAAGCCTACGCACACCGCTTTCGTGGTGCGATGTTTGCGCAGTACGAGTGGATGTTGCTCAAACCCATTCGTATCAGCCTCGTCCCTGGCGTCAGGGTGGGGTACGACACGCAATTTGGTCCAACCGTCAACCCAAAGATGTCTTTGCGCATCGATCCTGTGAAGGGACTGGCGATCCGCGCCAGCTATGGGTGGGGATTTCGTGCTCCAGACTTCAAGGAGCTGTACCTGCAATTCGAAAATGGTGCCGCCGGCTACGTCGTCATAGGCAACCACGATCTGAAACCGGAGCTTTCAAAGAGTCTCCAAGTAGGCGTTGAATGGTTGGGGACATCGTGGTTGACCTTTCGGGCTAACTTCTACCGCAACGACTTGGAGAACCTGATCAACACGGAGACGATCCCGACAGGTGCGGGAGAGCCGCTGCGGATTACCTACCGAAACATCGACGCCGCAGTGACGCAAGGTGTGGAGACACAGATCGCGTTCTCCTACCAAAAATATATCCAGTTGACGTTGGGGTATGCGTTCTTGATGAGCGAAGATCTGTCGACGAAGCAAGCGCTCCTTGGCCGCACTCCACACCGGGGAAATGTCAGCTTGTTTGCACAACATCCAGGGCTTGGGCTGCGGCTGACGTTAAGTGGGACATTTGTCGGTGTGCGACCCTTTGAACAGGATCTCAATGGAGATGGTGCGCTCGAACGTGTCGATGCAGACGCCTACGCACTTCTCCATGCTCGACTCAGCTATACATTTTGGAGGAAAAAGTTTGAGGTCTTTTTGTCTCTGCGCAACATCTTGAACGCTGGCGATCCCCGCTTCCTCCCCATCCGTCCACGCACCTTTTACGTGGGGCTGCGTTTTCGTCACTGAGTCCTCTTGAAGGCCCGCACAACGAGCTGAAAAGCCCTGACAAAAGGCATAAAATAGATCACCCACAACTTCCCATAATCATCGTCGTATTCATCATCGAGCCCAAAGACCAACGTCTCTCCTTTTTTGGGCATGACGAGCGTACCTGTCATCCGATCCCAAAACGAAAAGATCTGCGCCATGTTGGAGTCGAGGTGTTCGGGGGCCTTGCTGTGGTGGATCTGATGCAGAATGGGGCTCATGATCACATGATCCAATGGACCAAATGAGATAGGGATGTGGGAGTGCTGAAAGTTTTCGAGGATGAGGGGGCCGGAGATGACGAGAATGTTGATCCACGTGATGGTCGTCTCGTCGAGCTTGTTGTTGGACAGAAAACCAGCGATACCGACGATCACGCCGATGACAAGACCTGTCATGTTCCCGATCAACAGCAAGTCGACGGGGTGGCTGCGATTGTTGGTCAATGGAGTCAACGTCTCTGCCGAATGATGAACCTTATGAAATTCCCACAAGAAGGGGACTCTGTGTTGAAGTGTGTGGGCGAGGAAGGCGCTCAAATCACTCGCGAGCAACACAAAGATGGTGAAGATGATCGCCGCAGTCGTCCCTGTGACTTCAAAGGATGGAGAACCAAATGTCGAGAGCATCGACTTTCGAATGAACGCACCGACAGTGTTGGAGTACACCTCAAGGCTCAAAAATAACGCGACAGGGTAGAGCTGGTTGAGCAGCGTAATACAGGCATCGTTGACAAATTGCCGACTGAAGTAGATCCGGGCCGGGAAAACATAAGACCAGATCTTGCGCGGTGAGAAGCTACGTGTCGGTGAAAGGTAAAAGGAGAAGTAGATCCCACCGAGCAAAAAGTGCGCGAGGATGTACATCCAAAAGATCCCCGAACCCGCATCCAAAAAGTAAAAACGAAACAGCTCCGCCGACCAATCATACGCCTCTTTGTACCACGATTGCTTGGCTGGAGGGACCGCAGTGTGTTTTGAGGATGTCAGGGGAACACAAACACATCCTCCCTGGTGAAGGGGGATACAGAGCTTCCCCTCAGGACATTTTTTTCGTTCGTCCGAAGCCCCAAGGGCCCGTTTAAGAGCTCGTTGAAGGGCAGGTGGACTCTGTGACTGTGTTGGTCGCGTCGTCGTGTGTTGTGTGCCCTCTGTGAGGGTCGTTGTTTTATGTGCGTCTGGACCTTCTGCGTGGACGAGGGAAGGGAGGAGAGACAGCATGAGAGCGTACAACAGACCACAACACAGGAGGAAATGTTTGTATCTTTGCAGGTGGTTTTGTATCGGGTGGAATATCAAAAAGCGTTGGTATGACCCAAAAGAAGGCGGGGTAAGGGATGTTTGTTTGTATAGTTTGCTCAATTGCGATTCTCCCGAAGACCAAGATCCAGATGATGCAGAAGAGGGAGTCTAGCTGATATATCGAGAAAAGCAACCAAGGTGCACAAAGTCAGGTGGAAGGCAAAGAAGAAGGAGGAGGCATTTGGCGTGGCTCTCCTGTTCCCAGCTCGCGTTGTCGACAACATTGGAGAGACGGAACAATGCCAAAGGGATGGACTGTGTTGTCGACGCCTCTACTTACAGGCGCCGGTGTCCTTGGGAGCGCCTTCGAGTTGGGCGCATGTTTTGCCGGTGGGGCAGGGGTGGGCGGGGTCACAGAGCGTCGCGCAGGTCCGATCGGTCTGTTGGAACGCCTGGAAACACGTCGTCCCGACTTCGCACTCTGTCGTCTTTGTACACGCCTCTCCGGCTTTTTTGCTCCCTGCGCTGCCTGGGATACAGGCCCCATTTTGGCTGTGTGCGAGATAACAAAATTCACCTGTTGGGCAGGTCGTTTTGTCGATCGTGCAGCGTTGGTAGCATGTCCCTGTTGGAGGAGAAGAGAGGACACAGATGAGCCCCTGCTCACAGATCTTTTGTGTGTCACATGTCTCGCCTTTTTTGACGGAGGTGCCTTCGACACAGATCCCTTCACCCGTGCTCAAGGTCAGACAAAGACGGCCTGCTGGACAGGTGTTGCTCTTGTCTGGATCACATTGAAGATGACAGACGGCAGGTGAGACGTCATCACGACAGGCATATCCAGGGGGACAACGTGGTGAAGACGACTGGCACTCACCGTTGGTGATCTTGGCGTCTGCGACCTGTTCGGGTGCGGACTCTTGTGGCGTCTTCTCTGGCGCGCTCTCTGTGACGGGCTCAGGGTTCGCCTCTGGACCGGCCTCTTGGGTGGCTGTGTCTGGTGCTGGCTCTGTCGAGGGTTCTTTCGTTTGTGTGTCTGTGGTGTTGGCGTCGGCGCTCGTTTCGACGACTTGTTCCTGTGTTGTACCGTCCTGACTTGTCGTCTCCTTGGGGGTATCACCTGTACAAGAGGTCGTCCAGGTCAACAAGAGAAAGCCGCCAAATAGACAGAGGAAGAGCGCATGTTTGGCGAGCAAGCTCCGGGTAGAAGGTGCAATTGGTGTTGATGATGAGAGCATGTTGATGTCCTTTCTTTCTTGTTGTATCCAGTGAGACGTTCTCTTTTGCATATTTTCTCCATGAAGTTCAAGGGTGTTTGTTCCTTTTTCTTGTTTTTTTGTGATCCAGGCAACCCTTTCAGCCACGTTGAAGTCTCTTCAATAGAAGCAGGTCTACAATGGTATGACTTGTGTACGTCTGCTTCGGATCTTTTGTAAAAGCCTGCAACTGATCTGTTGAATGAAATGAACGATGGAACCGTGAAAGGAACACAATGATGAGTATGGAATTGTTGAAAAGAGCTGGAATGTTGTTGGCGATGTTGTTTGTGATGAGCCTGGGATTTATTGGAACAGGTTGTGGCGAACCCGATGAGACATGTATCGCAGGTAATTGTACACAAAACTGTACAGAGACAAACTGTAACCGCGACTGCACAGGCGGTAGCTGTAAACAAACTTGCGCAGAAGGCGGCACCTGCAACTTCTCCTGTGCGCAAGGTAATTGTGAACAAACATGTGCCAAAGGTGCAACCTGTAACTTCGCCTGCGCAGGCGGTGGTTGTACACAAACATGTGATGCCGAATCCACAAGCTGTCAATTCAGCTGCGTTGGAAGCTGTACCCAAGAATGTAACGGTATCTGTTCATGTGTCGCTGGCGCTTGTAGCTAATATATCACCCGTTCAGCCCTCCTCACCGCTCTCATCCATCACACAACTCCCAAAAAATACAATTCGCGAAGATCCGATCTCGAATTTTTTCGATATCGTTTTGGACATTTTCATAGGGCACTTTGGCCGTTCTGTTGATTGAATGATTCATGCGAACTCCGTAAGCTTTGGACATCATCCAATGTGTTCATTTTCCAAACCTGTAGGAGAACAATCATGCATTCATTCATCATTCATTGTGCGCGCAAGCACATCCCCAAAAGTAGATTCCTCATGGGTCTACTGGCGTTGTTTTTCGTGTTGCCGTCCTTTGCAGACAAAGCAGAAGCGCGTCCCAAATACACTCCACAACAAGTACAACGTCTGATCCAACAAGCGCGGGCCAAAAAAATCCGCGATGCCGTCAACAGCAACAGACAACTGCGTCAGTATATCGTTCGAAAAAACCAACTGCTCGCGCGCTTGCGAAAAGGTACTTGCAAAAAGAAGCGCAACATCATCACACGTCGATATGACCTCCACTGTGTCAAACTCTACAGAGGGAAAGAGGCGGTGTTCATCAACGGCAAGTACAAGCCCGTCTTGTCGGCTGGACACGTAGCCATTGGTGGTCTGAAAAAGGCGTTTCGAAAGCTGAAGTCCTTTGTAGAGCGAGAGGTTCGTAAATTCGACGGAACCATCCGAAAATTACGTGGACAGATCACCAACCTGACGAAAGTCCGCTTTGACAAGCGCATCAAAGATCTGAAACGCAAGGCGACGATCGAGGCCAAGAAGTTCTACAAGAGCCGCGCAGGAAAGATCTCGAAGAAGATCTTGATGTTGGCCAAAAAGAAGATCCAAAAAGCCAAGAACTTCATGAAGCCCAAGATGAAAGCCAAGCTGCTCAAGTTATTGAAGAGCGGCAAGAGCAAGAGCCAGATCAAACGCCTGATGTACACGGAAAAATCAGCCGCAGGGCTGACAAAAGCCTTCGCCAAAGCCGCCGCATTTGCAGCTTTACGGATCATCGCGTTTGAAGCCTTGAAGGTCACATACAATTGCTGGAAGTACACAGGCGAACCCAAACGCACTTGTCTTCGCAACGAGTTGACAACCTCGACTCGTGATGCCTCGTTTAAGATCCTCGCAAAATTTGTCGCCATTGTGCTCGATTTGACGGTGATCGAGCCGATGTCCCACTCTGCTTCGGCGTCTGTGGCTACAACGTTGGCTGCTGCGACCGCAGGGATTGGTGCAGTCTCCTATCCAATCGTGTATGTGACCTGTTCAGTGACAGGGAACTTGCTCATCTGGGATTTGTTTACCCGTGTGATGCGCCCCCACTACAATCGCTTGTTTAGTATGATCGCCGCCGATGTTCGCCAGTTTGTCGGTAGCCTTGTGCGACATATCCCAGCCTCCGTCTTAAAGTGCGTAGGTGGTCCCAAAGTCTGCGGTAAGCTCTGCCCCCACGGCAATTACAAAGACAAAAGAAATGTTTGCTGGGCATGTCCCGCAGGATTCGCTCATGACAAGAGAAACAAACTCCGCTGTAGCAAAAAAGCCTGGATGAAAGCTCGTTACCACGGATCAGGGAAACTGTTGCCGACGAGCTGTCCAAGAGGGACCTTCTTCGATCCCATTCGAGGCGGAACGTGCTGGAGCTGTCCGCGAGGTATGAAGCGCACTGTGTATCCTGTCACAAGTACAAAAGCCTGCACTTCTGGAAGCAACACAGTCCAACTGCAACATCTCCGCGCGACATACCACAAGAAGAGTGGCTGTCCGCGAGGGACATTCTTTGACCTGATCCGAGGTGGGACGTGTTGGAGCTGTCCACGTGGGACCAAACGTACCGTGTTCTCCGTCGCGAGCGCAAAAGCATGTGTCTCTGGTAGTATCTTCAAAGCCCGCTATCGCCGTGCGACTCATCACAAGAAGAGTGGTTGCGCCAGAGGGACGTTCTTTGACCTGATTCGAGGCGGAACGTGTTGGAGTTGTCCGGCAGGCTCGAAGCGCACAGCCGCAGCTGTGACAAGTACAAAGGCTTGTGTTCGCTCGATGCGCAGAAATACACTCCGATATGCTCGCGCGAGCTTCCGTAAAAAGGGTGGTTGTGCGAGAGGAACATTCTTCGATCCCATCAGAGGTGGGACGTGCTGGAGTTGTCCAAGAGGTGCCAAACGCACGATCTTCCCAGTCCACCAGAGCAAAGCTTGTGAGGGAATGGTCAGGCAAAACGCACGTCGCAACGGTGTCGCACGCTAATGTTGTCGGAGCTGTCCTAAAAGGCAGAGCGTATACATATCAGGGATAGACAACCCTCTCTTGTTGCCTTTTTCTGTCCACCTCCTCCTGTCTACCCAACCTTCTTCTTATCATTTTTCTCGATATGCCGGGATCTTTGTCTTGTGTTCTAGAGGCTTGATGGACTTGAAGCTGTCTGCCTTTTGTGGAATAACAAGGCCATTCGTATGTTTTGCATCGTTTTGATCCAGAGTCAGGCACGGTCGCTTGGCAGTGACAGCGCAAGGAGAACGAATGAAGGGTCTTTGGCGGCGTTTGGTGGGCTTGTTTTTTGAACAGTCATTTGAGAGCCTGTCCTCACGAGATGAAGGTCGATACAAAGAGATGGCGCGGACACGGTCCGTTCAATTTTATAAAGGCGTGACCTTTGCATTTTGCGCGCTGGTGTTGTTGTGGTGGCCTGTGGATCTGTTTGCCTTTCAAGATCCAATCGGGCCATGGAGAGCGTCTCTTTGGAGATTTGGGTTTCTCTTCATCTGCGTGGTGAGTTGGTGGCTGTTGTCCATCAGCACGTTTTGTCATCGCCACTCTTTGTCATTCATCTTGTTTTTTGTCAGTCTCTTAAGTGTATGGGTTGGGGCAACAGTCCCAAATATCGCGTTATCTGGGCCACAACCACCACTCGGTCACTTGCTCCCGCTGGGCTCGTTGTTCTTGTTGTGGCCGTTACGACATCGTATTCTCGCGACGTTGATTTTTGGCTCCGTCCTCCCCATCACGTTCTTTGTGAGCCATATCCAACGCTTTCAATGTAAAGATATCTTCTACTTTTGGTCTTTGCACATCGTGCCGGTTTGTGTGAGCATTCTGGTGGGGCATTTGTTTTATCGTCTGACCCAGGACAACTTCGCGCAGAGAGCGCTTTTGCTAGGTCGAGCGAGCGAACTAGAGGACGTCAATGGACAGTTGAAGGAGACGACAAAGCGGCTCCATCAACGTGTTGACGACGCACATCGTTCGCTACAACGATTTGCAACAGAGGCAGAGAAGGCAAAAGAAGGCGAGCGAGAACACATCGCACAAGACCTTCACGATCAGCTCGGTCAATTGCTGACAGGGATGCGCTTTGAGCTTGATCTTGCTCGCCTGCGGGTCGAAGAGCCCGCGATGCTGGCGACGAGTTTCAATGAATTGGATGGTCTCTTGTCCGAGGTGATGGACACACTCAGAGAGATCTTGCAGGGGTTACGTCCCCGGATTGTCAGCCAATCAGGGCTCGTCGCGGCCTGTCGCTGGCTTGTACAAAGTATCGAACGCCGCGCGACGCTGGAGATCGAGTTGACGATCCAACCAGCATCAATCGAGTTAAGCGAAGCACATGCCAGCTCGCTCTTTCGAGTCTTACAAGAAGGACTGACCAATGTCCTCAAGCACGCACAGGCCAAACACGTCCAGATCAGCCTTGTGCAAGATGAGCAGACCCTCCGCGTTTGTATCCAGGATGATGGCGTAGGGTTTCGACCTGAAAAAGCACACACTGTGGGACTCGGTTTGCCAGGTATTCGTTCGCGTGTGGCGTTGATGAATGGCACATTTGATGTCGCAAGTCAGCCAGGAGAAGGGACCTGCCTTACCCTCTCGATCCCACGACACCAGTAGAGGAGCTTGTGGTGAATATGACAAAGAAAACGGACTCATCATGTATTCGCGTGTTTGTAGCCGATGACCATGCGATCATTCGCGAGGGGATCGCGAAGATCATCCACGAGACTCCCGATCTTGTATTGGCCGGTCAAGCCGACAGTGGACACACTGTGATGGAACGCGTAAAAAACGAGGAGTGGGATGTCTTGATCCTCGATCTCTCCTTGCCTGGAGGTGGGGAGGCGACGTTGCAAAAGTGTAAACAGCACAGACCTGATATGCCTGTCATCATCTTCTCCATGCATCCCGAAGATCAATACGCCATCCAGCTCCTACGAGAAGGTGCCGCCGCATACTTGACCAAAGGACGCCCCATCTCGGAGATCGTCTCCGCGATCCGTGAAGTCTCCAAAGGCAAAAAATACATCACCAACGAGCTGGCCATGCAGCTGCTCGAACACAAACCCACCACACAGGCCCACGATGTCCTGACACCTAGAGAGAAACAGATCTTCTTCCTGATCCTCGATGGCAAACAACCTTCCGAGATCGTCAAAGACCTCCACCTCAGCCCCAGCACCGTCAGCACCCACATTCAACACATCAAGAAAAAGCTCAACGCCAACTCCATCGTCGAGCTCGTCAAATATGCTTATCGCTCAGGTCTTATCGATTAAATCACGCCTTCTACGTATGAGGGCTTGATTGGGAACACAAAAAAAGAGCCTGAGGGGGATTTATTTTTGAAGAGAAAACGCTCTCTGTAGACAGTCTTTATGTGCTTTCTTTTGTGAATGTCTTTCACCAACCTTACTTTTTTGTCATGTTTCTGGTTGGAAGAAGGTATAGTCCACAAGCCCACAAGCAACTCACTCATGATTTGGAGCGAACCGACATACATGGGAACCTTTGAGGTTCACTTCAGCATGAAGCGGTAACAACGTCGAGCACTATGAGGCCAAATAAAATGTCTCCATTGTCTACACTGCCAAATTTGAAAGAAGCGGCGGACAACTCTTACGACTCACGCTTCAAAACATTTTTGATGATCTGTGCATCTGGTTGGCTATTGTTTGCGATCCAGTACAGCATAGAGGGATACTGGTGGACAGTTGGGTTGGACGTGATCGTCTGTGTAGCGACATTTCTGTTGTATTGGACCGTTCAAACAGGAGAGCACAGCCGTTCATTTTGGGGGTGGATGTTGCATTTTAATTTGCTGTTTCAATCTGCCGGAGTCGTCGTTGTCTCCTTGTGGAGCGGCGCGACACAATCTCTTGCGGTGTGGTATCTCTCTCTAGCTCCGGTCATTGTCTCCTATCTGGATAGCCCCAAAGCATCTTACATATGGGGAGGAGTTACGATCACCCAGGTCGGACTCATTCATTTCGTGGGTTTATATTGCCCGATAAAACCAGAGTTCATTCCGAATGATTCTGAGATGTTTGTGGGGCAGTTTTCGTTGATTTTGGTGTTCATGTTTTTGGGTGTCGCGACACGTCGTGGGGATAAACTGTACATCAAGGCCATCCGGGATCGTGAAGAGGTCATCGCCAAGCAAGCCGGGCAAATGAAAGAGTACGTCGTTGAGCTCGAAGGAGCACATGCGAAAGCCCTCGAAGCATCCGAAGCCAAGAGTCAGTTTCTGGCCAATATGAGTCATGAGATCCGCACGCCACTCAACGGGATCATTGGGACGAGTGAGCTGCTCGCAGGGATGGATTTATCCGAAGAGTCCGCCAAGATGACCGAGACCATCCACAAAAGCGGACATATTCTGTTGACGTTGATCAACGATATACTCGACCTCTCCAAGATAGAGGCAGGTCACCTTGAGTTGGAAGATGAACCTTTTTCGCCGGGGGTCTGCGTCAATGATGTCGTCAGCCTCTTTACCTCCGAAGCGGAACGGAAAGGACTCGATTTTGTCTGTAAGTGCGAAGACTCCGTCCCCGAATTTATACATGGTGATGTCACACGTCTTCGCCAGATCTTGCTCAATCTCGTCAGCAACGCGCTAAAATTTACACACGAAGGACATGTCCGATTACACGCATCACGAGAGGGAGAGTGGCTTCATTTTCGCGTCGAAGACACAGGGGTCGGTATCCCACAAGATCGGGCAGAACAATTGTTTGCGCCCTTTGTACAAAGTGACGCCTCCACAACAAGGCGATACGGTGGGACAGGTCTAGGGCTCTCCATCTGTAAACAGCTCAGCGAGTTGATGGGAGGACAGATTCGGTTGGAGAGCGCATTGGGGGAGGGGACGACGTTCTTTGTCGAGCTCCCCTGTAAGCCTGTCGAAAAGGCAAGCCTCTTTTGGGAGAGCATCTCAGACGAAGATCTTCAGGTCGGTCGACAGTTTGCAGAGCTGTTTCCTTTACACATTCTTCTCGCCGAAGACAACGAGATCAACCAACAGGTCTTCGAGCAGATGCTCACACAGCTAGGCTATACGATCGATATCGTGGAAAACGGACGAGAAGCGATCGCGGCGCTCCAAGAAATAGCATACGACGTGATTTTGATGGATATGCAAATGCCCGAGCTCGACGGTACTGGCGCGACGAGATACATTCGACAACACATCCCCTCAGAGAGACAACCCCGCATCATCGCACTCACCGCAAATGTCATGGCACATCAACGACGCCTCTGTCTAGAAGCAGGCATGGACGACTTCCTCGCCAAACCTCTGACACTCCACGAACTGAGCGCTGGACTCAAAAGAGCCTTCAAAAAGGTGTGGAACAAACAATCTTTTGTATCCACAACGTCGGATGAATTACCTGAGTATAATCCCCAAAAGCTCGAACAGGCATCTGTCGTGGCGCTGAAAGATTTGTGGTTGCTCTCAGGGAAAAATATCGAGGCGTTTACACGTCTGTTGGAAGGGAACATACAAAATAGCCAACAGTTGCTGCAAAAAATAGAAGAAGCCTTTGAGCAGGACGACCCTGCCGCACTTCAACTCGCGACTCACTCGATGAAATCGACTGCTGCCATGTTTGGGGCGCTACAGTTGAGTCAATTGTGCGGTCTCATCGAACGCTCGATCGATGAGGAGTGTCCCATCCATGAACTTGTCGTTCATCTTCCGTCTTTGCAATCACTGGTAGCATCGTCACAAGAGCGATTGAAAAAGTCTATTGAGGAGAAGCGGCAAAAGTCGGGATGAAGGATGTGTATGAGGGTGATGTTGGGGCTTTACTCTTCCATCAAGCGGGAGAAGGCTGCCCGCCCCATCTCCTGAAGAAGAGCGATATTGCGCTGGGGGATATCCTCTGTCGAGGCGCCAGCATCACGAACCCGGGTGATACTCTCTTCGCGGATCAGGTGCATCATCGGGTAGGGAGAGCGATTGGTCTCGTTCTCAATGTCGTCGACACGTGTGCCTGCAAATTGGTACATGGGGTGAAAACCAGCGACCTGAATGACACCTTCGAGTCCAAGCTCCTCAATACAAGCATCAGCAATACCGAGAAAGTCGTTATAGTCGAGGAAGTCGTCGAGTACATGAGGGTGGATCAGCAAGGTCGTCTCGATCTCATCGATGGGCGTTTGTTGAAGGAGTGTCAGCTCCTGTAGGAGGTCCGCGACGAGCGCTTCTTCTGTACGAGCTGGGGTCTCGACAAAGCGGATCGCGTCGTTGAGATAAGGTTGCCTCGCGAAAGGACACAGAGACAAGCCAATCACGATTCGTTCGAGCCAAGTCTGGGTGTGTTTGATAGCGTCTTGAGAGGGAGGAGAGGGGTGCATGTTATGTCAATCCATCACAGACAGAAGCCTTTGTCCTCTGTCTTCTTCAGTTGGGTTAGAGGACAAACGTTTGTAGGAGGAGAGCGACGCCGTATCCATTCCCACGATCTTCAGTAAAGGACGGACCTGCGATATCGACGTGGAGCCATGCGTTGTTGTAATCGACGAGGTGTTCGGCGACAAACTGACCAGCACAGGATGATTGAGCGTTCATACGGTCTTTCACGGAGTTTTTCATATCCGCGACTTTGCTCTTAAACTCTTTGCGGAAGAACTCTGGACAGTAGGGGAGAGGGTGGACGAGGTCTCCACTCACTTTACCAGCCGCGATGGCTTTTTGTTCGAGCGCGTCGTCATTACAAACAATCGCAGCGTGTCGTTTCCCTGTGGCCATGAGTTGTGCGCCTGTCAGCGTTGCCATATCGACGATGACATCGGGGTTCAGGTGTTTGGATGCGTAAGCGACGCCATCTCCAAGGACGAGGCGACCTTCTGCGTCGGTGTTGTTGATCTCGATGGTCTTTCCAGAGTAGAGGGTGATGATATCATCGGGACGGAAAGAATCGGGACCAACGGCGTTTTCTGCGAGGCAGAGCAGCGCGTGAAGACGCTGTGGGAAGCCGATCTTGACAGCCGCCGCGAAGGCAGACATCACGCCTGCAGCGCCGCCCATATCACACTTCATGCCGGGCATAGTGGTCTTGCCTTTGATGCTCAATCCACCTGTGTCGTAGACGATCCCTTTACCGACCCAGGCGTATGTCTCCGTCGCGCCTTCGGGGTTGTGGCTGAGGACGACGAGGCGTGGCGGTTGCATCGCTGTGCGCCCCACGTTCCAAAGTCCACCCAAACCTTGCTCGGCGAGCTCCTGGCCTGTGATGGCTTTGTACTCGACGCCGAGCTCTTTGGCGAGCTCTTCGGCTTCTTTGGCGAAGGCGGTTGTGTGCAGCTCTGCAGTAGGCGTGTCGACGAGACGCCCGGCACGACGCACACCTTCTGCGGCGTGTTCGAGGATGGATGTCGCAGGAAGTTCACCTTCTCGGGCCACAAAACGGATCGCGATCTGTTGTGGTGCTTTGCTGGAGGTCTTACGGGAGAAGAGGGGAAATGCCCGCGCGATCGCACATGCTGTTGCAAAGGCGTACTCCGCTTTGTCGAGCACCGCGATGATCTCAACGTCACCTTTGCCAGGTGCGTTGGACTTGACCAACGAGGTGACGGCGTGTGGATGGGCCGGACTGTTGTGTCGTGAACAGTGTTCGGGCAGGACGCCGATGGCGAGACGCTGGGGGGTCTCTCCTGCGAGCCAGCTCTGGCAGCTGTCGCCTTGATCGCCACCAGAGAGGGAGCTGACCATGTTGTCCCAAAGGGGGGCTGCACCTGCGGGGAGGACGCTCTGTGCAAGCTCGCTCTCCAGGCTCTCTTTGGAGCCAATCAAGAGAGTGGCTACTTTGGATTCGACTGCCTCTTGGGCTGTGACAAATTGCAGGGTTGTGCTCATAAAGTCTGGCCTTTCTATTGTGGTAAATGTATCCTACAGCTTTGGTGTACGACAGGTACGTACATTTTCCCATGTTGCCTATCAAGAAAACGCACTGCTGTCAAACACTCACCACGTGAATAATCCCATTTCATGGGCATTTTCTTCGATTTGATCGACTCTCTATTTCAGACCTTATGTCACAAAGGGGCGCCATGCAAGAGAACGAACGATTTTCGACATTACGGACATTGTTATTAGAACCGCCCTCAAAAGGTCTTTGGGAGCGTGTGTGGGAGTATTTGGAGCGATGGCCTGAAGAGGAGCGATTACCCGCCATCCAATACGCAGAAGGGCACATGCAACATTGGCCCGACGAGCTACGTAGCGTCTCCGCTGACCAATGTCTCTACTACATCGACGATCCCCAAGAAGCCAGTCCGTTCTTACTCGGACGCCGTGTGTTATTCCAAGAGAGTGACCATCTCATCGAAGCCTTCGTGTCTGCCCTCGAAGATGATGTGTATTCATTTGGGCACCTGACAGAGCTGGATCTCTCCCACTGTAGTATGGGCGATGATATGTTGATCAGGATGCTGTATTCGCAGCATTTTCCGGCGCTTCGTGTCCTGATACTCGATGGCAATACGCTTGGAGAGGAAGGCATCGCGATCCTGGCGAATGCACCTGAGCTACAAGACCTCCACACGCTCTCACTCTCAGGAAACAGGCTCGATGAGACCGCCGCAGCGTCTCTCGCCGCGTCTCCTTACATTCGAAAACTTCGCACGTTGGATGTCTCTCTTGGAATCAACATAGGCGGTCTCAAAAACCTCGTCTCGTCGCCCTTTGTATCTCATTTGACGAGGTTGCATCTGGAGTTCTCCAATCTCGACGGAGAAGGCCTGGAGGTGCTCGCCTCATCTCCTTACCTCAGCTCGCTGAAGACACTCTACTACGACGGCAATAAGTGCAACACCAAGAGCATCAAGACCTTTGCGCGGTCGATGAATATGGGGATGTTGACGTCGCTGAGCGCTTCCTTGTGCCAGATCAACGACGAGATGTTGAAGGCGCTCCTCAGAGCGCCCTTCTTGTCTGGTCTCAAAAGACTCAACCTTCAGCACAACTCGCTCCGCCTGGAAGGTGCAAAAGCGCTCGCAACATCCGATGTCGTCACACAGCTTACCCAACTGGATCTGTTATTCAACGCGATCAGCAGCGCAGGGATCCAAGTGCTCGCAGGCTCACCGAACCTCCAACACATCACCCATCTCAAACTTGGACGCAATGACTCCGATCTTGAGGCGATCGAAGCGCTCGTAGCTTCTCCCTATCTCAGCAACCTGCGCCAACTCGAATACAGCCGAAACAACGTCAACGCCAGAGCGATCGAGCTGCTTCTCTCCTCATTCTCCGAAGGCCAACTCGAACGATTGGAGTTGGACTTTAATCCCATCGGAGATGATGGCGCCTCTTGCATCGCCGCCGCGCCTGCCATCGCCTCACTCACACACCTTTGGCTCGTCGGTGCCGAGCTTGGCAACACAGGCGCGAAGGCGCTCGCAGACTCTCCCTATACAAAACAAATCACCCACCTCTCAGCTGTATACAACAACATCACCGCTGATGGCCTGGAGATCTTTTGCACACCAGATGCTCTACCTGCGCTCACCCATCTCAACCTCAACAACGACGAAGACAGTGAGTCTTCTTTCTTCTCTCTCGAAGACAGTATCCGCCTTCACAACGCACGCCCTGGACTTATCACGGTCCTTCAAGATGACGATATGTCCGGAGTGGAGTACGACCAAGTCTGGGAAGATCCCATCGTCTGTGTCGAAAGAACACCTGAACGATAAGGCCGCCAGCGCCAAAAGGAACGAACTTTTCACCTCACTTATCCGTTGAAACCTGCTGTTTGCACAAGCACATCCCCAAAAAGACAAGGCCTCTTCAACACAACCGAAGAAGGCACACAGGCAGGTTTTAATGGACAACACAGAGCATGAACAAGCCGCATACATCGCGGTCTTTGGTGACATACATGGTCGCGTCGAGTTGATGTACATTCTCTCGCGACTGTGGGAGCGTCACACAGGACATCACCTTCAGGCGATCTTGCAGGTCGGTGACATCGGCGCATATCCCGATCACACAACACTCGATGGAGCGACACTCAAGTACGCCAAGCACGATCCCGATGAGTTGGGATTTTTGCCCTTCTGTTACCGCTCCGAAGAGGGTGAGCGCATACATGCGACGGGCGACATGCCAGACGCATACTGTATCCGCGGCAATCACGAGGACTTTTCATTTTTACAGCAATTCAAAGAGCCCACGGCGTTCGATCCGTGGGAGAAGCTATGGTACATCCCTGACGGTTGCATCGTCGATATCCCGATTAGAGAGGTCGAAGAATTACAATCTGTACGAGTGGCTGGCTTTGGGGGGATCGATCCACCTTCTGAAGAGCGAGGGCGAGGCAAAAAAGCACGCAAAGCCCACCGACGCGCCAAAGAAAAGACTCGTGATCCCAAGTACTTCAAGACGGATGATATCCATTGGTCCTTTATGGGGATCAAAGATATCGACATCTTGTTGACCCACGCAGGACCACAATCTGACGCGTTTGAGAGAGGTTCAACACACCTCGCACAGCTCGCCGAGCGCCTCGAACCACGATGCCACTTTTTTGGTCATCACCACGAGACCATAGGTCCCACAGAGGGTCCCGGTGGAAGCTCACTCGTTGGCCTCGAACACCTGGACTTCGATCGCAATCATCGACTGAAAGATGCATCCTGGGGGATTTTACGTATGACAAAGAAAGAGGTGTCGTTCACATTTGCAGACCACGAGACGTTTACATGGTTGAACGAGGTGCAACGGACGACCTATCGTCAATTGCTCTGAGCGCAAGCCGGCGGGAGGAGAGGATTCACGGGGTAGAAGGAGCGCTCGAAGGGCGAGACGTGGGACGTGTCGAGGGTGGTTGTTGTTTCGAGAGACGGACTTTAAAGGAGCCCGTTGAGAGCGCGGCAGGGAGTCGCAATTTGAGCGCATGTTCACCGGCCTTTCGATAGCCGACAAACTCACAACGTTGGCCTTTGCGCCACAAAAAGCGAAAATGTTTGCGTGTGTGGAGGTCTGTGTACAGATCACAGTAGAGCTTGTGCTGGTCTATACCTTCGACTGTGAGGCGGTAGTGACCGGCTTGTTTGATATTCCACCGAAGCAGCAAGTGGCGCTTGGATGCTTTGAAGGTCACCTTGAGAGGTGTCTTTTCATCGATCAAACCGTCATAACAGATGTCCGTCTTTAGGGGAGGTGTGGTGTGACGCCGATATCCGACGAAGTAGGGAGAGCGCGCGACAAGCCAACCTGCCGGACCTGTGTGCAGGAAGTATGTGCCGGGCTTGAGTGAGAAGGTCAGTCGACAATTCTTTCCAGGGCCGCTGTTGTCGTCTTTTGTGAGGATAATCCCGTCTTGGCTCAACAAATAACACATCGGATCTGTCGAGGTGTAGTGAGTGCGCGTCTCAAAGGTGTACGAGCCTGCCTTTTTGATCTGCACGCTGTAGACATCGATCTCACCGCGATGACGAAAGTCAGCTTTGTAAAGAGTCTCCAGCGTGAGAGGGTGACGCTGGACGCCCTGCTTCGAGAAGGTCATCCCAAGAGGGTAGTAAGAAACCTTATACGCCGACGCGCCAGAGTGAAACGCGATGAATGTGCGCAACCAATACGTCCCAGGCTTGAGCTGGTGCGTGAGCAGGCAATTCTTCCCTCGGCCGCCACGGTATGATGAGGCGAGTCGTCTGCCATATGCGTCGAGCAAGTGACAGCCAGGATTGGTGCGTGGGTTGGTCGTGCGTGTCTCGATGCGGTAGGGACCTGCCTTGGTGATATTGAGTCGAAAGTATTCGGGATTGGACTGACTGCGCAGCGTGCCCACGTGAGGGACTTGTGGGGATAGAGATGTGTATGTGAGAGGTTTCACCTCCCATGAAAAAGGCCCCTGACGTGAAAAGCGCCCCCGCCCAATCCACAACAAATAACGTCCCTTCAGGAGAGGAGTAAGGACGCGACAGTGGAATTGTTGGCCAGCGTTGTCATCGGCCGCGATCGCTGCGCCGCGAAGTGTGAAGAGCCGGCACACTGGGTCAATACGTTTATGCTTTGAGGCCGTTGTGATGGTGTAGAGACCTGTCTTGTCGACGTCAAAGGTGTAAAAGTGCTGCTGGCTTTTTTGGAACGTTCCTCGCCCCAGCGTCGCCTGTTTGAGAGCTTGATGAGGGAAGGTGAGCAGATCGAGCTGGTACTTCCACGTGCTGACAGAAGCCGTAGGGATGATTTTAAGCCAGTACTCACCGGGGGAAAGGACGGCAGGAAGCTGACATTGTGAGCGTGGTATATCGCGCCTTCCGCTCGCCCACTTTTTGCCATCAGCCGTGTACAGGTCGCAAGTGACATAGACAGGGAACTTGACGACGCTTGTGTGGAGCAGATGAAGACCTTTTTTGAAGACCTGAAAACCGTAGAAGTGAGCGTCAAACTGGTCCTTGAACGCGCGCTTGACAGGGGTGTTCGCCATCAAAGGGGTCCACTCTTTGTGTTCTGTAAAAGAGGCGAGGTAGTGGCTGTTGGGCATGACATGCTGGAAGGTCACGCGGAACGTGTACAAACCTTTGGACAGCGCGTTGTAGAGGACACAGGCGCGGCGTGTCGCGTCGATGATGTCGCCCTTTGCATCGACGAGTTGACAGAGAGGTCCGCGATAGCCTCCCTTCTTAAAGTCCATCGCGAGGCGGTAGAGGCCACTCTTTTGGACCTGAAGACGGTATTCTAAGGAGACGATCTCTTTCGGGCGCAGGGCTCTATTGAGGGTGTGCGCGATCGACTTGTTGAGTTTCAGAAGAGGGGGTTCATAGGTCTCCGCAGACGCTATCGAAGAGGCGACACACATGAGCAGATACAGGTATCCTACGATTCTATACATGAGGAGAGCCTTTCGTGGGTGTGGGATTATTTTTTGATCTTGATATCGTATTTTTTGATGCGGTTGTACAGCCACGCGGGGGAGATACTGAGGAGTTTGGAGGCGGACTGTACGTTGGCATCCGTTTCAGTGAGAGCTTGCAACAACAACGTCTTCTCGGCTTCCGCGAGGATCGCTTTGAGTTCGAGTGGTCCCTCGTTATTTGAGAGCGGAAAGCTCGGGAGTAAGCTGCTTTGTGAGGATGACAACTGTGTATTTTGTGGTGCAGCGTTGAGCGCGTTGGTCATGGACTGTGTATTGCTCTGAAGGGAGCGCAAATTCAGGTCATCCAGCTCGATGGTGTTGCCTTCGAGGAAGGTGATGGAGCGCTCCAAGACATTGCGCAGCTCACGGATGTTACCGGGCCAGAGATAGCCTTTGAGCGCGCGCATCGCCTCTTCGCTGAGTTTGATATCGCTCTGTGGGCTGAGTGAGAGCAGGAGTTTGTCGATGAGCAGGGAGATGTCTTCGATGCGCTCACGCAGCGGTGGCACCTCAAATTCGACGACGGAGACGCGAAAATAAAGGTCCTCGCGAAAGCGTCCCTCCTGGATCTCAGTGGGCAGGTGTCTGTGTGTCGCGGTGATCAGGCGGAAGTCGACAGGAAGCTCGGAAGTCCCACCAAGTCTCCGGATCTGTCTTCGCTCTATCACGTCGAGCAATTTGGGTTGTAAATCGAGAGGCAGCTCGGCGATCTCATCGAGAAAGAGAGTGCCACCATGAGCCTGTTCAAAGAAGCCTTCACGTCGGGCATCTGCACCTGTAAAGGCACCTTTCTCGTGCCCGAACAGCGCCGCCTCGATCAGCCCAGCGGGGAGCGCACCACAGTTCACAACGACGAATGGTCCGTCTTTTTCGTTACTTTGTTGGTGGATGGCTTGGGCAACAGTCGTCTTTCCCGTCCCGGTCTCACCTGTCAACAACGTCGCGACTTTGCGCACACCGAGCTTGGGCAACATCGAGAAGATCTTGCGGATTTTGGGGCTCTTTCCAACGAGCAGACCGCTCGAATCGTGGTAGGAGATGGAGATCTCGCGCGTTTGGTTGTGGGATTTGACCTCGATGATAGAGCTACCGATCTTGACCTTCGCGCCGGGCCTCAGATAGGCATCAAAGATTGGACAGTTGTCGAGCAGGACGCCGTTTTTGCTGTTGAGATCGCGGATACGAATGCCACGCTCGTCGATCCAACATTCACAGTGAATATTGCTCACCCACTGATCCTTGTCGAGGACGAGATCACACCAGTCATCCCGACCAATGCGGACGAGATCCGTCTCCACACGCAGCTCTTTTCCCTGGTGTGGTCCTTCCACGACGACCAGGGAGATGTCCTCCACCGAAAACTTCGAAGATGCTGTCTTTGCGGAAGCGAGAAGTGTTTTTTTGCCTTCTGCTGCTGCCATATTGCCAACCTTTCGTCTTATTGATGAGACTCTATCTGTGGCTCACACCGCGGGGGGAACGAATGTATCATGAGCGGGGAGCGTGAGCGTGATTGCTCAAGTGACGCCGAGCAAGAGCTTCCCGAATATATCAATACGCCCGGTGGGAATCAAGAATGTACTTTTCCCACACGACTTTCTTTTGCATGGAACGATATGTGCAATGCTCTTTGTAGGTGCCCATTTTCGTAAGGACACAGTGAGCTTTGTCTCGCAGTGTCCTCCAAACAGGAGGAAGTCCATGTCAACGTCCACGTGTGAAGCAAAAGCCTACACAGAATCCACCACGTCCAAAGACACACAGGAAAACGTCCACTCCATGTCGGACCTTCTAAAGCGACTCATCGCGCTCTCAGAAGAGCAAGAGAAGATCTCTGTGCAACACTTGTTGGAGACATTCGGGACCAGGACATTTGGACCACTCCTTTTTATCCCTTCGGCCATTGCGTTATTTCCCCTCACAGGAGGGATCCCTGGAATGTCCATCTTTACAGCCTCTATCATCATCCTTGTCGCGGTCCAGTTGTTGCTCTCACGTGAACACGTTTGGTTGCCCTCCTCGATGGTCTCACGTGAAGTCCCCGCAGACAAACTCAAACAAGGATGTGAGCGCATGTTGCCGTACACCCGAAAGATGGACTCTCTCCTCTCGACGCGCTGGGTCTTTTTAACACAAAAGCCCTTCTCGTGGTTCGCGGCCATCCTGTCTATCTTGTTGGCGCTCACCATGTACCCACTCGCGCTTGTACCTTTTGGTGCAGCACCACCGTCCTTTGCGATCCTTTGTATCGCAACCGCGATCACGATGCGTGACGGTCTATTGATGGTTGTCGGTTGCGCCTCAACCATCGGGAGCCTCTTCTTTACACTCTGGATGACTGGATTTTTGGGATAACGCTGGCCTTCCCCTGGATATCTTATTCCCATTTGTCAAAAAGGAGGGGGAAGTGAAGGGGATCAATCTTTCTTCTTTTTTTGTCTCAGTGCCTCTTCCCACGAAGAGAGCGCCCACTTTTCAGTGTTAAACGTTTTCGTATTGGGAAGCTGTCTTCTCAAAAGAGAGAGTTTGTATTCTTTTTTACTTCCAGGGGGTGCTTTTCGGAGTTGTTGGTAGGTCCGGTACAGTTGTTTGACGTCTCGAATGTACATACGCATATAACGAATGGCGTATGTGTAGCGCTTCTTTTTGGCGTGTAGACGGGCGATCCTGGCGTAAAGTCGAGGATAGGTCAGGCTCTGTTTCCAGGCTCTGTCTCGCGTGACCTGTTCAAAGAAGGTGATCGCCGTATCGAATTGTTTTTGTTGTGAGGCTTGCTGACCACGCTGCCATACCCGCTTCAACCGGGTTGGTAATTCGTACTGAGGAGAGGGGCTTCTCAAGTAGAGATAGAGATTGACGGAACCCAAGAGGAGCATGAAGACGAGCACCACGCCGAGTATCAGCTTTGAGTCGGAAGATGGCGGAGGTTGGAGCTTGTCGCGCTCTTGTGAGATCCTCTTGGAAGCCTGCACGTTTTTTTTGGGCTGTGTTTGTTTGGAGAGTTGCGGTCGTGCAGGATGTTCAGTGTCTTCAAAGTGCTTGCTTGTGATGGGGGAATGGTGCTTGGGACGTACATCTTCATGGAGAGGAAGAGGTGTGGTGTGATCGAAGGTATGAGGTCGTTCAAGCGAAGGTGTCGACGACGCTGGAGTCGTCGCCTTGACAGGTGTCTTTGTCTCTGTCTGTGGGGGAGGCGTTGGCTTGTACTTTTTCGTAATCTCTTCGGGTAGATCGAATGTCTGCGCGAGTTCATCGGAGGAGGGTGGCCGCAGTTCAACAACGTCGAGACTTTCGTGCTCGCCTGAGGGTTTGATGCGCACACTGGGTGTCGAAGAGCCTTCACTCATCGGGGATGGAGGCGCCGCAGCGACGAGTTGCCCGCCCTTGAAGGTGAAGGCGATCGGGGCAGATTGTACACCCTCCTGTGACTTTTTGGGGGCAGGCAGGGGCAGCTCTGTGGGAGTGTCGAGAGATATGCACCTGCTCGCGAGCTGTGACTTTTTGGGTTTTTGTACAGGCTGTCGGCTGAGCGCGATCAGCGCTTGCTGAAAGGATTGCCAGAGCGCTTTCATCGATGAAGGGCGCTTGTGTGGGTCTTTCTGCAACATCTGCCCGAGCAGTTCTTCAAGGGCCGAGTTTGCAAACTCAGGACGAAGTGCCCCGAGCGTCAGCGGTTCTTGTGTCAGGACAAGTGTCGCGTGTTCGATGGAGTGCCCACCGTCGATGGGGAGCCGCCCAGTGAGCGCCTCGAACAAGATCACACCGAGCGCATAGATATCAGTGGCTGCGGTCAGTTCGTTCTCAGGCATCAATTGCTCAGGGGCGATGTAGGAAGGTGTTCCCATAATCATCCCCGTGGAGGTAAGTTGTTTGGCGTCTTCCTGGAATTGGACCTTTGCGACACCAAAGTCGAGCAACTTGATGTGGGGCGCACCTGCTTTGAGCGAGATAAAGATGTTAGAAGGTTTGAGGTCGCGGTGGATAATCCCGGCCTTGTGGGTTACATCAAGCGCATCACAGATCTGTCTCATGACATCAAGGAGCAACTCATTGGCGAGTGGTGCTTGTTGTAATGGTTTGGTAAATTCATCGCCTTCGAGCAGCTCAAGGACCATAAAATGGCCATACTCTGGATCGATCCCAAAGTCTTTGACTTCGATGATATTGGGATGTCGTAGGCGGCTGAGGATCACAGCTTCACGTTGGAACCGCTCCATCAGTCGGCGATTTTCACTGCACTCGGGACGTAAGAGTTTGATCGCGGCGACCTGGTCGAGCCAGTTATGTTCGGCCTTGTAGACGATCGACATCCCACCTTCACCGATGACCTCTGTGATGGTCCACTTGTCGATCTCTTCGCCAACGAGCATCTCACCGTCGAACGCCATCAGCTCATCAGGCAGCTCGTCGCTGGAAGGAAAGACCAACCCTTGAGAGGGTGATTGTGCTGGGTTCTCGCTCATCAACTACGTCCCGTGTGTATCGGCTCTTTGTCTTCTGTGCAGGTGCTTTACGTGCGCTCCTGTAGCTCAAAAGTAGACCTTCTGTGTGATCTCGTCAAGCAGGTTCGGGTTTGTTTTTTTCGGATGTGAGAGTATGATGTGCCTCTGGATTCCCAAAGAGATGGATGGATCTGAATGTTCTCTACACGTCGATGATACGAAAGGTCCATGGAGATGGATGTGCGAAAACTTCTCATATGTTGTGCAGTGTGGGCGCTCAGCGTTCCAT
Organism: Deltaproteobacteria bacterium; assembly: GCA_002731275.1. Classification (GTDB taxonomy): domain Bacteria; phylum Myxococcota_C; class UBA6777; order UBA6777; family UBA6777; genus UBA6777. Next base: position 2,272 of record PCBK01000065.1, on the reverse strand, counting down.
GTGGATGCCAGCGCACACAACAACCCCCAATGACACGTCGTAAAGCCCCTGAAATGAGGAGGCAAGAGCCTCCAACACGGCCTCGTCGACCCGCGCTCGACCCAAAGGCTGCGCGCGTCCACATCAACAGCCAACCTTCCGATGCGTTGGTCTATATCGACGGAAAACCACGAGGTGTGACTCCTGCAAAGTTCGTCCTGAGAGCTGGGAAATATAGGATGACAGTGGTCAAACGTGGCTTCAAAAAAGAAGACGTCTTCGTCACGCTCAAGCCTGGCGCGATGTCCGTACAGTGGCTACAGCTCAAAGAGAAGGCCGCTCCCCGCCCCGTCGTCAGAAAGAAGATCTACAGAGAAGGCAAAGAGGTGTGGGTACGAGCCGGAACGTACCCCCTCGGCGCGCCTAAATCCGAAGATGGTCTTTGGTTGACGGACAAGGACGGCAAAAAGAAGCGCTTCGTCCCTATCACATCGATGCCACAACCTAAAGGCACACTCCCACCCCTGAAAGGAAACGCGACGCTCAAGAGAGGCTTTTGGATCGCGAAGACCGAAACCACACAAGGCGATTTTGTCGCGTTGATGGGCTATGCTCCCTTTTATTTTCGGGCATGTGGCGCCCATTGTCCTGTTGAACGCGTCCACTGGCATGAGGCCCTCGCGTATGCCAACGCGCTCTCCAAAAAGCACGGCCTGCCGACGTGTTTTGTGTGCAGTGGGCGCAAGGCAAAGCGTCGTTGTCACCTCAACACAAAGTACAAAGAGACAGGTTACACGAACTGTAAGGGCTACCGATTGCCCACAGAGCACGAGTGGGAGATCGCGGCGCGCGCCGGAGCAGCTTCAGCCCGGTATGCTCACCCTCGCAAGATGAGTTGGTATCGTCAAAATGCAGTCGTCTCTTATAAAGGATGCTATCGTCCTTCAAAGGAGGCGACGTTTCGCTGGGATGATCCAGAGCAGAGCTTTGCGGTGCGCTGTGCAGGGGTCCAACTCGTCGCACAAAAGCAGCCCAACAAGTGGGATCTGTACGATATGTACGGGAACGTCGAGGAGTGGTGCTGGGATCGTGTCCCAGCCCCCAAAGACGCTCCGAATCCTTCTGCCGGTGGATTCCGGATCGTAAAGGGAGGTTATTTTTACAGCGTTCATTATACACTTCGCGCAACATATCGACGCAGATTACACGCGACGACGCGATTTTTGGGGGCTGGGTTCCGGCTCGTACGAAGTGGAGAGGCTCCTGCCTCCAAACCGACAACACAAAAGGCCAAGGCCACAAAGAAAGGGCAATGAGATGACATGGTTGGCGCGACTGATTTTAAAGATGGGAGGGTGGAAGGACACAATTGGTGCGCCCCCCAAAGATATCAAGAAGGCTGTGATCATCGCAGCCCCTCACACGAGTAACTGGGACTTTGTGTACATGATCTGCTTTGCCAAGGTGTTTGGTCTCAAGCTCAACTGGATGGGCAAGCACACGCTCTTTTCACCACCTCTTGGCTGGCTGATGCGATTGCTTGGCGGCGTCCCCATTGATCGTCGTAAACCCGGTGGGATGGTCGCTCAGATGGCCGAACAATTCCAAAACCGCGAGGTCTTTATGCTCGCGATCCCACCAGAAGGCACGCGCAAGTACGTCGACAAATGGAAGTCCGGCTTCTACGTCATCGCCAAAGAAGCCAACGTCCCCATCCTACCAAGTGTCCTCGACTTTGGCACACGCGAAGGTGGTTTCGCACCACCACTCTATCCCTCCGATGATGTGAAAGCCGATATGGATGTCCTACGTGAAGTGTACAAAGGACGTGTCGGCCTTTACCCCGAAAAGACCGGTAAAGTCTATATCAGTCTCGAAGAGAAACAAGACTAAATATGTTCTGCTCACGAAATATGCCTACGACCTCACAATAGGACATAACGTCCGACTCGATCGAAGGGTTCGTTTGTCTTCGCCCTCCGTTGTTGTCATACGTCAAGCATCGGCCACTTGTAGAGGTAGGTTTGTGTGTTGACTTCTTCCATGAGGAAGGCGGCGAGGTCATCACGGGTGATCTTGTGTTTTCCTTTGGGGGGGTCGATGTGGTCGACTTTGAGTGCTCCTGATATCGGACCATCCACAAGCTGAGGAGGGCGGACAATCGTCCATTTGGTGTCCGATGCCGCGATAAACAATTCCATGTACAACATATCCGCATACATTCTCCACATCAGCGGACGAAAGACCCTGTTCCACATGAAGGGAGCTGTGGGATCGTGAACAACCGCGCTCG
>PCBK01000064.1 GCA_002731275.1 Deltaproteobacteria bacterium | reverse complement strand
TTTTAGGTTTTAAAACTGAAATCATTGAAATGCGATCGTTGTTACGCGATGACGTGAAGTCACAAAACAACACCATTTTAATAGTTGGCAATTGTTCATGGAGCACTATGACAAAACAGGCATTTAATGGGGGTCCATCTACTATAAGCGTAATTTTGTCAAAGCACGATGTGTTAAAAACAAATGCTAGGATTGTATATATAGTACAATCATCTGACAAACATGCTTGTAAGTATTGGAGAGACCACGGAATGAGCTTTGCATCTATGATATCTACAAGTCAACCACCGAGTTCGTTTTTAATGAAGTCTATGAATAATTTGATGGAAGATACAGATGATAGATCAGCCGCGATACCGTCGTTAACTAGTATTTATAGACAAATATCCAATGTTTGGCAAATCAACTTTGGAATTCCGTGTATACCAAGACAGCTTGAAGATTGTGTTAGACTGGTTTCAACTTTAATCACCAACTATCGTAAGAATACGATCTTAGTTGCAGAGGATTATAAAAGAAATGAAGAAAAAATTATTAATCTTATGAATAATATGGAAAAAAGTGATGATAGAATTAAAGGTATAGAACTAGACATAAAACATTTTCATAAAAAAATTGATGGCGAAAACCACAAGATATACAAATATGAGGATCGATTGAAAGTTACTGAAAAGGATACAGAGGATTATGCTGGTAAACTTGACCAATTAGCACAAACAGAAATCGTCTTAGTGGAGTCCACATCTTCCAATTTAAAAACATTATTCAACTCGTATAAAAATATTTTGCTTTCAATGGATGGTGATGAAGAAGGACGAGAAGCGCTAGTTAAATTTTTAAATAAAGGAAAATCAAAAAAAAGTAAAAAGAAAAAAGCTTCCAAGAAGCCAGCGTCTCCTTCTGCGAAGATTTTACTCCAAGGACTTGTATATATATTTGGAAAGTCGATCAAGACAAAAGATGCTTTTAAGAAGATGAAAGCTTTAATCAAAATGAAAACTGCATCAAAAGAAGGAATATCAGTCAAGCTAATACCTAGCAGTATGGATGAACAAACTATTCGACTTTTCTCTGCATTTGTCGATACGGCCGAATTCAATGAATTGTTAATGGATGAAAACAATGGACAAATAGTTGTTTCATGTGCTCATTGGATAAAAGAAGTGAATAAAATGATCCAATTAAAATCAAACTTTGAAACAAAAAAGGCTCAACTAACAAAACGGATGCTTGATGCTAATACTAATAAGGCAAAGTTAGAAAATGAAAGCTCCAATTTACGTGCTAAAATTGAGGTCGGAAGAAACAATGTCCAGAAATTTAGCAATGAACGCGATAAATTGCAAGAAAAAGTAGCACGTTCTAGCATAGACACGGAAGATTGCAACAGTATTTTAGAAAGAATGCAATCATACCGAAAAAAATGGGCAGACCATATGGAGCGTCATGAAAGGTTCTCGAAAACATGGTTGGGCGACATAATACTCACCGCAGCGTTTGTAGTATTTGCAGACACGTCGGTAGGTGCACTTTTGTTTGGTCCAACAGTAACGTTTTTTGTAGCATCCATCGTATTCGCCTTCGTCGTCACATACAGTGCGCCATCGACAGCGTTGGACGGGGTAGCAGTATGGCTTGCTGTAGCATTTTCTTTGCCGATAGCACTTGTATTTGGGTTGGCAGACTGTACGGCATATCGTTTCGCTTGCGTGGGCAGGTGTCTGGTACATAAACAATGCACCCAACGTTCCCCACAAGACGAATAGGACAACTCGAAGCTGCATATTGTTTCTCCTTGCGCTCGGTGTAAGCGTTGCAATTTTTGATGGGCGGCTTTATGATGGAAAAACCACATCAAGCTCAGATTTCTTCCCCGAAGTACAAGTAGAAGATATATCACATTTGTGGTGATGAGTTGAGAGTCATCTCGCTCTTTTTTTGTCGTTCTTGCAAAAAAGACCAATGTAGGATGTTTTCGATGCGTACGTGTCTGTTTTTTTTGTGTGTCAGTTTTTTATTGATGGGGGTGGAGTCGGGAGGGTGTGGGCGTATTGAATTGCCGCCTGCACCGAAGTGTCATTACAATGGTGAGCCATTTGAACAGCGCTCCTTTTTTCTCGCGACGGATGGCTGTAACTACTGCTCTTGTGGGACGTTTGAGGGCGAGGGACATGTGACTTGTACCCGTAAGGTTTGCACTGGACCAGGGCAGCAACCTTGCCTTTATAACGATAAATTTCATCTCCACGGAGACACTTATATTGCTGCCGATGGTTGCAATGCCTGTCGTTGTGAAAATGGCAAGACACTCTGTACCGAGAAGCTCTGCCCATGTGGTGGACCCGGAGGTCTCAAGTGTCTCGAAGGTTTTGTCTGCATCGCAGCCGAAGGTTCATGTGCGTTGTCCACATCGGGTGGGACGTGTCAAAAGCGACCTTCATACTGTGATGTCCCCCATGAACCCGTGTGTGGTTGTGATGGGCGTACGTATTTTCATGCGTGCTTTGCGACATTTGATGGTGTGTCACTCAAGAGCCGTCAGCCCTGTCAGCCTTAAGCAGACAGATCGCTTGCCTGAAGCATGGGGTGGTGGATTGGATCAGATAGGAGCTGTAGTATGCATAAAATCGCTGTTCGTTGGCTGATGGTGTTGGGGATGTTGTGCTGTGTGCACGCAGGATTTTGGGGATGTGGAGGGGAGACAAAGCCCGAATGTGAAAAAGATCTCGACTGCACAAAGATCGGAGAGGTTTGCAATGAAGGCCAGTGCGTCATCAACGAAGATCCCTTGTGTCCGAACTTCTGCTCGAAAAAAGATGATTGTAGTCCCTGTAGTAACGGACGCGTTGAGTGTGTCTCTAATCGATGTATCAAGCCCAAGACCATCGAAGCGTACAGCAAGTGTGGCAAGGGGATCGGATTTTGTGGTGATGGGGCGACGTGTGGTGTGATCGACAACAGCGTATCACATGGCTACTGTTTTCCTTATTGTGAGTCCGGTGCGAAAGAATGTCTCGATGGGAAAGGGACATGTCTGGCCCAAACGACCGCGTCTGCGATCTGTATGCCCAAAGGGACTGGGAAAGAAGGGGACAGTTGCAAATTCGATCCCAAGACTGCCGAGGCGATCTCAAGCGCTGTCTTCTGCCAGGAAGGCCTTCACTGCGTAAAAGACAAGTGTGTGAAGCCTAAAGAGGTCGGTAAACTAGGCGCTTGTGGTGCAGGGAGTGTGTGCTCCTCTGCTTTTCAGTGTGTTCAACTCTCGCAATCCATCCCCACAGGTTTTTGTGTGTCGACATGTGAGAGCTCGGGCAAAGACTGTGATGGCGGCGATGGTGTATGTGTCGCACTTGCACAGGGGAGCTTTTGTCTTCCCAAAGGAAAAGCCAAAGAAGGCGCGGCTTGTGGTATCACCGCGAATGATGAGACGTTTGATCCCCAGAAAGTGTGTGAGGCTGGGCTGTATTGTGAAGACAGTAAGTGTAAAGCGCCGCAGGTGGTCGAAGCCTTCAAAAAGTGCGATGATTACCGCATCTGCAAAACTGACGCTGTGTGTTTGAGCTTTGATACTGGCGCTTCTACAGGGTTTTGCATGCCCAAATGTGCCAAAGAAGGAGACGCTTGTGAGGGCGGGAAAGGGACATGTGCGGCACTTCAAGATGGGACGTTGATCTGTTATCCCGATGGAACTGCTGCGGAAGGCGCGGTCTGTGGGATCGATTCAAGCGCAGATGCACTTGATCCTGCTCGACTGTGTAAATCGCCCCTTCGTTGTGCCGATAGTAAGTGTGCGACGCCCCAAATCGCGAAAATATACGGTCGCTGTGACAACACCATCACCTGTCCAACAGGTGCAGATTGTATCGCGGTACAGAGCGGGTTGTCTTTTGGATTCTGTCTCAACACCTGTACACAAGCTGACGCTGCTTGTGACGATGGCAAAGGGACCTGCACCGCGTTGCAAGGTGGCTCGGCGATCTGCATCCCCAACGGGACCGCCAAAGAAGGTGGACTCTGTGGTGTCCGCGCGACGGACACTGCGTTCAATGTGTCGATGCGTTGTGTGAGCGGCAATCGCTGTGTGACTTTTGCACAAGACGCGGAGGTTGGGTACTGTCTGAAGTCCGTAGGCAGTTGCTCTGCCAATGCGTGTGCGATCAGCCAGGTGTGCCTTGCGCTCTCAACAGGTGGTGTGTGCGGAAAAGGCTGTAATGCAGACACTGATTGTCCATCTGATGGTCGCTGTCAGGAGTTGGCTGTTGGCAACGAGACCCCCAAGGTGTGCATCCCCAAGTGAATCTGCTGCTTTTTTTGAGGCGGAGGCGACGACTTTGTAGAGGCGGGTAGATGAGGGGAGCCATCGCCCAGATCGTGAATCTCCACTTGACACAACGTGCTCATGCAAGGTATCCGAGATGGTGAAGTGCAGACTATAGATCGTCAGGATTGTACCCTGACATGAGCCACGAAGGTTGCGTGAGAAGATATGTTATTTCTCTCTATGATATGGATCATCATGGGTGTGGGGGTCGCAGCGTCGGTGTCCAAGAAGGCCACCTCGCCCACCGATGAAGAGTTGATGATGCGCTACATCTCTGGCGATTACCGTGCCTTTGAAGCGCTATATCGAAGACACCGTAAACCCGTCTTTAACTTCATCTTACGCTACGTGAAAAACACCGAGCGCGCCGAAGAACTCCTGCAAGAGGTCTTCATGCGTATGGTACAAAGCTCCAAAAAATACACCAAACAAGCCAAATTTACGACATGGCTCTACACCATCGCACGTAACCTCTGCATCGACACCTACCGACGCAAAAAACACCGACACACCATCTCCCTTCAGCAATCTGTCGCAGGAGACGGGGAGGACGGATTGCGTCTCGAACAAGTCCTCGAAGGGATCGTGACAGAAGGTGATGGAGAGCGACGTGTCTTCTCCTCCGAGATACGTGTCGCCCTTGAGAAAGGGATCGCCGGCCTGCCTGATGATCAACGTGAAGTCTTTTTGCTTCGGGAGGCTTCACAGCTACCCTATAAAGAAATCGCGAATATTGTCGGTACACTCGAAAATACAGTGAAAAGTCGTATGCGGTATGCGCTCGAATATTTGAGACGACATCTGCAATCAGCAGGTTTCTCTCTTGAGGACCTGAAAGATTGAAGGATCGTAGCGCGATGAATCAGGATGAGTTTGAAGCCCTGCTCCTCGATTATATGGAGGACGCCCTAGATGACACGTCTGCAGAAGATGTACAGTCTCGTCTGGAAGAAGAGGAAGCACAAGCTGTCGCGTTCGAACGGCAGTTGATGGTCTTCGCGAGAGAGCAAATGGAGACTTTCGAGCCTTCTGCTGCAATCGACGACGCGATCCTCAAAGCCGCTCGTGCATCCACTGTCCAAGAAGAATCCCTCCTCGCTTCCCTGTGGAAGCAGCTCAATATGCTCTCCTCTTTTCAGCCTGCGATCGGCTTCGCGATGTTGCTCCTCGTTGTCGGTGGTTTTACGCTCTTTACCGTACAGCAACAAACGCTCAATGCGCCCAGGCAAAAACTCGCAAACCATAAGGCCTTAGATGATGATGAGGTCGTCAAAAAGACCGCCGCGCCGCTCTCCAAGGCGAAAGAAGCCAAGCGCCAAGGGAGCTCTTCACCTGAGCGACAACCTGTGAACAAACCGAGCGCGTCTGTTGCGCTCCCCCGAAAGGCTCCACAAAAACGTTCTCCTCAACGCTACCGCAAGCGGCCTCGTCGGCGCGCAAAGTATCGTCGGTACGCACGAGGACGGTCGAAGAAGTTCCAACAAGAACGTGCAGTTCGTATTCGTCGTACCGCTCCAGCGCCTCTATTTCGTGTCGCTCCTGCACGCCGAAGCCGACCTCGACGCCGTTTTATCCCTCCTGTTGCTCCACCACCGTCAGGTGGAAGTACACGAAGTCTTGGTCTTGACACTTCCGTACAAAAACATCCCAAGAAAGCATCACGTGGGGGAGGCGGAGCGAACTTCAACGATGCTTTCTCCACAAGGCGCTCGAAGTATCGTCAGTTACGTCTCGCGCTCCGACGAAAGCAGCGAGCAAAGGCGTACACACTCGCGTCTGCGATTCTCTCTTCGCTTCCTCGAAGTCGTCGGAAAGCTGCTCTTCAACGAATCGAGAAGATGAGTACACAATATGCACCAACGCTCACCAAAACACTCCTCAAACGACTTCGTCCTCTTGCCCGCTAATCCCTGCACTGGCCTGTTGTTACTGTTGATCTGCGTGTGTATGACTGGATGCACGTCACTGAGCACGTTGCGCAATGACTTTTCCAAGGATGCGCAGCCATTCACATACCCCCTTGATGATGGAAAAGGAAAATTCTCCAAGACACCGTGGCGTCGTGCTGTGAAGACGACTCTTCGAGACATCTCGCAGCACGCGAAACGCGATGGACTCTCTGGGCGCGATCGTTGGGAGCCTATTCTCAACTGGTCAAAGCGCGTCCTTCAACACGCTGTTGCGCTGAAAAAACCATTTGTGCGCTACGCTTTGTTGACAGCCTTGATTCGTTACGACCAACACTGGGAGCTCGCCGCGCCGTTGTTTTGGGAGTCTTTGCGCCGGGATCCCGATAGCTCTGTGCGGGCGAAAGCCCTGCGCGGTTTGCTCGCGATGCCATTGTCCTCTGAAGCGCACCTGAAGGCGCTGCGCGTGGGGATCAAAGATCGCAGTCCAACGGTCAACTTGTACGCGCTCTTTGTTTTGTTTCAGGCAGCTCGTGCACCGAAACACCGACTCAAACACGTGCTCTTTCCTGCGCTGCTCGATTGTGTCTTTTTGCGCTTCAAAGGGCCTCCCTTCTATTTGATTCGCCGGCTCAAAGGGCGCGTGATCAAGGTCTCTCTTCGCAAGCGTCTCCTACAAAATCGCCTCCACTGTGCGTCGATGATGCGTCGTTTTCCCAAAGAGCTTCGTGACGCTCACCCTGTCTTGACGGAACTCGCAGATCATCCTGAGACGCCTCCCTCGTTGAAAAGCAAGCTACAACAAATGATGACCCCCTCTTCACCCTGAGACAAAAGGAGCACCTATGCCTGAAGTCGTTTTTTGTCATGGTCTCGAGAGCGCCCCACACGGTCGAAAGTATCAGGCTCTCAAAGAGGCTGGAGTCGATGTCGTCGCGCCGGACTTTCAAGGGATGGATCTCAACCAACGTGTCGAGAAACTCGTCACATTCCTCGATGAGCTGGATGTTTTACCTGTGCTCGTGGGTTCAAGCTATGGCGGGATCACGGCGGTCCTCGCTGCACAGCTGCTCGATGCGCGAGGAAAAACGGTCCCCGCGATGGTTCTCTGTGCACCTGCGCTTGGGCGTAAAGAACCACCTGTG
>PCBK01000063.1 GCA_002731275.1 Deltaproteobacteria bacterium | reverse complement strand
AGATTGGCATTCATTATGGTGATAATACGTGATCATGAATTCTAAAGGGTTACAACTGTCCCTATTGAAAATCACACAACGGGAAATGGACTTTAGAAATGATAAGTGAATCACTTATTATCCAACTACATCCCCATACCATAGTGCAAGGTCTCAACTGCTACTAGAACTATCAGAGTCCTTTGCTACTGATCGATTTAGTTTTTCATTTGGAAAACACGTACTGCAGATCAGTTTTGGATTTGTGGGAAGTTCATCCTTCGGAGTAAAGGAAGAGAAGGAAGATATGGAAAGATTGTGATGGTGCGTTTTAGCGGAGAATGTAACTGTTAAAACTTGAATGACGTGTCAGACGAGTCCCTCGCCGAGCCTGACAATCCCTGCGACTTCGGTTGCACACAATCGCCTTGCACTGAGGGTGTTGTGCGCAGAGATATTTCGCTTGATGATTGGGGAAGCTACACTGACCACGTACCCAAGATGTATTGCAGCCTGGGCCACTGCGCAAACAACCTCCTCGTGCACAATGAATGGCATACCCACCACGTCGAGTATATTTGATGTTACGTCGCGTGGCGCCGGTCTTGTAGACTTCATTTCTCCACGCATGACCACAAAGATATCTTCGATCACTTGCACACTTCTTCGAACACTCTCGTCCCGAGCGTTTTCCGTACTTTCCGTATCGATTACCACAAAAACACTGACCACCATCCTGCACACCTGCGAATGGAAAACCTCTTTTTGCACACACTTTGATACAAGAGGCTGGTGTGTGGCGATAACCGGCGAGATGAGCACTCAGATCACGCTGTGGCTTGTCGAGATAGCACCCAACATATCCTTTGGGGCGAGCTGGTTGGATTCTCTTTCCGGGCTTTTCATTGCCGTAATCACAGAAATATCTGTTCTTACGTGGGATACGATTCCCACTCCGTGTGGGTGTGTCGAGACAAGTTTCGTAGCATCGATTCTCTCGACGGCTACACCACGCTCCCTTCGCACAACGACCACGCTGACATACTCCACCAACCCGGCCGACAGGCTTCTCACGACCATAATCACAAAAGTAGCGATTCTTACGAGGAATTCGATTCCCACTGCGAGTGGGCGTGCTGAAACAAGTCTCATAGCAGCGATTCTCTCGCTGGCTACACCACGCATCACCGACACATTTTTTGTTTAGACAAGGATGCCCCACTCTTCCGTAATCTTTGGTTTTCTTCGCTTCCTCACGAAGCAATTGCTGTGTATATGCCGAAAATGAGGAAGGCAGCTTCGCCACAAGCCACGATTGTCCAGCGGCCCGCTCGGCCTCCTTTTTGAAGGGATGGTGCATGGAGGTCCCATACCAAAGACGTCGTTTGAAATGAGGTTTGGCAAACTTCGCCAAGAGCATGGTTGTCGTAACACCGATTGCCATCTTAACAATCAGTCCAACCAGTGGACCCATCACCGCCCCGAGTCCAGCCGACATCGCCGCGAGCAAAATGGTCACTTGTGTCGCGATGATGACAGAGAGGCTTGTCACCACGGACAGGTCAAAGCCTGTATAAATGCTCGACGTTGTCACATCAAAGATGAGATCTCCCAAATCACTGAGATATGTTTTGACATAGCATGCTTTGTAAGCACTTTCGCTTCTGTGGTGTTTACAGGAGAAAAATGGATTTGCGTAGACAAACACTGTCCCAAGAACAGTCCCCGCCACAGACATCGCGACACCGCCAAGGGCAGATTTTCCAGCCGACTTGGACAGAACCTTTCTGTACGCCTTGATGCTCTTCTTCGCGCTTTTGATATCGCGCTCGCTTCTTTTGAGCATCCTGTAGGCTTTCTCCAAACGCTTCACGCTCTTATTGTATCGCTCGCGACTTCGTCTGGCTTTTAGCGCAGACTTCCCTGTGTTCAAATCTTGGTGATGTTTTTTGGCGAACGCATAACTTCTTCTTGCTGCCAAATACTCGTTTTTGCTGTTGACAACAAAGTTCCGATTTCGCGCAAGGCTAAGAAACTGCTTTGCCCCCTGCTTCAATCTCGGCAGCAACTTCTTCTTAAAAATCGGCGCGATCACACTCATTTGCGTAAACGCTCTGAGCAATATTCTTTTATACCCACCGTTGGCAAATTTGTTCATCTCCCTTTGGAAATCAAAACATTGCCTGGACTTCAAAGTGCTAACAATCTGTTTGCGACGGTGGTAGCCAGGGATGTCGGACCTCAAGCCACCACGCAAAAGGTTGGCGTATTTGATCTCGTAAGGCTTACCTTTGTAGTAGAAGATACGTTTGGTCCGGCCTGACGCTGCGAGCATCCGAGTCAGTGGCTGGACAGCTCTCTTTGCAGCCCGCTCAAGCTCTCTGATCTTGGACAGGAACGCACCACGTGCCGCCCTCTTGATCGCGTCGGCGGCTTTCTTCAACGCCACGACCGTCTTCTTGGAGGCCTTCTTGACATCTTTTTGCACACGACGAAAGGTCTTCTTGGCCTGGCTCTCAAAACGTCGCTTTGTCTTCTCAAAGTCGGCTTTCGCGATCTTGTAAGCATGTTCAGCGTTGTTCTTGAGGTCCACCCACATCTTGGCCTTTTTGAAGTTGCACGTCTTGATGGTGTGGCACTTTTGGGCTTTGTGGCACTTCTTGGGGAGCCAGGCGATGCAACGCCCGAGGGCCTTCAGTTTACAATCGCGACGACACTTAAACCACGAATGGCATTTCCGGTGTGTCTCCCGCACACAAATTTGGCCACGGTGTCTGACAATCGTACGGACAGGCGCTGCTGCTGCATCAAAACGACGCTTGGCCCTCTGCATTTTCCGCCGCAATGGATCGAGCTTGGACCGGACTTTCGGATTGTTAAGATACCCATTCACAAAGCGCCCTTCAGCGCTCGCAAACGCAAGAGACGGAAGCAGAAACCCCACCCCAACCAAACATAAAAGCAATCGTACCCTGGAATGTTTCACCATATGAGTAACTCCTTTTGACAAATACTGGAAAATGAACGAAAGGATACCGCTCGCCAATAAACACGCGGAATACAGGGGAAGACCCTATCCATATGGGTACATATGTTTGGGAAGATCCGTCCCTATCAATGCACATGTTTATGGCAAACAACGACCATATGGTTGCGGGGCTGCTCCACATACGAAGCAGTGTGATGGACATGTGTGCCTGTAGATGGCACAGCGAATTGCTTGCATGTGAAAATGGACGCCACGAACCACCGTTTCATTCAATCTTTTTATTCTTTTTTCTCAAAAAGACTCACACCTTGCAAGAGGCATCGAGATACTCATCCATTCCCTACTTCCTCTTAGAAAAAGTCCACCATGTGAACACGTACATTCTGAAGACAAAACAGATAGCGCCCACCCCATCCGCTTTCGATTCGACTTCAAAAACAAACTAATAGCGAAGACATTTCGCTTTCATTTGCTTTGTCAACTGTACAAAGCGACGCTTCGAACTTTTTTGTTCCTGTCGAAATTGCTCGCGAAGGCGAAGTAAACGCGACCACCAAGGCGAAGAAGTCAGCACCCCTCCGTTCTTTGAGACCAGTCGCTGATATGCCAGCATCCCGCGCTCAACCCACGGTGTATACAGCTCGATCTTCACGGCATTTTGCAAGATAGAAGCGTATCCCTTACGAGCTTTCCTCAACCACAACATCGCCAAACTCTTCACTTGCTTCTCGTAGGTCGCGACCACTCCAGTTGGGAGTGAAGGTGGTGTTTTCGAACGTAGGGCTTTTTGAGCGAGCAGTTGTTGAATCTCAAGACGTCGGAAGTTCGCAGCCCACGACCATTCATTGACCTTCATCGGGAAGACCTGCATATAATCGTGGGCCAATAACAAGCCCGCCTCGCCAATCGGTGGCCTGACAAAGCGAATCCGCATGTTTTTGATCAGCTCTGGTTCGAGTTTTTTGTACAACACAAAAGGCATCTGCTGAAAGATCTTGCGCCTGTATTCGGCCATATAAAATCGAGCTTCTGCATTGGTAGGCTTGATGGGATCAAACGCTCGCCTTGTCTTAACAAAGTGTCTCATCATCTCTTCGGAGAGCAAAAATACCCGAAAATACGCGTTGTCCATCTCTTGTCTTTGTTTGCGCTTCCTGTACAGCCGCGCCATCCTGCGATGGACACGCAAAAGACTGAGCTCCGTAACCTTCTCTCGTTCGACCCCCACGCTCTTTTTCAGCGCCCACTGGATCTGAAGCGGCGCACGCCCCCAGTAAAGTTTGGGTGCGACACTCCCCGTTTGTACGGCGTTGATCCGTGTTGCAATCCACGAAACACCTCGACTCCCGAGATGACGACGAATTTGGACCTGCCCCTTCTGTAAATACCTTGTCAATGCTGGCGATTGGAAGGATGTCAGGTACCGTTTATATAGGGACAACGCTTTGTCATCCTCACCCATTTGCTCGTAGATACGAGCCATATAAAACAATGGCTGCTTTAACGTTGGCCTGCGCTGGCGCGCCTTTTGACAGGCTGCGATCACAGAGACAAAGGATGTGCGCCCTTGTTGCGAAGAAACAGACACCTGCTGCTTCGGACACCCCGTCGCAAAAAACAGCGAGCAGAGCGAGAAGAGACAACAAACAGTACGTATTGGACTTGGCAAATCAACACACATCAACACTTCCACATAAGTCAAACATGGCCCACTCCGTAAACAGGCATCGCACGATACAAACCCCTTCGTCCTCGGGACCGTCTGAGGGGATTCCTCCTGTCAACAACACAGAGGTAAAACAACAGGCCCGACCATACGGGATAAAGACACAAAACAGCGATCGAACACTTGCATTGAATCACAATCGACACGTTGAGGCCAAAAATTGGTGGGTGTTTTTTTGCTTGACATGGGGATTTTGTCTTTCTATGATGCTGTCATCGTGGTACAAATCCCACAATCTCTTTACAAAAGCATCATTCGTCAAAAAGCCCTTTTGAATGGAGGGTTCGTTGCTTTTGTTTTCGCCTTTACATCCTAAACGATACGATAGGAGTCACATCATGGCTGCAAAAATCGGTGGTGGTCCAAACGTCCACCAAAGTATTCCAACCCCCGCCAATGACAACAACGCAATCAACAAAGATGTCAACATCAATATCAAAAGTGACATCAAAACCATCGAATCCAACAAAGCATGGAACGACTTCGCGAGCATCAAGGATATGGTCCCCCAACCGACCAAATCCGCAATGGGCACAAGCAATTCGCCATTGCGCCAACAAATCGCTCTCATGAGCCAAAAATCGAACGTCTCCAGCAACATCAACGCAGGTAGCCTCGCGCAGCAATTTGGTATCAACACCAATGACCTGATCCTCTCGGGCACTTCCAACCTGACCGCAGCCAACACAAACGGCGCCCCCACAATCGGCACCAACAGCAACACACAAGCTGCTCCCCTCGCTGACAGCCGCGCTCCCGTGAGCCCAGAAATGCACCCAAGCCGCGGTGAAGCGAAAGCCAAATTCGAGCAAATCCTTGAACAAACTCACATGCCATTCGACACAAAAGCCGATAACATGGCACGTGAATTGAGCAGAGACTCCGAACTTCTCAGCGCACTCAACCCCGCTGAAAAAGGTCGCCTCATCCAAATCCTCGGATCAGGCATGACTGGAGAAGCTGACCAAAAAGCTATCAACAACATCCTCGGCTCCGCAAACAACAAAGCTGAGTTCTTCGGGATGGTCCAAATGGCTGGTGGTCCCCAAAGACTCAACGACACTCTCTTCAATCCAAAACAACAAAGAGAGTTCCGCTTCATGCTGGACAAATTCACCTACGACACAGGTCCAGCAAACAGCCCACAACGCGCACAAGCCAAGCAAGCGTTCGAGGATATCCTT
The DNA here is from genome assembly GCA_002731275.1 of Deltaproteobacteria bacterium. GTDB lineage: Bacteria > Myxococcota_C > UBA6777 > UBA6777 > UBA6777 > UBA6777. The sequence goes on along the minus strand of PCBK01000063.1, from coordinate 4,469 downwards.
AGAAAATCACACCAACCATTCGACACCCAAGCTGACGACATGGTCCGTAACCTCACCACCAACTCCGAGCTGATGGGCTCCCTTACTCCCATGGAAAAAGGTCGCCTCATCTCTGTCCTCGGCTCCGGATGGACCGGTGAGCAAGACGAATCCAGCATCATCTCCATCCTCCGCGGCAGCAACGGACCCGCTGACTTCTGGCAAACTGTCCAGTCCGCAGGTGGACCCGGCCGCATCGACGGCATGATCGACTGGAAACAACAAGGCCAATTCAACTACCTCAAAGAAAAATTTGGCTCCATGTACAGCCCCATGCCACAAATGCCCACAACAGGCATGATGAACACCGGTATGATGAACACCGGTATGATGAACACTGGCATGATGAACACCGGCATGATGGGCACCACACCCATCACAGGTGATCCAGCGACTGTCTTCAATCAGGCATACTCCCAATCCGTACAGGGCTTCAACAACTCCATGATGGCCATGAACGGCATGAGCAGCCCCTTCATCAACGGATATAACAGCGGCTACGGCATGGGAATGCCAGGATACAACATGGGTATGGGAACAGGAATGTACCCACAACATGACCTGGGTATTGGCCGCACATTCAACCAACAAGCCGGTGGATTCTTCAAGAGCATCCTCAAAGGTGTTGGAAACCTGATCAAACAAGCTCTCCCCATCGCGATCTCCGCTGGCATTGGCTTCCTCACTGGAGGTCCCGCTGGTGCAGCAATGGGCGCCGCGAGCGCGTTGATGCAGAGCCCCATCATGGGCAACATGATGTCCATGACTGGTGGCGCGTTCCCCAACCAACAAATGATGATGGGCTTGTTTAGCACCCTTATGGGTGGCGGAACAGGCGCTGGCGCTGGCTCCCTCCTCGGTGCTGTCGCTTCCTGATCCTCCTTCCCCCTAACCCCATTCGAACTCCAGAAGAACGGAAAACATGACAATTCCAGTATCTGCCCAACAACCGCTCCTCGAAGGTCAACTCGAAGAGGCCGCCTCCATTCTTCGTGCCCATCTCAAAGAACAACCAGATGATCGCGAATCCACCCTGGAATTGGCACGTGTCCTCCTCGGCCTCGAACAATTCGATGGCAGCGAGTCATTGTTCACACCCCTTTTGGAGTCCAACCCCAAAGACGCACAGGCGCTTGGGGTCAGGGGTCTCTGGCATCAACTCAACGGCAACGAAGAGGCCGCCAGAGCCGACTACGAAAAGGCACTCTCCATCCAACCCGAACAGTCCGATGTCCAATACAACCTCGGTCGTATCATCGTACATCAAGACGAACTGTCCGAAGAGGACGCAAAGAGCGCCGAATCCTATCTCAAACGCGCGCTCGAATTGGAGCCCAATCATTTCCAGGCCCAATTCGAGCTCGCAGCCCTCTATACCCGTCAATTTGATACCATCAAGGCGCTCGAAGCCTGTGAGAAGACCATCCACCTCAACCCCTACCACCTCAGAGCCTATCTCTTCATGGGTGAGGTCTTTTCGGCCGCAGGCGAAATTGACGGTGTGATCAAACTTTACAAGGCCGGTCTCCTCAACAACCCTCTCGCGCACATCTTCAGAGATGAGCTGATCCGCCTCTACCGCCAAAAAGGAAGCAATCGCAAAGCCTTCGACATCGCCCTCGAACAGAGTAAAATGCGAGGCGCTTACGAAGACTTCTTGGAGTTGGGCAATATCTCCATCGAGACAAAGCAGTTTGACATCGCAGAGGTCGCGTTCAGAAAAGCCGAACAGCTACGTGAAAACAGCTGGGAGGCCTCCTTCAACCTTGGTGAGATCTACCGCGGCGCCGGCGCACTCGAAGAAGCTGAGAAAGCCTACAAACGCTCTCTCGAAAAGACCGCTTCTGCGCAGGCATTCACAGGCCTTGGTGTGATCGCCTTTGAAGCTGAACCCCAACGCCTTGACGAGGCGATCTCCTATTTCCGCAAAGCGTTTGATTTTAACCCCCAAGATCCAACGTATCTGCACAACTTCGCCCTCGCCCTCTACAAGGCCAACGAGATCGACGAACTCAAACTCGTCGTAGACCTCGCCCAGCAGCTCCTCCCCGAAGACACCAAAGCACTCAGAGACACCAAAAAACTCCTGAAATAAGGCCGCCAAAAAGCGCATACAAGAGGAACCGTATGAAGCACATCACCTTTTTGTTTGGCTTCATCTTTTGGTTGGCGCTCACTGCGTGCACACCTCCTCAGCTTCCTGAACGCCACTTTCGCGGCGGCTGGCTCACCAAAAATGACAAGGGACTCATCCTCTCCCAAGTCACCAAACAAACCTTACAGACGATGAAATCATTGGGCATCAAGTGGATCGCGCTCGGTCCAGACGTCCATATGGAGAATATCCATAAGCCCGCGTTGTCATATGGTTTAGATGACAACGCCTACAAAGAGTTCATCACCTACGCCACACAGCAAGGGTTCCAGATCACGTTGTTGCCGCGTATTGAGTCCCCAGACTTCTTTAAGCCCCCCTACCCGTTTCGCGCGGATATCGAGATGGACAATGAAGAAGATTGGAAGACATTTCACGACAATTACAAACAGATGATCGGACACTACGCCCGACTCAGCCAAGAAACAGGTGTGGGGATGTTGATTCTAGGGTTGGAGTATCAGCAAAGTGTTTCGCAATTCCCGGAGAGTTGGCGTGCCATTATCAAACACGCGCGTAGTCTCTACAAAGGAAAGCTGACCTATTCAGCCAACTGGTACGAAGAGTTCCAACAGGTGACATTTTGGGATGAACTCGATTATATCGGGATTGGTGCCTATTTTGAGTTGTCCGATGGCCCAAATACTTCCATGCTGTCGATCATGGACAATTGGCTGCCGATCGTCAAAACACTTCAAAAGACCTCCGAGGCATACAATAAACCCGTGATCTTTACGGAGGTCGGCTACACCACATTCGAAGACGCCGCACAATATCCGTGGAAATGGCAAGATGATCTGCAACGCCCCATCTCCCAAGAACAACAAGCCGATTGCTATCGTGCATTGTTCCGCGTCTTTGCCAATGAACCCTGGTTTGATGGGTTCTTTATCTGGCGCTTTTATACTGACCCCTCCATCCTCCCTGCCTACAGCTACAGCCCCGCAAACAAGCCCGCTGGCGACGTCATCCAACGCTGGTTCATGATGCCCTGACCACCTGTGAACGGGCGATTGAACGGGCGAGTTGCCACTCGCCCACCTGTGAACGGGCGAGTTGCCACTCGCCCCTGCAGCTGCCGCGCTTCGCTTGCCCATGCAGCTGCCGCGCTTCGCTTGCCCATGCAGCTGCCGCGCTTCGCTTGCCTTGCTACCGGGGACCGGAGGCGGTCCCCAGGCGCAGCCTATCGGCTTTGCCTCCCCCTCCAGTTGGCGCCTTCGGCGCAGACTGCCGCGCATTCGCTTGCCTAGTGACTTTGCATCACCGCTCGTTTTACGAGCGGTGATGCAGCGCAGTCATCAAGAACAGCGCCATCAAAAAAACGCTCTTATCGAGTTGCATCGAATGGGCTCCAGTGGTAGGATGACGGACATCAAAAAAGACAAAATCTGTCCATCGGAAGGAAGCAAACGACCCTTCAAAGTCGACAAGCATAAAAGGCTTGGCCTTGGCCAGCAAATGCTCAATGAAATTTGCTTTTCTCTCGTCCCATTATCCTCATGAGGAGTATCACATGAGACCCACTTCCAATTTCACTTACGACAATCGACGTGTATACGGTTCACACAGCATCGACAACATCACCGTCCTTATCAAGCAAAATGCCGAAATCGCAACCATCTTGCAAACCTCTCTTGGATGGTTTCAACTCGCTCATACCAACTTCATCAAAGCCCTCGAACTCCTTAACAAAGAAATCGGCGAAGACGAAGCCCTCACAAAACTCCAACTCAAACTCCCCACCACCACAAAAGATGGCATCGAGTTCGTCTACGATACATTCGAACTCATCACGCGAAAAGCCAAACTCAAAAAAGATCAAAAGGCACTCAAAAAAATCCGACTCTCTATTGAACAAGTCACCGGCGGCAAGAAGAAAAGCGAGCTTAACTCCACGAACGACAAATATGTCTTCATCGAACACCTCCATGAACAACTCCCCTCACACAAAGAACTCCACTACAAGGACGCAGACTTCGATCTGATTCAACATGTGGAGACTCTGTGGAAAGAAGTCAAAGGCGCAAACAAAAGCCTCTCAAACGAAAAAGCCGAAACACAAGAAGCCCGACGAGCTGTCTGGAAATCTGCGATAATATGGGATCGTGAGTACTCTACTCTGAAACTCATCACCCGCGGCTCACTCCGTCACTTACAACGTAGCTCCGAAACCAAAGAGTACTTCTTGGACATCGGCCCAACAACCTCCACAAGCTCCTCTGAACCCACCGAAAACGACGAAAATACAGAGACACCTTCTTGAGAGGGTTCAGTT
>PCBK01000062.1 GCA_002731275.1 Deltaproteobacteria bacterium | reverse complement strand
TGAATGACCTCAATGGGGCGTGGGAGCGCGACAACTTTGGCAATTGGACACACCCTGTTGTGCCTGGAGGCTCCTCACAACGTGAGCACTCCTTCCGGCTCGGCATCAACATCGCTATGTACGCTCTTTGCGTGAATTACAAGGCGGATATGGTTCACATTCCGTTTATCATGCGGCGTCGAAAATAAATAGAGCATCGACCTCATCGTGCTCTTTGTACCTTTTTTCATGTTTGCCCTCTGGGCTGGATTTGTTTGCGATCGTAACGTATTGACCGTTTGATCTTTGTTTGTCAGGAGCTTGTGAAGGATGAAGACACCTGCCCGTTCCAGGTATATTGTATTTTCTTGTATCGTTGGTTTTGCCCTCTTACTCGGCTTTACCTCCACACAGGGGTGTAACTGCGATACACAAGTCGGTCGTACATACGACACTGAGATCGACTTCCTCAAACCACGTGGTACCATCATCTCCGAAGGGCTCACACAGGTCAAAGTCAAAGACCTCGATGGTCTCGTCGAAGTCAAGATCTCCGTCGGTGGGAAAGTCGTGAAGACCGAAAAGTACGACGCGACTGACGAGAAGAGCGAGGTGACCATCACCGCCGAGTTCAAACTCGATGACCTTCCCGATAGCTTCGACATCCTCGTTGAGACACTCGACTCACAAGAGGAGACGGCCAACAAAAAACTCTCCGTCATCAAAGAAGCCAGCCCTCCAAGTATTCGCATCGTCCTTCCTGAAAAACTCGATCCCAAACACGACGCGATCTTTGTCGGCAAAAAATTCACGACCGCCGCCGAGTCCACCGATGACCGCGAAGGCGTCAAAAAGATCGTCATGACGATCAAGCGCAAAGATGGCACCGAGCAAGAGATCAAACAATGCTCCGGTAGCTCCGAGCCCGGCAAAAAAGAACGCTGTGAGACTGAGGTCGATGCTTCCGATGACAAGGTCTTCCCTGAAGGACCTCTCGTGATCCAGGCACAAGCTACGGACGAAAAGAACAACCAGTCCATCACGACCAAACTCCAAGTCATCATGGACAAGTCGGGACCACAGCTCAAGATCATCTCACCACTCGACAATGAACAGCTTACACCTACCACTGAACTTCGTGTCCTCGCGCTCGATCAGGTCGGTGTCAAAGAGGTGAAGTTCTCCCTCGCTGGTAACGCGATCAACGCGACCGCAGACCCCAACAAACCTGGTCACTTCGTCGCGACTGCCGGGAATTCTTTGGGTGCAGGGACGGTTGAATTTAAAGTCACCGCGCTCGACAATCTCGACAACCCCTCCGAAGCGAGCACCAAGCCTCGCGCAGGATGTCAAACGGACGCAGATTGTGAGCAGCTCAAGCCCGGGACACGTTGCTGCCTCGCGAAGTCAGCCGCTAACCCCGACGAAAAACTCAACGGTACATGTCAAGAAGTCGTCAACACCGAAGGTGGACTCTGTGACCCCTGTACACAACCTTGCGGCAAAGGCTCAGACGGTAAATTGATGGGATGTCTGCCACAACCCTGTACGGATCAACCTCCATACCGCTGCCGTCGTGCATGTAACCTCGGGAACCCCAACCGCGCTGCTGATTCCTGTCAGCCAGCCAGCGCAGCCAGCCCCGCTGAATACTGCACACGCTCTGACATCACAAAGTTCGACCCCACACTCGGTTCTTGTGCGATTGGACACAAGTGCGATCCTGTCAATCCAAAAGTCTGTCCTGCTGGGATGAAGCCTCCCTACAACAACTGCTGTCCTTCTGGGATGACTTGCTTTCCTGCGGACAAAGACGCAAACTTCTGTGTTGTTGCAGGAAACAAAAAAGAAGGAGAGACCGGATGTATCAACGATCTGTGTAGTGGCGGGAACACCTGTGGTAGCGGGATGGTATGTGTCACACCCATCGGCGCAAATGGCCAGCCCTCTGGACCTGCACGTTGTAACAAGCTCTGTACATGCGATCAGCTCTGTCAATCAGGTCTTTTCCCCCAACAATCCAATTGCAACACTGGACAATTCTGCACACCATTGACGCTTACCAACGGAAATGTTCGTTTGCCTGTTGGTGCTTGTACTTCTCCATAGCCCAAAAGAGGATATACCCCCTTGCTACGGCTCTTCATTCAATTCTTCACAAAACAGCCTGAGCTTTATAACGACTACCGCTGGGTATGGGCGGGGCCCTGGTCTCAGTGGAGCCTTATCCTGCTCGCTGTTTTGTTGACCGTCGCCTTATTCTTCTCCTGGCACGCGGCGCGCCGTCTGCCCAAGCTCAGCCAAAAGCTTATGCTCGTCGGACTCCGCACGCTCCTCGCGGGGCTGTTGTGGTTTTTGATCGCTGGGCCTGCGCTGGAGCTTCGTCACGTCCAAAAGATCCAGAATCATCTGCCGATCTTTATCGACACTTCTGCGAGTTTGCGGACCCAAAACACCAAAAATGGGCCGACTCGTATGGAGAAGATTAAGCAATTCTTTGCACGTAACAAAGCCTTCATCGAGCGCCTCAAGCAAGAGCAGAAGGTGCGTTTTTACACCTTCGATCGAGATGTCAAAGTCCTCGGCAAGGCGATCAAGTCTCTCCAACCAGAGGGCGATCAGACCGACCTGCTCAAGATCGGTCATCTCCTCCAAGAGAAGTATCACGATCGTCCTCTCGCCGGTGTGATCATCGTGACCGATGGTAATGATACCCTCGCCTTCGCGGAGGGGCGCTCCAGTGTCACCAAAAAGGACACCGTCAAAAAACGCAAAGAACAGGCCAATCGACGTATGCGCTATCTCTTGCAGATGCTCAAGCGACTGCAAATCCCCGTGCATATGATCGTCCCACCTGTCCGCAAAGGTCTTCGTGACATCGCCGTCGCAGAGATCTTTGGTGACGCCTTCGCCTTCTTGCACAACACCGCAACTGTCGAAGCCAAGATCGTCGTCCAGGGCTACACCTCGATGCGTCTGCCTGTCTCGCTCTACAGAGAAGGCCAGCTGCTCAAATCGACCTTCATCTCGCTCAAGCCCGGGCAGCGTGAATACACCGTGTCCTTTAAGTTTAAACCTCGCAAAGCTGGGAAGTTCATCTACTCCGTCCGTGTCCCTGTTTTGCGTGGTGAGGCTGTCACTGAGAACAACCGCAAAGACTTCATCCTCAAGATTATCCGCGACAGGATCCGGGTACTTCAGGTTGTGGGGCGTCCTTCGTGGGATGTGCGGTTTATGAGACGTCTACTCAAAAAGAACGCGAACATCGACCTGATCTCCTTCTTCATCATGAGAACACATCACAACGTCCAACGTGTCCCTCTTCAGGATATCGCGTTGATCCCGTTCCCTGCCAAGGAGCTCTTTACAAAGGCGATCTTCTCGTTTGACCTGATCATCTTCCAAAACTTCAATTATGCACCTTACTTGAGGCGACAATATCTCGACAACATCACGCGATTCATCCAAAAGGGTGGGGCGTTTGTGATGGTGGGTGGAGAGTTGTCCTTTGGCGCAGGTGGATATCTTGGGACCTCTCTCGAACAGGCGCTTCCAGTCCGGTTAGGTCTTGGTCACATCGACACACGTCCTTTCAGTCCACAGCTCTCGAAGGCTGGTATTCATCACCCCATCACTCGTTTGCTCCCCAATTTGCTGCAAAGTCAGCAAGTCTGGAAGTCCCTCCCAAAGGTGACAGGGAGCAACATCATTGGACCAGCCAAACCCAACTCGACAGTCTTGTTGGAGCACCCGTTCTTGCAGACTGATACGGGCAAGCCGCTGCCTGTGTTGACGATCGGTGAGCACAAAAAGGGCCGCGTGATGTCTTTGACTGTGGATGAGAGTTGGCGTTGGAACTTTAGTCACGTAGGGCAGGGAGGCACAAAGGCTCCTTATTATCGCTTCTGGAACAACGCCATTCGTTGGTTGATCCGAGATCCTGAGCTGGAACGTGTACAGGTGACGACTTTCCGCTCCTCCTACAGACAAGGTGAGAAGGCACGATTCCGCATCCGTGTACTCGATCGCAATTACCAGCCCAAGAAAAAGGGTGATGTGCGTATCTCGATCCAGAAGGCTTCCGAGACTGGTTTTCTACATCAGTCGACAGAGAAGCTCCAGTCAAATGGGACGGTTTCATTCTCCTGGTTACCCTCGAAGCCTGGGATGTACCGCATTCGTGTCGAGTCAAAGCTGTCCGAGAAGGTCACGGCAACAGGCTCCGAATTGTTCCAGGTCCACGGTCTTCATGATGAGTTCCAACGTATCCAGCCAAATGTGTCGCTGTTCCGCTCCGTAAAGAAGGCAACAAAAGGCCGGACGATTGGACTGGATGAGACATTGAGTGAGCTAGCTCTTCGTCCTGCGACGATTGTGCGCGTGGATCGCAGTCAAACCGTTGATTTGTGGGACAATATCATTGTCTTGCTGTTGCTTCTTCTCCTCCTCACCACCGAATGGACCTTGCGTCGTCGCTGGGGCCTCCTCTAACCCATACGCCCTTCCCACTCCACATTCCATCCCTTTTTTTCTCTCAGGACTGTCTTTTTGGAGCGAGTTTTGGGGGGAGTTGCCACTCTTTTTGGGGCGGGTTTTGGGGGAGTTTTGGGGGGAGTTGCCACTCTCTTTGGGGGAGTTTTGGAGCGAGCTGCCACTCTTTTGGGGGGAGTTGCCACTCTTTTTGGGGGGAGTTTTGGGGCGAGTTGCCACTCTTTTTGGGGGGAGTTTTGGGGCGAGTTGCCACTCGCCCTTACTTACTGACGCGCTCCGCTTGTCTCTGTGGGTTTGCCACCCACACCCGCCTGGGGTTTGTTCAACCCCAGACCCCTACGATACTGCGTATCGTTTGTGTTGCGCTCTTCGAGCGCTGCTGCCGCGCGTTGCTTGGCAAGCTGCAGTGTCATCAGCCTTCGCGAAACGAAGGCTGATGGCAGAGAGAAAAAGAGAGGAGTGTGGGTTTGTGTTTTGTTGGGACTACGGGGCAGGGAAGCTCCAGATAAACATTGAGATGTCAGATGTTTGTGGCAATGTGAAGGAGCCTAGTGTGGCTGGACCTGCATAGGGAGTCACCATGAGCAAACGAGCACCATTGTGTGTGAAGTAGAACAGATCTTGGTTGCTGCCGATTTTTTCTTGTTTGACTTGACTCCACTTTCCCTGTGGATTGATGTTGGCAACAAAAGTAGAACCTTTTGTGAAGGAGTCTTTGAGTGTCATCCCTTGTACTGTAACTGTACCAAAGAATTTACCGGCGATATAGATGCCTTTTGGTGTTGATACAAGTCCACGAATGTAGGCACCCGAATTTGTGTTCGTGAAAGTCTCCAACCATTTTAGTGTTCCTTTTGTGTTAAACTGAGCGATGTAACCGTCATTTGAACCCTTTGGGGTGATTTGTGTTCCATGGAAGTAAAAGGTGGAGGAAGCACTACCACTGACATATACATTGCTACTAGCGTCGATTGTTAGCCCATCTTTCACCTCTCCGATTTCGCGTATCCACAACCATTTTCCGTTTGCATCGAGTTTGGCGAGCACACCACCCCCCACTTTTGTTGTTTGGGTTCCAAATACAACACCCTTTGAGGCGCTACCTACAACGTAAACATTGCCACTTTGGTCTAGCGCGAGCTTTTTTCCTGAGGATGTGTATTTGGAGTTGTCCGCCATCTGAACCCAAAGCCATTTTCCTGTTGAGGCATCGATTTTTGCGACAAACAATCCCACTCCGATGTTAAGTGGGAGAGGTGGGAGATTTCCAAACGTTCCGCCATAAGCAGATCCGGTGACATAGATGTATTTGTTGTCGTAAACAATGGCTCCTCCGACTCCTTTGGCTCCCGTCGCCCACTTCCAACTTCCTTTGTTGTCGGATTTTGCAATGAACATGTTCACTTGGTTGGGATTGCTTCGCATCGTCGTTGTGCCGAATTTGGCGAGCCCTGAGAAAAAGCCTGTGACATATGCATTCCCGGTTGGATCACTTGTGACTCCGCGGGTCTCGTCGAATGTGGCGTATACAGTGCGTTGTGCCCATGCCCATCGACCTTTATTGTCGATTCTGGCGAGGAATGAACTGTATTTGCTGTCAAAGTTGGGGGTTGTGACCTTTTTGGTTCCAAAGTCTGCATACTTTTCGACACGACCGGCGATATAAACATTTCCAGATGCGTCTATCGAAGCATCAAGGATTTTTCCACCGTGGGGAAATCCGCCATTCCAGTTATAAAAGTTGGAGTATTGTGCCCATGAGTTGGTGCATTTACTCTGAAAGCAAAATGTGTTGCTTGTACATGGATTGTTGCATTGTCCGCTGTGAGCGTCGTTTTTGGTCGTGTCGACACAGTTTCCGGCACACAAGCTGGGATATGTTGAGCCACAAACACACTGGCCTACTTTGCATACTTTTTCCGAAGAACAGGGGGTGTTGCAAGCTCCACAATGTAAGTTCGAGAGTTGTGTATTTACACATTGATGGGCACAAGCCGTATATGTCGATGAGCACGGAAGTTTTTCACAGTATCCTAGTGTACATCTCTCGATGTCTTTACAGTCTTCGTTCTTTTGGCAAGGTGTCCGACATGTCCCTTGTGTACATACTTGGGGAGCACTACACAAAGGATTGCCCGAGTTGTTGTCGATTTGTCCGTCACAGTCATCGTCTTTGTTGTTGCAGATTTCCGTTTGGGGTGTGACTTCGTTTTGGCAGGAACCCCATTGACCGGCAGTACAGACTTGCGAGCCTTTTTTACAAAGACCTTTTTCGGCGGTATTGGCGGGACCAGTGTAGCATATTTGTGTGAGTTCTTCGTCTGTTTGTCCGTCGCAGTCGTCATCTTTGTTGTTGCAGATTTCTGTGTTTGGTGTGACTTCATTTTGACAGGAGCCCCACTGACCAGCAGCGCAGGTTTGTGTTCCCTTTTTACACAGACCTTTTTCGGCGGTGTTGGCGGGTCCAGTGTAGCATGTTTGTGTTAGGTTGTTGTCAATTTGTCCGTCACAGTCGTCATCTTTGTTGTTGCATATTTCAGTGTTTGGGGTGACTTCGTTCTGGCAGGAACCCCATTGACCGGCAGTACAGGTTTGTGTTCCTTTTTTACACAGACCTGTGCCGACGGTTTTGGCGGGACCAGAGTAACAATCTTGTGTGAGGTCTTCATCTGTTTGTCCGTCACAGTCGTCATCTTTGTTGTTACACGTTTCCGTTTGGGGTGTGACTTCATTTTGGCAAGAACCCCAAGTGCCTTGAGCAGAGCAGGTTTGTTTGCCTGTTTTACAGAGCCCTATGCCGGATGTACTGGAAGCACCACTATAGCAATCCTTGCTTGTCGTGGGGACACACTCTTGCTCAGGAGTGTTTTCCTCTGGCGTTGTCGACTCGGTGTGGGTTTCGTTATGGGTTTCTTTGGTGTTTGCGTCTGTTGTGGTTTCCGAACAGGTTTCGCTTTGTGAGCAAGGGGGTTCGACTCCACAAGCAAAGTGCAAAAGGGTGGCGAAAAGGCCGATGAAAATGAAACTCCTGAAGTATATCATACGTCCAACTTCCTTATTGTCCGTTGTGTTTGCTCTCTTTCTACTCTACCCGTTTTTTCTCAATATATCACGATGGTTGCGTTTTGTAGTGCGGGGGCTTGTTGATGAACTGTCCACATATTGCACACTTGGACAATCGCCGAACGAAATGTGGACAGACTTGAGACATGACCCTGTGTGTGATTTTAATTTAAGTCCTTGAAAGTATAGTCAGAATCTCATAGATGTCTTGTCGGTATTCTCTTTGCTCTGGTGGGGGGCCAGACGCCGCAAACAAACAAATCGCGGCAACATATTCACCTTCACCACATTTTGAATAGGAGCTCACATTATGAGAGAATCCCAAAAAATCCAACAAGCCAAAGCCTGTCTTCTTGTCCTTGGGGCACATCCTGAGGATGTCTTCTGCCAACACAAACATCCCATCCTTGAAAAACAGATCAAAGATACTGAAAGTTCTCTGGCACAAATTGCCGCAATTGACGGTGAATGGCGCCGAGAACGCATCGAATCGAACGCCGCACTTGAGGTCCTGACAGAACGTGCCCTTTATTTTGGAGACCTCCTCAAAATGGAGCTTCCTCACCTCGAAGTCGTCCAATCCCTCAATACTCCCAAAAACCTCACAGAGAAAGAACTCTACGCTGATGCCGTCATCGAAGTCATCATCAGCAATCAACAACTCTACTTTTCAGAACAAGCCCTCGACGAGTTACTTGTCCTCGAAGCCGCCTTTGACAAAGAACAAGGCGAAGCTGATGACATCAAAGAGTTGTATCACCAGTATGTCCGCGAAAAAAACAACAACATCGAAAGCATCAGCAAACTCGTCAACGACACAAAGCGCTTCACAAGACGCAAGTTTGGTGTCAACTCAAGACAATACCAATCGATCAAAAACAGCATGTTCGTGCAGAAAAAACCCGCCCAACAGGGCAATCAAGCCACAAACAACGAGCCCTCCACAACGAACAGTACAACCGAAACGCCGACTCCCCAAGTATCCTAAAGCTTTTCCAAGGAAAAAAGCCCACAAAAGAGGGCTGGTGATGGAACTCTCAGGCAAGTTTACTTGGAACAGCTTGGTATGTCTTCATTGTGTCTTCGGACCTGTCATTTCACTTGAATGGCCTGTTAGGCCGCTGGAAAGACCTCCTCCCATCAAAAGATGAAGCCCTCTCGTACTCTACAATTTGCTCCTTGCACTCTACAATTTACTCCTTTCACTCTGATGCTGTCTCCTTGAACTTTGATGCCGTCTCCTTGCACTCTGATGAGGCCTCCTGGAACTTTGATGCCGTCTTCTTGCACTCCGACGGTGTCTTCACGCACTCGAATGGCTATACTCAGTCACTCAAAGGAGCTGTTCTTGCACTTTGAGAAGGCCCATCTTCACTTTGATGATCCCCTTCTTGCACTCCTTGAACCCTCTCGTGTACTCTTGAGACCCCCTTACGCAAAGTGTACCCCCCACCCTCGCAAAGTGTACCCCCCTCGTAAGCGAATTGCACCCCCCTCTCGCGCACTTTCGGACCCCCCTTCGCCGAACTGTACTCCCCACCTCTGCACAACGCTTACCCCTCTCACGCATTCTTTGCTCCCTCTTGTGTAACCCCCAACAAATGCCTAAGCCTTTCGAGGGGAGGAGCCATTCAACCGCTCTGCTTGAGGGAACTTTGAAATCCATCCCCGCCGTTTCGCTCAGCTCCTCCTCTCAGGAAGGAAGTAGGAGGTGTGGGGAGCTTTTTTTGAACTTTTTGTGTGGTATTCCGTAGAGTGTTGTAAGCTATGTATCGAGTGGGATATGTAGGCGGGGGACGAACTCCGATCCGGCGTGACAGGCTGAAAATCCACCACCAGACAATGTTTGATGGTACAAGTAGAAGAAACATGTGATCGAGCAAGGGATAAGTGCAGACGGTGTTTGCATGATACCCTTTGAAGAAGGAGTTCCCATGAAGGGTCGAGAATTACAGAATCTAGGAATCCCAAAAGGTCCAAAAGTGAAATTGGCGATGCGTTTGTTGCGGGGGGCTGCTGAGAGTGGTCTGAAGAAACGCGAGATTCGTGCGCACCTCAAAGAGGTCGTGGCTGCACCTGCCGATCACACCGAACACCCATACTTTTCTGATCTTGCACGTGCTTTGTGTACACCTGACGAACTCGACTTCATCGAGCGCGCTGAACCTGCGCCTTGGAAGCAGTGGGGGACGGATCTCGACGATCAGGCCATCAAACAAATCAATAACGCTTGTCGTCTGCCTGTCTCCGTCGCGGGGGCGTTGATGCCCGATGCCCACACTGGTTATGGTTTACCCATTGGTGGTGTGTTGGCGACCGAGAATGCGGTCATTCCATACGCTGTCGGTGTGGATATCGCCTGTCGCATGAAGATGACAGTCTTGGACATGCCAGCGCAAGCTCTCAAAGGTGAAAAGCAACGTCTGATCAATGTGTTGGAGGATGAGACCGCATTTGGGATCGGTGCCTCCTTTCGTAAGCCCCACGACCACGAGGTGATGGACCAAGACTGGAACATCACAGAGGTCACGCGAAATATGAAAGGGAAAGCTCGCTCACAGCTCGGAAGTAGCGGTTCGGGGAACCACTTTGTGGAGTTTGGGACGTTGACCTTGACCAAAGACGATCTGGGCTTGAAAGCCGGTACATACTTGGCATTGTTATCGCACAGTGGGAGCCGTGGTCCTGGTGCGAATGTGGCGTCCCATTATTCGAAGCTCGCGCAGGCATTGCATCCAGAGCTGCCCAAAGAGTTGAAGCATCTGGCGTGGCTGGATATGGACTCCGAAGAGGGTCAGGAGTACTGGGCTGCGATGAATTTGATGGGTGACTTTGCGGCGGCGAACCACGCGGTGATCCACCGTGAGATTGTACGTGCTCTTGGCGCAAAAGCCCTCGCTGATGTCGAGAATCACCACAATTTTTGTTGGCAAGAAATCCACGATGGGCGCGAGGTTTACGTTCACCGGAAAGGTGCGACTCCAGCAGGCGAGGGCGTGCTGGGGATCATTCCAGGTTCGATGGCAACACCAGGGTATGTTGTGCGCGGAAAAGGAAACGCCGCGTCACTTGAGAGTGCATCCCATGGTGCCGGTCGTGTGATGTCTCGCCGTAAAGCCAATGAGTCATTCCGTTGGTCCGATGTGAAGAAGTTCCTGAAGGAGCGCGATGTCACGTTGATCAGCGCAGGGCTTGACGAGAACCCTGGTGTATACAAAGATATCGACCAAGTGATGGGCGCACAAGAAGATCTCGTCGATACCGTTGCACGCTTCGATCCAAAGATCGTCAAGATGGCACCCGCCGGCGAACGCCCCGAAGATTGATCCACCCCATTTGATGCCTTCCTTACTCTCTTCTTACCTGTCACACTCGACTTGATACCCCCACTGATCACCATGACATCTGAACTTTTTGTGACATGAACCGTTAAATACATACTGCATATAAGATCGCAAGGTATGTTTTTGTTGAGAGGATTGCATGACACAAACAGACAAACAGGTTTCTGGTACGCCATCATTTCGCTATCCCTGTACAGGTCTTGTCCAGACGGAGGGTTTTGGTGCCTACCTGGAAGAACAGCTCGGACCTCCGAGACATAACATCCGTACATTTGCGGATGAGCTCTCCACACACTTCGACGTCCCCTACCTTTCACTCGTCAATTCTGGTTCTTCGGCGAATCTCGCGGCGTCCTTTGCGCTCGCAGAGAAGACAGGTCCCGGTGAAGCGCTCGTCGCTGGATTCACTTTTCCGACGACGATGACCTCTTTATTGACCGCTGGATATCGCGTCAAAATCGTCGACACTACGCCTGGGACGTTCAATCTCTCACCACAAGCCCTCGAACAGGCGATCTCTTCTGAGACCAAGGTTATCTGTGTAACGCACTTTTTGGGGTTTCCTGCGGAACTTGCCGCGATCAGGGCGCTGTGTGACAAACACAACCTGCTCTTGTTACAAGACGCTTGCGAGAGTCAGCATCTGCTTTACGAAGGCAAAGCTGTCCATCACTATGGGGATTTGACGACGTGGAGCTTCTACCACCCTCATCATCTCTCGGCGTTTGGTGGAGGCGGGGTGATCTCACTCGACGAAGATACACACAAACTCGTCGAATCTATCACACATTGGGGGCGCGCATGTACTTGTCACTTCGACCCTTCGAGCTGTGAAGCCCCCGAAGGGATGTATCACAACTTCTACTATGTGCGTCGTGGGCATAATCTGGAGATGTCCGAACTCAACGCTTGTTTTGGTCGCTTTCAACTACGTCAGTGGCCGACATTCGAAGCAAAACGCAAAGAACACTACAACATCTTATGGGAAGCACTTCGTGACTGTGGGTCGATCGAGGTGTATCCAGCCTTGGAAAACAACGGATCTCCCTTTGTGTTCCCGATCACGCTCAAGGACAAAGAGGTGTTGGAGGTGTCGAGGAGCTTGGCGGAGAGAGGTGTGGAGACGCGCAACTTGATGGGAGGCGTGATCGCTGACCAACCGGCTTTTCAGGACCTTCCAACGGATGGCTTGCAACATTGTCGTGCCCTCGCGAAGCCCTCGATCTTTGTCGGGATCCATCAGACGCTCACGACTGAAGACGTCCACGACGTCGCAAAGCACCTTCGTGCGGTGTTGTCATGAAGATCGAATACAGCCAATCGCTCGCTTCGCAAGCGCCCTGGGAATTTACGATACAATACCCACCTCGACCGGCGTATTTTCGCGAGCACTTTTCGGGGGTTGTTTCTCTCCGTGAGAAGGTCAAAAGAGCGCGCTTTTTGCTCTATATCCACGTCCCTTTTTGTGAGCGGAAGTGCTTTTATTGCAATTTTGCCGTAGATGTCCGCGATCGGGCTGAGGTCTATACGCGCTATGTCGATCATCTCCTTCGTCAGCTCGACGCACTCGAAGAAGAGGTCGATGCACAGGTCGATATTGGTGGGATTGATATTGGAGGTGGGACCCCAACGCGGCTGCCTCTTGTGGAGTTAGAGCGGCTTTTGGTCGCCGTCGCGCCGTGGAAGAGGCGTTCGGATCATGCGTTCCCTTTGTCTATCGAGACGACGCCACGGATCGCCTCTGAGGAACCCGAAAAGTTAGGTCTTTTGGTGGAGAGGGGAGTGGATCGCATCTCGATGGGGATCCAGAGCACCAACGAAGAGACCCTTGAAGAGGTCAACCGTCGCACGGGTCTTGTGATGATTGAGCGCGCTGCAAAGAATCTTCGTCTTGCAGGTGCGAAGAGAATCAATGCCGATCTCATCTTCGCGTTACCGGGGCAGAGTATGGAAGATTGGAAGCTCGATCTTCACCGTGTGATCGAGATGGGCTTTGATTCAATCACGACGTATGATTGTTTGTATCGTGGGGTGGGGCGTGTGATGAACCGCCATTCGCCTGATATCCCCGAACCCTCTGTGTATCAAGAGATGTATGATGTAGGGTATGC
>PCBK01000061.1 GCA_002731275.1 Deltaproteobacteria bacterium | reverse complement strand
GTCCAGAATGGCTGTCATCAGCCATTCTATCCAAGAAAACCGATAGGTTTTCAAGGAAGATCCAACGCTTTGCGTTGGTGAAAGGAAGATCCTACGCTTTGCGTTGGTGAAAGGAAGATCCTACGCTTTGCGTTGGTGAAAGGAAGATCCTACGCTTTGCGTCGGTGAAAGGAAGATCCTACGCCCTGTGTTGCTGAAAGGGGGATGTAATGCCCTGCGTTGGTGAAAGGGGGATGCAACACAAAGCGTTGGTGAAAGGGGGATGCAACACAAAGCGTTGGGTTGAAACTTTTTTGTTTGAATTTGGTTGATACAATTGTGTGTTGATGAGCACGTATCAAAGGAAGGTTACGGAAGACTTGTCTGGTACGACTTCTCGTGAATTGGGTTGAGACAGGTTGAGAAAAAGCATGTTGAAGAAACTAGACTTTTCAAGGCCTTCACCTTAACATCCTGAGAACGCGGATAAAAAAGGTCGAAGATCGAGACTTTTTGGAGACCTTTTTGTTCATGTCGTAGTCAACAAGTTGTGATTGAGTATGCATGTCATGAATTGAATGGCCCTTCGGGGCAGATATTAACTGGATTGCCAGACACATACAGAACGTCAAAAGTTCGTCTGGCAACAATGTAGGAGGCTTATTGTGTTGGTCAAAAGAACATACCGCACGTATCTGATGTGCCTATTTTTCGTAGGCGCGATCATGTCATTGGGCAGCATGGGTTGTACAGGCAACACTGTCCCCAAATCAGAAACACCTGGAAATGACGGTGGAACCGTCAACACGGAGAAAACTCCAACTGAGACAAAGACGACGTGCTCAACAGATCTGGATTGCAAAGATCCCAACAAGATCTGTAAAGAGGGTGCGTGTGTGGACAAAGCCGAATGCAGTAGCAATGACGACTGCAAAGACCCGGGTAAACCCGTTTGTGTCAACGGCACATGTGATGCGCTTCCACCAGAATGTACAGTCGATCAAGACTGCCTGGATCCAGCGCGTCCCTTTTGCAAAAACGACCAATGTACAGGCTGTCAGTCCGACAATGACTGTCCTGCAGGTCAACTCTGCGATGCTACCACAGGAAAATGTGGTGCCAAAGCTGAATGTACCTCAGACGCCGACTGTAAAGATCCCACTAAGCCACTCTGTAAGGATGGCAAGTGCGAAGCCAAAGGCTCAGAGTGCTTCTCTGACGTCGACTGTCCAGCCGACAAACCTCGCTGTGTCGACAACAAATGTACAACCCCCGAATGTAGCTCTGACGCAGACTGTAATGACCCCACCAAATCCAAATGTGTTGGTGGTGTTTGCCAAGCTGAGTGTGAAAAAGACGCCGATTGTACAGACGGAAAATCCTGTGTGAGTGGACAATGTCAGGTCGTATCAGAATGTAAAACAGACGCTGATTGTAAAGACAAAGACAAACCCCTCTGTAAAAATGAACAATGTGTCCCCGAATGTCAGGTCGACGCAGACTGTGCCAATGGTAACATTTGTATCGACAACAAATGTACACCTCCTCCCCCCGAGTGTACGACCAACGCGGACTGCCAGGATCCCACCAAACCAATCTGCCAAAACGGCGCTTGTGTCGCACGTCCCCCCTGCAAAACAGACGCAGAATGTACGGACCCAGCCAAACCTGTCTGTGTCAATGGTATCTGTGGTCCCAAAACAGGCTGTAAATCAGACGCAGACTGTACAAACGATCCAGGTGGACTCCGCTGTGTTGTCGCGACAGGACAATGTCATGCGTGCGCTACAGACGCTCACTGTAAAGCATGGCAACAATGTAACACAACCTCTTTCACCTGTACGACTCGTCCCGGCCAATGTGGTGTGGACAAAGACTGCCCCCAAACTCTCCCCTACTGTGAGAGCAACAAGTGTGTCTCCTGTCGTACAGACGCGAACTGCCGTAAATTCAACGCATGTAAAAGCGGAAACTGTGTGTATGTCGGATGTCGTCAAGACACTGAATGTGCACCACAGGTTTGTGACAAGCAATCCACACAATGTGTCGACTGTTTGACCAACGCCAACTGCCAAACAGGCGAAGTCTGTACCAACAACAAATGTGTCAAAGGACCTTCTTGTACAAAAGATGCGGATTGTGCAAAACCCACTCCCGCATGTGACACTGCAGCAGGAAAGTGTGTCGAATGTACAAACGCGACGTTCTGTCCCGCAGGTTACAAGTGTACAGGTGGCAAATGTGTGAACTGTACACAAGATTCCGAGTGTCAATCAGGTCAGATCTGTCTGAGTCAAAAATGTACAGTAGGTTGTCGTGTGGATAGAGACTGTGCGCTCGGCACAATCTGTAAAGCCAACAAATGTGAAAAAGGTTGTCGTGTGGATGCTGACTGTCCCAGCGGAAACAGCTGTACCAACAACCAATGTGTCTTCCAATGTACACAAAACAACCGATACGACCAAGGTTGTCGTAATAGCTCGGGCTCCGCAAACAAATGGATTTGCGAAACCTCCAGCAAAAGCTGTGTGCAGTGTTTGAACAACTCACATTGTGGTTACTACAGAGACGACAGTCGCCCAGTGTGTAACACCACAACCAAGACTTGTGGTTGTACAGCAAATAGCCAATGTGACGCACTTCCGAACACGACAGGTGGTGTTTGCAGTAAAACTCTCGGACGTTGTGCTACGAGTTGTGCAGAAGGTCCAACGTGTATCCGCGGCTCGGCTTGTGTCAAAGGCGCTTGTGTCGTCAACGGATGTAACGTCGATAGCGACTGTGCTACAGGTGATGTTTGTGTCAACAACACTTGCTCCGAATGTAAAACAAACGCACAATGTACCAAGGATCCAACGAAAAAGGTCTGTAATGCAGGTACATGTGTTGCTTGCGCCAAGGACAGTGACTGCGCAACTGGATTTGTTTGCGATCCAAACCAAAAAGTCTGTTACCACCCCAAAGCACGTACACAGTGTATCACTTGTGCAACCGATGCAGACTGTGCGACAGGTTTTACCTGTGTCACTGCAACGATGGACAATGGTACAGAAAAAGTATGTGCTCAAAAGTGTGACCCCAGCAATCCGGCGCTGAGATGCCTGACACCAGGAACAACATGTGGTTCTAGTAGTAACCCAACTCTCAGGAATGTCTGTTGGCCAAGCTATGGTATCCAAAGCAGCAGCGCACGAAAATCCTGTAAAGGTTGGGTGAGTGTAGGTAAAAAGTGTACCAGTTCAAACGACTGTAAGGTAGGCACACGCAACCTCTCGGCATACTACCTTGACGGGTTCTGTAGTACAATCGAGGGTAACGAGTGTCGTATCCCCTGCGATTTCCGCAACAACCAATGTCCTACAGGATGGCAGTGTGGATGTCCCCCTGGATACAGCAAAAACAGCAGTTCAAACTACGTTTGTAGTAACGGCCGACAAAACACTCCCGCTCGCTGCGTGAAATAACCTCCCTCACAAAACTCCCCTTCCCAACAAAAAACTTCCCCAACAACATCCCCTTACTTCCCTGAACATAGACCTCAGGGCAGGACGATTTTCCTGATCTGGTATCCATCATCAGAGACGTACAAATAATCCTTGTTGTCGATGAACAGATCTCTGATCAAGCCAAATTGTGACTGCAAAAGAGGTCCATTCTTCGAGCCCTTGGTCCCTGTCCCTGCAAATGTCGTCACGTTCCCGAGAGTGTCCACCTTCCTGATACGATAACTTTGACGCTCAGCAATATATAGATTCCCTTTAGAATCTAACGCAACACCAACAGGCTCATCCAATTCAGCTTGTAAAGCAGGACCATTTTTGAACCCCTTCACACCACTCCCCACAAAAGTCGTGACATTGCCTGCTGTGTCCACTTTTCGAATACGATGATTCCCCATATCCGCAACATAAATATTCCCAGACGAATCCAACGTCAGACGGACAGGATCGAAGAATAACGCCTGAGCACTCGGACCATCCTTGAAACCACTCTTCCCACTCCGACTGCCCGCATATGTTGTCACGTTCCCTGAAATATCAAACGTCCGAATCGCTGCGTTCCCAACCTCAGCGACGTAAAAGACCCCCTTGCCATCCCACACCATCCCAAAGGGTACACGAAATTGCGCCTGAACACCGACCCCATCCTGCAAACCAAATCCACTCGAACCGACGAACGTCGTCACATTCCCAAGAGGATCGATCTTCCTGATACACCCATTCAATGAATCGACGACATATACGTTCCCTTTTCCATCAGACACGATATCACGAGGGGTATCAAATCGCGCCTGCAATGCAGGTCCATCCCGAAATCCAGCGACTGTTAGACCCGCATATAAAATAGAATGACCAGTACGTATGAGTTTCCATATCTGATGATCAACCACAGCATAAAGATCACCAGCACGATCCACTGTGATTCCATCGATGACATACGTCTGCAACGGCAACTGAAATAACGTCGTCACACAACCTTCGTCTGTCTTACCGTCACAGTCGTCATCCGCAAGATTGCAAAGCTCCGTCGTAGGCCCAAGCTCTGCAGTACACGCTCCCCACTGTCCCTGCGCTGAACACGTCTGTATCCCATCACGACATGCACCGACTCCAGATGTCTCACACACCCGCGTCTCACCAGGAATACACTTACAACCCTCGTCAACCTGACCATCACAGTTGTCATCTGCCTTGTTGCACACTTCGGTCTTTGGCAATTGCTGCCCTGTACATGCTCCCCAACGACCACTCGTACAGACCTGCTCACCGGTCATACAGATCCCTCTTCCTTCGGTACCTTTTTTGCCATCGTAACAAGTACGTTTGAGCGCCTCGTCTGTCTGACCGTCACAGTCGTCGTCTTTGTTGTTACATACTTCGACCACAGGAGTGATTTCATCAAAGCAAGTGCTCCAGGTCGGACAACCATTCTCCAAGTGACAAAATTGCTGCCCCTGTTGACACACTCCCTGACATGTCCCCCCTGCTGTACAACCTGATTTCCCGCTGTAACAATACTTTGCGTCTCCCAAATGACATGTCTCTGTACATTGCTTGGTGTCCACCTCTTGTTCAAGAGGGGATTCCTTTGGGACCTCTTTTTCGGTGGGGGCTTGTTCTTTGGAGCTTTCTTCTTCAGTAGAGGAGGATTCTTGGCGTTCTTCCTTGGCCTTATGTTCTCGACCACCAGCGTCAGGGAAGGACCAATCTTGCGGCACACACCAACGACGAACACATTTGTAACCCACTCCACAACGAATCTCTTTGCCATCTTCGGCGAGACCACAAGGGCGACTCTCCCCCACAGCGATACAACCCCCCAAGCAAACGAATATCAAGACCAAGATATACGATGGAATGTTCTTCATCAAACCCTCTCTATGTACATATTCTTTTTTATCCAACGGCTTTAGGGGGTATCAGCTGTATACCATAGAATGTTTCAACACATAGAGCAACCCCTAAGGCTACTCCTTGAAACCGCAAGCGTTGTGGCTCTTCGTTGGAGTGGCCAACGCCACGCCCTCTCCCCATCCCTTACCGGGCTCGATCTACAATGGTCCTCCCTGATGCACTTTTTCTCGCAGCAGCCCTGAAAGCATATGAGAGGACATCGCTCGATGATAGCTCATCTTGTCAATGGCCGACAAATGCACTACAAAGATGCCATGCAATAGGCCACAAAAACGCTCTATTCGGACTGATACCAAAGAGCGACGACGAGCACATGAACAGGTGACACGACGAGAGAGCTTCCTCGCCGACACCCTCCCCTTTCACGTTGAACGTATCACTTGGGGGATCGAGCATGACGCACGAAGGACACAACCCACGACAGACGATAGCGAAGAAAAGCACATAAACACATGTGCACATGGCGCCTTCCTACCGACTCTCTTTTTGCCTCCAACGGCCTTACATTCACAACACCTTCACACACAAAGGAAGTACAAACGTGGACACAAAACACCCACCTCAATCAGCTCCAGGAGCGACAAAGGTCATCCTATTTTGTGCGCTCTTTGCACTTGTATACTCTGGCATCCAGAATGGAGCCATGCCCCTCAAGGATGCGGTCAGCAGGGGAAATGGGCTCGCAGTGTGGCAACAGCTCAACGTACAAAGGCGTAACGTCCGCACCAATAAAGCATTGCTTACACCGGCCATTCGCTACAATTATTCCTTTATCGCTGAACAGCTCATCCGGCATGGACTCAGCCCCCACAGTATGATCAAGGATGGTGTCTATCTCGAAAGTCCGGCGCTCAGCTACTCGGTGATGCGTAACGCACCTGAGACGTTCTACATGTTGCTCCAATACGTCGACAAAAAGAGGTTGAATGACAAGGAGCCAACGTACAAACGCACAGCTCTCCATTGGGCGGCGAGCAAAGGAAGTGTTTCCTTTGTCAAAGCTTTACTGCGCCGGGGAGCCGATCCACGCGCCAAAGATAAGTATGGAGACACCCCTCTTCACATCGCGTGCAACACAAAGAAGGTCTCTAGCACACTTATCGAGGCCCTGCTCGCTGCCGGAGCATCTCCCAATACCCGAAACAATCGCAAAGAGACTCCCATGTTCACCGCTGCATCCAACAACCACACGGAGGCACTTGAGACCTTACATCGACGTGGTGGGAAACTGCACCTCAAGAACAAGTGGGGAGAAAGTCTCCTTCATGTCGCCGCAACAGATGGTAGCACTGATGCCGTCACATGGTTGATCCAAAAAGGGCTCCCTGTCGACATCAAAGACACAAAGCATCACACACCATTGTTCGCCCTACTCAGTCCCTCTGCGACCGCCAAAAACAAAAACCGCCTCGCTGTCCTAAAGCTGCTCATCTCCAAAGGCGCCAATCCCAACGCCATCGACCTAGAAGGAAAAACACCGCTCCTCGAAGCAACCGTCCTCTCAGACAACCAGGACATCGCAATCGCGTTGATCAAACATGGCGCTTCGCTAGATGTCACCAATAACCTCAACCAGACCGTGCTTCACCGCGCAGCACAGCGTGGCTCCTTCAAACTCGCCAAGGCCATCGTCGAGAAACGACCCGACAAAAAGTATTTGCGACGTCGTTCTGCACTGGGCGAGACGGCTCTTCACGAGGCCGCCGACAACTTCAAAGAAGGGGACAAAATCACCGCCCTCTTGCTCTCAAAAGGTGTCACACCCAACGTCGCCAACAAGTTTGGTGCGACGCCTCTCCATAAAGTAGCCACCGCCAAGATCGCACGCTTGTTGTTGCAAGCCAAAGCTAACGTAAACGCAAAGACTGTCGATGGACGAACCCCTCTCCATGACGCGATCAGGTACGGCCGATTGCCCGTCGTCCGCGAGCTGATCAAATACAAGGCCGACACAAACGCACTCTACAAAGGGATGAATGCCCTCGCGCTCGCCAAAAAAGAAGGCAAGATGGCGATCTACCTCTTCCTCTCCAAACAAACAGGTCGACATCCACAGCCAATAGTGAACAAAGTGCAAGAAAAAACGATTGACACAACGCCGATGTTCCAGGCGATAAAATCGAATCAACTCAAGGAAGTTACAAGATTGTTGGACGGAGGATTTCCCCTGGCCGCGAAAAACAAAGATGGCGCGACGGCTCTTCATATCGCGAGCCAATTTGGCCGAAAACAGATCGTGATGTTGCTCAAGATGCGTGGTGCTTCTCTCACAGCCCTCGACAAATACAAATATACACCCCTTCACAGTACGTTCAGTCTAGGACAAAAGGACGTCGCGCTTTACCTACTCCAACAGGGCGCTGATCCTTTCGCAATCACTTCATTCCGACAAGACGCGCTCACAATGGCAGTCAAAGAGTGTCTCGTCGATGTTGTCGAATGGATCACAACACACAAAAACATGCCAAGACCACAGAAGAAACAAAAAAGCCCTCTGGTACAGCTCACAAAAGAGCTCCCCCAAATACAGCACATGGCCGACACTTCGACTTGTACAGTCACCAAACAACGCGCGATGATGAAGGCGCTGCTCAACGCTTACAAACAAGCCAAACTCCCCCTCCCCAAGAAGGCGTTGTTCAATGCAGCTCGTTACAGCCCTCTTCCCGTCTTTCAAATGCTTTACCCTCATTACAAGAGAGGCATACGACAGGCTGACAATCACAGCCACCTTCTCCACTGGGCCGCCAGCCATATCACAGGCAAAACAGACAACTTACGCTGGCTTCATGAGAACCAAAAGCTGTCACTTGAAGTCTTCGACAAAAAAGGATTGCTACCTATCCACTACACAGTCGCGAATGCCTATGTGGCTATACTCGCCTATCTGCTGAACAAAGGCCGCTCTCTCCACAGGACGGACAATCACGGGAACACCCCCCTGCTGACGCTGTGCCGATTCCGACCATGGGAAGGCTTTACAAGCACCCTCAAGCTCCTGCTCTCAAAAGGTGCATCACTCAAACAGGTAAACAAAGATGGACAACACTGTGTTCACTTAATCGTCTCCATGGCCGGTTCACGTCAGGCAAAGACAGTACAAGCGATCCTCCGCCACACCAAACACCTGCTTAACACACAGGATAAAAAGGGCCAAACACCTCTTCATGTAGCAGCAATATCACACTCACAGGCACCTATTCGTTTGTTATTGGAGGCAGGTGCCAACCCCTGGTATCGGGATAATAGAGGACGTACACCATACGACCTTGTCAAGGACGGAAGCAGCACATCACTCAAAGCGCTCCTACAAAATGCCATGAAAAAACACAAAGCCCCGGCAAGTCGCCCGACCAAGACCTCAAGACCATCGACTCAACCCACCAAATAGAACCCCCTCCATCACTGTTCCGGCGGACGTTGCACTTGCGTCCAAAGCAAAGCGTCCTATGAGGACGTTTGCTCCGTGCGCTTTGCAACATACGCCTCAACGAGCCACTCCCCTCACCCCTCTCCGCCACCCCGGAGAGGGGACAATACAACGATATGCATGGATATTTTGCTAGAAATCTGCTCCGGCGGACGTTGCACTTGTGTCTCCGCAAACTCCCCTGATTCCACTCTCTAATCCCCTTCTTGTAGACGGATATAGCAAGCCATATCCTTGTAGAGCTCGGTTGCTTCCGAGCTTTCTGTGGGTTTTTTGCGTCTTCACTTGCAATCATCCACCTCAACAAACTCTCCACCCTGAGCCTTCGGCTCTTCCCTCCTCTC
>PCBK01000060.1 GCA_002731275.1 Deltaproteobacteria bacterium | reverse complement strand
TCCTCTACAGGACAGATATCTTCACACACGAAGAGATCAGTGTGTTGTGTAAACAATTCGGCCAACTCCTCCAACAAGTCCTCGACACACCCGATCAACCTCTCACCTGCTTCTCTTCGTCTCGTTGGCAACAAAGCAAGCTCGCGCTTCAATCCCTTCCAGCCATCGAAGACATCGAGATCATACCTCGCGCCCACAAAGCAGGTCATATCGAACCCATCGCCTATGTAGTCTCTTCGCGCCCACCTTCATTGGAGACCTGCCAACAGATCTTGCGGGACAATGGACTCCCAGCGATCCAACATCTGCTCTCCATCACGAGGATCCCCACAGCACAGAGTGGAGACGTCGACAAACAGGCACTTCTACGTATTCCTCTCTACAACGAAGACACGATCAAAGACCTCCAGTCTACACTCGAAGCCATCCCAGAGGTCGTTGGTGCAATGGTCATGAAGCAAATGCATACACCTGTGACCAAACCGCACCATATTGATGACTGCCTGCCTGCCTCTTTACGACGCCATACACACACACATTCGACCAAAACGACCATACAGACAGACACGCCATCGGAACATACCGCAAGCCCCTCTTTGGTCGAAGGTCCACAACTCACCTTTCCAGAGGACGCACCCAAGACTTTCCCGGAAGCTCTTCGACGGGCAGCCGATCGTGCTCCAACGTCAGGCATCACGACGCTCGCAGAAGACGGACAGGAGCACTTTCGAAACTATCCAGCGTTGCTCGATGAGGCACTACGTATCGCTACAGGGCTTCATCGTTCAGGTCTCAAGAAGGGAGACATCGTGTTGATGCAGCTCCCTGACAATGGAGACTTTGTCGCTGGTTTATGGGGTTGCATCATGGCGGAGGTCGTCGCTGTTCCCATCGCGACACCGATCAGCTATACCAACAAGAGCGCGCAGCTCGATAAACTTCACAATGCCTGCGCGTTGTTCTCCCACCCACCGATCCTCATGGGGACACAAGCCCACACGGGACTTGAAGACAAGGTCCACAGTCAACAAATTCGCATTGAGACGTTGCGCGCCTCTGAGCCTCTCCAAGCTCCCATACATCCCGCACCAGAAGACCTCGTCATGATGTTGTTGACATCGGGCAGCACAGGGATGCCCAAGGCTGTTCGTCACCAACACCAGACGATCTTCAGCCACACAGAGGGTTACAGCCAACACCATTCCTTTGTGGGTGAAGATACCTTCCTGAATTGGTTGCCAATGGACCATGTTGGCGGTCTCTTCATGTGCCACGTCCCAGCGTTGTATCTCGGCGCCAATCAAGTCCATATCCCAACCCAGTCATTCCTTCAGCGTCCGACAAGGTGGCTCGATTGGATGCAACAATATAATGCGACAGTCAGTTGGGCACCCAACTTCGCTTTTGGTTTGGTCAATCAGGAACAAGATGCTCTCGACAAGGGTTCATGGGATCTTTCTTCGATGAGGGTCATGATGAATGGTGGCGAAGCCATCGTCCCTCGTACTGCCCGTCAATTTTTGGAGCGTCTTGGTAAACACAAGCTCTCAGAGGATGTGATGGTGCCTGTTTGGGGGATGTCTGAGTTATCCTCTGCGGTCGTCACACACCTCGACTTCTCTCTTGAGAATACGTCGGACACAGACGCCTTCACGTGTGTTGGGACGTGTATTCCGGGCTTCGCGATGAGGATCGTCGACGATGAGGGTCAGCTCCTGCCACGCCATCAAGAGGGAAAACTCGAAGTTCGTGGGCCTTCAGTGATGGAGGGATACCACCAACTCGAAGAGGTCAACGCCGCATCCTTCGCAGAGGACCGCTGGTTTGACACAGGCGATCTCGCTTTCATCGATGAACACGACAGATTGACGATCACAGGGCGCCGCAAAGATGTGATCATCGTCAACGGAACCAATTTTTACAGCCACGAGATCGAAGCGGTCATCGAAAAGCTTCCAGGTGTCAAACGTTCATTTACGGCGGCTTGTGCGATCAGAGAAGCAGGCGATGAGACGGACCAGCTCATCATCTTCCTCGTTCTACAAGACGACAACAAGGAGCAGTGGCCCACACTTCTCAAAAGTATCCGTGGACAGGTCGCCAGTCAGATTGGTCTATCACCCCGATATATCCTGCCAGTCCAAGAAGAGGACATCCCCAAGACTGAGATCGGCAAGATCCAACGAACCAAACTCAAGCAGGCCTTCGAAACAGGTACATTCAGGAGTTTGGCGAGAGACATCGACATCTTGATGCGCAATGAACGCACACTCCCGCCTTGGCTATACAAACGGACGTGGCAACCTTCCAGGATTGAACACGTCACGAGCACACCACAAGGGAAAGTCCTCGTCTTCACCCACAAGACTGGCCTCTCTCACCTCGTGACAACACAGCTCGAAGCCCAGGGAGTCGAATGTATCAAGATCTATCCAGAGACGGAGAAAGTAGCTCTTCCCAAAGGACATTATCAAGTCTCCATGACCTCTCGTGACAGCCATATAGCCCTAAGAGAGCAGCTCACAGAAGACGGCGTTGAGCCTGCATATCTGCTCCATCTATGGACCCTTCACGGATCGCCACAAGAGACGGACTTTACGCGCAGTCAAGAAGAAGGTGTGTTCAGCTTGCTGGCGTTATTCCAGGCCTGGGAAGACACGAAGCTCCCACTACACGTCGTCTCAAGACAGACACAGGGATACAAGACACACCAACCAGACGTTCATCACGGGACGATGCATGGTTTGTTACTGACATTCTCTCATGAGAGCCAGGGACTTCAGGCTCGTCATATCGACGTAGAAGACACAGATGTCCCCTCACTCACATCATCGATTCTCGACGAGTGGTCATGTTCGTCAACGGTCTATGAGGTCGTCTATCGCGAAGGAAAACGTTACACACCAGCCTTGCGGGCGTTCTCACCACAGTCATCTGCTCCACAATCTCTTCCACTTTTACAGGGTGATGGCGTCCTCGTAACGGGGGGTCTTGGTGGGATAGGATATGAAGTTTGCCAGGAGCTGCTTCGTCGTTTGTCTGTCCAACTCTTACTCATTGGACGACGCCAAGAGTCCGCTCTTGATGAAGTCCAGCAACGCAAACTCTCACACCTTCAGCAGCTCGCTCAAGAACATCATGGTTCCTGTGTGTATGTGGCGGCAGACCTTACCTCATCTGAGGTGCTCTCATCTATTGTGGCTTCCCAAGAAGAGACATGGGGTCGTCCACTCAAAGGAATCTTCCATATTGCGGCGTTATTCAGGAGTGTGCCCTTACAAAAGGAGGTGCCTGAGGGTTTTCGTGAGGTGTATCCGGCCAAGGTTGAGGGGACACGTTCACTCGTCTCTCTTGCAAAGCAAAGAGAAGGCATATTGTTTGTCGACTTTTCCTCGATCAACTCGTACATGGGTGGATTTAGTGCAGGTGCGTATGCCGCGGCGGGTCGTTTTGCTGAACCACTGCTCGCGTCGTTGTCGAAGGAGACGGGCGCAAAGGTGTATTGTCTAAGTTGGACGAGGTGGAAGCAGTTGGGGATGAGTCTCTCTTTGCCGGGTAATTCATTGACACAGGCGAAGGGATATCTGGAGATTCCGGTGAGTCAGGGATTGTCTTCGATGTGGACAGCTCTTGCTCATACGCCGGGGACGTGGTTGATAGGATTGGATCGAGGTCATCCACACACACGTCGTTGGCTCCTCGAAGAGGACGTGAGTCAAGAGACGTTAAAGGCTTGGGTGACATTGCCCAAGTCGCACAAGCAGACGTTCCCAGAGGAGTATCGGGATATGTTTGGTGTGTTGTACAGGCCGGACATTCAGGAGTTGGAGACACAGCAAGGTCATCAGAAGGATGCGTCTGTCGTGTTGAGTCGTCCGACTGTTCAGGTAGAGCATACAGCCCCGAGACATGAGAGTGAGCAGCAGATTGCGTCGATTTGGAGGAACTTGTTGGAGGTAGAACAGGTCGGGATCGATGACAACTTCTTTGATTTGGGTGGTCATTCGTTGTTGATGGCACGGATGCAGCATCGTTTGGAGCAAGTCTTTGAGAAGGAGATCCCGATTGTTGAGTTGTTCAGGTTCCCAACGATCCGCCTCTTAGCAGAGTATGTCTCTGGACCTCCAGGGACTTCAACCCCTCCCAAGCGTAAAGAGAAGCGAGAGGAACGCACACAAAAGCAAAAGACCCACCTTGCACGCGCTCGTAAAGCCATGAAGAAACGTCGTAAATGATTTCTTTTTGGGGGAGTTTCTGATATTTTGGACTATCAGGGTATTTGAAATACCCCAAGCGCGCTTCGCTTGCTTTCCCCAACAATTGAACCCCTTGCGGGGTTGTATTTTTGTACTTCGGCTCTTATGCTTAGACTTGTTAAAACTTGGAAGGAGTACAGGCATATGACACGCAGCATTTTGTTGTTGTTCTTGATGGCTTTTCTTTACGGAGCATGTGCAGACAGTCAGGGGAACAGTCGAGAAAAAGGACAAGAATCTATCAGGGCAGATGCAAATAGAGAAGGAATTGAAGGAGAAAGCTCCTTTGGTTCTGAATGTTGTATAACGCCGAGGGAGACAGAGAGTAAAGACGTATTTATCCGAGAGCATCCGACCGAGCAAGAAGGAACTCCTGACGAAAAACGGAAGTATTGTGACAATTTGAGAAAGACTTGGAAGGAAACGGTCAAAAAATACGCCAAGTGCCAAAAGGATAGTGATTGTATTTTAATGGGATATGACATAAATGGTGGAGACTGTGGTGGCTGTTTCTTCTCTATCTCGTTAACAGGTGAGAGTGTCAACAAACAAGGTAAAGCCGAACTTCAAGCGCTCATAGATGTATTCAACAAAACGTGTAAGGAGTACCCTTTGTGTGGTACAGATCTTTACATCTCGGAATCCCCTCGTTGTAGTTCAAAAGGTCTTTGTATAGACAACACCAGAACATGTTTCGACCTCCGCGACTAGCTGAAAAACTTTGGAACTAGGGTCACAAAAATGTCAAATCAAATCAACATCCCTCCTTTCTTTGACACAAAAAAGAAAAGACTCATCATCGGACTCTCTTTGCCTGTCATAACTCTGTTGGTCTCCTATACCCTTCTGCAGCCCTCACTGTGGATTGCTGTGTTTTTTATCTCCATACTGTTGTGTCATCCTTTTCTCTCTTACATCCCAAATCAAGCTTTCTTTGAGAAGCATCAAGAAAAAGAGAGTACGTTTGAAGGAGTGTACTTCTTTCATGAGAGAGTCAGTACCTTTTTCCCTTTTTATGAAGGATCAAAAACAGATATCAGGTGCAATCTAGACAGCTGTATCGACGAAAAATACGGACGATACTTAATGAAACTGAAAGGGAGCATTACAAGGTCGGGGCAGATACACTACACATTTCTTATCGAAGTTCACGACATCATCGAGTTGAAACCCTTTCTCTCGGAGTAACAACATGCAAATCGTCCTGACATCCATAGAGTCCCAGCTTACAAAAGCATGGGAGACATTTTGTGGAGATCTAGAATGTGTTGACATCTACCAAGGCTCGATACTGGACGTCGAATGCGATGCTATCGTCAGCCCAGCCAACAGCTTTGGGTTCATGGATGGTGGGATTGATGCCGTCTACACAAAACACTTTGGAAAACAACTTCAGCATCGCGTCCAACAACGTATCAAACAGGCCCATCATGGCGAGCTGCTTGTAGGGCAAGCAGACATCTTTTCAACAACAAGTCATCCTCCGTTCATGATCGTCGCGCCAACAATGCGCGTTCCGATGATTTTGAAGGACAGCGTCAATCCATACCTCGCGGCCCGAGCGACATTGCTCCTTGTGAAACATGGTGTTTTTTCAGCAGGCCCCTACCAAGGCGTTCCCATCGCAGAGAAAGTCAAGTGTGTAGCGTTCCCTGGATTTGGGACAGGTGTAGGACAGGTCAGTGGGACGACTTGCGCACATCAAGTTCGCGCCGCCATCGATGAGGTTTTGCTGGGAAAAAACGACTTTCCAGTGACATGGGCAGATGCACAATCTCGTCATCAACGTCTCTACACCGATCGTGTTCGTAACCTACAAAAGCCATGAGCCTCTCTATCCACAAGAGTTTCGGTGAACAACTCCCCCCAAAGGCAGAAAAACAAGCTTCCCCCTAATTGACCGTCGTTGTAGCGATGTAGCTTACCCCGAACTCACGTTACAAGGAAAACATTCCCGAAGCAAATTGTGCAACGAACTCTCCCCTTTCTCGTTCGACATCCTCCGGTATGCGTGTTGTATGTCACCGACACACAAATTGCTTTGGACAGCCCTACATTGACTCTAACAGTTCTTCGACTTCCTTAAGGCGCAATTGTTTCACACCAAAAGCCAAGCATTTGGCTTTGTAAGTCGCACGATTCTTCGTGAGGACAAGAGTAAAGGGACGCCCTTTCCTTTCTGTCTCATGATCGACATCGAGGTTCTGCATATCAATAATGCGATGAAGATGTTTTCTTCGCTCTTTGGCCAAAGGTAAGCGACAAGTCTTCGAAGCTGGATCCAACAAAAAATCCTGTAAGGCCTTGCAATTAATACACGAACAATTCAACTTCTTGTTAATCTTCCAATCCTTCGGCACCGGAACAGGCTTCGCAGTCAAACGCTTGAGCTGCTCAACACAATGTCCCATCAAAAACCGAAGCGCCTCATCTCCAACTCCACGCACATGCTCATCAGCAAAACACTGTTTCACGAGCGGAACCAGTACATCCAACACGGGATAATTTCCAGGTTCTTCTGTTATGTATTCGGTATAGGATTCTAATAATTCAGTGTGCTCCAACACACATAAAGCCCGTAACACATTCCGACAACTATCTATTCGTGCTAACAATCCCTCCGATTCACGAACGTCTTTTCCCTTTCGCTCTACGTCAAAACGCTTGATACCTTCAACAAAATCAAAAGAGATGTTCCAACACACCTCGAACTGCCCATCTCCCCATTCTTCAGGGAGTAAACAAATGTCAGCAAAGAGTCGGGCAAGGTGACGAAGGGTGTAGGAAACACGTGCGCGACTAGGTACAGAGAAAAGAGTTTGGATCTCTTTTGCCGCCTTGTACCAACCAACTTCATCAAAGATTTGCAAGAGCAACTCAGCTTCTGAACCATGATGATGAAAAGGCAGTATATCTCGAATACACCGTAAACAAAGATCATATGCACCGATCGCGTACAAACCCTGAAGCACCATCTTGGTGTGTAGATACTCCTCACCTCTCATCCAAAGATCAAAACCTTTCGGAATCGACCACCTCTTGAAGAGCTCAAGGGCCAGTTCGCGTAGCTCAGCTCTTTCGGTCGCACTGTTGGCTTGTATACACATATCCAGAAACGCTGGAACAGCACTCTTCATCCCTTCCGTAAGAAGCACAAAAAAACGCCTTTCCTTTGGCCACAAGACGATCATACCATGTCGATACCATCGCTCCATGGAGACCCCTGCGTTCCCAGAAGCCTCTTCAACCTCTTGCCTCGAATCAAAACCGTCAAAGTCCCGACCTGTAAGGATCTCCCACTCATACAAACAAAGCGTTCCAAAAGGCACCTCCCTACCAGACAAATCAAACCAGTGCGAAAGCTCCAAGGTCTCATCGTAAACTTCATCCATCTCAACACTCTCGTCATCGAGAATGTCATCCTCATCGTAATCATCCCACCGACGCCGTCCATATCGATATCTATAATGATCTTGCAGTGTATCCTCGTCAGGTGTTCCTGATTGCCAGCACTCCATCAAGGCTAAGTGAACATCCATATCAAGCTTGTCAGCGAGTCTTGAAAGCACTTCGAGACGGGTCTTATCTTCCCCTTTTAGAGCATGAACATCCAACCCGGCTTCTGAGTATTGATGGACAAGAGGAATCGCAAGTTTGTCAGGAGAATCTTCCCCTTTGAAAATATTCTCCAGGAGTGGAGCTAACATAGCAATCGATTCGTCATACTCGGGAGCATGAACATCAACGTTCGTTTCGGTGATGAAGAGATTGTATACAATACAGATGCGATATCCTTCGGTGACAGGCTTGACCTCGTGTTGGCAGTCTGTATAAAAAGCACCATATTGCAATTGAAACTTTGAATCAAAACCACCAAAGTCAATGACTTTAGTCTGACCATCGTGATGAATATGAAGCTGACCGCCTTCATGAGCAGACGGAAGCGACAATACAAAAGTCGCAAACATACCGTCTTCTTTCTCTGAGTCACGGTGGGGAACAAAAAAACACCCCTCTTCGTAAATCAGCATTTTGTAAGCATCATATTCGACAGAATGTTCGACCTCAAAAGCACTCACACATCGGCTCACAAGGGTATCGACAAGCTCAAACCACACCGGATTTTCGATCGAAATAAGTGCAGGATCGAGTTGCCAGACACGGCGCACGTTTGTATCAAGAATAGTCTCCTCACCACGACCATATGGGGCAGGCTCGGCAATAGCTATCAACTTTTGTGCATCATCGGGTTTGATGGGAAAAGACAACTCACCAACACCTTCAACAATCATCCCAGGAAGCACAACAGTGTGTTGCCCAGAAGTACAAAAAATTGCTGATTCACTTAATCCTTCAAGAACCTGTTGCACCTCTTCATACATGTCTTTGAGTACATCAAATGTTGGGGGAATTTCTTGTATCCTCACAAAAGCTCTCCTTTCTCGCACATTTCAACCACGACACACTTGTTTCAAAGCAACCAAATGACAGATGGTAATGGCCTCTTCACAACCATGCCGAGAACAACTTGTTTCGTCAAGTCCAGCCCGCAGCCACACGCCAAAGGCGTCGAATGCAGGGTTTGGGGGGCGCTGTCCCCCAAGCGGGTGTGGGTGGCAAACCCACAAAGCCAAACAAAGCATCGCCAACAGCAAGGGCAAGCGGAGCGCGCCAGCCAGCAAGGGCAAGCGGAGCGCGCCAGTAGGGGCAAGCGGAGCGCGCCAGTAAGGGCAAGTGGCAACTTGCCCTCCTCTCCGACAACTTGCCCTCCTCTCCGACGACTTGCCCTCCTCCCCGACAACTGAGTGACTACAAGTGGCAACTTGCCCTCCTCTCCGACGACTTGCCATCCTCCCAGACAACGGAGTGACAACAAGTAAAAACTTGCCTAGTAGCCACAAAGTAACAACACCTCCCTCCCCCCCAAAATCTCACACAGAATCAAGCCAACCCAACAAAAAAGACATGACATTTGCGCCGTCAAATGATACAACCGACAAGCATTTGCATTGCGGTGACATCGAAGTATCAGGAAGGCACATGAGTCAAACTCAAGACCAACAACAACTACACTCTGAAGAACTCGAAGGCTCTGCCGACATTGCCGTTGTCGGTATGGCAGGTGCCTTCCCTGGCGCACACAATATCCACGACTATTGGCAACGACTACACGACCAACAAGAGAACATCACCTTCTTCAACAAAGATGAACTCCTACAAGCTGGACTCCCACCCGAACTCATCGACAACCCTGCCTTTGTCCCCGCAAGAGGCATCTTCGAAGACGCACCCTACTTCGATGAATCATTCTTCGGCATGAGCCCCAAACAAGCACAGCTCACAGACCCACAACACCGAAAATTCCTCGAATGCTGCTGGCACGCACTCGAACACGCTGGCTATACACCAGAAGCATTCAATGGCAGCATCGGCGTATACGCTGGCTGCTCCGCCAACACATACCTGATCAACAACCTCCTCCCACAACAAGATGTCCTCGAATCACTCGGTGGATTACAAGCCATCCTCGCCAACGATAAAGACCATCTCGCCACATTCACCTCCTACAAACTCGGACTCACTGGACCAAGCCTCACCATCCAAACAGCCTGTTCAACCTCTCTCGTCGCCCTCCAGATCGCCTGTATGAGCCTCCTCAATTACCAATGTGACATGGCCCTCACAGGCGGCGTCTCCGTCGCCGCCCCCATGAAAGGGGGACACCTCCACAGAAACGGTGACATCCTCTCCGCCGATGGACACTGCCGCGCATTTGATGCCCGCTCCACCGGGACCGTCAGCGGAGACGGCGTCGGTGTCGTCGTCCTCAAAAGACTCGAAGACGCCATCGATGAAGGTGACACCATTCACGCAATCATCAAAGCCGCCGCCATCAACAACGATGGAGACCAAAAAGTCGCCTACACAGCCCCCAGCGTCGATGGACAGGCAGAGGTCATCTCCACCGCCCTCACACTCGCTGACATCTCACCCACATCCATCTCATACATCGAAGCACATGGAACAGGTACAGCGCTCGGTGACCCCATCGAAATCACCGCCCTCACTCAAGCCTACAGAGAAGAAACTGACAACACCGGCTTCTGCGCAATCGGTTCCGTCAAAACCAATATCGGACACCTCAACGCCGCCTCCGGTATCGCAGGCGTCATCAAAACCATCCTCGCACTCCAACACAAAACAATCCCTGCAAGCCTCCACTTCTCATCACCCAACCCACAAATCCAATTCGACAAAACACCCTTCTACGTGAACACACACACGAAACCATGGGAAGATGTGCCCCTTCCAAGACGTGCAGGCGTCAGCTCATTCGGCGCAGGAGGGACCAACGCACACGTCATCCTCGAAGAAGCACCCTCCTTCTTCCCACTCCCACAAGAAGAAACACCCCAACTCTTCCTCCTCTCCTCACACAAAGCTGAACACCTCCAGACCATCCACACAGACCTCATCGACACACTCCAAACACACGACGATTGGTCCCTGCCAGACATCGCTTACACCCTCCAAGAAGGCCGACGTGAACAACCTTATCGCGCTTCGTTTGTCGCGACCCATCACAGAGAATTGGTCGACCAATTACAACAACACAAACACGTACAATCCCCTCCCGCCGCAATGAACCGACCAGAGGTCGTCTTCTTGTGTGCTGGACAAGGATTCCAAAAATCCGGCATGGGCGCCTCGTGGTTCCATCATGACGCCCACTTCCAGACACACCTCACGACCTGTCGGGATATCATCCTCGCCAAACAAGGATTTGACCTGTTTGAACACCTCTACCGCACCCCACCAGACGAAGACACCGCACTCGATGAACAACATATCAGCGCACCCGCGATCTTCAGTCTCTCTTACGCCCTCGCCAAAACACTCGAAGAGTACGGCATCCAACCGGATATTTTACTCGGTCATAGCGCAGGTGAATACACCGCCGCTTGCCTCGCAGGTGTGTTCGATGTGGAGACCGCTCTCAGCCTACTCGCGACACGGGCAAAGCTCCTCAAAACACTCCCCCAAGCGACCGGCCTCTACGTCCACTGTGACCTCGACGAAGCGCTCTCCTTACAACGCGAAGGCGTACACCTCTCACTCGTCAATGGACCCAAAGCCTGTGTCTTCACAGGCGCACCAGAGACCATCGCCCACTTCGAAGCAGAGGTCTCAAAACAACACAACACCAAACAACTGCGGATCACTGCGGCGTTCCATAGTGCGCTGATGGACCCAATTATCGACGC
>PCBK01000059.1 GCA_002731275.1 Deltaproteobacteria bacterium | reverse complement strand
TATCATTGTTGTTGTCGGAGGGACGGTATTCTACGAAAAATTCGAGAGATGTATTGGGGGCCAAACTGATGACCGGCCAGCTTCCTGGGATCATCTTGTAATCTTTCGAACTGGTCGGCTCTAGCGCGATGCGTTTAAGCGTACACGCTCGGTTGCCTTGGTTGGTGAGTATCACGGTGACCGTTTTCCGCGTCGGAAAAGTTAGCTTTCTCGGCGAAACGACGAGGTCACAACCATCTGCGACTGCAAAGAGGCGCACCTGCACTTTTGGGTTGTCTGGATCGTTGCTGGCGATCGTGACGATCCCCTGTTCGAGGTTTGTTGCGCCGCCTTTGTATTCGATGGGCAGAGAGGCAGACCCTCCAACGGGGATCGAGATGGGGAATGTTGTGCCCTGTTTGACCGAGAAGTTCGGACTGGAACCGGGTTCGATAAGCATTCCCGTGATCTCAAGGGGGATCTCGCCACGAGAGAGCGCTGTGATCGACTTGGTCGTTTGTTTTCCCTTGGAGGTAAATGGGAAGATCAAGGCTTCTGGTTGCACCTCAATCGTAGCGCTGGCGGCTTTTCCTTTTAGCGACAGGACTGGCGCTTCGTCTTCGTTGCTCTTGCCGTCCTCCTTGGTGATAAACTTCAACAAAACGTCATCTTTTCCGGCGTCAATAGGGGAGTATGAGACTTGTATCGTCGCCCCTTCGGCGTTGGGTTGGATCACGATGGGGAAGGTCGCGTCGACAAAGAACTCCTGTTGTCCGCCTTCTGAGAATTGCAGCTCCGTGATCCCCCACAACGAGGTCCCACGGTTTTTGAGGGTGCAGGTGAGTGTCTTCTTTTTGCCGATCTCAACGCTGCCAAAGTCGAGCGCCTTCCCACAAGAAAAGACAGGCTCAGGGGCGTTGAGGAGGGTACGTAACTTGAGGACGACACGTCCTTCATTGTCGGCGTTAGAGGCTGTTGTGTAGATGTGAAGTTCTCCACTCGCGCCACCTCCGCTTGTGGGGGCAAAGCTGACCTCAAGTGTTTTCTTCTCTCCACCTTCTAAGGTGAGGGGGAGGGGGATGTCTGACTTCAGGGTAAAGGCTGCGTTGCTTTCTTTCGACAGCTCGATCTTCGTGATCTCCAACGAGACTTGATCTTTGTTGGAGAACTCGATCGTCTGTTGACTCGTCTCGCCGACTGTTGTCAGTGGAAAGACGACCGAAGAAGGATTCAAGGTCAGCTCTGCGTTGCGACGGACTTCTCCGTAATCACAATCGCAGGCTGGAACGAGAAACAGGACGGCACACACAGCCAAAGACATCACGAGTAGATGGGCCCGTGTGTTGTGAGGAGAGGGTACAAAGCTCATCTGTTGCGCTCCTTGGCAAGGCGTGCGTTGGGCGCACGACGTCTCACAAAGGCAAAGAGCGCGAAGAGCAAGAGCAACGAAAGTGGCAATGAAGGTGTCGAACCTGCCTGGGTTTGACAGCCACATCCTCCAGGCGCCTTTGTCCCTCCATCGTTACCACTTGGACCGGCATCTCCGTTGTTTTTGTTAATCGTGTTCTCATCTTTTTTCTCTTCATCTGTCGTTTCATCTGTGGGGATGGACTCCCTTGGACCGGTTGCCATACATTGACCTTCTTTGCAGACCTGTCCCTGTGGACATTGAAGAGCGAGGCATGGATCGTCGATACACTTTCCTGCGCCTGGATCGCAGACACGTCCTGCTCCACAGGTGACAGAGGCACAAGGATCATCGACACATTTGTCGTTGAGGCAGATCTGTCCGTTGTTGCAGCTTTTGGTCTGACATGGGTCATCGACACACTTGCCATCTTCACAGCGTTGACCAAGAGAGCAGCGGACCCACGCACAAGAGTCGACACAGGTGCCTTCTCGACAGGCTTGATCGGCTTTACATTGTGCTGCGAGGCAGGGGTCGGGTGCACATGTTCCTTCTTTACAGATCTGTCCACCTGGACAACCGAGTCCATAGCAGGAATCTTCGACACATTTTCCGCTTCTACAGACTGCTCCTTGTGGACAGGTGAGTAGGGCACAAGCATCGACGCAGTGACCGGATACACAGCGTTTGTTCTCTGGACATTCAACCCCTTTGCAGGGATCGCCTGTACAGAATCCTTCGACACATTGGTTTCCATCACCACACTCTTTGTCTTCTTTGCAAGTCGCGGTACATGTCCCTTTGTAACAACCTTGTCCTGCACCACATGGTGCTTCGTTGTCGATGAAGCCGTCACAGTTGTTGTCGAGTGCATCACAGACTTCTTTTTCTGGTTTGGGTGCGTTGCAGTTTTTCCAGATACCATCGACACAGCTCTCTTTTCCTTCGCCACACTCGCTGCGGCAGGTGCGAGGCTCGATGTCGTCGATTTTTCCGTTGCAGTCGTTGTCAACACCATCGCATACTTCTGGCGTCGGTTGATCGCCTGTACATCCGACAAACACACCTGATTCACAGTTGGCTGTACCTGAACCACAGGCACCTTGGCAGGTCTTGGGAGCGATGTCTTCATCGACTGTTCCGTCACAGTCGTTGTCTTTGCCGTCACACACCTCTTTAGAAGGAGCGGGGGCCGAGCAGGATTGCCATGTTCCTTTGGCGCAAGTTTCCGTTCCTTTTCCACACTTGGAGGTACAGGCGCGGACCAGACCATTGTCGATTTGGCCGTCACAATCGTTGTCTTTGTTGTCACAAAGCTCTGTTGTCGGTTTGGGGGCGTTGCAAGCGCCAAACTTTCCGGCCTGACAGATCTGAATCCCAGCACCACAGGCCGAGCTACAGGCTTGCGTAACGCTCTCATCGATCTGACCATCACAGTCATTATCTTTGTTGTCGCATATTTCCGTAGAGGGAAGTTGTGGCTTACTATCACACTCAACGCCTGTTTTGTCGGCTTTACAGCGATTTTTACCTGTCGCCTTACACTCTCCGACACCGACGGTACAGGCCGCACCTAAGGTCGTGAAGTCTTCGTCAACTTGGCCATCACAGTCGTTGTCTATATTGTCACACAGCTCCTTGGTGCCGGCTGTTCCTTTAGAGCTGCACTCGACTCCTGCGCCAGATACCGCGCAGATATACTTTCCTGTCGATATACAGGCCCCTGTGCCGCCCTGACAGGGCTGGTTGAGTGTGGGCCAGTTTTCATCAATTGCGCCATCGCAGTCATTGTCTTTGCCGTCACATCTTTCGGCTGTCGGTGTACCTGCTTTGGCCGAACAGATCGTGCTGCTTGTTGTCGTTGCGCAGATGTAAGTGCCGGTCGTTTTGCACTCACCTGTTCCTGCAGAGCAGGCTTGTCCGAGGTTTGCGAAGGTCTCATCTTTGGCTCCATCGCAATCGTTATCGATGTTGTCACATTTTTCCGTCGCTGGGAGGACTTCGCCGACACATGGTCCCCATTGTCCACTGACGCAGGCTTGTGTACCTGCTTTACAGATTCCTTTTCCTGCGGTTCCTGCTGGACCACCGTAGCAAGAGCGAGTCTGGCCAGCGGAACAGGCAGGTTGCACACAGCCTTCATCTGTAAGGCCATCACAATCTTCGTCTTGGCCGTTGTTGCAAGTCTCCGTGGAAGGTGTTCCAGGTGTCGCACTACAAGCCAGACCTGCTCCGTTGGAGGCGCAGATCAACGTCCCGGCGCGACGACAGAGTCCTTTTCCGGATGTACAGGCGTTCCCTTTGGTTGGCCAGTTTTCATCGGTGAGGCCGTCACAGTCGTTGTCTTTGCCGTCACATGTCTCTGCAGAAGGTGTTCCCACAGAGACAGAGCATTGGACACCGCTGCCGTTGCTTTTACATTGGTTTGTGCCAGTGCGTAGACACTCACCGACACCGACGCTACACGCTTTGTTTTTTGTGGGGAAATCTTCGTCGATTTGACCGTCGCAGTCGTTGTCTTTGCCATCACATGTTTCGGCAGTTGGTGTGCCTGCCGTGGCCGAACACTGGATGCCTGTGCCTGTTGCGTTGCAGATATTTGTGCCTGTGCGTTTACACTCTGTGACACCGACACTGCAGGCGTTCCCCTTGGTAGGCCAGTTTTCGTCAATTTGTCCGTCACAGTCGTTGTCTTTGCCGTCGCATGTTTCGACAGTTGGTGTGCCTGCTGTGGCGGAACATTGTGTACCAGAACCATCGACTTTACAGGCATACGTTCCCGTACGTCTACACTCGCCTGTACCGACGTTACAAGCTTGGCCTTTGTTGAAGCCTTCGTCAATTTGTCCGTCACAGTCGTTGTCGAGGTTGTCGCACTTCTCGGCAGTTGGCGTACCTGCTGTGGCGGAGCATTGTGTACCAGAGCCGTTGCTTCTACAGACGTATGTCCCACTGCGTACACATTGTCCAGTGCCGACAGTGCAGGCTTGTCCTTTGTTAAAGCCTTCGTCAACTTGACCATCACAGTCGTTGTCAATGGCATCGCACTGTTCACTTGTTGGTGTTCCTGGAGAGACGCTACATGTGATCCCTGTTCTTGCGGCGTTACATACATTGCTTCCGTTGCGTTGACAGGCGCCTATGCCGACCGTACAGACCTGTCCTTTGGTGGGCCAGTTTTCGTCGATCTGTCCATCACAGTCGTTGTCGATGGAGTCACAGGTCTCGGCTGTCGGTGTTCCCGCTGTGACAGAACATTCGAGGGCTGTGCCTGCTGCGTTGCATTGTTTCGTTCCTGTTCTGCGACATGCGCCTGTGCCGACGGAGCAGGGATCGCCGACACCTGGAAGTGTGCAACCTGAGACTGTAATGGCGCAACTTTGCCTTGCGTATTCGACACCATCTCCATAGATACAAACATCAAATGTATACGCGCCTGGAGTCGTCCCTGTCGGAGGCATCACCGTTATCCCGAAGGAGTGTGGACCTGTGCCACTTGTCACATTGGTCTGGCTGTCTGGGTTCGAAAGCCACGCGTTGTATGTTGTGCTTTGGTCTTTACACAGGCCGATCGTGAGGTTGCTGATGGTAGCTGAGAGTGCC
Source organism: Deltaproteobacteria bacterium (assembly GCA_002731275.1). Taxonomy (GTDB): domain Bacteria; phylum Myxococcota_C; class UBA6777; order UBA6777; family UBA6777; genus UBA6777. The sequence continues at coordinate 8,927 of PCBK01000059.1, read as the reverse complement.
TGGACCTTTGTCTTAATAAAGTCCGCGATGTTCGTTTTGTTTGGGAGGTTCCCTTGTGTATCAAGCTGGAATGCATCTCCGCCAGTGTTTTGGGATGCGATGTCCCAAAAGTCGAAGACGTTGAGAGGAGGGCCACCGAGCTTCAATTTGGCAGGTCCACTGTAAAGGGTGATCAGGGAGATGTTGTTGTTTTTGAGCCCTGTGATGGTCGTGGTCCACTGTAAATCGTCTGTGGTACCGGCGATCTGATCGCGTCCTGGATCGGGACCTGTTGTGAGTGTATAGGGAGGGACGTTGAGGGAACAGTCGTGTGGGAGGGCGTCACCAAAGAGCAGAATGAAGCGCTTGGAACCCGTGCGCCACTTCACGTTGGTGTCATTGTACATCTCCCACAGTGCTCGTGTGTATGAGGCCGGATAGTCCGTGTTGGGATCGCTGCTGATGTTCCAGCCGTTGATCGCAGTAGAGACGGACGTTTTATTCGTCGTAATCGACTGATCCAGCTTGTAGGCAAAGTCCTGTCCCGAACCGTAGAGCACCGCACCACCTGTGGAGGTTTGGTAGTTGCAGTATTTGTAGGATTTTGCGTAGTCCTTAAAAGACATTGCGCCGAAGGCTGTATCAGGAATCAACGCAGTGATTTGGTTCATGATACTTGTGGAGTTGGTCTTGGCCTTGGAGACCTCCTCAACCATCGATGAGGTCAAGTCGCTGGCAAACATAACGTCTGCTTTCGGAGGAACATTGGGGAGCGTGATGCTGATCGTGCGCCGGATACTTTGCCCGGCTGTGAGGGTGTGATTGCATAGGTTGATCGCTTGCTGCAAGACGCCGTACTCTTGCTGGTTGGAAGGTCCTGCCTGGTGTTGAATGCCCTCTGGTTGTGGTTCCATGCCACAGCCAAGCGCCAAAAATAAACACACTCCCAATAACCATCCGAATGTGCGGTATACGTACCTCATTGTCTGGATCCTTTGTAAAGAATGATATACATGCTTCTGTGTTATCTAGAGTCTGTCGCAGGTGTGCGTCTTTTTCTTTAAAAAAGATGAAGAAATTGTTTGAGGAGGTGTTGTTTTTGGGGAGTGTAGAGGCTTGGTTGTAAGGGATTGTGCGTGTTGGAGCGATTCATCGCGATGGGTGTTGTAAGATGTGAGCAAGCTCCCCACGTAGGTCTTGCTTGACGCGGAAATACGAGGCTTGATCCTTTTCTTTGAGCGTGTTGGCGAGGGTCTCGATGGCACCTTCGAGTTCTTTGGGAGGGAGCGCTTGGTGGACGAGTCCTTTTGATTGTGCTTCTTGTCCGGTCATACGGGCACCTGTGAGCAAGGCATAGTGGAGATGGTGGGTGGGCATCGTGAAGGCCACGAGTTTGTGCATGCTGGAAGGTACACTCACCCCCATTTTTCCAATATCTACGCCTGGAAAACAGATCCATCCCCTGTGTGCGTTCATGAAGCGAAAATCAAACGCACAGCTCATGATCGCGCCGAGTCCGAAGGCGTGACCGTTGAGATGGGCGATCGTGGGTTTGGGATACATAAAGATCGTGTGCAGCAGCTGATGACTCAATGTAAAGAATTGTTCGAGAGCATCGTCTTCTTGTTCAAGCGCCCATGGGACATCCAGACCTGTGCAAAAGTATTTGGGATGTCGACCCGACCAGATCACGACGCGGGTCTCTTCGTCCTCTGCGAGTGTATGTAACATATCCAGACATTCTTGGACGAGCGCTGTGTTGAACGCATTTTTGTGCTCGTGATCCATGGAGACGTAGGCCAGATGGTCTTTTTTTGAGACTTCGAGGTAACGCACAGGAGGCTCCTTTGGTAGGGGGTGGTTTGCATGGTTAAAGATAGGGAGAGGAGGCGATATTGAAAAGGGGAAGGGGGCGTGAGAGGAGGCGGTTTATTCGGATGCTACGATCTCTTCGGGGGGGATGATGACCTGTCCGCGCTCTTCAAATGTCTTGGCCATGACCGCGTGGATCGCCGTCATATGGATGACCGTTGTCTGGTCACAGCCCCTTTGGATCGCGCTGATAGGCTTGTCGAGTCCAACGAGGATGGGGCCAACGGCTTCCATCCCGACGAGATACTGCATGAGCTGGTAGCTGATATTCCCTGCGTTCAGGTCGGGGAAGATGAAGACGTTGGCCTCTTTTTTGAGCTCACAGAATGGATAGTCGTCGATGAAGCGCTGTGGATCGACAGCGACATCGACCCGGATCTCTCCCTCAATCATCAGGTCTGGCATGAGTGAACGGGCGATTTGTGTGGCTTTTCGGACCTTGAGAGATTCGGGCTGCTCGGCGGAGCCAAAGTTGGAGAAGGAGAGCATCGCGACGCGAGGTTCGACGCCGTAGGAGCGAACCATTTTGGCTGTGTTTGTCGCGATGTATGCGAGCTCTTCAGCTGTTGGATTGGTGTGCAATGTCGCGTCAGCGAAGAATCGAGTTTGTCCCTTCTTGTCGAGGATCATGTACATCCCACAAGCTCTGTGTGCACCTTTTCTCAAGCCAATGATCTCGAAGGCCGGGCGGATCGTCTCGGAGTAGATGCGGTCGATCCCCGAAACACAGCCATCTGCGTCACCCATTTTCACCATCATCATCGCGAGGTTGATGGACTTTCTCATCTTGTGTTGGGCCTGTTCGAGGTTGCTCCCTCTACGCTCACGGAGCTTGCGGTATTGTTCGACATAGTCGGGAAGTCTTGCATGATCTTCAGCGGGATCGACGATCGTGTAGCTGCCCGCTTCAAATTGTAAGTCGAGCTCTTTGATCGATGCTTGGATGCGTTCTTTGTTTCCGAGAAGAATGGGGTGCGCGATCTTGAGATCGGTGATGGTCTGACAGGCGCGGAGGATCGTGTGGTGTTCGCCTTGTGGGTAGACAATACGTTTTGTACGACCACGTCGTGCGCTACCGATAAATTGCTGCATGACTTCGCGTGCGGGGTGTAGTTGTCGTTCGAGCTGTTCGCGGTACTTTTGAAAGTCGTGGATAGGACGTCGGGCGACACCTGACTCCATAGCGGCTTGTGCGACCGCAGGGGCGACGCGGTAAAGAACACGGACATCAAAGGGTTTGGGGATGATGTAATTGCGACCAAATTGCATATCTTTGGTGGCGTATGCGTTGAGAACATCGAGTGGGACTTCTTCTTTCGCCAGCTGTGCGAGGGCTCGTGTGGCGGCGGTCTTCATCTCTTCGTTGATGGTCGTCGCGCGGACGTCGAGCGCGCCGCGAAAGATAAATGGGAAGCCGAGCACGTTGTTCACTTGGTTGGGGAAATCACTACGTCCAGTTGCCATGATTGCGTCATCGCGGACTTTGGAGACCTCTGCGGGGAGGATCTCTGGATCGGGGTTGGCGAGGGCAAAGATGATGGGGTTATCGGCCATCGATGCGACCATTTCGGGTTTGAGAATGCCCTTGACGGACAGCCCTACAAAGACATCACTGCCTGGGATGACCTCTGCGAGCGTTCGCGCTTCTGTCTCTTGAGCGAAGGCACCTTTGTATGGGTCCATCAGGGCTTCACGTCCTTTGTACACGACACCTTCGATATCGACCATCGTGATGTGCTCGCGTTTGACACCCAACTCGACAAACAATTTGGCGCAAGCGATCGCGGCAGCGCCGGCTCCTGTGAATGTGACTTTGACATCCTCGATGGGTTTTTCGACAAGCTCAAGGGCGTTGAGGAGCGCGGCACCGACGATGATCGCTGTCCCGTGCTGATCGTCGTGAAAGACGGGGATGTTCATCTTCTCGCGTAATTGCTCTTCGATGTAGAAACACTCGGGAGCTTTGATGTCTTCGAGGTTGATCCCGCCAAATGTTGGCTCAAGTGCTTTGACAATGCGGACGAAGTCATCGGGACTTTCCGAGTTGAGTTCGAGGTCAAAGACGTCGATGTTGGCGAATCGCTTAAACAACACACCTTTTCCTTCCATGACAGGCTTACTCGCGAGAGGACCGATGTTACCGAGTCCTAGGACGGCGCTTCCATCTGTAATCACCGCGACGAGATTGCCTTTGACAGTGTAGTCAAACACTTTATCAGGCGTCTGCGCGATCTGGCGGCAGGGTTCTGCGACACCTGGTGTGTAGGCGAGTGAGAGATCGAGCTGTGTGGTGCAGGGTTTGCTCGTCACAACCTCTATTTTTCCGGGTTTTCCGCTTGCATGGTAGCGTAATGCGTCTTGTTGGCGAGAAGGTTTCATGGCTCTATCGCTCCTCTGTCTCGTGGTATGGGCGTGTTGTGTGCTCTATGAGCATGTCAAAAGAGACCCTTATGGTCACCTGCGGTGCATTTGTATGGTTGTAACATGCTCACGGAGAGGACGCGAGAAAAGAGCAAGGGAAAAATGTTTGAGGAGGGATGGGGTTGTGGGAGCGAGAAGGGGCTAGTTGTTGATGAGTGTGTAACCGACGACGCCAGGGTTACCATTGGAGCTGAGATCTTGGGTAAAACGTCTCCACTCACTTGGAGAGAAGGTCTGACAACCTGCGCTTCCTGTCATGGAGTTACCGCCCTTGTGGAAGAGCATTGTACGTCCTGCGTCACCAAGCGCGTTGTCGTTAAACAAACCATCTTGGTTGGTGTCGCGTTCTGCGGCTGTCGCCGCTGTTGGTTTGAGGATGGTGCCGAATTTGCTGTGACGTGTGCGTCTGAATTCGTAGTAGCCAGCGGGCAGACGTCCTTGGTCGAGCTTTCCGTCTCCGTTGACATCTTCGCCGTACCTTCCGCGGTAACGGGCGCTTGGCTCTGTGTTGCCTGTGTACTCACGCACGCGCTTGTTTCCATTTTGGTCTTTCCAGAGCATCACAAACTTATCGTCATACGCGCCATTTCCACCATTGACGTCCGCGTCTGTCTCGTTGCGGATGCCGAGAATGTTGCGCTCATTGGTGCCTGTCTTGAGTTGACCGCCGTTTTGTTCGATCAAACCGCTAAAGTAGTCGTACTTTTGTTCTTCGGTCATGTTGGACGTGTCACGAACACTTCCTGTACGACTTGTGCTTGTTGTCTCTGTGCCACCTGTGGACTTCGCAGTGGAGAGCGCCTCTTGTGCAAAGATTCCTGCTTTGGTTTGTGCCGAAGCTGTACCTGTGTCGATACTTCGAGTGCTACCATTGTTGTCAAAGGCGTCAACTTTACCGAACAAAGTCGCGGCTTCATCGTTTCCTTTGATGACCCCATCGTTGTTGCGATCGGCTGTTCTTGCTGCGCTCTTCATCTCATCTGTGAGCGTCTGACTTTTTTCGATATCTTCCAGCGCAATTTGTTTGTTGTTAAGATTTTCGACAAACTCGCTCTTGGTCAATTTCATTTTTTTCTTCCTCTCGGTGAAGGCAATAATGGTATCTCCATGAAGTAGTATCGGCGCTTTGATGCGTCTGTTGCGTAAAAAGTACCGAATCTGCGAAGTCTTTGTGTTGCAAAGGAAACATTCACATCCTTTCTCCATACCAGCCTCGCTATTGTTCTCCAAACGGACGAGTTGTCCTCAACTTGAGAACCTTTTTTCCTGAAAATGACCTGAAAGGATTCGCTGATGTACACACAAGCACATCTTCACGAAATCGTCTTGCGGACGGAGATGTTGTTGCAGTCCGTCGAGCATTCTTATCCACAAGCATCGATCTCACGTCATGAATGGTCGATGTGGTTGGAGGATCGAGAACGCCTCTCTGGAGCACCAACGGACCTCATACTTTGCCCTGTCACGAGCGACGAAGAGTGGCAGATGTTGGAAGAGATTCGTCGAAAAGTTGAAGGGCCCTTTGGTTGCGAACATCCCGACTTGATCCGAAAGTTTATCGAAGACGCCAAATGTAAGCACGAACGGTTCGGTGGGACCTGGTTCCTCGCTTCGTACGAAGGGCGATGGGTCGGACAGATTGGGATTGTACCTTTTCGGATCGAAGGGCAGCTGATCGGCCGCCTTCAAGATGTCGATATCGTCCCCGAGGAGCAGGGGAAAGGCTTCGGACGTCAGCTTTTGCAGGCGTTGTGTCGGTGGGCCTGTGAGCACACATTTCAGGCGCTTTGTTTGATGGCGAAGGCCGATGATTGGCCGAGGCTGTGGTATCAGCGCTTCGGGTTTCAGAAGGTCGGTGAACAGCTCTCACAAGCTCCTCTACTTGGGAACATTCGGACGTTATGTGAGGAAGCCCTATGTGATGTTGATGTCCAGTGTATGATTTTGTACGGTTCACGGGCTGTGGGGGCTGCCAACGAAGAGAGCGATGTCGATCTGTGGGTTCTTACACCGTCGGATGTGCCTGAACGTGTGAATCGCCCCCACGAAGGGTATGTGTTGGACCTCTCTTTCGTCCATCCCGAGCGCTTACCTGAGACAGCCGAACTTGCCTATCTTCGCGATGGGATTGTGCTCTACGATACAGAGGGGAGGGGGGCGAAGATCTTGTCAGAGGCTCGTGCACATTGGCGAACGGCTCCTGTTCCACTCAAGCCGGAAGAAAGGGACTTTCAACTGCGATGGATGAGGAAGATGCTTGCGCGTAGTGAGGGAGACAGTGTCGACGCACATTATCGAAGACATTGGATGTTGTTGGACAGTCTACCGCTGTGGTTTTCACTCCGACAACTTCGTTATCCTGGTGCAAAGGCCGCGTTCTCGTGGCTCAAGAGGGAGGCACCAGAGACCTATGCGATCTTCCAAAGGGCCTGTTGTCCGGGGGCAGAACATGATACATTGGTCGCGCTCATAACATGTTTGGAAGCTGTACAACCCAACCCCACAATGACCCACATCCCGTGGCCAGAATGAGAGGTGAATGATGTGTGCGTATTCATACCATCAAGACCAAGAGGTCCCCAAAGAACTCAAAGATTCACTAACAGCGCAACAAAAGGAGCTCGCAGCGCAGATCTTGATCCAACCTCTCGATACAGAGGTCAAGCTGATCGCTGGCTGTGATTCTTCTTTTTACAAGGGCGATCACATCCTCTCTGTCTTTGTCGTGCTCTCTTACCCTGAGCTTGAGCTCGTCGAATCACACTATCACGTATCCCCTGTTGAGTTACCCTATATCCCTGGACTGCTCGCTTTTCGGGAGATGCCAAATGTCTTGAAAGCCTACGAACTGCTCGAAAATGAGCCCGACTTGATCGTCGTAGATGGACATGGGATCTCCCACCCCCGCAAGATGGGGATCGCCACACACATTGGTATCGAACTGGATAAGCCAACGATTGGTGTCGCCAAGAAGCGGCTGGTCGGAAAATACGATGAGCCTGGACCTGAGAAGGGTGAGTGGACGGAGCTGGTGCGTGCAAAGAAGGTCATCGGTCGAGTCTTACGCAACAAAAAGCGCACCAACCCGATCTTTATCTCTCCAGGGCATAAGATCACCCTTGAAGAGGCATTTGACTTCGTCGAAAAGAGCACGACAAAGTATCGACTCCCCGAGCCAACACGTATCGCGGATGCGCACTCCAAGAGTTATAAAAAGGACGTCAAGTTGTAGAGGGAGTCAGGGGAAAGAGGGGAGGTTTGAGAAGGCTAAGTGGTCCTCTCGCGAAAAGGACATACAACATCGAGGTCGGACACAAGGCCCGACCCTACGGAAAAAATGCAACATCATACTCGTGCGTTTACTTCGCGAGAGGACCACTTAGCCCATGCTCACCAGCGCGCAGTCTCTGGAAGACATATCTCCGCAGGCACAATCCCCTCCCCCCTCAACATGAGGACATCATCGGAAGGTAGCGGCTCCCACTCGTCGGGTTCCTCCCATGTGTCCACCGTAAAATGACAACGGACACGTGAGAAACGTTCAGGGATCATCCGCAAGATCTGTGCAAGCTCTGGGAGCTCTCTCGTCACCACGTCGATCAACTCAAGCGTCCCATCATGGACCTCATAGACAACGAAAAGTTTCCCCTCTTTGTCACAGTGAATGCGACGCAAACCACCCGCCTCAAAGTATTCACAGATCCCGAACACCGCTCCTGAATCCACCATCGACCAACGCGTACTTGTGGGAACACGAGCAGACAGCTCAAGCTGCAACGCACTCAACGGAAGTCCACTCTCCAGGAAGGGACAAAGTGGCTGATCAACAGGACCTTCGGAGCTACGAACGTATATCCCACGGTGTTCGGGATACGCAGTGAACCCAAAGCGAGTGTAGATATCGGGCTGTGAGCAAGTCAAAAGAGCTATTTGACCGATCTCATCAACGTAGGAGAGCGCCTGCTCCATGGCCTCCCTCATCAACCCATTCCCTCGATACTCAGGCTTACAAGAGACTGCATGGATGCCAGCAATCGGCAGGCGCGCTCCCTGCATGAACATTTCGGACCTCAAGACACCGACATGTGCGACGATTTCACCATCTTTACGTCCGACAAAAGGCGTCGTCACTTGCTTCCAGTCCCAGCCGAGTTTGGCGCAAGTTCGTATCCCAGGCACAATCCTCGGCCACGTCGCATCCAGTACGGAAAAGATCTGTTCACATTCGCTCTTGTTCATATAATCGGCAGGCATAGAAGCTCCTTCATCTTCGCTGGCTTGGGAATTCATTTTGTCGAGACCAATACGGGTTGTGTTGTCTCGTTGTTCACAACGATCATGTCCAAGCGACAAAAACGAACCTCATGAAGAGAAGAGCTTGACATCAAGGTGCGAATTGACCAGCATACAGGGCGAGAAAATGAGTCCGGCGGCAAGTAGCCCCTCATAGAACATATAAAACGAAGGAGAATCCTATGAAAGGTGATGATAAAGTCCTCGAATTCCTGAACATGGCGTTGACAAATGAATTGACAGCGATCAACCAGTACTTCCTTCACTCCCGGATCTTGATGGATTGGGGAATGGAGAAGCTCGGTAAGAAAGCCTACGAAGAGTCTATCGAGGAGATGCAACACGCAGATATCTTGATCCAG
>PCBK01000058.1 GCA_002731275.1 Deltaproteobacteria bacterium | reverse complement strand
TTCCAATCCCACAGGAGGACTCTCTTGTCATCAGAGACGGTCGCCAGAAAGAGGCCTTTCGGTTCCATCGCGATACGATCGACAGAGGCGCTGTGGCTTTTGAGTGCTGGTAGATGTACCTTCTTGCTACGATCCCAGGCCCGCACATAGCCGTCATCGGTGGAGTAGAGTACAAACAGGTTATCAGGCGAGAAGGCCACACCCCTTAACTTTCCGGCATAACTGGGTTGTGCGATGACGGTCTTCGTCTTCAGCTCCCAAATATAACAAAAGCCATCATCCGAGGTCGACGCGAGAATACCGCCCGTACTATCAAAGTCGATCCCTCTTACGACCCCCCTGTGTTTATCGAGAGAGTACAAAAACGCCTTGCTGGCGACATCCCATAACCTGACCTTGTTATCTGCCGCACCTGACGCGAGCAGCTTGCTATCATCGGAGAAGGACAACGCGTGAACAGCCGCAGTATGTCCAGTCATTGTCGCGTAGGATTGATGATCCGAGACAGTCCACAGCATAATGGTCCCATCAGCGAGTCCTGCAGCCAGATACTTACCATCAGGAGAAAATGCCACACTCCACACCTCTTGGGAGAGCGTGTGTGTCTTCACCTCTTTGCCACTCATATCGATGAGCTGGACAGTCTTTTGATCCGTCACATAACCAACGATACTTCCATCGGGATGGACGGCAACATCACGTACATTGTGTGTCTCTGAACGATACAACAGCTTTGTCGGCACACATTGCGCGCAGCCTTCGTCAATCTCACCATCACAGTCATCATCGACCCCATCACAACTATCTTTTGATGCTGGTTTTACGTCTGTCTGACAATCGAGCTGCCCATCTTTACAGAGACTTTTTCCCTCTGCACACACACCCTTCTTGTCGGGGATCGTGCAGGCGGCATTTTGCTCAGGCCACTGTTCATCGACTTGTCCGTCACAGTCGTCATCTTTACCGTTACAGAGTTCTTCGGAGGGCGTCACACATCCTTTATCAGGGAGGTTATCTTGCCCACCGGCGTCACGACTGTCGATGGCAGGTTCGACACTGCCGGGCTCATCTTTATCGGCGATCTTTTCGATGGTTTTTTCACCACTTTGGCAGGTACAGTCCCCCCAGGCGACATTTACGAGGTATGTGGGTGCACAAGTCTGTGTCCCCTGACATGTACCATCGACGCGTTGGCAACTTCGCGTCTCTCCTTGTGTCTTGCAAAATTCACGCGCACGGACGACGCACTTTTGGCTGACACAGCGGCCTTCGTAGGTCTGGTTGTTACAATCACAATCAGCCGTACAAGGACTTCCAGACGGATCAAGTGTCAGATCCGATACACCTGCGTCGCTACAGTACGTTTTCGGGCTACACGCTTCACCTGCCCAAAGGAGTGGAAGCAGGCAAAGACACAAACATGACACACGCCATAGATGGGACATCAACACATCACCTCTATTTTGTAAGGCTACTGCAAGGAAAAAAGGATACGGAAAATACCAGATTTTGAGTCTAGAATGTTGCAAGAGGGCTGTCAAGACCAGCAACAGGGCTCACAAAGAGACTTGCGAAGAGACGTGAGAAGTTTGCAAATTCCCGGCGTATTGTCTACATTTGGAGGAGTTGTTCGAAGAAACATGACAGAGGAGAGCCGTGACATGGCAAAAGAATTGATTTTGGTGATCGAAGATGAGCGAGCGATCGCAGATACAACCGTGTACGCGCTCGAACGTGAGGGCTTCGACACACACTGGAGCGCAACAGGGGCTGATGGATTGCTGCAATTGGAGAACAAGTCCCCAACCATGATCATCCTGGATATTGGACTTCCAGACACCAACGGGCTCGATCTCTGTCGCCAAATCAGACAGGACTCACAAATCCCCATCATCTTCCTCAGCGCACGCAACGAAGAGCTCGACCGCATCCTAGGCCTTGAACTTGGTGGAGATGATTACATCACCAAACCATTCTCTCCAAGAGAGCTCGTCGCGAGAGTCCGCTCTGTCTTACGACGACACCATACCTCCGCAATGTACGCCGCAAACCACGCTGAAGACACAAGCGAAGTCCACACAGTTGGACCTTTCGAGGACGACGCCGAGCAAATGAGAATCCGCTACAAAGGCGAATCACTCGACCTCTCTCGCTATGAATACCGCTTGCTCTCCCTGCTCCTCTCACGTCCCAACAAAGTCTTCAGTCGCGAAGAGATCCTCGAACGCGCGTGGGAAGAGCCCGAAATGACCACGGACCGAACGGTCGACGCACACATCAAGTCGATCCGCAAAAAACTCAAAGAAGTCGACGCAGAGTCCGACCCCATCAGAACAGTCCGGGGTGTCGGCTATGCGATGGAGACGAGTATTTTCTAAAGAGAGCGTCCCCTTATCTATGTCTTTTTTCCATCCAACTGCCTAAACCTCAGCTCCTTCCACCCTCGGATAAATACATGACATTACGTATCAAAGTGTTGGTTATCTTGATATTGATCTGCTTAGGAGGTGGCTACCTCGGCTACAACTGGGTGAATGACAACCTTCGCCCCCAGTTCCTACGTATCATGGAAGACGGGATGGTCGATCATGCCTTTGTCCTCGCGCGGATCATCGAATCCTCCCTACCAGATAAAGGTCATCAACAAGCCATCCGCCACCTCTCCTTCGGGAAAGTGCTCGCACGTTCGCGAAACCAACAGATCCGCGCACGCATCTACGAGTGGGAGAAGCGACGACTGAACTTTCGAGTCTATGTGACAGATGCCCGAGGTATTGTGCGTATGGACTCAGAGCATGGCAACGCTGTTGGACAAGATTATAGCCGCTGGAATGACGTCTACCTCGCACTGCGAGGTAAGTATGGTGCACGCTCAAGCCGCGAGCAAAACAGCCGCGGGAAGAATGTCAACGCGATGTACGTAGGACTTCCACTCTACAAAAAGGACGCCAAAGGCCACAAAAAGGTCATCGGCGTGCTCACGCTCTCCAAATCAAAGGCTTCTTTGACGGGGTGGGCAGAGCGCGCACAGGCCAAACTCTGGCAAGGTGTCCTGCTCGGCGCGCTCGGACTCTTCCTGCTCGCATGGTTCGCCACACAGCTCGCGCTTCAACCGATCTTCCGTTTGACACAGTACGCACGCGCGATCACCGCAGGACGACGTGTCCCTCCCCCTCCCATCAGCAGCGATGAGATCGGAACGCTCACGCAGTCGTTCATCGAGATGAAGGAGTCCTTGTGGCAACGACAGGACATTGAGAGCTTCGTCACACAGCTCACACATGAACTAAAATCGCCGATCTCCGCGATACAAGGTGCCGCTGAGCTGCTCGAAGATCCTGAGATGCCCGAAAAGACCAGGGCGCGATTCATGCAAAACATCAAAGAACAGACCAGACGCATGAACGATATTGTCCAAAGACTCCTCACCCTCGTCTCACTCGAACAGAAAGAAGAACTCGATAAGAAGGAAGATATCGAGCTCGACCCCTGGCTGAAAGACCTCAGAGGACGCTTCACCACACAAGCACACAAAAAGAACATCACGCTGCTCGCAACACGCGATGATGACACCCCCACTCACCTCACAGGTGAACGCTTTCTACTCGAACAAGCGATCGCCAACCTCTTACAAAACAGCTTCAACTTTACCCCCAAAGATGGACACATCACCCTCCACATCGATCGCTCCCCCGAAGAACAACGCCTCAATATCTGGGTAACAGACACAGGTCCAGGCATTCCAGACTACGCGATAGACCGTGTCCTTGAACGCTTTTACTCACTCGAACATCCAGACACAGACAGCAAAGGTACGGGTCTTGGCTTGCCCTTTGTTAAACAAGTCGCGCTGCTACATGGTGGGGACTTCTCCATCCAAAACGGCCCCGAAACAGGAACGATCGCCCACTTCTGGCTGCCCCAAACAGACGCCAAACGCACATAGTCAGCCCTTCCAGAGAATCACTCTCCTCACTGTTTCTTGCATAGCAAGGTGACATTGCCTGTCATGTGGGACAGTTCGTCTTCAAGGCGTCGGACAACAAATCCCCTCGCCTCCAGGAATACCTCGATCTCTTTGGCCGAACGAAAACGGATCTCCCCTTGTGCCTGATTAAAACCAAAGAATGTCGAAAAACGCTCCGTCCAGCCGTTCACTTTGTCGTGACCAGTGTCGGGATCTGTGTCACGCAAGATAAACAGCCCTCCAGGCCTGACAGCGGCAATCGCGCGACGTAAGATCTCGTCCTGAAGCTCTCGCTCCCAATAGTGAAGGATGTCGATCAACATCACGACGTCATACGTCTCCTCTGACGTCCACGAGCGCAGATCGCGCCGCGCAAATGAGAGCGCCTCAACGTCATTGGCGCTCGCCTGTGCGACCTCGATCTTCCCGGCATCATAATCCACTCCAAAGATCGTACGTTCTCGCCGCCGCAGGTGTAAATAATGTGCCAGAAAACCATACCCACACCCCAAATCGAGGATCGAACATGCCTTCGGTATATAGGGTTCGATGAACGTTGGAAATGGATCGATTCGCAGCTTCCAATACGCGTACTGTTCGACATACGGACCGATATACGCATATTGTCGAAGCACCTCTAAGCGCGAAACTGCCGGCAACCAACGTACAAATTCTTGTGATACATCTTCGTACGTCTCTTTGATCACAGCCTGGACGTGCTTGCGTAGTTTTCTGTGAGAGCTGTATACCTCCTGCTCATCAGCCGTTATCCGCGGACCAATCTGTGCGATAAATGAGAACTCTCCGACCCGGACTGTTCCCCGACGAAAACATGAGCGCGTGTTGTAAAACACCACAGGTAGAATATCCGCCCCAGTCTCCACAGCCAGACGAAACGCTCCAGAATGAAATCGACCGATGTCACCGTAGAGAGAACGTGTCCCTTCAGGAAAAATCATGATCGAGCTTGACGCATCGAGCGCTTCTTTTGCGTGCTGTATAACATCTGCAGGGTCACCATCTTCTGGCGAATCAGGTACGAGGATCATCTCGGACAATCGCACAAGTGGGCCCATCACGGGCATATCCCAGACCCATCTCTTGACCACCATCCTCAAATCATAAGACAACCGCAGCGCCATAGGGATATCAGCCATCGACTGATGGTTGGCGACGAGAATTGCAGGCTTCTCCGGCGATGTATCAAGCTCAATCCACCGCCGTCGTCCGGACGGAAAGTACACGATCAGCAAATCGGAGACCATCCGCATCAACCCGCGCAGCCTCTTGGGGACGCCCGGAAACAACTTGTGAGCAAGCCACAACAGGGGCAACGCGAAAAAACTCAGCAGCAACCAACCAAAAAACCAACCCAACCCCACAAGACTTACGACCCATCTCTTGAAGCTCATCGGACCACCGATCTTGCCCTTTTTTACGACAAAACGCGTGAGCATTGGCGTGAGCATCATCGTGGCGCACAACACAGAGACGATCCCGATCAACGCAACGACCCCTACGGAGTAGAGCAGAGGGTGTCGCGCAAAGACCAACGTTCCCATTCCGAAGATCGTCGTCATCGCAGAGATCAATACAGAGGTCATCGCGTTCTCGACCTCCTGCTCGCCGGTGTAAAGATCGTGGATACTCTGCTTCATAAAGAACAGACTGAAATCCACACCAAGCCCCAGCACAAAGATCGACACGACGACATTCAGGAGGTTAAACGAGATCCCCAACCACCCCATCAACCCCAGTGTCCACAAAAAAGCGAGCAGCAACGGCACGATCGTCGCGAAGACCAGATCGAGATGAAGGCAGCGCAAAAAAACGACAAGGCACACGACGAAGAGCGCGACCCAGGCGATCACACGAACATCTCGCTGCACCCATGACATGACGTGTTCGACGAGCTGACGGCTCGATAACACAGAAGCATCGGGATACTCTTGTCGAATCAACGTCGAGAGCTGAGACGCCGACGTCCCTTCATATGGGCGAATCAATGTCAAAATGTAAAACGCGCCGGCTTCTCGTTGGACACGTTCGGAGAGAAAGAGTTTTCCGAGGCGAGACGACGCCCGAATAGAAGGCATTGAGACCGTCGAAGCTTTGATATCCGAGAGAACAGGTGCGAAGGTGTTTGGGTGAAAACCATACTTCTTGGACGCCTTTGCGAAGGCCTCCTGTAAAGACTTCAAACGCGCCTTGGACCAAAAGCGCCTCCAACGCTTCATTCGGCGTGAGCGCGTATCCTGAGATGGCCACAGTGGCGCAATCGAGGAAAACCACTTCAACTTTTTTTGTGCTTGAAGACGCTGAAGATGTCGATATACCAAGTCGTTGGCGAACAACGCCTCCTGTAAGCTGTCCCCCTTCACGACGACTTGCATACTCCCTCTGGGATCGCCCCACACACGACGGAATCGTGCCTCCGCACGCTTTGTATCTGCAGCGAGCGCCTGCAGCGCGTACACATCCCCTTCAAACCCCACACGTGAGAGCCCCCAGAGTGAGCCAAGAGTGAGGACAAACACAACGCCCCAGATCCAGGTGGCGTGGGAATCACGCCATCTCGTCAGCTTGTGAGCAAAGGACTTGACGGAGACAAAAGGTAGACGCTCGGCTTTCCCGATACGTTCGAGCAGTGGGGGGAGCAGAAACAACGTAAAAAAGAGCGCAGCCCCCAGGCTTAAAGCAGCAAAAACACCGACTGTATGTTGCGCACGAAACTCGGCAAAGAGCAAGCAGCCGAATGCCGCCATGCTCGTCAGTGCCGCAAGGAGCAAGATCGGCAAGAGTCGCCTGACGAGCACTTTTACGGAGCCTTCGTGTTGTTCAAAGTGTACGCACAAGTGGATCCCATAGTCGACGGCGATCCCGAGCAGGATCGAACCAAAGGCGAGCGGGATAGCGGACATCTGCTGTTTCCAAAGACCGAGCAAGGCGACCGCGACGACACCACCAAAGACAGGAGGAAGGAGCGCGACAAATAACAGCAGAGGTTGTCGAAAGACGAGCAAAAACAAAAGCACGATCGCAAACAAAGAGAGCGAAACCGTCAACGCAACGTCCCGCTTGATCTGGCTGCTGTTGTCGTGTGTCCCTCGGTGCCCACCAATCGAGTCGATCGAGACATCAGGATGCACCCTCTTCGCATCAGCGAAAATGCCGGACAGCTGTTTGAGGAAAGAACCAAGCGCAGCCGTTCGGGTCGTGTCCACAGTCGGTTCAGCGAGTATAAGCAGGTGCCTTTTGTCCTTGGAGAACCAGTAACCGAGATGAGGATGGATAGAGAAGCCTGCACCGAGCGCTTTGAGCTTTGTGGTGAGGGCTTTACGCCACTGAAAAGGATCACGGAGGAGCTGTCTCTTGACCATCAAGCCAGAGGGGAGTCGTAGCTGTTGGAGTACACCTGCGACGGCATGCTCAGCCATTTGGTCGGCTGATTGAGCTGACCACTCTGTTAGCTGTGTACCTGTAAATAGAACGGCACGTTGTCGCCAAAGTTCTCGCTGAAGCGCGAGCGCATCGGTCATCTCGACGCGGTACATGACCCGCTGAAAGACGTTACTTTGCTTGAGAGCTGTTGCGAGTCGATCGGCGACGTTGATCAACGATTGGGGTTTTGCTGGCTGTGAGGAGGGAGTGCGTAGATGGATCAACAACCGCTTCATCACGCGAAAACGTCGGAGGGTATCCTTTACATCGGTCAACACAGGATCGTGTTGAGGGAGCATCGAGAGCAGATCTTCGCGAAACTCAATGCGTGAGACCCCCCATATAGACACCCCAAGCATACACAAGACAAAGACCACCCGCCACCCAAGACGCATCCTCGAATTCGTCGCTGCTTGTGCTGTTTTGCTCATGCACGACCTCCAGCATCTTCTGTGCTGGTCTTGCGGATAAACTGCATGAGAATATAGGATGAGAGGCCGAGTAACAAACCGACAAGGACGGCGAGGAGCATACTTCCAAGTAACCAGGGGACGACTTTTGCGCTGGCAAATGCCCATATAGACGACCAAGTTGAAAAGTCTCCCAACCACGCACCTGTCGTCTGCCCTGTCAGCAAAAAGTGTCCAATCCACAGCGAAGCCATCGTGATCGGGATAGGCATGGGACCAAAAGAGATGTTGCTTGCGGCGAGCACGACGATCTTGTTCATCTTGAAGATGTGCGCGAGGTAGGCGGCGACGAGCATCTGGTAGCCCCAAATGGGAACGATCCCCATAAACGCACCGAATCCGACGGCGACGGCGAGCTCTGCGTTAGATTGCTTTGCGCTCTCCACCTCTCCACGCCAAAAAGCGAGCATCTTTTGATGAAATGTCAACTCTTGTTGAGGTGCAAAGCGCAGCTTCACCTTCTTTTTGGGCAGTGGAGAGAGTAAGCGAAAGAACAGGAAGGAGTTGAGCAAGCTGATACGCAAAAAATCACGGATGGTCCGAAAGTGAGAGATACGTTCTTCCTTGGGTGGGTAGTAGACATCGATTGGGACGGCTCTCAGTGGGATACCTGCCCAAGCAGAACGTACGAGAACTTCAACTTCAAACTCGTAGCGCCCTGTACGACACTGAAGCGCGAGGATATGGGGCACGGGATAGGCCCTGAATCCGCTCTGTGAATCGGGAAGTGGTCGCCCGGCGATCACACGTAGCCAAAAGTTGGAGAAGCCTCGTCCAAAGCGGCTCTTCCAGGTAATATTTTGATTCTTCCCAAAATGTCGGCTCCCCACGATAAGCGCGTCGGGTTCTTGTCGTATCTTATCGAGGAAAGTTGGGATGTCATCGGGATCATGTTGTCCATCGGAGTCGATCGTAATGGCGACGTCCCAACCGAGCTCGTGAGCACGTTTGAAGCCAGCCATCAACGCACCACCTTTCCCCTGATTGGACGAGAGGCGTATGACTTCAACACCGATCTCTTCAGCATGTGCTTCGAGCAAGGTTGCCGTCTGATCCGTCGAACCATCGTCTACAACGATCACATCATCAAGGTAACGCTTTGCACCACGCAAGACATCGAGCAGAGTGCCACCGTGATTGTATGTCGGCACAAGGACACCCACACGAACGTCGTGTTCAATGGGCTCTTGGATAGGAGCTGTAGACTCTACGCCTTCGACGCTTGAAGGGTTTGTACCTTCACCTTGTTTCTGTGCATGTTCAACCGTGGCTCTTTTGTTTGCGGTCTCTCGCAAAACGCTCTCCTCTATCGATAGAGATGGGATACATTGGCTCTTCCCAACATAAGGCCGTCGGAGCCAAAAAAGAATGGGGGAAATGAGACGTACACAAGAGGGCATACTAGGCCGCGATGTGGAAAATGTCGACCTTTTTTAAAGATACATTCCCCCCTGCCGTCTTTCTCAACGTTGTCCACCTTCTTTGAAGTCAACAATTGGGGTTGCGAATTGTCCGTAACTGTTCTATTCTCATAGAATCATGCTGACATCATCTGTCACCCTTGTAGTGCTTGCATCTTGGAGCGTTTTTCATGATTTGAAAGAAATTGTGTTGTGTTATGATCTTTGTCTCGACATATGTGTCGTATTCACCGACCTCATACGCCCAAGAGCAGTGGAAGACCAACCACTATATCAACATGGCGCGAGAGGCACTTGCGCTCGGTGAGACCAAAAAGTGGGAGAACGCCTTACGGCAGGCAGAGCGAACATTTGAGGCTGAGAAAGGTCGCATGAACTTCTCAGAACGCAACAACTTCAAGCTCTGGTTGTCTCTCTTTTGGTCCAAATACCACCAATTTAAAGGGACTCCCCCTGCGGTCAAAAACGTTCGTCAGTTTGAAAATCTCTCCACTTTCTCTGCCTACATCAAAAAGCTAGAGAAGAGCATCGCACACCTGCAAAAAGGGATGAAGCACATCAAATCCTACAACTTGATGTATATGCAGATCGCGCAGCGTTCGAACTTTCAGCAGCAAATCTACCTACAAGCATCGCTCAGCCAAGAGCGCGACCTCGAAGGTCAGATACGCTCAAACAAGATCTATCTCGCCTTTCTCAAGTACGCACTCGCCGACAAACAGGGGAAAGCCAAGACACAAAAGCGCATCAAGTTGACAGACAAACAGCTACAGCAGCTCAAGCAACAGGCGAGAAAAGCACGTGAGCGCTATACTGCGCTCAAAGAAGGACAAGACAAGCTCGGCAAAAAGATCGCCCAGGCACAGACCAAGTTCTCGGCGCTTCAAAAGAGCATCAACGGACGCGCCGCGACCTCCGCAGTCCTCACTTGGACAGGTGTCGCCATGGCAGTGATCGGCGCTGGAGGGGTGGGGGTTGGGATCTACTTCATCATCGAAGGCAACAATACAGCGTACAACGCTGCTCAGCGTCAACAATACTCGGACATTGGCCTCTACACCACCATCGGCGCTGGTGGTGGGTTTGTCCTTGGACTGACGACCATGTTGATTGGGATCGCGACAAGCCCTGGCAAAAAAGTTCGAGAGCGCGCGGTCATCGACTCACACAATGTCCACCTCGACACCCCCAAATCGATCAGCCTCTTTCGCCCAACCCCCTCTCACCTTCACAGGCACCTCCCCCCACACAGCCCAAACACACAGACCTTCGGCTCTTGGTAAGCGTTTGGCGCCCCACAGCTCTATTCTGGCACACTCTCGCGATCATTTGGACGTATTTTCGTCGCGATTAGATACAATCGTTGACTTCTTGCGTTTAAACCTGAAAGATATCCTGGGAAGCACGCAAACCCACAAACAAAGGAAGTCGAAATCATGAACACGCTCTTCAGACTCGTGAATACGCTCTTTTTGCTTATTTGTGTAAGCAGTTTGGCCCTCGCAGACGTCGCACCACCAAAGATCATACAAAAGCCACAACGTCCACTTCTTCTCCAAAAAAGAACGCCTGTCAAACACAAAATCCGTGCATTCAAGAGTGCCAAACTTACCTTAAAGAGTCGTGCACTGCGCGTTCACAAACAGACCGTTTCCTTTCATCCCGATGCGAGACGACGCAAGCGTCGTTACAAGGTCTACCACTTTCGTAAACAAGCCTTCTTCAAACGCTTCTCCTCTCTGAAGGCCGCTGATGGTCAAACGATCAAGGTGATCATCCAACACACACGCACCAAGCGGGCACAGATCCCAGTTGGCACCATTACAACCATTCACCATCAATGTATGATTGTCCCCAAAAAGCCTGCATCCAAGCGCGCTATCCCCAAAGCATCCAAGCCAACGTTGTACATCCTCCCACAACAAAAATACAGACTGCTACGTGACAACGTTGTCGGAAAAATGGCGAGCCTTCCGATCGAGCAAGGTAAGGCGGTCACCTTTAAAGGCGCGCCTATGATGTCATTTAACCTGATCTCACCATATCGTCGCAGTGCTGTGTATATGAAAGTCCTCCTCCCAAAGGCCGCGTATGACAAAACACGCAAGCAATCCCCCAAGGCGAGTGTGCTGTTGATCCAATTCACAAAAGTCCACAAACGCAGATATCAACCCCCTCGCGGCCTGCCCTCCCCCAGAGGTGGCTTCCTCCATGTAAAATATGTGGCAAATATCATCAAAGTTATCAAGTAAAATCAAACACCTGCCATTCTCCCTCAAAAAAAGTAAAGAAAAAGTGAACTCCTGTTGAACGCCAGCCGTAGACACATACAGAACGAGAGAGAACACTCAAACAATCACAGTCAAGAGACTCTCTTTTCTTTTGTATTCCAAGAAGTAACAGGATAAAACAATGACGAGCGTATCATATCACTCCACAACAAACACCTCCCCCGCTTTCACTTCCGTGAACACCAAGGGTCGTGCTCGTCGTAAACGTCGCCTCAAACGGAGACGTAGAAAACAGTAAGACGGTATCCAATTCCATCCACACAACGTGATGAGAACTGATACCGTCTGAGACCCAGACGGTTTTTTTGTATCCAATCCCCAAACATAAAACATAACATATGAGTTGCTTCGGCGGACATCACACAGAGGCTAAAACCTCGGACAAGTGAACAGTTTGTTTTTATTTGTCTATCCTTTGTGACATCCAATGATTGACTTCAGTCGGAATATTCTCCGCGCCTCCAAATGTGGAAGGATGCCTGATAGCCTTGTCTTCGGGCGCAGCGAAGACAAGCGAGCTGCACGTCATAAAGCAACGTTCTGCTACGGCGGACATCGTACTTGAGGTCAGAATAAGCGCCCTATACGGGTTGATTCGTCTGCTCATTTGCGACATCCACATCGACGAACCTTATCTCCATCCCTTTGGAGAGTAAAAGGATGATTACGCCGATGCACCAGAGCAACCAACGCAACTCATATATCATATTACTCTGATTTCGGGTCCGTAACTCAACGGCAGAGTACCTGGCTTTTAACCAGGGAGTTGTGGGTTCAAATCCCACCGGGCCTACTTACATTTCTGAGTCCGTGGCCGAATGGTTGAGGCACCAAACTTTAGATTGTTGGATGTCGACAAACGGACTCATGAGAGGCCGTCATTGTGGAGGCTCTCGAAGGCACAACGACGAGGAATAGCATCGCTATTCGGAGAAGGCGTAACGCACGAGAGACCCGCAAGGACAACTCGCAATGTTCGTTTGAGGACATTCGGCAATCCCACATCTGGGCGATGTGGGTTCGAGTCCCACCGGGCTTATTTATATTTTTTGGGTCAGTAGCATAGTTGGAGAATGCATCAGTCCGCGAAGCTGGGGATCGCAGGTTCGAGTCCTGCCTGACTCACTTTCATTTTTTGGGCCCGTGGCCAAATGGATAAGGCACTAGACTTCTAATCTAACGATTGTAGGTTCGAATCCTACCGGGCTTATTTATATTTTTTGGGTCAGTAGCATAGTTGGAGAATGCATCAGCTTGCGAAGCTGAAGACCGCAGGTTCGAGTCCTGCCTG
>PCBK01000057.1 GCA_002731275.1 Deltaproteobacteria bacterium | reverse complement strand
TCCGCATGGGCCTGCAGCTACAAAGCAGGCTATTGCCCTTTTGTTGGGCGACGAGGCAGCGCGTTCCCGCTCCTCCATAGCAATGTCAACCAAATCCCCTGCGATGCGCTTTCAACGCGCCGCAGACGCCGCCTGGACTCTCGCAAAACTGCAGGCACAGGCCGAACACCAAGACCCCACGACATTCTCCCTCGCCTTGCCACAGCTTCCACAACCATTAAAACTTGAAAAGCTCCCAACACTCGTCGACACACAACCTCTTGAGACCTTTCGTACAACAGGTGGAGCCCCACTCCCATGTGACGTCGAAGGGCGCGCCCCTGCTGCAACAGGACATCATCCACGTCTTCCACAAACAGGCGACTTTCCCACCATCGAGGTCGACGTCCTACAACTCCCCACACTCCAAAGAGAACCCCCTCCAATGCCACAGACATGGCCCCAATACGCCGAATACACAACCACACCTTTCCAATTCGAAGGTCTCGGTCCCGAGTCGCTAAGAGAGCAGCCTCTGTTTGGACGCGAACAAGAACAACATACACTCTGGTCAGCGTTGCAAAGAGTTCACAACACAAGACGACCGCGTATGGTGTGTATCCGAGGCGCCGCTGGCACAGGAAAGACTCGTCTGGCCCGATGGCTTTGTCAGGTCGCTCACCAGACAGGACAAGCACACATCCTCACACCTCCCCACCCCGAACAAGAACAGCAAGGACAGAGCTTGCGTTCGATGCTGTTGCACTTTGTGATGGGAGAGACGCTGGAGGCACGCTCGCTCTCTTATCAACTTCATACGAGGACACCCCATCCACACCTAGCACCACCGGAGACATGGGAACCGCTCGCACATTGGCTGCTCGACGAGCCACCCTTTGAGAGGGCGCAAGAGACACAGCACCTGTTGCGTCCATTCTTCGAGGCTATCGCCAAAGAGCGCCCTTGTATTGTGTGGTTGGATGAGTTGATGTGGGACGTCGAAGCTCTTGAATGGCTTCGTGATGTGTTAGATAAGTGGCACAATCTCCCGATACTCTGTGTTGTCAGCCTGACACCAACGACGTCAGCTCTACTCCAGGAGAGTGTCACTTTGCTCGCGACACTTCTTGAGCATCAAGAGACCGACATCATAGAGTTAGAGACATGGGAGAAAGAGACATATAGTCAGTTTGTGCAGCACCTGTTAGATGTAGACGAAGCTCTCATTGAACCACTCTACACACAAACCAAAGGACATCCACGTATGACCATTGAACAGTTGATATACTGGCTTCGTCACAAACAATTGAAAAAAACACGCTCAGGATGGACGCAACAAGAAAAATCGCAGTGATGAACACCACCTCTGATGTTAAGTGGTCCTCTGGCGAAGTAAGCGTATGAGCATGATGTTGCATTTTCCCCGTAGGGTCGGGCCTTGTGTCCGACCTCGATGTTGTATGTCTTTTTCGCGAGAGGACCACTTAGGTCTGCTATCCCCAACAGTTGAGTCGCTTCGGAGAAGGACAAAAGCAGGCAAAACATCTTTGAACTTTTTGCATGTCTCCTCGTATCTCCCCCAAGATCCACCGTTTCGTTTACACACCACGAGGTACATCATGCAACCCCACCGCCAAGAACGTTCCCGTTTGTTCTCCGAAGCCTATCGCGAGGTCGAATCCTTCCTCACCTCCACCAACTCGCTCTCTGAAGAGTCGACAAAGACTTTACTGGAGACATTGCAAACACAATTTCCAACGCTCCGGATAACGGAGGGCTGGTTGCTCTCTTCGATCAAGCAATTGCAACGACAACAACAAAGACTCACCCGTCCACGTACACCAGACGAATGGGACAAGATCTTTCCACGCTACCCCATCGAAGCAGACGGCTTCGCCCGCGCCTTCACCCCCAACCAAGAAGAAGACATCCGTGAGACGATGAAACATTACGGACTTGTCGTCATTCATGTCTTTGATGAGGCGACCTGTGAGCGGGCCAAAGAGGCGATGTTTGAAGAGCTCAACAGCATCCCAAACCCACGACGCCAGATGTTACTTTCACCGGAGAAACCAGAGAGCTGGGAGGCCTGTAATTGGCCATCAGAGAGGAAGTTTTTGCTCTCCGATCCAGCATTCCATCAGGTCGCGTTTGACAACGCAACACATGAGACCATCCACCGTGTCTATGCGCATCTTTGGCAAGAGGAACGTCTCATGGTCAGCATCGATCGTTGGGGCATTGCACGTGGGACAAAAGGGCTGCGCTTCCCACAACCCGACGGAACATACACCACGCAAGACCGAGCTGATTGGCAACTCTCATTGAGTAAACATTGGGATTACAACCCCTGGCTGTTTGTCCAAGAACGCAAACAAGGTATCGAACCTGGATACCAAGGCTTCGTCGCTTTTGCCGATCACGATATCGAGACAGGTTGTCATCTCACATTACCTGGTGGCGCGAACTTCCTCAAACAGTGGTGCCTGGAAAATGAACATCCCACTTCACTGGGAATGAAACGTCGTAGTTACCGACCCAAAGAAAACGATCCAATCCTTCAACATATGCAACCCATCCCCGTACGCCAAGGCGATATGCTCATCTGGTCGTGGGGACAGCTTCACTCCACAACCCCCAATGACAACCACAAGATGAGGTTACATCAGTATATTCGGATGTTCCCAGCACCAATCGTCAACCCTCAATATGCACATCAGGATAACTTCTCACCCAAGAAGATCTTGCATCAGTACAGAGAAAGCACACCACTCAAAGACATCCAACTCTCACCACTCGGACAGACACTACTAGGCTACTTCGAGGAAAACCCCCAAGACCTTGATCAGGATTGAGAGCTTTTACACACAAAACCTCAAGACCCTGATCAGGATCGTAAGCTTTTGCACGAGAAAGTAGGCCACCAAAATTTCCACCTAGCGCTTTTACACACAAAAGTAGGCCACCAAAATTTCCACCTAGTACTTTCGCACATGAAAGTAGACCACCCAGATTTTGACCTAGTACTTTCACACATGAAAGTAGGCCACCCAGATTTTGACCTAGCACTTTGAGGAAGACAAGTTGATGAGCAGAAACACAAGAGGGTCCATTCTCCCTTCATCATCAAGAAAATAGAGAGACCTTCAAAAAAAGTTGTCACAAAGAACACGAGAGGGGCGTTCTACATGCAACAACGGCACACGATGTCCAGCCCCAACCGAATACAGGTCTATCTACACACTCGTTCGTCTATCACAGAAGAGGAGAATCTGATGAGAAAACAGCGCAACGCCACCCGTGTATCTTCACGACGCATCATCTGTATCCCCCTGCTCATCCTCTCTTTATCCTTCGGCTTCACGGCCTGTAATGACTATCCAATCCAACGTCTACAGGTCAACAACTACACAGAAGTCACGGACATCGTCAACGTCGTAGGTGAAAGAAAAGTCGACATCTTATTTGTGATTGACAACTCAGATTCGATGAAAGAAGAGCAAGACAAGCTCAAAAAGAACTTCACACACTTTATCAACAAACTCGTCGATAAAATCACCGATTACCAGATCGGTATCATCACAACAGACATGGACAGCGCGCTTGGACAAGGACGACTACAAGCAGCAGAAGGTGTCCCCAAGATCATTCGCGGTCTCGACATGACCCGCCAACAGGTGATCGACGCGTTTGTGAAGAACTCGACGATTGGAACAGGAGGTTCGTCCTATGAGCAAGGTCTCGCGGCGATGAAAGCCGCCCTGTCTCCAGCCCTCCTCAATACATCCAACAAAGGCTTCTTACGTGACGGCGCGATGCTCGTCGTGCTCTTTGTCAGCGATGAAGAAGATTGTTCCCACGGTGGCCGCATCAAAGGACGGTGGGTACCGGATGTTTGCTGGACACCTCCCACAGAGGTCATGAAATACGATCGAACAGATGAACCGATCAAAGATCCTTACAACCCGGACCAAGATCTTCATGGTAAACGTCACCTCCTCGAACCAGTCGATCACTACGTCGATTTCCTGAAGGGTCTCAAAGACACGAGAGGGAGAAGTCGCACAGTGTTGGTCTCAGGGTTGATTGGGAATCCCAAGGTCCAGATCAAAGATCCAGCCAACCCAAACACCTCCAGACTTATCGATCCAGCAGGTGGATGTGGAAGTGATGCCGAGTGCAGCACAAATGGCGCGCAGCACTATTGTGGCTTTATCGATGATACAGGCACCAAGCGCTGTGGGGGATGTCGTTCAGATGACGCCAACGCGAGACAACTGGGGATGAGATACTATCAGCTTATTCAAGCGTTCACACCGGGCGTCGCGGCTGACTTATTGTGGTACCCCATTTGTGGAAACAACGACGACTTTCAGTCTGCGATGTTGCGCTTCGCAGGGCAGATCAGCGATCGGTTTGATTATGTCGTCCTCTCCAAGTCTCCACAGCTCGACACGACGACAAGCAACCCCTACTTGAGCGTCACGATTATCAAACAGGATGGTACAAAACAGCCGATATCACAGGCACCAGACACAGAGAAGCGATGTACACGCAATGAAGACTGTACAGAGGGGTATCTTTGCAACGCGAGGAGTGTGTGTGTTGGAGATGGCTGGGTATATTATCCGACGATTGTTGGCGGATCACAGGCGAGGATTCGCTTGAGCGGGACAGCACGCGAACTATCCGCAGGTGGTGCCCTCCACGTGACCTATGTCCCCACAAAGTGAGACCGCATCAAGGCTTCCAACGTGTCGCTTCAGGGATCCAAAAGGCACCATCGAGATCTTCGACCTTATCGCGAAAGTAACCTTGTGCGTCTGAGATCGCTTGATTATAGATACTCGGACCGATCGTTTTCAAACAAAAATCGAGCACCTGTTGCGCACGCAGCTCCCCCATCTCATCATCCATTTCCTCTCGAAAAAACAACTGTATCGACGATATCAACTGTTGCTGTGTCTCTTTTGGTAGCTTGACGGACATCTCTCTCTCCTAAGACTGTAGTGCTTCCCAAAGCTCGGCATCTCGTTCAGCGGTCCAGATGGAAGGCTCTTTGAGACCTTTCAACTCGTCGACAGCACGGCTCACGTTAAATGGAATGCAGTGCTCGTAGATCGGCCACTCGCCGTATTTCGGGGTCATCTCGGCATACACAGCGTCGAAGATCTCTTTGAGCGTCGCGTCTTTCTTCTGCATCGCGCGATCACAACCTCCGAGCAGATCGTCGAGGAAGCCGCGCGTCGAATCGATCGCCTTGCGAACATTCTCCTCACCGATGATCGCATCACCACGTCCAGGGACGACGACACGGGCGTTACGCGCAGCCAATCGCTCAAGTGTCTCCCTCCACTCGTGGAGATAGGCGTCTCCACAATAAAGCGCGCAACGATCTTCGATCAGATCGCCAGAAAACAGGACGCGATGTTCGGGCAGCCACGCGACACTATCTCCACGAGTGTGACCGCTCCCGAGGTGTTCGAGGTGGATCTCTTGATCACCCATGTAGAGGATCGTCCGTTGGGGGAAGGTTTGATCGGGCCACGTCAACCCTTCGACTTCTTCGACGGCTTCAAACAGTCGGGGGAAGCGTCGGACCTCGGACTCGAAATCAAACGCCCCACGTTCATCGATGAGTGCACGTGTGCCTTCGCTACACAAGACGGTGTGGACGTCTGTAAAGGCAGCACGACCCATCACGCGGACGGCGTGGTAATGGGTCAAGAATAAACGCGTGATGGGGGCGCTGTTGACCTGCTTGATCTCGATGAGCATCTCGTTGGCGAGACGGGGTGTCGCGCGACAATCGATCGCCAGCCCCTCTCCTCCTCCAAAGATCATCCCAGTGTTGGGGTCAAAATCACTGATATATCCATAGACATCTGGTGCCAATTCAACGAGACGGGCTTTTTGATGATGGGTATCTGCAGAGCTCGCAAAGGGTTTGGACATCACACTCTCCATAGTCAAAGTCAAACAGAACCCAACGTATACACCAGCAGTGAGACTCGGAGCAAGCCGTATCGTTTGCCAACTCTGTCAACTTCGAAGTTGGAAGAAATGGGATAGATGTCGAGCCTACAAAAGACCTCCCTATTCACAAAGAGACGGATTCGGGGTATGCTTCATCAGGAAGGAAGGAATGTGACCCGGCATCCGCATCGCCTTGTCTCCACAATGGACGGAGGAGACACCATCAAGAAACTGTGTATGCCCGAATGCTACGATGAAATGTGACCCATGATGACCAAAGAAGAGAAGGAATCCCTGGTGATCCGTATGATCGCCGGCGCGGTTCCAGCCGATCAAACCGAAGAAGTCAAACAGATGATCAAGGAAGATCCATCTTTAGAACGCCTGTACACGCGTCTTCAGGCTCTCTACGAGATCACAGAGGACGAAGGCGGCCAAAACTTGCGCGGCGCAACGAAGCGCTACGACAACATCCTATTGGCCTCCAAGTTGCGGGCAGGAGGGACTTCAGACACATCCTCTCCACCACCTCAAACCGCATCACCAGCTTTGCGCTGGCGCGCTCACCTCGAAGACCAAATGACAGAAAAAGTCCTCGGGGAATTCAAAAGCGGTGCCACCCTACTCGGTGCTGTGCGTCCTTGTCGCATTCGCATCGAAGACAGTCAGGTCTCTGGCGTCCACGCCCGCTTTCTGTTTAGTGAGAGCACTGGCGATTTGTGGATCGAAGATCTCGACTCCACCAACGGCACCTACATCCTCCAAGGAGAAGAGAAAGTCAGGCTCGCTCCCCCCGCCCAAGTCGAAGGCCGTGACTACTGGCTCCCCTGTCCAACCAACCTACGCAACGGCGACCGCCTCGTCATCGGAAAGACAACCATGGCCGTCCGCATCACCAGATCATCCTGAGCTGTATGGACTTCTACCACACACGCCCTCTCCACTCCCTGTCATCCCATGAGGTCTCTACGATATGAGCGGAAAAGTCGCATTCCTCGGAATGGGTGGCGCGATCACCACTGCCGCCTTCTGGACTCTCTACAAACACAACGTCAATATTGTCGGCCTCGTCAAACCCTACCCCTTCTACGAAAAAGACCCCCCCACCAAAACACGCCACCACAGAGGTCACTGGTGGAAAAAAGTCATGCACGAAGAGCCCTTCCTTGACGCTCACTCGATGAGACAGGTGATCCCACCACTCGGTATCGACATGCTCGAAACAGTCAACGCCAATCACCCCCACGTCATCGGCTGGCTCAAACGACGCAAGCCGGACGTCATCTGCGTGGCTTCTTACCCACATATCTTCAAAAAAGACCTGCTCGCGGTCGCAAAGAAAGGCTTCATCAACTTTCATCCCTCGCCGCTGCCATACTACCGTGGCCCCAACCCGCTGTTTTGGATGTTTAAGCAGGGCGCCAAAGAAGCCGGCGCCACCATCCACTTTCTCGACAGAGGCATCGACACAGGCGCGATCATCCATCAAGTCAAGCTGCCCATCGAAGACGGCATGAGAGGTCGTGACCTCAACAAACAGCTCGCCGAACATGGTGCCCCACTCTTCCTACAGGCCGTCCTTGAAACACTCAACGACACAGTACAAAGTCATCCACAGATCAAAGCTGAAGGAAGCTATCAAACACGTGCCTCCGACGATGATTGCAAACTCGACCCTTCGGAACCTGCACAGACACTCTACAACTTTGTCAGAGGTGTCTCCCAATGGATGCCCCTCACCTACGAGCTCGAAGAGCACAAGTTCGTCGTGATCGACGCGATCAGTGTACATAAAGGCGAACACATTCCCGGTGAGTTCTTGTTCTTTGACAACGTCCTTACACTCCAATGTCCCGACGGGATCGTCAAACTCAAAGCCAACACAGCCTACCCAACAATCTGACCTATCCCCCATCACCCAAAGGAGGTCCTGCATGTCTTCTCTATTCACAATCACCCCGGCACAAGGCACACCACAGCCTATCCTGCTCAGTGTCCCCCACTGTGGCACGGACTTCCCACCTGAGGTGCGCGAGCAGTTCCTCACCAAACACATCGATCATCCCGATGATACAGATTGGTTTGTCCAGCAGCTCTATGACTTCGCACCAGCCATGGGGATCACGATGATCCACGCGCACGTCAGCCGCTACGTGATCGACCTCAACCGCGACCCCGAGAATAAACCTCTTTACGACGATGGTCGCGTCATCACAGAACTTTGCCCAACGAAGACCTTCTTCGATGAGCCGCTCTATCACGAGCCTCCCTCTCACGAAGAGATTGAGCGTCGTAAGGCCGCCTACTACCAGCCTTATCACGACGAAATCGCCAAGCAATTACGCGAACTCCAACAAACACACTCCCACGTCTTACTCTGGGAAGCCCACTCGATCCGTCGTCTTGTCCCCACGATCAGAAAAGACCCCTTCCCCGATATGATCCTCGGCGATCAAGAAGGCCGCACTGCTGACAAACGACTGATCGAGACAGCGCTCACACAACTCCGCGCTGGAACGAGCCAGATCAATCACAACGATCCATTCAAAGGCGGCTATATCACACGTTCATTTGGCCAACCTGAGAAAAATATCCACGCGCTACAGCTCGAAATGACCAAAGATCACTACATGGACGAAGAGACGACCACCTACCTCCCAGAGCGCGCAGAGATCACACGCCAATTGCTGCAGCAGACACTACGCGCGCTCTGTGAGACGCTCACGACCCTCAACAAAAGCGCGTAAAAGGGAGGTCTTCATGGCCAGATTCTACGAGTTTGATGCCCTGTTACAAAAAGAAGGATGGTTATCACCGGCCTTTGTAGGTCTCGACGACGAAGGCAACATCACCTACCTCTCAGACCAACCTTATCCCAACGCCGCGCTCGTCGAAAAGATCGAAGGTTATGTGGTGCCAGGCTTCCAAAACGCCCACTCACACGCCTTCCAATACGCGATGGCTGGACTCGCAGAAC
>PCBK01000056.1 GCA_002731275.1 Deltaproteobacteria bacterium | reverse complement strand
GGCCCGCAAGACCTTCGACAAAAAGAACCCACCAAAGAAGCGTGGCAAAGGACCCAAGTTTACTGCCCCAGCGAAAGAATTGGCGGAAGCGTTGAAGGCTTACAAAGCTGCCTCTGCGCTCAGCGGCGCTCTGAAGGACAAAGGCAAGAAGATGCTGCCCACTTTCCAGACCGCGATGATTTACGCCAACAGCGTGAGAGACTTCACAAAAGCGCTGACATGGCTGCAGAAGGCTGAGCAGATCGATCCCAACTCACCAAGTGTGTTGGGGAACATCAAGATGACCTACGAGGCGCTCTCCATCGATGCGAAAAAGCGTCGTAAACGTCGCCTTCGTCGTAAATATGATAAAAAAGCCAAAGAATATGCGGCAAAATTCCAGGCTGCGCGCGTAAAAGCGATGAAAAAGATGAAAAAGAAGAAGTAACCAACAATTCCCCCCGACTCTTCCCCTTCCTACTCCACAGTCCCCCTCAATTGCGTCGAGACATGTGCAAGAAATTGAACGGCAACACCGAGTATTTTGTGTTGCTCGCGGTGGATCTCGATGTCCGCTTTGGCACCCACGCCGCTGTGTGTGTAATCTGGAGACATCTGTGATAGTTTCTTTAGATCCTCCGAGGTAAAGGGCCTCTCCTCTTCGTCTCTCTCCAACAACTTTCCCAGACCCTCTGTGTGATGCTGTATAAAATCCCGAAAGACTGAAATACTCTCTTCAAAACCTCGAAGCAGATCGGCATTTTTTTCGTCGTCAAATGACAACAAAGAGCTCTGGACAATCTCTGTCTCCAGATAACCGTGCATGTTGTTGACAAACTCTTCCGTCACGCGAAGCTCCCGCAATAATTCGAGCTTGTCTGGATCTTCTTCTCTCTGTTGTTTGATGTCAAATCCACAATGTTGGCAGATGTAGTCGCCAAACTCATCATCCTTGACGGTCTGTTTGCACATCAGGCAGGGTTCGAGCATCAGGGCTTGTTTGAGCCGTCGTTGGCGGACAAACATCCACACGATACCGACGATCACAGCCAGGATAAACATGTAGAGGTAAAGCCACGAGAGGAGCAGGCGGAAGGCGTGCTTGTTGCGTATCGAGAAGGTGTAGGAGCTGTAGTAGTAAGGCGTTTCCACAAAGAATGTGGTGACAAATGCCATGCTGTACATGATCAGTGGGATAAGGAGCAAGAAGATCAGCTCCGCGCGGAGCATCTTACCTGCAGTGTGAAAGTATTCGTGCCAGTCGTGTGTTTTCTCCTCTTTGGCGCTTGATTCGATGCGAAAACCTGTCATCAAACCAATCAAGACGACTCCAACGATAAAACCGGCGAGGTGTGTGAGCCATGCGACATTGGATGTTTTGAGTGTCTGCCTAAAGAATTGAATGACATTGAGGAGCAACCAATATCCGAGCAACAAGAACGCGGGGATACGCAAGATCCAGACGCGAATAATGACCCAGAAGAGGGTGCGTATACGGGTGTGAGGGAATTTGAACAGGTAGGCTCCCAAAACACCTGAGATCGCACCAGAGGCGCCGATACATGGCCTGTAGACACTCGTATGTGCGAGCACAAAGGTCAGCCCAGAGAGGAGCAAGATGGCAAAGTAAAACAGTGCATAACGTAGGCGACCGAGACGGTCTTCAACCTTGCATCCAAAGGCCATCAAGAAGATCATATTGAACAGGAGGTGGAAAAACCCTGCGTGCATAAACCCCGATGTGATGAGAGTGATATACTCCCTCCATCCTGCGAGGGTGAGTGGGTCAGCCTGTGCGATGTGTCCTGGAATCGCCGCCCAACTCAGCTTGGTCTTGAAATCCATGACGAGCATCACAATATATACGACGATATTGAGCGCGACGATGCCTAGAGTGACAACAGGTTGGCGTTTGAGAGGAGATTCTGAGCTGAGAGGGAGAATCATTTCACGACCCCACTTTGTGAATGATGACTGGCGAAAGAGAGGACGTTGCTCTACGCAACACCTACGACATTACGGGAAGCAATACGAGCCCGCTGGGGTTTTTTGACACTTCATGCCCGTGGGACAAACGGGTGAATTCGAGTCGCAAAGGAAGACGCAAAACAGCACACCTCTTTGGGAGACACAGGTCGCTTTGATGTCGCCATTGGCGGTCTTCAGGGATGGACATGGTGTTTTTGAGTCACATCCGACTGTACAAAAGCCCAAAGAGCCAGCGCTGACTTGTGCACATGATGACTTGGCGTCACATCCATATTTATCGAGTGGGATTCCGCAAATACCACCGTAGGAGACGGGGCCTGCTGGAGGTTCAGGAGCGCAAATGTTGCCACTTTGGGAGCGCAAACAAAAGTACCCCTTGAACGTGCAATCTGCATCTGATTGACACTGTGTATCGAGACAGGCACCAGCACCTCCTGTCGTCGTGGGGACACAGGTCGTGTCCTTGTTGTGACTGCACTGTCCGCTTTGGTTGGTCGAGCAGTCGACATGACAGCGCAGGTTTGTGCCTGTCGCAAAAGAGACGCAAGACATCC
This sequence comes from Deltaproteobacteria bacterium, assembly GCA_002731275.1. GTDB lineage: Bacteria > Myxococcota_C > UBA6777 > UBA6777 > UBA6777 > UBA6777. Next base: position 13,371 of record PCBK01000056.1, on the reverse strand, counting down.
CCGAGCCACAATTAATGACTTTTCCAAGGACTCGGCCTGATGGATCACAAAGCTCACCTTCTTGGGCAAAGTTTTGCTTGCCGCACTTTTTGGTCGTGGGGTCGCAATAGAGCCCCTTACTCACATCACAACGCAGAATGGGTTCATCTGTCGAGCCTGTTGGTGTACATGGGTCATCTTCTTTGGTTTGGATGGTGATGTCCTCACATGTCCCCTTTTTTGTGCTGCAATACAGTGTCGCGGAGGTGCTCACATCACAGAGCGCTTGCTTTGCGATCGCGAAACCACAAGCCTCTCCCTTTGCGGCGCTACCAATGCACACGTGCTCGGAACCTTTCTCGATGGGGATCTCCAAGCACTGGTCGCGTCCATCTGCCTTGTTGCTGTCGCAGATCTTGGACTTGGGGTTGCAGACTTGGAAGCAATAACTTTTTTGGATATTCTCTATCGCGAGGCAGGAGAGATCGCGTTGACAGGGCTTGTTTGCGTCACACTCTCCACCAACGCCGACGGCGTTTGGGTTTTTGCATGTTTTGGCTGTTGGATCGCAGACATAGCCCGTCCCACAGGCGCTACAATCTTTGTCTTCTGTGCAGGTCGTTGGGCAGGGGTCTTTCTCTGCGCAGCTTCCGTTGCGACACGCCACGCGGTTGGCTGGACAGGCAGAACAATCACTGTCCGCGTTGCATGACTCTGGGCAGAGGACCTGATCGCCACAAGAACCGTTCGTGCATTTTTGGAGGTCTTTGCTACATTGAGCGCAATCCTGATCGATAAAACAGAATTTTGGGCAGACTGCTTTTGCGCTACAAACATTGTTGACACAGCTGGTGTTGCCACTTGAACATTTTGCACAGTCGCTGTCATCCTGGCAACTTGCCGGACAGTCCGGGTCACCACATTTACCGAAGACGCAGACTCGATCCTTGACAGCGCATTTGCTACAATCCGTGTCAGTCGCGCAGCTATCAGGACATTGAGAGGGTTGTTGACATGTCCCCTCGGTACACGCCAGCTTTTGGTCTGGGCAGGATTTGCAGTCGTCGTCTTTTGTGCAGGTGGAAGGGCAAGCGACCTTCTCTTTCGCGCATGCACCCTCTACACAAAATTTTGTGTCCGTACAGGGGGCGCAATCTGCGTCTTGGGCGCACGTTTGTGGGCACGTTGGTTTTTCACCACATACACCACCGACACAATACGACTGGTTGGAGAGGCAAGGGATACAATCCTGGTTGCTCGTGCAAGTTGTTGGGCATGTTTTCTCTGTCTCTTTGCCACAAACACCTTGGACACATTGTTGTTTCTCAGCATCGCACTTGCTACAGTCCGCGTCCACTTTACAACTCGAAGGGCACTCATCGAGTTTGACGGCTTCACAAAAGGCTTCGCCTTTATCGTCTTTGTTGCAAAGGTGACCCGTTGGGCAATCTCTGTCCAAGGTGCACACGGCTTGTTTGGGTTGGCTGCAACCAAACACCAAGAAAATGAGCACACCTGTACTCCACACAAAAGAAAGATAGCGAATACCTTGTTGCATACCCAATGTCCTTTCGTTCGAAAGCCCGGTTTGATATGTGTAAGATGTCCTTTTGAAGGTCACATCCACAGAGTGTCTTTTTTTCTGATCAAGAGAGTAGCCTGATTCCAGTCTTTCTTCAAGGAGCGCCGATGGCAAGACGACATGTCCGGAGCAAATCGCTGTGGAAGTTTCAAGAAGCCGTGGTGTACCTTGCCGTTGCTGAAGTCTTCGATGACGTGAGCTGGAACGTCGATCGTCGTCACACACCTGCGGGGATGTCAATCGATCCGGATATTCTCGTTGGCCCCACTGATGCGCCGACATTGTTGTGCTTTGTGACACACGGTGGCGCATCGATGGCTGGACAAAAGAAGTTCTGGCGTACGATGACCGAGATCTTTGAGGCGCGGATGCTTCCAGGACCACCTGTGTTGTTCAGTGTGCAGTGTTCGGGTTCACTCAAGCACAAACTCGATCGTGCATATTCGGCGCTCTTTGACTCATTTTTGCGGTGGCAAGATGTCAATGAAGGCCAAGCGCTCGCTCGCTCCCTTGAACAACTGTTTCATGCTACCCCTGTGGGGACGGCGCTGGAAGCTTTAGAGCATGTTGAGCGTGCATTATGCGATGGATTGATCGATGGGTGGGAGTGGTTTCTCACTTTTTGTAAGACTGAGCTTGTAGCGCTGACATCCTCGCCACAAACAGCGCCCTGGTTACGTGAGAGAGAGGCGTTTGGTGGTGTGGCGAAGACGACCGCTTTTCGTCGGGCGCTGTGTAAGTGGTATGCGCTGCCGCAAGTCGCGAGAGATTCGATTGTATCCAAGGTTCCAGTCCAAGAAGAGGCAGCGTCATGGCAATTTGCGCTTGAGCTGGGTTGGTTTCGTCGTACACTGAGAGGTGCGCGCTGTGTCGATGAGCAATTGCTCGCATTTGTACAGGAAGATATCTTCGTAGAGGTGGACGAGCTTGTCGAATTGATCGACGAAACACTGCCGCTGTTTTCGGAGTACGCGCGATCGTTGAGAGAATTATACAGGCTGGACTGGGTGTACGAGTGGATCCTCACGCATTGGGATCGATTGACGGACTCTACGGGGATGAAGGGAGCACTTCGTGACGTCTTTGATGGGTTATCCTATACAGAGGAGGTTGTCGATTCGGAGGGGCATTGGTTGCTCTCTGCCATGATGCAGTTACGTCGAGTTGAGGAGGGAGGACAGGACGCCTATGGGTATTCTGCGTTGGCGAGGGAGCTTGGTGAGGAAGAGGGGATCAGTCGTGGGTATATCGACATCGCCGATATGATCAACCGAAAAAAGTGCGTACGAGAGGACGCAATGTTACGACTCGCGGAAGTCTTCTCTGGTCATTTATCGCGTTGGGGAAGGGAGCGTTTTGGTCAGCTCGCAGAGGACGCGAGGCGGACGACATGTCAGTCCATTTTCTTTTACAAGATGATGAATTATCGTCTCTTTCAGCCGCTCGAATGGTTGGTCGTGCGAAGGCTGCGGGAGATGGGGCTGGAGGTCTCTTTTCCTCTTCGCCATCCATCGTTCTCCGGGGAATTTGGTGAGTGGGCACCTGCGACAGGGAATATGATCTGTGTCCAAGAAGGAGCGTGCTGGATCAAGTGTCAGAGCGCATACAAAGGGCGGGTGGACAAGCGCAAGGAGTTATGTGGTCGCGTCGCCGCGATGAAGCTACGTTATACATCCGAGACATGCCCGACGTTTTTGTTGGTCGTGGATGGTTGGTTTCGGACAGATGACTTGCAGCTGTTGTATCGATGGGGCTGGGATGATATCTTCTATCCCGATGAACTTCCGAGGTTGATAGATACGATCAAGCAGCGACTTTGTACAAGTCCGTGAAGGTCCGTGTCCTTAGATTATTTGGGGATGGGGAGTCGCCAGAGAAACCCCACACCACCAACGCTCGGACTTTGTACCTTTGTTCCATCGACGTAAAAGATTTGGCTCGTCGTCCCTAGTAACAAGTGCAGCGCCCCATCTGTCGCAAAACGTGGTGATGTCACGTACTCGTACCCCTGACCTGTGATGGCTGCGCTCCAAAGGATAGAACCTGTCGTTGGATCGATTTTAAGGACAAATCCATCGTTTGCGCTGCCTGAAGGAGGTTGAAAGGTGTGTTGCTGACATTGTGCGAGCCCCTTGAAGTCGCCTGTTACGTAGAGAAAACCTTTTGCATCGAGCTGACCGTTGTTGATCCCGACGTCTTCATCACTTTTGCAGTGAAGCGTCCAGAGTGGTTTGCCGTTGGTGTCGAGTTTGCTCACAAACCCATCTTGTTTGGCTTGTGCTGTGAGTGTCTTTGTTCCGAACACAATGTTTTGCGCGAAACGTCCATACAGGTATATATTTTTGTCCTTATCAACCTGTATACCCGCAGGGAAGTCGTTTCCCATTCCACCGAACGATGTCGCCCACAAAAAGGAACCTTTTTCATCCAATTTGGCGAGCGCGATGTCCTCTTTATCGTAGTGTATAGGGGAGAATGAACCAAAGTTGGAGGGACCTGTGATGACACCACCCCAGTAAGTATGTCCCTTTTCATCGACAGATAGCAGCTCTGAGCTGTCATGTCCATTGAATGTGCCTGCAAGACGTCCCCACTGGCATTTTCCTTGTGTGTCAAGCGCAATGATCGCCATTTGTCCGTTTGTGTCGAGAGGATCTTTTCCATTAAAGAGATTGTCGAAATCGCAAAAGATGCCTTTTGTGCTGGCTGTATCTTGGGGTGTCATAGCAATACGCGAAGCGCCTGTTGGAAGGGTATGTGCTTTGTTTCCCCAGTGATTGATCCCACCAAACAAGCGTTTGATCCACTGGTTTTGTCCTTCTGATGAGAATTTTGCCAAGAACACTGTGTCATTGCTGTTGTTTGGCAGCGGGAGTGTTTTGGGCGAAGTGCTGTTGTATTGCAATTGGAGTGGCTTACCATTTGCATTGCGACCGTAATGGCCTGTCAAGTACACAGAACCTTGACTGTCAAGCGTGATGTAGGCTGCTAATTCTTGGCCTGGACTTCCTGCGCCATAGGCCCAAAGCCATCGTCCTGTTGGACTGATCTTGCCAAAGTAAAGATCCTTATCCCCTTGCGAATTCAACAATGTTTGGCCTGCTTTGAGTTGGTTCTCAAACCGGCCTGCGATGTAAATGTTACCTGTCTTGTCGAGCGCGATATTGGATGATTGGAGTGTGTTGGTCAGGTAAAGGAACGTATCACATGGGTTGTTCGTGTCACATGGTACACATTGCCCATATCGACATCGTTCTCCTGCGCTACATTCACTTGAGCGTTGGCATTGAAAGCAGACCCCTACACGACAATTTCCCGAGCATACTTGGCCACATCCCCCACAGTGTTTACGTGATGATTGCGTTTCAACACATTGACTGTCACAACATGTTTTTCCCCCACAGCTTTGAAAGCAAGCACCACAATGGGCCGGGTTGTTGCGTGTTGATGTGCATTGTCCACTACAACATGCGTCTCCTGCTGTGCATGTTTGTCCACACCGACCACAGTGTTGTGTATCGTTACTCAGCTGCACACAAACGCCTGCGCAACAGGTTGTATTGTTTGCACACACAACTCCACAGCTGCCGCAGTGTTCGTTGTTCTGCTGCGTCGAAGTACACAAGCCGTCACAGTCCGTTGTGTCCTTTGGACATGCTACTTGTATGGGGGGACTCGTCCAACTGGAAGGGCACTTGATCTCGTCTTGCTCTTGTTGATTGTGTGGATATACATCGCTCTGGATAGACAGTTGTATGGGTTGTTCCCACTGCTTTTTTGAGTAGGCGATGATGACAAGCTGGCTTGGGACCGACTTTGGGTCAAATTGAGTCGATTGGATGTCCCACCCTTCGGTTGCTTTTTGTACTGTGGGTGCAAATCGCCACTGCAAGTCCGTGTCTTGTAGTGTCGCTGTGATACGTAAAGTCCACGGCGTTTGTGGGACTCTCTCGGCGCTCCACTGAATTTTTTGTTCGAGCTTGAGTGGGCGACAGTGATCGATTTGGCAGCTGAAGGCGACACAGCGTTGGGTCACATCGCAATCCTTGTCTGCTTTACAAGGGCTTGTACCACATTGCCAGAGCGTCAATGAGAAGAGCAGGAGTAATGTCCACGTGGACCATCGAAGGTTGTATTGGTTGATCATGTTTTGTGTGCTCTTTTAGCGAACGGTTCTGTACTTGAGAGATTGTCCTTTCGACAAGTATAGGGTATGTCGGGTTTGTTTGCTATACTGCACATGGAGTGTCAAAGGTTTTTCGGGAGGGGAACACAAAAGCTCACCTGCCTGTTCTTTTCCAAAGCCATCAAATGGAGAATTTGCATGAGAACACCGACACCTTCTTACCTTGCGCCACCATGCGAAGAAGAGGTCACCATACTCTATCAGGATGACGATATCCTCGTCGTGGACAAACCGGCGGGGTTGTTGTCCATGCCAGGGCCTGATCCCCAATACGAAAGTGACAATCTCGTCAGACGACTGCAAGAGGACTTCGAGGAGATCAGACTGGTCCATCGTCTCGATCGATTGACCTCTGGTGTGATGGTCATTGCACGCCACAAAGAGAGCCAAAAGCGTCTCAATCAATCCTTCCAATATCGCGAGGTCAAGAAGCGATATGTCGCTGTTGTCGATGGGATTGTCGAGGCCCAGTGTGGTGACTTGCGCTTCCCGCTCAAGCCAGACTGGCCCAACAAACCACGCCAAAAGATCGACTTTGTCGAAGGTAAACCCTGTCATACACAGTACAAAGTGCTTGAGCGGGACACCCAAAGAGGCTGTACAAGGGTTTCGTTGACGCCTGTAACCGGACGGACGCACCAATTGAGACTTCATATGACGGCCATTGGGCACCCTATTTGGGGGTGTGAATTGTACGCACCTGATGACGCGTTTGAGGCGTCTTCTCGTCTTCTTTTGCACGCTTGCTGGCTACGTTTTGCCCACCCTATCACCCGTCAATGGATGGAGTGGACGTGTCCGGCTCCATTTTGATCCTCGACAAATGCATCGATTGTTTGTAAAACGCCTCTCGTAAACGATTTGTTGTACCGAACCTTTTGCCAAGATGAAGAAAGGGAGAATGAAAGATGTCTACACGTACTGAATACGATAGTATGGGAGCTGTTGAAGTCCAAAGTGATCGTTACTGGGGTGCCCAAACACAACGCTCTTTGGAGAACTTCAAGATCGGTGGACATCGTATGCCACGTCCCATGATCAAGGCGCTCGGGCTCGTGAAGTTTGCTGCGGCAGAAGCCAACTGTGCGATGGAGTTGTTGTCCGCCGACAAAAAGGACATCATCCAAAAGGCCGCCAAAGAGGTCATCGAAGGCAAGCTCGATGAGCACTTTCCGCTCGTCGTCTGGCAGACCGGTTCGGGGACACAGACCAATATGAACACCAACGAGGTCATCGCCAACCGCGCGATCGAGATGTCAGGTGGAGAGATTGGCTCCAAATCCCCCATCCACCCCAACGATGACGTCAACAAGAGTCAATCGACAAATGACAGCTTCCCCACAGCGATCCACGTCGCTGTTGTCGATCAAGTCCACAGTGAGCTGCTCCCTGCTGTCGCCAAGATCAAACAGGCCCTCGAAGACAAAGCCGAAGCCTTCAAAGACATCATCAAAACTGGACGTACACACTTGATGGACGCGACTCCCCTGACTCTTGGGCAGGAGTTTTCCGGGTATGCTGCGCAGCTCGGTTACTGTGAACGCACGATCAAAGACAATCTCGCCTTGATGTACGAACTCGCAATCGGTGGTACGGCTGTCGGTTCAGGGCTCAACACCAAAGTGGGATACGCGGAGAAAGTGTGCGAAACACTCGCGGCGGAGACTGGATATCCGTTTATCTCTGCACCAAACAAATTTGCACAGCTCGGCGGAAAAGAGCCTCTGTGTGCGCTTCACGGTGCGCTGAAGACTCTCGCTGTCGCGCTCAATAAGATCGGAAATGACATCCGCTGGTTGGGAAGTGGACCTCGTTGTGGGATTGGCGAGATCTTGTTGCCCGCCAATGAGCCCGGTTCATCGATTATGCCAGGGAAGGTCAACCCCACACAGGCGGAGGCGCTGACGATGGCATGTGCACACATCCTCGGAAATGATGCAGCCGTTGGTTTTGCAGCTTCTGCTGGTAATTTTGAGCTGAATGTCTACATGCCTATGTTGATGCACAACACGATCGAGTCCATTCGCTTGTTGACGGACGTGTGTCACTCCTTCACAGACAATTGTGTCGTAGGCATCGAACCCAACCACGAACAGATCAAGCTCAACCTGGAGCGCTCTTTGATGTTGGTGACGGCGCTCAACCCACACATTGGGTACGACAAAGCTGCCGAAGTCGCGAAGAAAGCCTACAAAGAGCACAAAACCCTGCGCAACACGATCATCGAGTTGGGCTATATGACAGGTGAAGAGTTCGATAAAGCTGTCCGCCCCGAGAACATGGTCTCTCCAACCAACTAAGTAGGAGCACGCGATATGATTGTAAGTCTGAAGGATAGAAGAGTTCGTCGTGCGATTATGTCGAGCGTGTCGTTGGCCTGGCGAGTCGAGATCTTTTTGTTGGTGTATGCGGGGTTTATCTTTCTCCTCTACAAACACTATTCGGTGAAGTGGATCGCGATTCCTTCGACCGCTGTGAGCGTGATGGGGATCGCGTTGTCCATCTTCTTGGGGTTTCGCAACAGCGCGGCCTATGATCGTTGGTGGGAGGCGCGCAAGATCTGGGGTGGTGTTGTGAATGAGAGTCGGACCTTCAGTATGAGCGTCTTGTCGATGATGAGTGAGCCTGAAGGGGCGAAGAAAGAGCAACTGCAAAAGCACCAAAAGAACCTGATTTACAGACATCTTGCGTATATCAACGCGCTACGTTTGCAGCTACGTGAGCAGGACAGTTGGGATGAGCTTGCGCCTTTTTTGTCGAAACAGGAGCAAAAAAAGCTCGCGAGCGCCAAGAACAAGGCGACACTGCTCAATCATTGGCAGGGACAACAGCTCAAAGAGCTTCGGGAGAAGGGTTTTTTGAGTGAGTTTCAGCACATTGAACTTAATCAGTCATTGCGCGAGTTTTATGCGCTGCAAGGTAAGTGTGAGCGGATCAAGAAGACACCTCTTCCTCGGTATTATAGTTATTTTACCCTGGTCTTTTTGTGGTTGTTTTTCTTTATCTTGCCTTTTACGCTGGTCAAGGACCTTGGGATTGTTACGTTGCCTGTGTGTTTGATCGTGACATTCGTGTTTAACGTGATCGAGGCGTCTGGTCGTTATACAGAAGATCCCTTTGAAAATCGTGCGACAGATACACCGATGACGGCGCTATGTCGTACGATAGAGATCGATCTTCGTCAACTGCTCGAAGAGGAAGAGTTGCCTGAGCCGACGCAGCCGATCAATTACGTTTTGATGTGAATGTGTTGCCATCGAGTGGGGAACTTGGTGACTGCAATAAAAAAGTATACAGCAAGGAAAGAAACACACGTGGAGGTTGCAACTGAAACCGCAAGCATCGTGATTCGTCGTCGATATAGCGGTGGCCATGTCTTCTCTTCATGCCATGCTTGAGGCTCCATCTATTGCCCTCCTTTGTGCGCTTTTTCCTTGCTGTAGCCTCTTATTCGACAGAGGAGGAGTTTCGCGGGTCGTGGAATCTCATTGGCCAGTATCCATCCAGTTTTTTCTTTCCAATATCGATGAGTATCAACAGCATACGTTGATGTGGTGTGTCCTTTGTTGGATTTGGCTCATAAGGAATTCTGGGATCGCGAAAAAAGGTGACAAGCTGTCCTGTTTCTTCGATGTAGTTGAAATCTCCAGTAAAAAAACGTACATCATCGAACCCTGTAAAACGTTGTTTCACCACTCCCTGAAAGTCAATCCATCCAAATCCCATGCTATATGTCGATGCGCCTAAATAAAAAAGACCATCGTAAAAGGTCATGGGCGGATCAACTGCGTACCCAAGCAGATCATTTGGATCATGATAAGCGACATTGAAAAGTTCCCATCGTTTTTTCCCTTCATGAGTGTAAGATGCTGTATAGTACGGACCTCTCGTTGTCGTGTATATGTTCCCGTGTCTATCGATAGTCAGACGATTTGATGATTGTTTTGCACTCCACTTTATCTCGCCAACCTTTGATAAAGAGAACAAGTAATAGCCTGTCGATACGATCAAATCTTTATCTTTTCCTATTGCAATGGCCCCCTGAGCTTTCGGTAGACCAGGAATCATTGTTGACCATTGTTTGTTCCCTTGAAAATCAAATGCAAGGATATTGCCAATGCTAGAAAAAACATAAATATGCTCCTTCCCAAGCACTGGTTTATCCTCTCCGTCTAAGGGGATGCTTTCGCCAGGTTCTGAGAGGCTCCTCTCCCATAGTTTCTTACCTGAAAATTCATCCCAAGCGATGAGGTTTGGGCCTCCAACAATGACCATCTTGTTTGCAACAGAAGCCATCGTGTATCGTCTCTTTTCTGCATTTGGAATAACATGTGACCAGAGCAATTTTCCATCGCTGGCACGAATCGCGTGGATGATGTATTCGTTGTCGGAGCTATTTTTCGAGAAAATATTGAAAGAGGACAGCAAAACACCATTTTTTGTCATCGTCAAAGTGCCACCAAACCTACCATGTCTATGCTTCACCCAAAGAACTTTTCCCGTAAAGTCAATGGCGTAGTGCATGGTATATCTCGTTGGAGAGACAGCATAATCTTTCGATTTTGCGTATGCTGTGAAGTACAAACGTTCTTTGTATACGACAATATTCGAAATACTCACGATATAGTACGCCTCTCCTATCTGTTTTCCACTCCACTCAAAGATGGCAGTGATAGGAAAATGTGGACAAGCAGCATCTTTCCCACAGTTTGGTTGAAAGTCCCATATCTTTCGCTCTTTCTCCTGTGGAGGTTTCTCTGGAAGTCGCTCATATGTCTTTTCCAAGGAGCCTCCATCATGATTTCCCTCAACGAGTTCATGTCTCTGATTTGTTTGTCCTGTGCAACCACAAGTCATCAACAGCAAAAAGATGAGTATCCATCTCATAGATAACTACTCCTTAGAGTCATACACTGTGAAGATATAAGACAATCATGCGAAGGTGTTGATGTCAAGTCTCATCTTTGTGCGTTTCATTTTCGGTGTCAGGATACTCCAAGGAGAAAAACGCACGAAACAGGACCGCTCCCTTCTTTCATATCACTCCTCCTGCCTGAATGAGGATGTCAACGGTTCCAGGGAGTTTGTGCAGGGACAAATGGAGCTTGTGTTGGGACAAGTGGAGCTTGTGTGAGGACAAATGGAGCTTGTGTTCGGTGTCAGGGAGCTTGTGCGAGGTGTCAGGAAGATGATGTTCGGTGTCAGGGAGCTTGTGCAACAGAAGCTGTGGAGCTTGTGCAGCGAAAGTCAATCTCCTATTGTCCGATGTTTTGGCGTTTGCTTTGGATGCACAAGATTTCCTTTTTCAGAGCGCTTGTTTCCATAGGCGCTGCACAGACTCCAAAACACCTCTACTTATAGATGTTTACAGCTTGCACAAGCTCTCTGAGTGGCTGACATTGCTTTCGTTATCGCTGGACAAGCTTCCAATCGCGCTGCACAAGCTCCAAACACATCCCTCTGCGCCTTTGAGGGAGAAAGGATTCGCGATGTTTGTTGGTTTGGTAGAGACCGATGTTTACAGAATGTAAGGGATGAGGGCTTTTCGCTCACTTGGATAATCGTCGAAGGTCTCTTTGTACCATCTGTGGTGGGAGATCGCGCGGGGGAGGAGGTTGGAGATTGTCCAGACGAGGAACGCTAAGGCCGGTAAAGAACTCGTCGCGATGAACCACCCTGTCCATTCGAGGATCTCGCCAAAGTAATTGGGACATGAGACCCATCGGTACAGCCCACCCTTTGGAATTTTGTAGCCAGTCTCTTCTGGTTTACGCAGCTTACGCAACAGCTCATCGCTGTGAAAATTGATCGCAAAACCCACAAAAAATACAGCCGCACCGCACAAAAAACGTGGGTTTGTGAGCCAACTCTTGGGATAAAGTGGTCCCAACTCCGTCAACCAGCGAAAGTTGGCGTAGTTGATGCTGACGTTGGTCAAGAAGGCGAGAGAGGCGATCAAAAGAAGCATCTTCTTGCCGTTCATACGCATCCGGAATGGGTAAATGAATGTCCGATGAATGTAATGAAAGAGCCAAATACCTAGAAAGAGCCAAATGACGATGTTTTGTTCGCGTGTACTGAGCAACATACAAAGGATCGGGACGAGAACCGCAGGCAGCTCCATAAACAGCCAACCCGCTTGGGCGGGGATGGATGGCCCCCATCCCTTGCTCGCGTGATGCCGACCATAAGGCGCGGTCAGAAAGAAGAGCAAGATAAGCACAACAGCAGAGATGCCAAACCACGTGTAGGTGATGCCATGTAGGAGTGTCTTTTCATCGATCAATGGGAGCCTCTTTCAGTTGTTGAGGGGAGAGGTGGTGGGATTGTCGTAACCACTCAAACGTATCGCGTAATCCTTCTTCGAGTGGGCGGGGTTGATGCCCCAATACATAACGTGCTTTTTGTCCATTCAGTTGGGTGAATTGTCGGAGTGTATTGAGCGACTCAAACGTATACAGAGGGCGTTGTGAGCGTATTTTGCTGTAGACTGCCACGAAAGGGACGCCGAGCATCGCCAGCCAGTAAGGGCAGGTGATAAGAGGGGGACGTGAACCTGTGAGCTCGTGGACGTGTTGGGCGACCTTTTTGACACTCGCGTACTCTCCTGTGAGGAGGTAGCGTTCTCCTGCGACCCCTTTTTGTTCGGCCTGAAGGGCGGCCTCAACGACATCTCTGACATCAACCCAGTCAAAGCCACCTGGAACGAGCGCCGGGAGTTGCCGAAGGTGCAGTTTGAGCAGGACTTCGCCAAAGGAGGAGAGTTTATAGTCGTAGGGACCGTACACTCCCGTTGGGTTGAGGATGCAGGCGTTGAGTCCACGCTCGACGCCTTCAAGGACAGCCTGTTCTCCGAGGGCTTTGGTGACGTCATAGGCTGGGTAGCGTTTGGCGTCGAGCGCGAGGGCTCTTGATTCATCGACGACTTCGTGGAGAGGTCGATAGGAGAGGGCGCGAATGGAGCTGAAGTGAATGAGTTTGCTGACTTTTTGTTGAAGACAAGCCTCTACGACGTTTTTTGTGCCCTGTACATTGATGCGATACATCAGCTCTTCGTTGGCACCATCGACGGCGAGTGCGCCGGCGAGGTGATAGACAACATCGACACCTTCCATCGCGTCTTTGAGAGAGTCTGGATCCAGTACATTGCCTTTGATAAATTGAATGTCGTAGTCTTCGAGACCTTGTTTACTACGGTAGATCAAAGCGCGCACATCACGTCCTTGTTTGACGAGCGCACGGACGAGGTTGATTCCAATGTGACCGGCTGGACCTGTCACCAAAACTGCCATTTATCGCTTCTCCTGTGTCAGTGTTGCCCAAACAAAGGACCAAATAATGCTTTGTTTTGGTTTTGTTTGCAAGCACTCCAAGGAGGAAGACGACAAAATGTGTTAGGATGCAGTCTGTTTGAAGAGTGGTTTGAGACCATTTGATATTCGTTTTGGGGTAGATACATTGAAAGAGAACAAGAGCATCGAGCCTCCAAAGACCTGGTCTGACGTGGTCATCGCGAAGAGTTACAAAAACCTCTTGCATCCACAAATTTTGCAGGCGGAGATGGTATCTGTCCCAGCGTTGGATTGTGATGATTGTCGCTGGGTGAAAGAGGGGCGGACACTTC
>PCBK01000055.1 GCA_002731275.1 Deltaproteobacteria bacterium | reverse complement strand
CTCTTTCAAACACTTTGAGCACGTACGCGATCGAGCTGCTTCCGAGGATCTGCTCTACTTGTGGCTTGGGGTGCTTGAGCAAAAAATCAACGAGAGGTTGAAGAGGGGCATCGCTTGGCCAAGCGATGCCCACAGCCTCTGCGAGCCTTGTGAGAATGGACCCATAATCGTCGAATCCGGCCTCGTATGGACGTAAGTATTGAATCCACTCCTGACAGATCGATAGATTGGTCTCTTTGGGGAACGCCTGGAGCACTTCCGCCAGCTTACCAGACTGAAACCAGATCACAAAAGAGTCTTCAGCATTGGCCCTTCGGGTCGCCTCATCGTAGAACTCTCTTGCGCCAGAAGGGGTCGCCAACCACCACTTACTCATCCACGGATAGAAGCGCCAATGAATGTCTACGCGAAAGAAGACCTTGACGACCTCAGCCGAGAGTTCTGGTGGCAATGTATCCATCATCTCGGCGAATTCATCTTTACGTCTCTCGAATTTCTTGTAAGTTAGAGACAACATTTCTTTCAAAGGCGCGAAGAGAGGGATGACCTCTTGTTGGCGTTCAGGAGGGACACGAGGGATTGGATCTTCTTGAAAGACCCCCCACCACCAGGGAATCTCCATCGCTTTGGCGAGTTTCTTTTGCGCTCGATTCCGGACCATCCCGTCAGGGTCTTTGCTTAGTATTTCGAGGTACTGTTGCGCCAGTCCATCCCGTAGAGGCAGATGAGAGGCGACCCAATACCTGAAGTCGAATTCACGATGTTCGACAAAAGAAGCAATGCTGCGTAGGTCGGTCTCAGGAGACCATAAAAACATCGCGAGATTTTGGATAAAGAGTTCTTTTTGATCACAAAAACGGTATCCATCATCAAAAGGAGCTGCGAGTGCGATGGCTTTGGTCAATAGCGGCAGCACTTCATGGGCTTGTTGGACGTTCGCCGCCATAGAAACAAACCGTGTCGCCGCGATCGCGACCCCCTGCTGGTGACGAATCCACTCATGCCCGATATCACCGAGCTTCGTATACTCATCCTCGGGGATGGGGGTCTCGAAAAAATCGATAATGGTCCGAAGAAGACACTCGATTTGTTCCGTAGTGATAAAGTGTAAGGGAGGAAATGAAAAAGAGTTTTGTACCATCAAAGACCTCTCAAGTAAGGAGCCAAGACAAGAAAAAGGTACGCATATAGAGAAACAAAGTCATTGGCGTGTTTATGGGGTTGATGTGGACGCAAACGCGATGGGGAGTACATCTCTCATATGAGCGCACCAATGTAGTTGTAATCGCAGAGAAGCGAGCTCGTCGGTGATATGTTGTTGATTTTCGGTGCTCAGAATCACGTGTTGTAGTCCCTGACGTTCGGCTGCGAGTAGCTTAGCGCGGAGCCCTCCGACGGGTAAGACTTCCCCATGCAGGGAGAGCTCTGCGGTGACCGCGAGGTCTGCACGCAAGGGCCGATGGGTGATTGCCGAGAGCATGGCCAGACAGATGGCGACGCCAGCGCTCGGTCCATCTTTTGGCACGGCGGCTTCTGGTGCGTGGAGAAAAAAGCGACCATCGAGTTGTGCGGCATCGAGCTCATACATAGAGGAGAACAACTTGAGATGGGCAAGCCCCATCTTCACGGCCTCTTGCATCACTTCCCCCATTCTTCCTGTGAGCTGAAGGGAGGGAGCACCTGCGAGAAATCCGGCCTCAAAGCGAAGAATTGAGCCTGTATGATTCTGCACACCGAGTCCGAGCACAACGCCAGGACGGAGAGATTGGGTGAGAGGTTTGCGCTTGTATCGAGAAGGACCGAGGATCTTTTGCAGTAACTCTTCGTCGAAGGGAGGGAGCGTCTTAGGCTCAAAGACTTGTTCAGCTCGGGCAGCCTGAAGGATCAGATAACGATGGAGTCTTGAAAGAAGCCTCGAAAGCTCACGCACGCCTGGCTCTCTCGTGTAATGTTCGAGAAGAAAGGTGATTTCTTCTTGTGTGAGGGGGAGCGGTTCGGCAAGAGCGTGTTCTTTGGCCATACGAGGCAAAAGGTACTGTTGTGACATTTGGATCTTTTCACGAAAACTATAGCCCTCAAGCTCGATCAAATCGAAACGATCGCGCAGCGTGTGAGGCATAGAGGAGAGATCGTTGGCGGTACATAAGAAGAAGACATTGGAGAGATCACAGGGAACGCCGATGTAATTATCGACAAACTCATGGTGCTGTTCAGGATCGAGAACTTCGAGCATCGCAGCCATCGGACTACGAGAGGCATTTCCGAGCTTATCAATTTCATCGAGTAAGATGAGCGGGTCGTTTGACTTTGCTTGTTGTAATGCTCGAATAATGCGTCCTGGAGCAGCAGCACGAAAAGAGAGTCGATGTCCTCGGATCTCGCTTTCATCGTGGACGCCCCCAAGAGCAATACGTACAAACTCTCGTCCGAGGGCCTTGGCGATCGAGCGGGCAAAAGAGGTCTTACCCGTCCCAGGAGGTCCAACAAGGCACAACACGGTGCCTCGGGCTTCTCCCTGATGAAGCCACACTGCGAGATGTTCGAGTAATCGTTGTTTCGCTTCATGCAGCCCCATGTGCTCAGAGTGAAGAGTCTCTTCAAGAGAGGACAAAGAGGGCTTCGGGCGTGGCGTTGTGTGCCATGGAATACGTGCGATATGTTCGAGATGTTCTGTGTAGCTTTGGTAATCGCTGTTTGTCGTGGACATACCTGCAAGCATATCGAGTTCTCGCTCAACGACTTCTTTCGCAGCTGGAGGCAAGCGCGCTTGTTCGAGTCGGTGTGCCAGCCTATCCAGGGGGTCTCTCCGACTTCCTTTGGTGGAAGACTGGAACGACGAGTAGAGGCCGTATTTTTTCTGAAGCTCGATCATGCGATTCCACAACTCATTGCGTGCTTGTTCCGAAAGGACAGCTGTTTGAGAAAATGTATTGTGGAGCTCCTCGATGGAAGAATCAACTGAATCTCTCGTCTGTACGGCCTGAAGTTCCTTTATCAAGATAGCGATTGCATCGACAAGGGGAAGATTCTGAAGAGATTGAATCTGTGATGGTGAGGCAAAGAGACGAAGGAGTTGGAATCCGATCTGATGAAGCTGCTGTTCTTCATCTTCAGAGAGAGAAAGCGGATGTTCTCCGGTCACGTAAAGAAGCTCTCCCAAGCGCTTGAGCAGAGGTCGATTGGCAAGCGCCTGTTCCAGATCAATGTCGTGAGTGGGGGTGTTCGTCAGAGACGACTTCTCCGCTTGTATTGGTGGCGTAACGGGCGCTTGTTTTTCTTCTGCATCTACGACAACATCCAGCCGCGAAGCCGCCGCCGGCCCCGACGTCTCTACTTCTTGAAACATCCCGAAATAAGGATTTTTCTCCCCCTTCACCTTTGTGAGTCGTACCCTCCTGTCACCACAAACGACGAGGTGTTGTGAATCCATCGAAAGGATAGAGGCCTCTGTGACCCATCTTCCTTCTACAAGAAGAGGAATCTCAGCAAGAGAGGATACCGACAAAACACAGAGCTTTTTTTGCTTCCTCTTAAGTAACGACTCAAAGACATCTTGTTCAAGTGTAGAGGTAGAAAAACGACGCTGCTCTCCAACCAAAAGAGCATCCCCAACCACCGCAATCAAACTTCTTCTAAATCCCATCCATTGTTCCTTTCAGCCAAAGCATCTTCTAAAAGTAAGCGTGAGCGTTCAGATCGTTTTTTGGAAAGAAGATACAATAACAGAGACCCACCTCAAAAGAAAGCAGATCAAGAATTTTAGCCCTATCGCTCATCAACGCCCTCTTGTCACAAATACAACGAGGCTATACAATCACCTTTCACGAAGTGCATTAGAGGCAAAAAAGCGCACAAAGAAGTCCCCCTGCATATCAAGAACACAACTTATCACGAGAATGGAGAGGTCTTTATCAATGAACCGACATACCCCGTTTTTGTTGGCTTTTGTCTGGCTCACGCTTCCTCAACCACACACATACGCCAAGCCCCCCAAAGCATGCCATCAGGTCAATCTCACAGGGCATATACATGGACAAGACAAC
Source organism: Deltaproteobacteria bacterium (assembly GCA_002731275.1). GTDB lineage: Bacteria > Myxococcota_C > UBA6777 > UBA6777 > UBA6777 > UBA6777. The sequence continues at coordinate 3,710 of PCBK01000055.1, read as the reverse complement.
AAACCTCTTTTACGCACGGATATATGGGTATCAAGAGGTTCTTTCTTTGTCCCATTTCTCAAACAGAAGGTGACTTCAACAGGTGCTTTTTCCATCTCATTTTGCGCAAAAGGGTTTGTGCAGATCACGTTGTACGCTCCTCACCACAAATTTAAACGCATCCCCATCGTGATCAAACAGCCGATGACACTTAGATTCCGCGCTTATTTACAACCTCGATACACCTCACAACAATGGCAGCAGGTCTCTGTGATTGGCGAGTTCAACGGATTTCGCGCCAACAAAGGTGTCAAACTGACAAAGCGTGCAGATGGCCAATACGAAGCCTTTATCCCATGGAAGAAACCTCGCCTGATATACCAACTCGCAGGCTTGATCAAGGATCGACGAGGATTGTACCGAGGAAAGACTCCTGGCACAGATCCCACAAAGTTCCTCACCAAAGGAAGTCTGTATATCGTCTATCGCTCGTGGGTCAAGACCAAAGGCGGAAAAGCACACATTGTCGTCTCCCCCCAAGCCACCCCTTCTACAAAAGGAAAAGCCCGAGTCATATGGAAACAAACCCCAACTTCGTTCCTGGCATTTTGGAGAGCACATCAACTCTATATGACAAATGAAGCTGACTTTCAACGAGCCTTTCGGAAAAAACGCACAAGAAATGGTCAGCCCAACTACGTAAAAGAACTACACCGCTCTCTGAAAGAAGCCGGCTTTGACGTCAAAAAAAGATTTGCAGCCGTCGAAGCCCGATGGAAAGCTGAAAAGGAGCCTGAAGCCAAAAAACTCTACACCCTTCAGCTCGCGCTCAGTCAATACAAAGGCTACTTCCAACGCAAAAAAGCATGGGATACAGCTTTCTGTCGCTCATGGGGCCCCAAAGAACCTCTCTGGCGATTCTTCCCATATCAACACTACATGTCCGGCCTGCTCTTTCGGACAAAAGACTCTTTGTACGATTGCCTCGCTCCCATCTCCAGATACACAAAAACGCTCCCCGATCCAATCGCGCGTATGAAATTGATAAGCTCCCTCATGAGACGTCGCTACTTTGACAGTCGCTTCTCCAAAAAGAAGCGGTATGAACACTATCCACCTGCAACGTCATATCTAGCTCTTCTTCAAGAGATGTATATCACCTTACACAAAACGAACGCACCTGCTACATCGAAGCGTATGATCTCCTTCTATCTGAAGCTCGCACGTAGTATGCTCAACTCAAGAAGCAAGCTCCGTCGAGGCCACCCGGCACCTGCATTTAAGGTAAAAGCTCTGCACCGATACAAACACACACATGACACACGTATCACAGAGTATAACCAGAGCTTTTTGCGTGGAAAGTGGACCCTGCTTCACTTTTGGTCCCTTTGGTGTGGTGGGTGCATGACGGCGATGCCTACACTTCATACTCTCTACAGAACTTACGCTCCCAAGATGCCCTTTCAGATATTGAGCATAGCCCTCGATGAATCATCCAACAATATACGTACATTTTGGAAGAAATGGCCGATGCCATGGAATCATGGTATCGCAGAAGATCTGTTCAAGTCGATGGTCGCCAAGACGTTTGAGCTGACAGGTATACCGAGATACACTCTCATCAACCCCAAAGGACACATTGTCTTGGATAGAGCCCTCCTCAAGCAAGTCGAAGCAGCGCTCAAAAAACACTTACGTCCCCCAACGACCCAACCCAAGAAACCATAAGACTGCGCTTTTTCTTGCAGCAGTCTAAGTGGTCCTCTCGCGAAAAGGACATACAACATCGAGGTCGGACACAAGGCCCGACCCTACGAAAAAAATGCAACATCATACTCATGCGTTTACTTCGCGAGAGGACCACTAAAACCCGGTGTTGTAGAACATGACAGGTGTCTTTGACTTCAATCGATCGTCGGGAGGTTCGGGGTGGCAAGAGAGAGCTGGAAGACACCATATTGACCGTCTGAGACAAGAACATTGTCGTTCATAAACGAAACGTGTCCATTGTATCCACGTAGACGCAGAAAATGAGTGGGTTCAGGTGCGCTCATCTTCGCGAGATTGAATATCATCAAACCATCACCAATATCCGCCATGAGGTGGTTCCCCTTCATCCCTAAGAGATCCATCCTTGTGAAAGGCAATGCAAAATCTTTCAGAGATACAAATCCATCTTCGCCAAACACTGCGAGGTGAAGTCTTGGATTCGCGTGATACCCCCACTTATCGTATTCGCCATGTAGCGAAAGATACACCATCGACTCACCACGAAACACCAACTTCTCGGGAAGCTCCTTGAGCGTATGCCATTGGCGTGCAAATGCTTTGTCTCCAGTAAGCTCAAGCCGAATCAAACGCACTTTTGGAGGACAGTAGCCATGTCTATCGGCCGGGCAATCAGGCTGCGCTTGGTTGTCCCAGGTGTACAAGTAAGTCTTCTTTCCGCTTTGGTGAGTGTGGACAAAGTATCCTGGAACATTGACAGGCGTACCTATGACAGCGTCTCCGCTTCCAAAAGTAAGTGACGTGATATAGTGACGATGTTCCTGAACAATCGAAGTTTCTGTTTCTTGCCCTTTGGTAAGACGTGTCTCCAACCAAAAAGAAGTGTCACTTTGTTTGACAAGCCCTAAATAAGTCGTGTCCGATCCCTTAGACGCCACAAGCTCCTTGAGGACAGGCTTGCTCGGTGTCCGCAAATCAAGAGTGAGCACTTTGTAGTCAAACTTGTACCTATAGTTTATGCTGTAACGATAAGAGCTCTGCAGATGGACCAAACCATGTGCGGTCGTTTGCCAGGATATAGATGTATTGCCATACGTATTCAATGAGCGAGCGTCCGAACAGGTAGGGCAAGACAACCCATACCTTGAGTAAAAACTTCCGTACCGATACTCGATCTTTGTGCTTGACACACGTTTGGGCTTGGATGGATCGCGCATATCATACACAAGAAACTCAGTCATATCGCGTTTATAGTATGGATAACGATACCGTTCAGAGCGATCCCAATCGAGGATGGCACGAGCAATCACCAGGTATTGTTTCCACTTTACAACACCGAACACACGCCCCATTTGAAAAGAGGCGATCTCAGGCCAGCTCTCCATGCCCCCTTTTGCTTGCCGTTTGATACGAAAGAGATTGTTATCCTTCTTTTTACTGTAGCTCACATGTTCGACGACATACTTCCCAAAGGAGTATGTCCCGGCGGCATATGTTGTGAGTCCAAGAGAAGAGAGCAGCTTGGGCTGTTGTGGGTCTTCGAGATCAGTGACCGTCATGTGGGTATCGGAGATATTCAGGACATAACGACGTGTCTGTTCACTGTGTTTCATGTCGAAGATAAGTGTACGTTTGACTTCTCCATATGGGTGATGAATTGTCTTGAGATCGGTCAACACCTTTTGTGACTTCTCATCTTTACTCTCATCGTACTTGCTCAGATCCCACTGCATTAAACCAACGGACGTCTGCCAATGATACCACCAATAATCCGTGTGACGTATGTTCGCATAATACGTAACAGGGACAGAGACAAAGTTGAGTCCTCTATGAGAGTACATACCCAGCATCTTGTGTGCTTGATCGCGATTCCAGTTGACGTCGGAGCTGACCCAGTTCGACTGTACGTTGACACAGCGTCTTTGAATCAGGCGGATTTTGTCGAGTTTCCGCACATCAAACAGACTGACTGCGACCTTTGTCAGAGACCTCTCCTTGAGCCT
>PCBK01000200.1 GCA_002731275.1 Deltaproteobacteria bacterium | reverse complement strand
GAGAGGAAGGGGGAAGTCACGAAGTGACAGGGGGATGGAGAGGTTTGTAGAAGGGGTCGTTGCAAAGTGAATGAAGCAAATGACAACCGCATACGTTGTCCGAGCATTCGAGCGTTAGGAGGATACTGCTTGCAGTATCCGTATTGTAAGAGAGGGATTGTGTCGTACATTCGGGTGCACTTTGCGAAGACACAAGTGCAACTGCCCCTGGAGCAGAACTCTAGTATCCCCCGTGTACACGGTACAACCCCCCCCTTTCCTTCTCCGAAGGTCGGAGAGGAAGGGGGAAGAGCCGAAGGCGAAGGGGGATGGAGAGGTTTGTAGAAGGGGTGGTTGCAAAGTGAATGAAGCAAATGACAACCGCATATGTTGTCCGAGCAATCGAGCGTTAGGAGGATACTGCTTGCAGTATCCGTATTGTAAGAGAGGGATTGTAGCGTACATTCGGGTGCACTTTGCGAAGACACAAGTGCAACTGCGCCTGGAACAGCATTCGAGTATACCCCATGTATACGGTATAAACTCTCCCCCTTTCCTTCTCCGAAGGCCGGAGAGGAAGGGGAAAGAGCCGAAGGCTCAGGGGGATGGAGAGGTTTGTAGAAGGGGGCGTTGCAAAGTGGCCTCGCAAATGACAACCGCATATGTTGTCCGAGCAATCGAGCGTTAGGAGGATACTGCTTGCAGTATCTGTATTGTAAGAGAGGGATTGTAGCGTACATTCGGGTGCACTTTGCGAAGACACAAGTGCAACTGCGCCTGGATCAGAAATCTAGTTTCCCCCGTGCACACGGTACAAACCCCCCCTTCCATTCTCCGAAGGTCGGAGAGGTTTGTTGAAGGAGGCGATTGCAACTGCCCCTGGATCAAACAGGCCGAAGGATTGGGAGGATTTACGAAGACACAGATACAACTGCCCCAGGATCAATAGCAGAGTTCTTTGCAGTCTTGACGACCAGTACGTTTGCAGGCTTCTCCTTGTGAAGGAGAGTTAATCTCAGTCCACTCGTACTTGCCATCTTTGAAGTCCAGATACCAGGTATCATCGATATACCCACAATCCGTCTTGCCACCGAACAACAGCGCCATCGGCTTACCAATCACCCTTGTGAATGCTTGGTACTGGCGTCGCTCAGGGCTCTTGATGTCGACCTGGACAAAGTCCGGTGCACAACGACAGAAGCTCGAACATCCCGCGCCTGTTCCTGTGTCCCCTGCTTTTTTCTGTTGCCAGAGTTTTTGTTCGAGGTAAAACAACCACAAATCATTACGGTGACCGATCGCTGTATCATCGTGTCCACCGAACATAACGATCACACCATTGTCACGATCTTCAATCAAGGAAGCATTGATACGAGCAGGTGGTCCGATGTTGCCGGCTTTCTTTTCCCACAACAGCTCCCACTCCATCGTCCCAAGATCGAGCGCCCAAACATCATTGATGAATGGACCTGTAAAGGCATTGTTACCACCACCACTGTACATAATCACGCGCTTAAATTTACCATCCAATACCATCGCGTGGAAGAGTCGCTTAGAGGGAGATGTTTTGGGATAGTGACGGGTCCACTTCTTGGTCTTCAAGTCGAGAGTGTAAGTGTCATCAAGCGCATTAAACGCCAGCCCACTTGGGCTGGTGTTCCCACCAAAGAGCACAAGACGATCGTTAAATTCATCGTAGACCATCGCGGAGTTGGAACGTGCGAAGGGCTTGTTACCGGTCGTTTGGACCTCCGTCCAGGTGTCTGTGTTGACATCAAATGCCCACAGGTCGTTGTACATTTCGTAACTACCAGACGCCGCCTCCGCACGATATCGCCCACCAAACAGATACATCAACTTACGCGATTTATCGAACGCCGTTGCTTGGCGACCACGCGCACTTGGGGCGGTATCCGTCTTGACCTTGACCCAGTTTTTGTACTCCATGACGTAGATCCAAGTGTCGCCCTTGAAGCGTTTGGGTCCAAAGTCAGCACACTGTTCGGGCTGATAGTCATTGCCACCAAACAGAATCACACGACCATTACAAGGATCGTACACGCTCCCCTGCTCTCCACGACCTGTGGGGTTGTTCTTCCCACCACCAAGGATCGGCTTGAGGGCCTCAAACTTCGCGTTCACTTTGCAGGGGTTGATCTCGTTCGGGAAGGAGTACTTTTGTGTCGCAGGCTCTTCGGCGACTTCCTCTTTGGGAGGTGCCTCGGCTGTGGTCTCTTGGGTCCCAGCGTCTTTTTGATCGCTCTCGACAATCTTCTCCTGGCCTTGCTTCTTCTCTTCCTGTGTTGTCGTCTCTTCGGTATTTTTTGATTCAGTTGAACAACCTACATAAAACATGGTGCTGACACATAAGACAGCACACACACGCGCACTTATCGATATGATTCTTTTCAAGATAACGTCTCCAAATATACGGTTTTATCGCGGCAAAGGATACTCACGAAGGTAGGATAGATGATCATGTTGATTATCGGATCGTCAACTGGATCTTCTTGCGCGCCATCTCGACAACGGGGATGGGCTCAAGCGCGTCTTTCTTGAGGTAGCCTTCTTCGATCAGCTTGCGAATCAAGAATGGAGGGAAGGTCCGGTAATTCAGCACCGCTTCAACAGTGACCGTTTTATTCAAGAATTTGTCTTTGGGCAAGAGATATTCTCTCCACTTTGTCTGTCCAGGCGCGATTAAGTTGTCTTCTGTCCGCGCTGCCTCCCAAGGGAAGGTCACGTGATTGCCTGCTTCGTCAAACAAAAATTGACCAAACATCAACAAGTGTGGATCGCCCTTTGGGGTCACACTGTGGCCTGTCACGCGATCCATCAAATCGCCATTTTTATCCATCATACCACTCTCGTACAAGAGCGCGCCTTGCTCATCTTTGATCGTCAAATGGACCCACACCTGCCGATCGGCAGTTGAACCAGAAGGAAGGTTGTGGCCATTGTTGATGCTCTTCACGCTGACGAAAATAGAGAGCTTCCCTTCGGCGTCAGGGCGCCGCTCGACGTGGAGAACCGCACAGCTTTGAAGCAGCTTTTTGACGAGGTTGGCTTGCTCTTCTTTTTTGGGAAAGTTCTTGATGAGCGCCTGATCCACTCCGACGAAGTAATGGCGATGCAGTGTACGGACAGGGCCATCAACTGTGATTTTCCCTTGGTACTCTGGCATATGGCAATCCTGACAGCGTTTGGTCTTCTCAGGTGTATCACCGTTGAAATCGCTCGCATACCACTCACTGAAGGTGTTTTCGAGCAACGCTCCCTTCGGGTTGACGACGTTGTGGCAGGTCCCACACATCAGACTCGATTGCAACACTGAGGACTTGGCCATGGGGTGCGCCTTGTTTGCCGCTGCGCTGCCTGTAGGACCGTAATAAGTGCTCGCAGAGAGCGTGAACTTGGCGTTGAGTGTCGCCTCAACGGACTTCATGTTGTGGCAGGTAACACACTGCACGCCGTGCGCGACCATTGGGTTGGTCATGTCGAACTTCATCTCGTGCACACCCTTGCTGTTTTGGGAAACGGGTGTGAGCTTGAGTCTCGACGCCATCGGCGCATGACACTGTACACAGAACTGATCGAGCTTTCCTTTTGTGTCAGCGATCCCCTTCGCGAGCATCGCCAAAAAGACAGGATCCTTCGCTGCATAGGAGTGCATACTGCCCCGCCACTCTTCATAATGTTGCTTGTGACACGTCCCACACTGCTCAGGGGTCAACAATCCGACCGCTTTGTGTGCATCGATCACGCCCTTGACATCAGGATTGACAGGCTTCTCAGCGGGCGTCTCTGGGGTCTTGTCGTCTGCCACCTTGCGGTCTGGGATGGACTCCGTCTTGACGGGCTCGTTTGAGCCTCCCCCGTCTTTTGCCGGATTTGTCGACGTACAAGAGCCAAATGCCCCCATCCCAATCAACAAACTCCCCCACACACACAACCCACACAACCACCGATGCCATTGAGAAGAAGCCATCTACACACATTCCTTGTCAATTTATGTTCTTGATGAAATCATCACTTGTGCAAAAAAAACCACATCCACCCATGATACTCACAGAAAACAACCAATTTGCACGAGATCTTTGTTTCTACCATACAAAAAAACGTACAAAAACCCAAACGTTCTTTCTCGCTCTCTATGATATATATGAGCCGGATGTTCGCTCCATGTAGGACAACCACAGGAGAGGACCTATTTCCTACCTATTAAGTATAGAATAGTCAAGTGACCACACCAAAGCACATCTGGTATGTGTGTAGAGACAACAAAACAAAAAGGTGTTCGGATGATAAAAGAAGGTGGGTGATGGGTTCTATCATCGGAGGCCGCACGAACATGGCCAAAGTTGCCCGCGAACTCGCCTCTGAAAGAAGCAAGACTGCGCGGGCCCGATTCGGTCAAAGAGAACACAATCCGCTACTGTGCAGTGCTGACAGCTTCGGCCTGATCCACACTTGAAGTTGCAGGCGCAGTCGAGACCTCGCGTTTGACTTGATGATTGATGAACAATGTCACTGTGAACAGACACAGCGCACCAAGCTGGTGCATCGCCGCGATAGGTACAGGGACATGAAGCAACAACGTCGTGAGTCCCAACGTCACCTGCAACACAAACAATCCAATCAAGACATGAAACGCCCGGCGCAATCGAACAGATAACGCAAACTTTTGCGCATACCACCAATATCCAGGGACCACGAGGCACAGCACATACGCCAAAGTTCGGTGGGTAAATTGGACCGTCGCGACGTTCTCAAAAAAGTTACGAATCCACGGTGTATAAGCAAGGATGCCGTCTGGCACCCACTTGCCTCCCATCAGCGGAAAGGTGTTGTACTGGTGCCCGGCCTTCAGACCAGCGACAAACCCACCTGATAAAATCATCACACACAACAGCGTTGTGACCCCCAAACTGACGTAGAAAAAAGAGCGTGTAATGGACCGCAGGTCTTCTTCTTTTTGTGGTGTCTCTGTCGTGGTTTGTTGTTCTTCTTTGGGGTAGAGCAATCCCCAGGCCACCCAGGCGAGATAGGCGTAGAGGAGGAAAGCCGCGGAGAGGTGCGCGACCAACCTGTACTGGCTCACGCTCGGCCGATTGACCAGACCACTTTTCACCATATACCACCCCAAAACGCCCTGAAGTCCGCCTCCTATAAACATCAAAACGTACTGTCCTATCATATCGCGACGTAACCACCCACGCCACCAAAAGAAGACAAACGGAAAGAAAAAGACAAGCCCAATCAACCGCCCCCACAAACGGTGAAAATACTCCATCCAAAAGATACTTTTAAACTCAGCGAGGGTCATCTTGTGGTTGACTTTTTGATACTCGGGAAACTTTTTGTACCGGGTAAACTCTTTCTCCCAGGCAGCTTTGCTCATCGGTGGGAGCGTCCCCTTGATCGGCTTCCACGAAGTCATCGAGAGTCCTGAGCGCGTCAGGCGCGTGACCCCACCGATCATCACCATCATAAAGATCATGCCACAACAAAAAAGTAACCACATGGCTACACGTCGATCGTGTTGTTGGACCAAAACGGTTCTCCTTCTATTTTGTTACGATTTCCTTACAATCAAATGACGAGTTGATGACCCAATATCACCTCCCACGTCATAAAGTCGTTGTATACTCTTTTCTTGGAAGCAGTTCCAAGTCCCAAGGTGCACATCACCTGCTTATTTTTTGAAAACATCTCATTTTTCAAAGAGAAAATGGCCTGACTATCATGAGACATCAAACAAAACATCTGCCCACTTTTTTTCGCATACATACCCCACAGTGGTGTTGGGTGTGTTGTTTACTGTGGCTGTTTCCACTCAACGCATGGGGCACACCAAGTTCTCTTCTCAGCCCGTCGCAATCGAATCGACCGATCTTCACGATCAAAGGCAAGCGCCCACTCAAAAAGCGCGTGCGTGTGCGATTTCAACTGAGTCACCCACAGCTCCCCGTGCAAGTGCCAATGCTCAAATACGGCTTACAAGCCTCGCAAAAGTCAACAAAAACGGTGTACTTAAAAGTCGGTCTACAGGGTCATACAACAACAAAACACCAACGCGCACCTGTCAATCTCGCGGTTGTTCTCGACCGCTCAGGTTCGATGAAAGGTGAGAAGCTTCGTGAGACCAAGCGCGCACTCAAGATGCTCCTCTCACGCATGGGTCCACGAGACACATTCTCCCTAATCACGTATAATTCGACTGTTCAGGTGCTCGTCCCAGCGACACGTGTGAGGGACCCGAAAGCCATCACGCGAAAGATCGAACAGATCACAGCCAAAGGCGCAACCGCGCTCTTTGGAGGCGTCAGTCGAGGTCTCGGAGAGCTCAAGACATTCCTACACCAACACCGCGTCAACAGAATGGTCTTGATCTCCGATGGGCGGGCAAATATCGGCCCACGAAGACCTTCACAACTCGGTCGACTCGGCGCAGCCAGCGCCGTCCAAGGGATCTCCATCACGACGATCGGGCTTGGACTCGGATACAACGAAGATTTGATGACACAACTCGCGCTCAAAAGCGACGGTAATTACGGCTTTGCAGACAACGCCAAGAAGCTCAAAACACTCCTCACCTCGGAGCTTCACGATATCTTCTCCGTTGTCGCACAGCGCGTCACCCTACACATCCAGTGCGCAAAAGGCGTCAAACCCATTCGCGTCCTCGACAGAGCCGCACGCATCGAAGGACAAGATGTACGACTCACCTTCAACCAACTCAACAGTCAACGCGAAAAATATGTCCTACTTGAGTTGAGACTCCCTCTACAACAAAAAACACCACAAACCAAACAGATCGCGAAGATCAATGTCCGATACAACGATATGTTGACAAAACGAACGGATTCACTCACCCGCTACTCCAACATCAAGTATACATTGCCCGTCGCAGGCAACGGTTGCACTGTGAACAAAGACATCATGGTTAAGGTGATCGCCGCCACCGCCAACGAGATCAACAAAAATGCTGTCTCCGTAAGGGATAGTGGCTACATCAACAAAGCCAGAGGCATGCTCCGTGCAAATGCCAGCTTTTTGAACAAGATGGCCAAAAAGTACCGCTCCAAAACCTTGCGGCAACTCGGTCAATTCAACAACACAAACGCCGAGAACCTGCAAAAACCGAAGTGGCGATATAGCCGAAAACTCATGAGAAAAAAACAATACCAAATTCAAAACCAAACATCGTACTGAGTTGCCCTCAGACGGAAGAAAAGACCGCCTGTTAGAGGCGACTTTCGGAAAGAGTCCATGTCGAAGAAGCTTTTCATATGCCTGTTACTCATCGTACTGCTTCCTCTGTCTGTGCTCGGTTGGCTCGGACACAAGTTGAGTGTTCAGGATCGCACACAAGTACAGATGAACATTCAACGCATCTTGCAAGGCAGGCTTGAAGACACACGCAGCCAGCTCCACTCCATCCTACAAAAGCTGGAAAAACAATTACTTCGCGATCTTCGCCAGCAAACCTTCACCGTAGATGCGCTTCGACAGTACACACAACAACAACCGATGGTTCGGCAGACCTTTTGGCTGGATGCAAACAACACGCTCCTCTTTCCGCGCAAAACACAGGCGCTCAATGCACAAGAGCGCGCATTTCTCGAAAGAACACGTAGAATCTGGAGTGGACAGGTGATCTTGATCGAACGAGGTAACGACCAAAGTGAGGTCGGTTCGCCTTTTCCAACCCCACGCAGCGCACCATCCATCCAGACAAAGCGCAACAATCAACAAAGACTGCCAAAACAGCGAGCGCAGAAACGCTTCCCCAGCACCAGACCAAGTCAAAGGGCATACCGCTCTTACCAACCTCCTCCCCTGCAACAAAGTAGCCGCCAAGCTCGTCAACAAAGACGCCTAGGACGAAAAAGGACACTCTCCTCTGGAAAAATAGCGCAGATGTTACGTGGTTGGTCCCTCTCTTCCATGCGTACAGCTCAAAACCCTCCACCAGCCTCCCACGCGTGGTTGGCTTGGTACTGGGCTGAAGGCTTGCACTTGCTGTTTTGGAGGCAAACACGCAACGGGCAGATCGTAGGCGTGGAGATCGATCGGATCATCTTAATGGCTCATTTGATCCAAGAACTCCCAACCACGACACACCTGAAAGGTCGCATTAAGCTCCGTGATGAACGCGGTGAGATCATTCATCAGTGGGGCGGATACGATGAACCAAAGGGACAAAAGGCCCTCGCGAGCCTGCGTCTACAAGCCCCTCTCTACTCCTGGTCTCTCGCTTATTACGGTCCAGAGAATGACAATCTCGCTGCGTTTGAAGGGCAATTGTATCTCAACCTCGGCTTGATGATAGGCTTTGTCGCGCTGGGATTGCTCGCACTCGCGTTCTATCTGTACTGGGAATACTCCCGCGACATGAGAGAAGCCTCCCAAAAGGTCACCTTCGTCACGCAAGTCTCTCATGAACTCAAAACCCCTCTCACAAACATTCGTCTCTACGCAGAGCTGCTCGAAAACAGGATCGATGAAGAGGACCCCAAAGCCCACCGTTACACACACGTCATCGTCACAGAAAGTCAAAGACTGTCGCGGCTGATCACCAATATCCTGACGTTCTCCAAGCGACAAAAGGAGAGCCTCTCTCTTCACCCTCGCGCCCTTGATATTGACGAACTCATCGAACGTATCCTCGAACAATTTGCCCCCACACTCACGAGCAAAGGGTTCACCATCGAACGACAGCTATCGAGCGCACAACATGTGTATGCAGACCCCGATGCGATCGAACAAATTATCGGAAACTTGTTGAGCAATGTCGAAAAGTACGCCGCGAGTGGACAGTGGGTGAAGGTGATGAGCGGTACGATCGACGATCACACTGTATACGTCGACGTGTCCGACAAAGGACCGGGCATACCAACAGGACATAAGCACAAAATCTTTCAACCTTTTTTCCGCGGAAGCGACCGCCTCTCGGACGGCGTGACAGGCACAGGCATTGGCTTGAGCATCGCCCGTGAGCTTGCCCAGATGCAACAAGGCACACTGCACGTCCTCGACCGCACAAAAGGCACAACATTCCGCCTGACCCTACCAACCCCACAGCGCGCCAAAGGGAGTGACACATGAAAGTTCTCATCGCAGAAGACGACGCCAACATCCTCGCCGGGATCATCGATGTCCTGGAAGATGAAGGATACGAGCCCATCGCCGCCCACAACGGGCATGAAGCCATCAGTCATTACAAAGAAGCGGCGCCTGACTTTGTGATCCTCGACATCATGATGCCTGGGCTCAATGGATATGATGTTTGTCGGAGCATTCGCCGAGAAGATACGGACATCCCGATCATCTTTTTAAGTGCAAAATCCGAGGAGATCGACAAAGTTATCGGGTTGGAGTTGGGCGCAGATGATTACATTATGAAGCCCTTTGGGATCAAAGAGTTTCTCGCACGTATTCGCGCCATCAGCCGTCGCTGTCTGCGAAAAAATCAGCCCACACAAGCACTGCCATCGACCTTCCTGCTCGACGATATCGAAGTGTTCCCATCCGAATTACGAGCGCGTCGTGGTGAGCTGTGTATTGATCTCAATCTTCGTGATCTGAAGATCCTCACCCTTTTACACGAGCATCCAGGAAAAGTGCTCGATCGCAACACCCTGTTTAACGCCTGCTGGGGACTCGATTACGCACCAAATAGCCGAGCACTCGACCAACATATCTCACAACTACGTAAAAAGATTGAGCACGATCCCAAAGAACCCAAAATCATCCAAACAGTACATGGAGCGGGATACCGTTACGATCCACCAGAGCTGTGAGTGGGGTCTTTTGTGAACACTTTCTTATGGACTGTCCCTTCGTCTCCTCCAAGCTTCCCCTCTTTTGTCGCTCTCTTCTGCACCACACCACATGTACCGATTTGTGCAAAGACTTGATTTTTTCACCTGACATAGGCAAAGTAGTAGGGATTTCCGTCGTATTCCATGGACTGACTTCCTGACAAGCAGGATGACTTGTATGACGAGAGAACAGCTCGGCCAGCGGCTGATTCGAGAAGGATTGATCAGCGAAGAGCAGCTCGACCAGGCCCTCAGCAAACAAAACGCCCAGGGTGGATTTCTCGGTGATATCCTGATTGGACTGGGCGCCATCACAGAAGCACAATTCCAACGCGAATTTGCGGCTTTCAACAACGTCCCCTATTACGACGAAGTGGAGCTGCTCGATTTTAGTGTCGAAGAGTCGTTATTCCGAGGCGTTCCATACCAGGTCGCGCTCAACCGACTGATCCTCCCACTCTCTCACAACGAAGAAGGTCAGCTCAGCATCGCCTGCCTCTCCCCCCCTTCAGAAGAGTTACTCAAACAACTCAAATTCCAAACCCAAAGTAAAGAGATCGCTTACGGGTTAAGCTCTCGGCAAGGACTCTACCACGCAATACGTGTCCATTACAGCCGCTACATTGAACAGGACAAAAAGGAAAAGAAAGAGGCCAAAGACAAAGCCGACGCCGAAGCAAAAGCCAACGCCGAGGACAAACCCAACGAATGGGATCTCGCCAATCCACTCACCACAAAAGAAGGGTTTTGTACACGCTGTGGGAGCGCGCTCGCGGAACAGGCGATGCTCTGCCCACAATGTGGTCACTTGCTCGAACAACCCGCACGTGACCCCTTGCGTGGACGCATCCTCGAAGACCGCTGGAAGCTGCTCGGTCGCCTAGGAGAAGGCGGTATGGGCATGGTCTACGAAGGCATCAACACCAAGAGCCAACGCCCCATCGCGATCAAGCTCCTGCGCTCACAAGCCTCTCTCACTGAAAAATTGGTACAACGCTTCTATCACGAAGCACAAATCCTCAAAAAGCTCGAACACAAAGGCATCATTGAGGTCTACCGTTTTGGCTTCGAGCCCTCCCTCGGCTTTTACATCGTGATGGAGCTGTTACACGGCTGCAGCCTCGATGAATACATCCTCCAAAATCCCGAAGGCATGTCCGCCAAGCGTCTCTGTGAGATCTTCGTCGAGGTGTGTGACGCCATGCACTACGCACACCAACACAAAGTCATCCACCGCGATCTGAAACCCGAAAACATCTATATCTGTCAAAACGAAGACGGAACAGAGCACGTCAAAGTCCTCGACTTCGGGATCGCCAAGAACCAAGAAGATGAGAGCAGCCTGACACAAACGGGGATGACGATGGGGACCCCACGTTACCTATCCCCTGAGCAGGCGATGGGTAGTGATGTCGAAGCACGCTCTGATGTGTATTCTTTGTGTGTCATTCTCTTCGAGGTCCTCACAGGCGAAGGGCTCTTTAGTGCAGAGAGTCCCTACCAATTTGCCATGCGCCATGTGTACGATCAGCCCCCAACACTCGAAGAGACACGCCCCTATATCTCTTATCCTCAGGCCATACACGACCTCCTCTCTGTCGGACTCGCCAAACGCATCCACGATCGCCCCGAAGACATGCTCGCGGTCAAACCCTACCTTTCCCATGCGATCGACGCGTTGTCACAAAAAGATCTGCTCGTACAATACGAAGAGGACTCCTACTTTACGGCCAAGCAAGAGCGAAAGAAGGCTGCTATCCCTGCCCCCGCAGCCCCCATCCAAGAAGAGAAAAAACCCAACATCCTGCCTCCTCCCATCAAGGAAAGTATCAGCGCCCCACCTAAACAAGAGGTCATTCGTCGTCCACACGATGAAAGAAATATGCAGCAAAAACTGCGCACTCCCACCCCAAATTACCCGATGGAGGCGTTCCGCGAAGCTTCTGATGAGCAAGGAGCACCATCAACAGCCGTCCGCATCTCCTCAACGCGCCAACGTCAGATGACACCATACCCTTCTTTTCATGCGGGTGTATCGAGCTCCGACTCTCTCCCAGTGCTCAAGGGAGTGTTGCTCGACCCCAGACCTTCACGTCACACCTCCTCTGCACCGCTCGAAAAAAAGCCAACCACTTCGAGCAAAATGCAGCTGCTCTGGATACTTGTCGTTCTCCTCGCGGTCGCGGCTTTGATCTATACCCGCCCCTTCCAAAAGAAGATTGGCTACCTTGAAATGACTTGCAAGCCGGAGGGAGCGGTCATTCATATCGGAGAAAAAACACAGCTCCCCTGCCCCGTCAGTAAACTCCCTCTCGAAGCCGGTGGGCACACGATCAAAGTCTCCAAAAAAGGTTATGAGACAAGAGAGTTTAAACTCGACATTCAGCCCGGACAAAACCACCGCCTCAACCTCGACCTCAGCCCCAACACAGAGACCCCTCCTACAAAAACCCCCTCCCAAAAACACCCTTAAGGATGACTGTTTCTACACATCTTATTGACAGCAGTTGGATCTTTTCCTATCTTTCAGCACGCCGAAATGGCCACAGACTTTGCTGAAAGAGAGCAACAGTATTCTTTTCACTCTTCACGCGGGAGCCCACACTGACTTGGGCTGAGAGGGTAGAACTTTGCTACCGACCGTTTGAACCTGATCCGGATATAACCGGCGTAGGGAGCCCCATTATGAACTCACTTCCCATCAAAAAACGCACCCTGTCTTACGACCTCGAACCACTCAATGCGAAAAAAGCCTACGTTACAGGCTCACGAGAAGACATCCGCGTCCCTGTACGCGAGATCTCCTTGGCCCCCACAGAGGGACGCTTTGGGTTCGAAGAAAACGCTCCTCTTCGTGTCTACGACACAAGCGGACCTTACACCGATCCAAACGTGGAGATCGATCTCGACAACGGCCTGTTCCCCACACGCCAACAGTGGATCACAGAGCGCGGTGATGTCGAGGAAATCGAAAGACACCCCGTCGCTAGCATCGAGATGGCCAGAAAGCAAAACAAAGACATCCCGCTGCCCAAAGTCTCCGCACGCAAACCACTTCGCGCAAAGAGCGGACAAACCGTCACACAAATGCACTACGCCAAACAGGGCATCATCACACCTGAGATGGAATATGTCGCCCTCCGCGAAGGACTTGAGCCCGAATTTGTCAGAAACGAGATCGCAATTGGCCGCGCCATCATCCCCGCCAACATCAACCACCCCGAAATCGAGCCGATGTTGATTGGTCGCAATTCACTCGTCAAAATCAACGCAAATATCGGAAACTCAGCCGTCACATCCTCCATCGAGGAAGAAGTCGAGAAGATGGCATGGGCGATCCGCTGGGGAGCCGATACAGTCATGGACTTGTCCACAGGCGACAACATCCACACGACTCGCGAATGGATCCTGCGCAACTCCCCTGTCCCCATCGGAACAGTCCCCATCTACCAAGCTCTCGAAAAAGTCAACGGTGTCCCCGAAGATCTCACGTGGGAATTGTATCGAGATACCCTCATCGAGCAGGCTCAACAAGGTGTGGATTACTTCACGATCCACGCAGGTGTTCTGCTTCGCTATATCCACCTGACCACCAAACGCCTCACAGGGATCGTCAGTCGCGGTGGTTCCATCATGGCCGCGTGGTGTCTCGCACATCACAAAGAGAACTTCCTCTACACACACTTTGAAGAGATCTGTGAGATCATGGCGGCTTACGACATCAGCTTCTCCCTTGGTGATGGATTGCGCCCAGGTAGTATCGCAGATGCCAACGACGAAGCGCAATTTGCAGAACTTGAGACTCTTGGTGAGTTGACAAAGATCGCTTGGGAACACGATGTACAGGTCATGATCGAAGGTCCTGGCCACGTCCCCATGCACATGATCAAAGAAAACGTCGACAAGCAACGCGAGATCTGCAACGACGCGCCCTTCTATACCCTCGGACCACTGACGACAGACATCGCCCCCGGATACGACCACATCACTTCGGGGATTGGTGCTGCGATGATCGGTTGGTACGGGACAGCAATGCTTTGCTACGTCACCCCCAAAGAGCACCTTGGTTTGCCCAACAAGCAAGACGTTAAAGAAGGTGTCATCACTTACAAACTCGCAGCACACGCAGCAGATGTCGCCAAGGGACACCCAGGCGCAGCCGAGTGGGACAACGCCATGTCCAAAGCGCGCTTCGAGTTCCGCTGGGAAGACCAATTCAACCTCGCGCTCGATCCTGATACAGCACGCGCATACCACGATGAAACACTCCCCGCAACTGGCGCGAAAAAAGCACACTTCTGCTCCATGTGTGGCCCCAAATTCTGCTCCATGAAGATCACACAAGATGTCCGTGAATTTGCAGAGAAACACGGCCTCACCACAAAAGAAGCCATCGAAGCGGGGATGAAAACCAAATCCTCCGAATTCAAAGAGCAAGGCTCCAAACTCTACCTCAAAGAAACCGAAACACCCTCCTGATCCAGCGGACGTTGCACCAGCGCAGCGCGCTGGACCGCATTTGAACCCCTGCGGGGTTGGAGCTTTACCACCTACAGAACTCTTCCTGTAGGGACTTCTCTTCGTGGCTGATTTGCGTCTTCACTTGCAATCATCCGCCTCAACAAACTCTCCACCCTGAGCCTTCGGCTCTTCCCTCCTCTCAAGCCTTTCGAGAGGAGG
>PCBK01000199.1 GCA_002731275.1 Deltaproteobacteria bacterium | reverse complement strand
GGGGGATGGAGAGGTTTGTAGAAGGGGTGGTTGCAAAGTGGCGTCGCAAATGACAACCGCATATGTTGTCCGAGCAGTCGAGCATTAGGAGGATGTCGCTTGCGACATACGTATGATCATGAGGGATTGTGTCGTACATTCGGGTGCATTTTGCGAAGACACAAGTGCAACTGCGCCTGGAGCAGAACTCAAGCGAAATACCGTACTTATCGGCAAAATGTCTCCCCCTTCCATTCTCCAGAGGATGGAGAGGAAGGGGGAAGAGCCGAAGGCTCAGGGGGATGGAGAGGTTTGTTGAAGGGGGGGTTGCAAAGTGCATGAAGCAAATAAGGGTTCTTATGGAGCTGGGGGAGTCGTGGGACAGAAGCTGGTGCGTCCAGTTGAATCCTGACAGACGAAGTTCGAAGGACATCCGGCCTTGCTACAACAGTAAACAGGGCTTGGTCCTTGTTGACATCGACCATTCACACACTCTTCACCTTGGTTACAATCACAACGGACCTTACAGCTTTGTCCGGTGCTTCCACCACAGACACTACGTTGTCCTGTAGTTGTCGTACAAGTTCGGCCTGTCGGACATCCCGCTTTACTACAACAGTACGCTGTCGTAGTTGGGTAGCAGGTACCTGCTGAACAACGATTTCCTTGTGGGCAATCACAATCCACTTTGCATTGTACAGGGCAGGTGCCGGAGGTTCCGTTTGTGTTGACACAAGCTTGTCCTGCGCGGCATGCCGTTTTACTACAGCAATACACCGCAGGTGAACTTCTGACACACTGACCATTTCGACAATCTTCACCCTGATTACAATCACAAGCCGTTTTACATTGTGCGCCAGGGCAAACACTCAGGTTGCCGTTTGTATCTTCGCAGCTTTGGCCTGATTGACATCCGGGTTTGCTACAGCAATAGATTCGCGGATTAGAAGAAGCACAACGACCACGCACACATGACTGACCTTGGTTGGGACAATCACATGATGTTGTACATTGTGAACCGGGGCAAACTCCGGCTTTGTTGTTGCTGTCATAGCAAGCCTGTCCAGGTTGGCAGCCTACTTTGGAGCAGCAGTAGATCGATGGGAAGACCTGGATACATTGGCCTTTGAAGCAGTCTTGCCCTTGTGGACAATCACATGGAGAGCTACACGTGTTGACATTTGGACACGTTCCCCATGTGTTTTGTGCATTTTTACAAGACTGACCTTGTGGGCATCCTGTCTTGCTACAACAGTACACAGCAGGGAACACCCTTGTACATTGGCCATTTCGGCAGTCTTCTCCCTGGTTACAATCACAGGCGGAGTTACATTTTTGCGTCGGACATCGGTTGCGGCTGCCATCGGGGTTGGTACAGCTGAAGTTGGCGGGACATCCCGATTTAGTGCAGCAATAACCGTTACCGGAGCTGCTTGTACAAGTACCATTCACACAACGTTGACCTTGTGTACAGCTACAATCATTTTTACAGGGAACGGGGCATGTTCCTTGTTGATTGAGACTGTTGACACAGGCTTTTCCTGCCGGACAAGAGGGCTGCTCACAACAGAAGACTGTTGGGTTACTCGTCTTGACACAGACGTTGTTGGTGCAGGCTTCGCCTTGGACACAATCACAAACATTCTTGCAGGGACGTTGTGTTTGTGGGCATGTACCGGCTTTGCCCGACTTGTCTTTACAGACAGCACCTGCAGGACATTTCTGTGGATCGTCACAGCAATACGCAGGATTTGGAGTCACGGTACAACGCCCACTCACACAATCTTCGCCTGTATTACAATCACATGGAGAGGTACATGTGATGGGGCATGTCCCTCTTGCGTTGTTTTTATCAAAACACGCTGTGCTGGAAGGACATCCAGCTTTATCACAGCAGTAGACTGGTGTGGAGACTTGTTGGCAAACTCTGATGCCGAAGGGCGTTGTCGCGCAAGCCTGTCCTTGGGGACAATCACAATGGACCTGACATGGAGTGAGTGGTGTGCATGAACCAGTGTTGGGGTCACATACGCCTGGAGAGGCGGCTGATGAGCTTCGACATGTTCCTGTTGTCGTGTCGCAGGTTGGTTTTGTCACAACACACGTCGTCCCGCTTTGTCGGCAGGAAGCTTTGCCACAATCTTGGTCCGTTTTACATCCACCGACACCTGGGCAGATACCAGGAGTACCATCTTTGTTGTAGCAAGCTTGTTTGGTTGGGCATCCGGCTTTGTCACAGCAATATGTGGGGAAGGTGCCTCCGATACACTGGCCACTAGAGCAGCCTTGTCCTTGTGGACAGTCACAGTGAGTCTTACAAACGACGCCTGTACGTGGAACACAGGTGAGTTGACCGTTTTGTGTTTTACAATCAGCGTTTCGTACGAGTTGTGCGCCAGGTACACATTTTCCTGTGGCAACGTCACATGTTGGGGTGTTCAGCGCACAGTCCGTTCCAAGTTGCTGGCACGAAGTCTTTCCACACTCTGCGTTGGATCTACATCCTGTTGTGCCACCACAAACACCTGCGCTTCCGTCTGTTCGGCTGCAGGCTTGTCCTTTTGGACAACCTTCTTTGTCACAGCAGTACTTTACGATATTTGCGATGCCACAAGCACCGTTTGAGCACGCCTGACCTTGGGGACAATCACAGTCGACTTTACATTGTGCTGTGGTTGTACATTTGCCTGTTGCTGGATCACAGCTACCTGCGCTGCTGCTCACTTCGTTGGAGCATGAACCATCATCAAGGCAGCGTGGGACGGCGGTTGTACATTGTGTCCCTTGTTGACGACAGGAGGGCGCACCACAGTCTGTGTCTTTGACGCACTTCTTGTCTGGGCATGTTCCGACGCCACCGTTTTTGGTAAAGCAGGAGCGGCGAACTGGGCACCCTGCTTTGTCACAACAATAGACAGGGGATGTGCCGACGACACAGGCTCCTTTGTTGCAGAATTGGCCTTGGGCACAGTCACAATGTTGGGTACATTCGGTTTGAGTGGGGCAGGTTTGGCGTCGACCATCTGCTGTGTCACAAGCTTGGCCGGAGGGGCAAGAGTTGGGCTTATCACAACAGTAGACGGGAACAGGAGAGACGACACATCGTCCGTTTGAGCATGCTTGGCCTGTGGGACAATCACACGCTGAGTTACATTTTTTGATCTTTCCGCAAACACCACGTTCGCCTTTGGCTGTCTCACAGACCTGTCCTTCTGGGCAGTTGGTGTTATCACAACAGTAAACAGTTGTGCTGCTCTTTGTACATTGACCGTTGACACAAGCAAGACCTGCGACACAACCACACGCAGAGACACAAGGGGAGCCTTCGCTACCACAGGTCTTGGTGCCTCCACGGATCGACTCGCACTGTTCGCCCGCTGGGCAACCTGATTGTTCACAACAGTAAACAATCTTACTGGTCTTGGTACAGTAGCCTTTTTCACAGGCGAGTCCTTGTGAACACTCACAGTTGTGTTTACAGGGTGTCCGTACATCACATGAGCCGTTGCTACCATCGGCGTTTAAGCAAGCCTTACCAATGGGACATTGATCGCGATCGCAGCAATAGACTGGTGCATCAAGGATCACACATTTGCTGTCCCGACATTCTTGTCCTTGTGGGCAGTCACAGCGCTGGGTACAGGTCCCGTCCTTCTCTGCGACGACCTCACCTCCGTCTGTTGTTGGGTTCTCCGTGTTTGTTTCGGTGATTGTTTCGGTTCCTGGTGAACCACCACAATCACAACCTCCTGTGATCCCAACGAGCAAGCCCAATGTGAGCATTAGCCCGAGGAACAGGGTGTAGCGACGTTTGAGTAAACGAGCCATCATCTTCCTCCTGAGGACATTCATGTAAAGATATGCGATTCTTCTATGTTGGCAAAAGTTGCCGATTCTATCGATGCACTCTCTCGGTGCATGTCTTTCTAAAGTGATAAGGTGCCAAATCTTGAACACCGTCTAGCATGAAAAATGCCACATCCAATGTACACCTTTTCATGATTTTGATCCACTTCCCTGTGATAGACTCTCTGTCTTTGGAAACAAAGAGTTACTGTCCCTTCACCCTCCAAATAAGTGGTGACCTGTTGGGTTTGTATGACGAGCACACCCCATGAACGTATCAGATATCTGACGGATCGACTTCTTGGAGCGTTCAACATTTTGATGTTGCTGCGCTACTTCGCTTCTGCGTAGGAGGTGAGTGATACCCTTTCAAACACGACGATCGCGAGAAAGTTTTGTTTTGCCTTCAGAGCTGTGGTCAAAATTTGAGCAGAGAGGTCATGAGATGGTACGTTGATCGTGTATGATGATTGTATGTTTGTTCAGTGGAGTGTGTTGATGAATGATGTAACTTCGTCCGAGAAAGAGACCAAAAAACCAAAGAAAAAGAAGGCCGCAAGCACCAAAAAGAAGGCCAAAAAGACTCCCACAAAGCGAGCGTCCAAGAAGGCGCCCGCGCCAAAAGAGTCCGTCGAAGAGCAGCGTAAAAAGACGGTCAAGGCGCTCCAAGAGAAAGACGCCAAGCCGATTACAGAGGCGGATTTTGGAGAGACATGGCTGCACTGGAAGGCTCGTTTTCTCGATTATATGGGCCTTGTGAGACAATCTTCTCAGCACACGCTGCGTGCATACGAACGGGATATTCGCGCCTTTTTGGAGTATATCGTCGCGTTGGAGATTCTCGACCCTACACAAGTCCACCGTCGACACCTTCGTGGTTTTCTCGCCGTTCTTTACGAGAAGGACAACAAGGCGAGTACGCTCAACAGAAAGCTCAGCGCGTTGCGCAGTTTCTTTCGATTCTTGATGCGCCAGGAAGTGCTCGAACAAAACCCCCTCGATTTTATCAATAATCCCAAACAACCACGCGCACTTCCGCGCTTCTTGACGATCGAAGAGATCGGGCGACTGCTCGATGCTCCCGACGATCGAACCGCCCTCGGTGCACGCGATTGTGCGATCCTTGAGCTCTTCTATGCGACAGGGATGCGTGTCAGTGAGCTCGTCTCTCTTGACCTCGACAGCTTGAGACCGTGGGGATTCGCCAAGATCTTCGGAAAACGGCGCAAAGAACGTATCGTCCCGATCGGTGGTCCTGCGCTTGAGGCGATCAAGCACTACATGAATCTTCGTGGTCAATTGCTCGCCGCGGCTGACGAAGGAATGGCTGCACATGAGGCCTTGTTCCTAAATTACAAAGGTGGTCGGCTTACAGCGCGAAGTGTCCGTCGTGTCGTTGATAAATATGTGCTTGAGACGGCGGCTCGCTGTCGGATCAGTCCCCACGGTCTGCGTCACTCCTTTGCGACACACCTGCTCGAATCCGGGGCCGATTTGCGTGGGATTCAAGAGCTACTCGGTCACGAAAGTCTCTCCACAACACAACGCTATACACACGTCAACATCAAGAGTTTGATGGCTGCCTATGGCGCAGCCCACCCCCGCGCCCAAAAAGTCCCCGACGAAGGATAGCTTCTTCCCAATCCCAACAACAATCAAATATACCCTGTGGCGATCTCGATGGTCTGTGCGTGCAATGCGACAATGTCTTCGATGCGGTGGGCATATCCACCTGACATTGTGATCGCGACAGGGAGGCCTCTTTCTCGACAAGCACGCAAGACCAGATGATCTCTTTGTGCGAGACCTGCTTTGGTCAACGACAGGCCACCGAGCCGATCATCTTCGTAGGGGTCGACACCTGCGAGGTAGATCACACACTCAGGGGAGAAACGAGCGAAGACCTCTTCGAGACCTTGCGTTAACAACGCAAGATACGCGGTATCTTGTGTTTTGGGGGGAACATCGATATCCAGATCGCTGACGGCTTTGTGTAAAGGGAAGGCTTTGTGGTTGTGGATTGAGAAGGTGAAGACATCCGGTTCGTCTGCAAAGATCTCAGCGGTCCCATTCCCCTGATGGACATCGCAGTCGAGGATCAGGATGCGTTTGATGGAGTGTTCTGCCTGAAGAGCTCTTACTGCGACAGCGCTATCGTTGAACACACAATATCCCTGC
Source organism: Deltaproteobacteria bacterium (assembly GCA_002731275.1). GTDB lineage: Bacteria > Myxococcota_C > UBA6777 > UBA6777 > UBA6777 > UBA6777. The sequence goes on along the minus strand of PCBK01000199.1, from coordinate 26,290 downwards.
CCCCTGTCATAAGAAGCATGATGTGTCCCTCCCGCCAAGTTGACTGAGATCCCCGCAGACAGAGCCTCCTTGCACGCTTCAATCGTCGCGCCGGCGACGCGGATTGAGCGCTCATAAAGTGCAGGAGACCAGGGGAACCCAATACGCCGAACTTCGTGTTTGGAGAGTTGGCCCAAACGGACACGTTCGACGTACTCTTTACAGTGTGCGGCGAGCAAAAACGGCAAGGGAACGGGAGGGGGAGGGTGGAGCTGTGCTTCTTCGACGATCTGCTCTGTGCGCAAAGTGCGATGCAACATGGCGTACTTTTGGATCGGGAAGTGATGCTTTGGAGGGAGTGGGAGGACGAAGTGGTCGCTATAAAAACATTTCATAGGGGAGCTCTGGTCACCTTTTCGAGAGAGTTGTGGATATTGTGGGAATGTATGGGGAAGAGGCGGGGAGGGGTGTTGGATTTAGTTGGAGATTTGGACGGGTTTACGGTTACTGTTTTGCTTGTCGGGGTTTTGGACATACACGTTGATGGTGCGCGCCGGGAATGGGAAGGGAATACTCGGCAATTGCGCGGTCACAACGAGAGTGTTGGCGTTGATATAGTTACATGGCAAGCCAATCGAGCCGACAAATGGGAGGGGAAGCATCAACAACGCACCGTTCTGGAAGTTTTTACCGGTGAGGTAGATCGGCTTGTTTGTGCCCAGTTTGAGTTGTGTTGGCGAGACGCTCGTCAACACAGGTGCGGGCAACTTTTGGCCTGAGACGGTAAAGTAAACGTTGTTGGACTCTGAGCCATCGGGGTTTGTCACTTTGACGGGGTAAGTCCCGGCTGCGATTCCTGTCAGGTCAAAGACCGCGCTGAGGCTGGAGATGTTGACGAAGGTCGTCTGGATGGTCTTCGAGGCGAACGAAATGGTTGCGCCTTTGACGAAGTTTGTACCATCGATGAGGATGTTCACTTTGGTGTTGGTCGCCCCTTTGTTGGGGAGGATCTGGTTGATCTGGGGTCCTTTGGGCGCGTCGACTGTGAACGCGATCTTGTTGGAGACCTGTCCATCGGCATTTTGGACCCATACTTGATACGTTCCAGCGCCGAGACCGTTAAGTGAGAGCGTCATGGCCAACTCTGTCGCGCTCACAAAGCGGGTATTTTGTTGCCCACCTTGGAAGACACCTTTGGCACCATTGAGGAAGTTGGCGCCCAAAAGTTGAACGGAGACGACCTGTCCAGTCATGCCTTGTGTGGGGGAGATGGACTTGAGTACAGGTGCAGGATATTTAAAGATATTGAGCTGAAGAGTGTTGCTCTTTTGGCTGTCTGGGTTGAACACGACGACAGGGTAATTGCCTGCGGTCAGTCCTTTGGTGACGGATACTGTAAGCCGTGTTCCCGAGACAAACGTCGTTGGGTACAATCTCGTGCCGACTTGGACCTGAGCGCCTCTCAAGAAGTTGTTCCCTGTGAGGGTCACTGTTGTGGTAACCCCTTGTGGGATCTTCGCGGGGCTGAGGGCCGAAAGGACAGGTGCAGGAGGTTTGGGATTGAACAACAAGCCGACGATGTTACTTGTCTGGTTGTCTGGGTTGGTGACTTGGACGGGGTATTTCCCGGCTTTCACTGTCGCTGGGAGGCTTACACGTAGCTCTGTGGCGGAGACGAACGTCGTTGTGTATGCGATGTTGTTGAGCGTCACCTTCGCGCCGTTGACAAATCCCGTCCCTTTGACTGCGACTGTAACTGCCGTCAATTCCGTGGTGGTTGCTGGAGAGAGAGTCTGAATGACCGGTTTGCTGAGGGGAGGTTTCACCTCAAGGGAGAGGCGGTTACTGGTCTCTCCATTCGGGTTGAGCACCTCGACGCCGAAGTTTCCTGCGTTGGACAGGGCGACTGTAACGAGGATTTGTGTGCTTGTGACAGAGGCTGCTGCGAAGGTCTGTCCGGCGATCCGGATCTTCGCACCTGCTACAAAACGCTTCCCTTTGAGGGTCAGTGTCAGCTTTTGGTTGGCGAAGATGGAGTTGGGTGTCACAGAGTCAAGTACAGGTGATGTTTGAACTGTTGTTGCGCGCAATGTGACGGAATTACTTGCTTGTCCGTCTGGATTGACGACGTTGACTGTGTGCAGACCTGCAGTCAGACCTTTCGAGAGGACTGCGCTGAGCAAACCTGAAGAGAAGAAGTTGGTCTTGTAAGGCTGTCCATCGACCTGGATGGTCACACCATTCGCAAATTTTTCACCTACAACAGAGAGCGTAAAGGCTGCATTCGTCTTGACCTCTGTGGGGGTGATCCTGATCACACGTGGGGGATCGCTTGGGGCGTTGGTGATCGCGAAGGTCAACACGTTGGAGATTTGCCCATCGCTGTTTTGAACGTACACGGAGTACTTCGCGACAGGTGGGTTGGCTGGGAGTTTGGCTCTCAGCTCTGTCGAGTTGACAAATGTCGTGACACCAAGGAGTCCTTTGAAGACGGCTTTTGCGCCTGCGTCAAAGTTTGTCCCGAACAGCGAGACCGTAAAGTCTGTGGTGGGACGCACAAGTGTGGAAGGTGCGAGTGAGAGCAGCGTGGGACCAGCGTTCTTGGTCGCGCTGATGCGCACGACTGAGGGCTTGCTGTCGAGTTGGCCGTCATTGACGAGCAGCTCGATCACATATTCACCCGCGACATCTGGAACAAACGCCGGACTGACCGCGGTGCTGTCGTTAAAGTCCGTTTTGCTGTTGGCTGGCTTGGATGAAAAGCTCCATGAATAGGTGAGTTTGTCACCGTCTGGGTCTTTACTTTGGCTTCCGTCGAGGCGGACAAGTGAACCAACAGAGACCTTCTGGCTTTTGAGCGCGACAGCGACAGGGGGATCGTTTTTGGGAGGCTCTGCACAGAAGCCTGAAATACAGCGATTTCGCGTCCCACAAGTGGGAAGTGAGCAGTCATCGTCAGAGAGGCACTCTTTGGGACATGCAGGGAGTTTTGTACATTTGCCTTGGTAACATCGGATACTTGAGCCGCAAGCAGGTGTCAGACATTGCGCGTCTTCTGTACATGAGTCGGGACATTTGCGCGCTGGATAGGAACAGACGCCGTTGACACATTCGTTGCGCTCGCCGCATTTGGAGGTTGGGCAATCGTCGTGATTGCTGCACAATGTTGGACATTGTTGAGGTGGAACGTCGGGTTTTTCGTCGACGACTGGAGGTGTATCTGTGGGCTTGCGATCGGGGCGGGGATCGACGGAGCATTGCCCGGCGATACAGATAAGTCCACCACCACAAGTTTGACATTCATTGTCGTTGTTGCAGGGAGTCAACTCTTGTGGGCATTGATTGGTCTTGTCGACGATTGTCCCACCGTCGGGAAGATTTCCTTCGACTCCTGGAGGGGCACCACAATCACAGGCGGTGATCCCCATCGCCAAAAATAGGACCATAAAACACGACATAAGAAAGGAGCCATAGCGGCCCAAACGATTCGCTTTCATTCTCAAAAAACCTCCCATAAGTGTTGCCTCTGTGGGTAAGAGCGCAACACCTTGTCCGACGTCTCCAAAATACTTTCATCATGGGCAATGTATGTACATCACATCGCACGTACATTGCTGCTACAAGTATCGTACACATCCCAAAGAGGTTGTGTTTGTACCTTTTTTGGAGTGAAATGATGTAGCATACCCTTTTGGGTCGTCTTAAGTATCAAACAGGTCAACATCATAGAAATATAACGCAAAAAAATCCAGTCCCCAGGTGTGTTGTTGTGTCAAAAGTTTGTGTTTTGTTCTCATGACATGTTGCTCGCCTTCGATGTTTGGTGAGCTGGACATCTCTGTAGAGGCATTGGACAACCTTTTTGGTTCTGGAACATGAGCGAATTCAAATCTGTCCCATGCACTTTCTGTGAAGTGGATCCGTTATGAAGTCGTCTGTACACAGCTTTTTTTCCAACATTTTGCTTACAGTGTGTGTTTCCTCTGATGAAGACCGCAAAGTGCCCGTGACATCTCTGTAACTTGTCGCTTGAGAACGCCGCAAAGATACCTAGAAGGCTGATCCATGAAGGGAAAAGGTCTTTTGTCGGGCGGCTTGCATTTTCGGGGGGGTTTTTTTATAGTTGGATGCGTCTATCTATTGTATGTGTCCAATTCATCAACGAATGGGATAGGAGAAGGTATGTTTTTTCGCTGGATCGCTTCGGGCCTCGCCCTTGTAGGTATTGTGTTTTCGTTTCATTTTACGGGATGTGGCAATCCCTCATGCAAGACCACATTGGACTGTCCTGCTGGACAATACTGTGTGAAAGAGAGCAGCCAAACTTCGGGTGTCTGTGAACCTCGTAAAGAAGCTGCTATCAATGATGGTGGAGAAGAGCCAACCATCAAAGACGAAAAAGAACCAGTGGATGACAAGACCACCACTGACGACAAAAACCCCACCGACGACAACAATCCAGTCGATGACAACAATCCAGTCGATGAAGTCAAAGAGACTGTCAAAGACGAACCGCCTCCAGGACCTGCACCACAAGCGGGTGAGCTTGTGATCAACGAGATCCTCTACAGCCCCCCTACAGGTAACGACAAAGGGGACGCCAACAAAGACGGCACACGAGACACCTATGAAGACGAATTCATCGAGATCGTGAATGTCACTGATAAAGACCTCTATATCGCCGGTGTCAAGATCACAGATGATGGCGGAAAGGTCTTGTTTACCGTCCCCGAAGGTGTCCTCCTCGCGGCAAAACAAGGACTCGTTGTCTTTGGTGGCGGGATGGCTGCTGACACAGAGGTTGGCACTGGCAAAGCACACAGCAAGTTCGGTGGCTCACTGGTGTACATCACCAAAAACGGCAGCACGAGCTCCCGTCTGTCTTTGACCAACTCTGGGAAAGTCATCGTGCTCAAGGCTGCTGATGACACGGAGCTTGGCAAGTTTGAGTATGGATCAGGTGATTGTGCAGGCGGAAAGTCCGAGTCTGTTACGCTCAATCCTGACATGACAGGGACTTGTATTCTTCACAGTAAGGCCGATACAGTTGGGGGGACACTGTTCTCGCCTGGTACACGAGTCGGTGGCTTGGAGTTCTCCAAAGAGCCTCCCAAGCCAGAGCCCACTCCTGAGCCTTCGACAGAGACACAAACAGAAGCTAGCCAGGGAGATGGTGGGACCGAAGCGACTCCAGAGGTCGCACCAGAGCCCGTCGTTGAGCAACCCACCGGGAATGCACCTGCGGCTGGCGATCTTGTGATCAACGAAGTTCACGCCGATCCCGACACCACAAACGGAGACGCTAACAAAGACGGAACGCGTGAGACGTACAACGACGAGTTTATCGAGATCGTGAACGTCTCCAGTAAGACACTCCAGCTCGCTGGACTTGAGCTTTACAGCAAGACGAGCAAAATTCACGACTTTGGCGCACTGCAGTTACCTCCAAAAGGCGCAGTCGTCATCTTTGGTGGTGGAATGTCCACTGATACAGAAGCAAACACTGGAAACGCACATAGCAAATTTGGAGGTGCGTTTGTCTATACAGCTTCTTCCGGGAAGGTCAGTCTCGCAAACTCAAGTGGGACTGTGAGTGTGAAGAATGCTGCTGGCACAGAGTTGGCGAGCTTTACATACGGTACAGGGGCTTGCAATGCAGGTGATGACCAGTCCGTGACATTGGATCCAGAGCTGACAGGCACATGTGTGAAACACAGCACCGTGACCGCTGCCAACGGTGCTCTCTTTTCTCCAGGCACCAAGGTTGACGGCACCAAGTTCTAGTGCTGTTAGCCGATCTTTGTTCCCTCGACCTTCCAGTGATCGTGAAGGTTGCAGTATGAGTACATCGCGATCATCGTCGTACCTGCTGGCAACGTGAACGTCGCTTTTGCTGCTTTCGCCTCATCCCCTTCGTACGCTTTGGCCTCCCATTTTTGATATCCAATCACAATGCCATCCTGGTTTTTGATGTACACATCAGAGATCCAGTGTTCTGTTGTCATCGGGTGGGGAACAACGACGTCGACGGAGTTTGCGCCCTCATTGAAAGTCGCTGCAGGGATGTGAGGTGTGACCTTCTCCGACCATTTTCCAGGCTCCTCTTTGGTCAGGACTGTGCCTTTGGCTTCAAGCGCCGCGGCGTCCTTTTCCCACGTCTCGTTTTTCTCCACGACTTCTGGCCCGCTACCACACCCCGTACTCCAAACCCACGTAGGGACGGTGAAAAGAAGCGCTGCGGCGCTTGAGTTCCTCAAAAATGCACGTCGATCCATGGAAGACTTGTTCATAGTTGCTCCAGTTCAATTGCGATGTCACTTGTCATATTTTTTGATATAACAAGCGAGAAGTTTTCGACACAAAATGTTTCTTTCCCATACATCTACGTAAGACAAAAAAGATCGGATTGCATTTTGTTGGAAAAAAATAAATATGATGGATTTTCAAGGGTATAGAGACATCACTTTTGTGGCGTAAAGCGCATAGATCACGAGCTTTGGAGGGAGCATGAAGGTTGCTGAAGTGATTGGCTATTTTGTGGATGGAATGATGCAGGAGGGCAGGATGAGGGACGTCAAGAGACGAAACCCATCAAGAAGCTGGCGGCCTTAGAACTGGATGTCTTGGGCGTTGCGTGGAGTGATCTTGAAGTTGCTGAAGGTAAATTGAAGGGGACCTGTGATCGACTTGAATGTGTCGCCAACCTTTCGTTTGTCAGGTGCAGCGGCTCCACCTTGTGGGTAACAACGGGCATCTGCTGTGCCTTTGGCGCAGGTCGCTTGGGGACATTGGCACTTATCCGTGCCATAGCAGTAACTGTCATCACCTGCGGTTCCGCTCCAGCTACACCAGACTGAACCTGTATACGCTGAGGAGTCGAACATATCATCGACGCGCAGCGCTTTTGTTTTGTCAGTTGGATCAGAAACCGCGAATTCACCGTAATCACTACTGCCATCTGGGTTTGCGCTGGTGACTTCGACATTCTCGACTTTGACAATCACACACTCAAGCGCCTTGGCTTTTGTGGAGTTCTTGTCATAGACATCAGCGACCTTCACGACGACAGGCGCGGGGAGCGCTTCTGTTCCTGGTGTCACGGTCATCGCGCTGATTTTGTTGATCTGAAGTTGTCCGTTGTATGCGCTGACAAAGCCAGTGATGGTGATACGATCGCCTGCTTTGTAAGTGGGCATGGTACCTGTGAGTTTGGCATCACCAAGATAGACGAAGAGTCCGGAGTTGTCCGTGCCGTTGTATCCTGGATCACCTTGCTTGACCTGGATGATCGCGCGGATCTGACGGGCGTCTGCTGCAGTCACGAGCTGGTTGGTGAGCGTGACTTCCGTGTCTTCTTTGATCTTTCCGGTTTTGATGTCGTAGATGTTGGCCGCAAGGGCTGGACACTTTTGCCCGTTGGGGTTGGGTGTATTGGGGCAATCATCACACACATCACCCACACCGTCTTTGTCTTTGTCTTCCTGGTTGGGGTTGTTTTTGGCGGGACAGTTGTCTTTGTTGTCCTTGATACCATCGGCGTCACGGTCATTTGGATCGGGCGCTTTACAGGTCGTGGAGTTCGCTGTCAGCGGACATGGGTCACAGGCGTCACCGACTTTGTCGTTGTCAAAGTCTGCTTGGACGTTGTTGTCCATTGCGCGGATCGGGTTGAAGACAGAGGGGCAGTTGTCTTTGCTGTCTTCGACACCATCACCATCCTTGTCATTTCCTTGGCTCGCAGGGAGGTTGGGTACATCAGCGCTGCGCTTACGCTCAGGTACACAAGAGGGCTCCTTGTCCGGTTTTGTGCAGAAGAAGGTTGGGTACACTGTGTATTTGGGGTTTGCATTTTGGGATTTGTTGTCGAGGTGTGTTTTCAGTTCGCTATAGGTGCTGACTTTGCTTGAGAAGGACTCACCCTTGAGGCAGAAGCGTTTCTTTTTGCCACAGACATCGACTTCTTCACATGCAGTGGTTCCATCTTTGACGGCTGTTGCGAGAATGTCGGAGGCACCGTAGAGGATCTTTCCGCTGATCATGACGAGGTGTACATCTTCGACTTTGGCATCGAGGATCGCGCGGTACGCTTTGTTAGTGCGTGCGTCGAAGAGCGAGAGGTCTGCATACAGGCCTGCTTTGATCGCGCCGATGTAGCGCTCAGTGTGGCTGGCTTTGGCGTTGTTGATGGTCGCCATGTCGACGAGTTGACGATCTGTAAAGAACTTGTTGTAGTGGTTCTTGTTGAGGCTGTCGATGCACTGAAGCTCTCGCAGCATGTTCATCGAGCCGCTGATGGACCAGTCTGTTCCGAGACCGATCAAGACGCCCATACGATGATACATCGGCGCGAGGATCGTGTGTCCGTAGAGGTCGATGTTTGTTCGCGCGGACCAGATGACAGCGGTTCCTTTGCTCGCCATAACAGAGACGTCGGAAGCATTGAGGCCGATCGCGTGGATGAACGCGGCTTTGTTGGTCGCGAGCTCTTGCCCACCACCTGCTGACGAGCTGGTGCAGACAAACTCGTTTCGCGCAGCGAGGTTGACACCTTCGGAGACATGGGGGAAGTAGGCTGTGTATTTGCTCAGACTGCTGGCCTGTTCAATTTTGTAGCTGGTGCATCCAGTGTCATGTGTTGAGCCGCCGGAGTCTCCGAGAGGGAAGGTGCTGTAGCGCAGTGAGCCAGGAAGTCCACCACGATCGCGGTCGAGGTTACGGATCAAGGCTGAGGTTCCACCTGAGCCAATGATACTCGTCGCGCCACCCATCATCATGCGGATCTCTCCCCATGCGGCTGCTTCTTTGGATGTGTCACTGCCACCAGAGGAGACCTTTTTGTGACCGTTTTTGCCTTTACGCCAGTCGTGGCGGTGGTCGAAGCGTTCATCTCCGTGTGGTGTGGGAGGACGTGTCGCCCAACCGATGTGGTCGTGCCCGTTGATCAGACCAGGAGACAAGAGGGCGTCCTTGCAGAAGATCTTGGTCGCGCCGTCGTTGGCTGCACAGTTACAACCTACACAAGTGATCTTTCCGCTGCCATCGACGTGGACCTGGCCATTTTCGAGGATGCCGTCGGGAGTCACAATGTGCGCTTGGAAGAGCGTCGAGGTGCCACCTTTTGTGACTTCACACAGTGTGCTGACTGCGGGAGGCGTATTGTTGGGACACGATTTGGGGGTGGGATCTTGCTCTTTCGGAGTGTCTTCCTTGGGGACTTCTTCCTTTGGAGTGTCTTCTTTGGGAGCTTCTTCCTTTGGAGCTTCTTCTTTGGGGGGAACTTCTGGTGTTCCACCGTCATTGTTTTGTTCTGTTTGTGTGGGCTCGTCTTGTTTTTTTTCTGTCTGGGTGGGTTCGTCACCGGCTTCTTTGCCGGGGGTTTTTTCATCGACCTGCTCTTTGGCGGTCTCAGTGACGATCTCTTTACCTGGACGACCACAAGCTCCGATATTCAAAGTGAATACGAAACTGAGTGCCAATATCAAATACACGATACGACGCACAATTGCCTCCTTCAATTCTTCATTCATACTTTCTGTGGGTATGGCTTCTCTTTTGTTCGCTATTGAGATGACACGAGTCACCCAAAAGATCCTCACACCCAAAAAATGTCCGTACATCATACCTGTTTTCGTTCATTTTGTCTTGCGGTGGTGATTTGCTTCATGATAATGTTTCGTAATTGTTTCTGAAACTTGTAATTATGTAGTGAAAAAGAGGTTTTTGGTATGGTGAGAAGACAATCCACCAACAAGAGGGTCTGGCCAAGGACACAGCAGCGTCGCTGGTACGTATGGTTTTGTCTTGGTCTGTCCAGTGTGTTGTTTTTTTGGATGGGATGCTCCCGGATGCCTGAAGGGAGAGGTGCACCGAGTGATAACTTTGTCGCGCCCAAACGCGACTTGGGGCAGGAGGTGCTTAAGTTTTTGCTTCGAGAAGCGCGTGTCCACCCAAAACTCTCCAAAGAGCGCGTCGCGGCTGTTGAACAAGCGCATATTAAGTGGGACATCATCACAACAACCAACGCGATCGTCCCTGCCGATCTTCTCTCGCCATTCGAATCCTATCTTCGTTCTTTGTTGCCCTATTATGATGACGGTACACTCCCTGGGATCACACAGGAATTTGGTGGTGCGCTCTTCGATCTGGCCAACAACGTCGATGTGATCAAAGGGCTCGTGCTCGCTTCCCAGCGCAAGGGGATGACGCCTCCAATCGCCAGTGGTGACGGAAGTCTACTCCGTCAAATGATCACCTATCCCCAACAACGGGAGCTCTTGAGCCGCGTTATGACGTGGCTTCGCAACAATGATGGGTATCACGATGACGCGATCACGGAGCATAGCTCTGAGACCCCCTACCTGAAGAAACTCTTACCTGCGATCGCAGATTACTTATTGCGCACCAACCGCAGAAAAGAGAGTCCTTTCCCCGATCTTATCTCCGATCTGTTGTTCTCAACCGATCCAAAGCTCGACGTTGGGACAGGTGAACGTTGTGTCGTTCGGTTTGACACCAACGGCGATCCGATCCTGACAGACGCAGGGAAAAAGCTCCCTCAACCGCTCCCTGCGCCCTTTGGCAATCCTGGTGGCGAAAGGGGCCGTTGTGGAGAGGCATTGACCGGCAACCAGCCTGTCTACGATATTCGCAATCTCTCACAAACCGTCCTCGGTGCGCTTTTGTGGGATGCCCGACGCTTGATCCCCAAGGAGGTTTCCTCCACTGGAAACTCCGTCCCATTTCCTCTGAATATGACCGTCGGTATCCGACCGCTGCTCGAACCGATCGATCCCCAGACGCAGGGCTTCTCCGCAAACAGTCCTGTCATCAAAGCTGTGCGAGCGATCTTCCCACTCTTGAAAGGACCACGTACCTACAAAGTGCTGCGTGGACTCGCGCGGATCGTCGCCAAAGAGAAGGGCGAGCTCGCTGCCCAACTCGCGATGATACAAGAGATCTCCGACATCGCCGGCAAAGACCTCTTTGCAAAGGTCTTCTCGGATAACACGTTGTTTAAAGATCTCTTGCCGATCCTACAGGACGTCATGTCTTCCCCTGGATTTGTCGAAGATCTCTTAAAAGCCTTGCAAACCCCAGGTTTTACATCTGGGATCAAGCAAGGTTTGATCGACATGATGCGCTATCGAAAAGATCGCATCACCCTCCAGGATTACGGACAGCACAAGCTCACAGGGCAGCGACAGCATATTTTCCGCGACAAAGTCGATCTCTCCAAAGGTGATAATCCTGGGAACTTGAGCTACTTGCAGCGGATGTTGCATCTGTTGGCCAACGTCAACGGTCACAAATATGCTTCGAAGCTGAAGTCCGCTGATGGGATCACGATCCCCATCGTGGAGATGCGGATCGACAACCTCGCGCTGTTTTATCTGAAGGCGATCATCGGAAAAGCGTCTGTGTGGGATACGATTTACCAAAATGGGGAACCCATCCCCGATGGCTTCCTGAAGGACGCGCTCGCACAATCACTCCCTGCGATGGGCCTTTCTGAGAAGCCCAACCCCGAGCAGCTCGGAATCTTTCTCAACCGCGAGCTGGTCTTTAAAGATGTCCCACTCGTCGCGGGATTGAAGTTGACCATCCTTTTGGATGATGTGATCGACAAGCAGGGGTACAAGGTCCGCAATCACCACGCGGATGCATTGCTCGCAGCCCTCGCGTCTGGTGTCGTCGCGAAGGTCGGTGGTGCGCTCAAACCGCTCGCGGAGGTCTTCGACAAACACAAGAAACTCCCACGTCTGCTAGAGCTCTTTGTCGTCCTACACAGGCATTGGGCGTCCGATGCCAATGCCGAGAAGACAAAAGCCGGACAGCCCGCCTATCCATCCCCCCGTAGCAACATCCGTAGCATGGAGAATATCCTGCTTCAGGCAACTGAAAAGGCCGGTCTGCTCGAACGACTTGAGTCGATGGGCAAAGTCCTCAGCACGCTCCGTCTGAGCGATGAACCCAACGCAGAGCTTGCGACCACGAGCTTGCAAAATTATCTCGCCTATGTGATGGGGAAACCCGGCGACACATACGAGAAAACACCTATCGGTCAGTTGCTTGAGTCCTTTCGTCTGATGACCAAGGCCCTCGAAGGGCCGAGCAAGCTCCGCGCACAGTTGGCCTGGAACGAGGCGACAAAGAGTATGGGCGATCTACTCCTCCAGGTCGAAGGAAAGGGGAGCAACGCGACCTTTAAGAACACACGCGCGCCTGTTGTCCTGGAGAGCGCGCTCAAGTTCCTCGCCAATCGTGCAGAGCTGCGCGAAAAAGAAGGCCAATGGGGCCCTGTTCTTGGACGTATCCAGCGTGACATTGAAGGTCTCTTGCTCGATCCTTTGATGCCACCGCTCCTCGATTTACTCGATGATTTGACGAAGGACCGGGAGATCTTGCGTTTGTTTGTCGGTTTGCTTCATCACGTCGTGCCAGACCCCACCACGCAACCCAAACAATTTGGCGATCTGTTGAGCCTCTTTGCTGGCTTGATGGCACCGATCCCTGATGATATCCGTGTACCGATCATGCGTTTTATGGGAACGACCATCAAAAAACGTGCGGTGATGCTGCGTCGGCTCGTGGTGTTTTTGCATCGCTCGATTCCTGGAGACACACAGGATATCCTGTTGACGTTGTTCCGCAACGCGATGACACCGCACCCTGTACAAAATGGTTATCTCGTGGGGATGTTTGGTGATATCTTCTCGGGGATCAACCGTCTGGAGCCCGCGAAGGGGACCTCTCTGTCAGCCGCTGATTTGAGCGCCATTATGACCTCAACTTCGAAGTATCTTCTCGACAAAGAGACGGGGCTTGAGAAGCTCTACACCATCGTGATCCAACGAAACGGTACGAAGCGCGTCCATTGAGGTCGTTGAAAAAATGGAAGGCTTTTTTGTGATGACGATGGGAGGGGGCGTTGAACTCAGTGAGGGGCATCATTTGTGCTTGCCAAGTTGTCTTTTATCGTTACTTTAACAACATCGAAACGACACCTTCTACACTTCCAATGTTGAAGGGGAGGTGTGTCATAAACAAGTCCAAAAGACCGTAGTGGTCTTATCATAGAAAGGAGCAGGTCGATGTTTGTTGGTGATGGTTCACATCCACTTGATCGACAATTTCGAGTGGGGAAATTCTTTGGGATCCCGTTGGATCTCCATATTGTGTTGTTAATTTATGCAGCCTTTGAGGTGCTCGCCTCGATCTTGACGATGAATTTTGTACGGCTGCTCTCACCGGTCATCTTATTTGGTTCCGTGTATCTTCACGAGTTAGGCCACGCGTTAAGTTCTGCGCACTTTGGGGCGCGTCCACGTCGTATTGTCCTGCACTTGTTTGGTGGTGTGGCGGAGGTCCCTGGCGGCCTCAGTACAAAACAACAGATGTGGGTGATCGCTTGGGGACCGATTGTTTCGGGGATCCTGGCGGTGATTGGGATTGTGTTTGGGATCGTCTTTGCGTTGATCCCAATCGTCGGAGCGTTGTTTTGGTGGATGGGATTTATCAACTTGATCCTGTTTATCTTTAACGTGTTGCCGATCTTTCCGTTGGATGGTGGGCAATTTGTACGGCAGTGGGTGACGCTGCGTTCGGGTGCGCGTGAGGCGATCCGCAAGACCTTGCCTTGGTCGATGACGATCTTGATCGTGCTCGGAATGCTCGGTTTGATCTTTACATGGATTGGCCCGCTGGCCTTCATCATCGCGTTGTTCTTGTTGTTTATTAACTACCAAGAGGTCAAACGTCACCAGCATCTCTTCAATGGCCCCAAGGGTTTTTGGGGACATTTGTTACCTGGAAAGTCTGGCGGTGGTTTTGGTCGTCTCAGTGATCGATTCTTTGTGTGGTCCAACCGCAGCAAGGCCGAAGAGTTGATGCGACGCACCGATGAGATCGGTATCCACGCGCTGAAACCACATGAACGACAGCTCCTCGAAAAGTATCTCGACGCGAAGTTCCGCCTGCGTGGTGATGCCTGAGGTGAGCCCTTCTTTTTTCTTGGACGCAATGGCCTAAGATCCTCTAGCAAGCATTCTCAACCTGTAGAATGCTTGCTTGTCCCACCTGCTCCCCCACATGACTTCTCTCTCATCTGAAAGGGTACATGGATGATACTGCGAATGCTTCTCGTGTTTTCCGTTTTGTTGTCACCTTCCTGGTCTTTCGCGAAGGGGCCTTCGACGAGGCCGACCACGAAAAAGGCGAAGAGGCCTGCAGTGAGGGGAGGCGCTCTGATGTCACCTCGTTTTCGTTCCTTTGCGCTGCGGCTTGTGTCGACGAACCCAAAGGCTCAACGTTTTTCTTCGTGGGAGAGCGGCGAGATCTTTCCTCTCTCATCACGTATTTTGCTGTCTGGTCGGCATCTTCGTGAGGTGAGGTTGCTGCCTGATGTTCGCACAGGGCGTCCACTGATCCATCTCGCGTTACGTGCAGGTGCAAAGAGACGATTTGCCCTCATGACAAGACGCCATAAGGGACGTATACTTGCAATTGTTGTCGGAGGAAAAGTCGTCCTCGCGGCGCCTATCTATGCGCAAATCACGAGCGGTATCCTGCGTATTCGGTTGCAGAAAACACAACACATTAGACGTGTATATGCCCTTATCACCGGACGCTGAAACTCTCGATGCAGATGAAGACATTCAACGACTTTCATCAAACCCAAAGGAGAATGGTGCATGTTGATCGTATTGTCTCCAGCCAAAACACTGGATTGGACAACACCCCGCAAAACAAAGACACACACAACACCACGCAAGCTTGACCAATCTTCCGAATTGATCGAGATCTTACGTGAGTATGATACGGAGGCGCTGCGCTCCTTGATGAAGGTCAGCGAGAAGATCGCGCTGCTCAACATCGATCGTTATCAGGAGTTTGAGACGCCCTTCAACGAAGAGAATGCGCGCCAAGCGCTGCTTGCGTTTGATGGTGACTCTTACACGGGCTTTGAGCTCGAAGAGTACGATGAAGATGACTTCTCGTATGCACAGGAACACCTGCGTATCCTCTCTGGCCTGTACGGGCTTTTGCGTCCGCTCGATTTGATCCAGCCTTATCGCTTGGAGATGGGGACCAAACTCAAGAACACCAAAGGCAAAGACCTCTATTCTTTTTGGGGAGATGAGCTGCAAGAGATGTTGATGAAGGACATCAACGCACAAGGAGATGACATCCTCGTCAATCTCGCCTCCAACGAGTATTTTAAGTCTTTGGTCCCCAAAACATTGCCTTGTCGTGTGATACAGCCGGTGTTTAAAGAGTATAAGAAGGGGACGTACAAGATGATCGCTTTGTACGCAAAACGAGCGCGTGGGATGATGGCCAACTACATTATCCGCAATCGCATCGAAGATCCCGAAGACCTCAAAAACTTCGAAGAGACTGGCTACGCTTTTGACGAAGCCAACTCGACAGACGAGCAGTTCGTCTTTTTGAGGAAGTCATCCTGATGGAGTCCTTGGTCAAGTCATGACATGACCTCGGAACTTCATGTTTCTTCCAAACACACTTGCGATGAGGTGGGTTGATGACAAAGGCACATGATGCTTGTTTGGTGATACATCGCATTCTTTCCGTGAAAGAGTGCGTTTGTGTGTGTCTTCTCGCGAGTGTGTTGGTGTGTGTTGGGTCGAGTCTCGCATCTGCACAGGTGACAGCTCCTGCGCCTTCTGTGCGCGAGCGTGTCGCGCCTCCTGCCAAAAAATCCCCTCAACGACCTGTACCCAAAAAAAAGAAAAAGACCCTGACAACCGAACAAATGTACTTTCGCGCGCTTGTGCACTTCCGGATGAAGAAGTGGAAGAAGGCTGAGGAGATGTTTTTGCGGACGTATGAGATGTTGAGCGCGCTCAAGACAAAGAAGGGAAAGAACCCATACATCCTTGTGTTAGGGCGTTGTGATACGTTATCCCTTGCCGCACGAGCGGCTTGGCGTGCCGGGGAAAAGTTTCGCGCTTGTCATCGGATGGACACATTTCATGCGCTCTTTTCGACGGTTCCTCCAACGTGGAAAGAGTGGTCGATCAATCCTGTTTTACCCCGTCGTATTCGCAAGGCGAAGGTGTTGCGCAAGCGTTGTTGGCAGGTCCCATCAAAGGTCACCGTGACAAAGATTCCCGAGGGAGCGAAGCTGGAGCGGGGAGTGATGCGAAAAGGTGAGGTGTTTTGGCGTCCATCAGCGTCGACATTTTTGACCAAGGCGGTCCCGACACATTTGCGCATCAAGCAAAAAGGCCGCCTTGTGTGGCAACGGCTTATCTACGTCAATGACTGGGAACATCGTAAGGTCGTCGTTCGGCTCAGTGATGGACTCCCCAAGAAGCGCAATGTCCCTCCAGCAGTTGCGCCTTGGGTCGTCGGGGTCGGGATCGGTGCCGGCCTTGTCGTCGTCGGTGGTGTCGCAGGGCTCGTTGTTTGGAGCACGACTCGACCTGTTTCTGACGTCTCACCAACGATCGAATTCCGCGGGTACACAGCACCATGAAGCGACTTCTCTCTCTCCAATGTCGTGTGTATATGCGATACCTTGTGCTCCTCGTGCTGTGTGTGGCTGGGCTTCTTGTGAGCTGTACGACCCCCACACCTATCCGTATCGTGTTGTTGTTCGATCAGGATGTGACGTCTACTTTGGGTGGGCAAGGGCAAAAGGTTGTGCTGAAGACGCAGCTTCCCGGACAGTCACTTCAAACGCAGATCGTAACGGACAAACAAGCTCTCTCAACGACGTATACATGTCCAAGCCTGTTGGAGACAGCGCTACCTTCTTTTGAGGTGGAGGTGATGGATGCGCGGGGAGCCGTCGTGCTTGTGGGGCTGGCGTCGTTGACGAGGGCTGCGTGTGAGGCCCGTGAGTTGCGCATCTTTTTGTCGAAACCCAACACCTTTTCGCTCTGGCGGACGTGGTCACAGCAGGGAGGGGCTGTCGAGAACACAGCGCTCCCACTCGTCGGTCACAAAATCGTCTCGTTGCCTAGTGGGCGTTTGCTGGTGATTGGTGGGGCTTCCACACTTCAGGTGGTGGGAGGATTGCCTCGGCCTGACAAAGTCTCTGCTGCACTTTGGCTCTTTGACAGTGGGAGCGGTGAATGGACAAAGTCACCTGTATCACTTCGAAAAGGTCGGGCTTTTCATTCTGTCGTGCGCGTCTCAAATGCGATCTACGTGTTGGGTGGTTGGACCCCTGACGGGTGTACGGCTTCTATCGAAAAGATCGATATTTTAGAGGATGGGACACTTCGACTTGGTGAAGAGACCACGTTGACAAACCCTGTAGGTGGTCATCACACATTCTCTTCGGAGGGAGCTTCTTTTCAGCCCCATACGATGGGTGGTTATTGTCCTGGAGTGTCTTCTTCTGGAAAGGAGCTGCAGCTCCTCTTTCACACCTCGACGTTGTTGAAGGGGGGGAAGGAAGTCCTTGTGCTCGGAGGATTGTTGCTTCGAGGGCAGAGTGTTTTGCGGAGTAACAGCTTTGGATGGGTGGTTCCGGTTGGGGCGTTGTCCGGTTCGATCTCCGTGCGTCTCTCTACGCGCCCTGTTGATGGTGGCGTGATGGAGCAGCCTGTTCTTGTGACAAAGACAGGTGATATCTGGCCGACGCTCCAAATGAAGCTTCCACGTGCAGGGCACTCGACACATCTTTTGGAGACAGGGGCCCTGCTCGTTGTGGGCGGGTATTTACACACTGGTACAGGTGGGCTCTTTTCTTTCCAAGCGCTCCACGCTGACGCTGCATTTTTGTCCAAAGAAGGCGAAGAGTGGCGTGTTTCACAACCACAAGCCTACACCAAACAGGGGGATAAGATCGTCCCCTACACCTTCCAGCCGAGGGCTCTCCATGGGGCCTTGTCTTACACGTCGGGTATCCTGATCGCCGGTGGTATTCGCCAACGCGAAGGACTTGGTGGGACGGGGAATCTCTCGCCTTTGCTCGTGCGTCATGCACCACAACTGGACAGGCCTGATGTGTTTTTTGTGGATACGTTTGCTGAGCGCGCCACGAGTGGTCGCTTTTGGTCTATGTTGGCACCGATGCCGGGGGAGGCTTCAACTCAGCGCTTCGTACTGATCGGTGGAATAGGGAGCTGGACACCTCCCTTTCGTACCCTGGAAGTCGCTTCGAGAGCGTACACAATGGTGATGACACCACCCCAAGAGATTCCAGCGATTCCATCACCACAGATCACGACGGATTCATGGTTTATTGGAGGGGAGAGTCACGCTTCGATTGGCCACATGAAGGTTGTCTCCGATCGATTTGGAGATATCTACACGCTCTTTAGTTTCGAAGGGACGCTTACGCTGTTTGGTGGAAAGACTTTCTCTTCTTCGTCTGGTCGAAGCTTAATGTTGTTGAAGTGGTCGAAGGACGGAACGTTCTTGTGGTCTGAGCGTCTGACAGACTCTCTCGCAACAGGAGACTCGGTAGTGACGGAGCGTGAGCCTGTCACACTCTCGATCGATCCTGATGGGATGTTGTTGGTGAGCTTTGTGTTTTCTTCACGTGCGACGCTCTTTGATCGTCCAATCGCTCGTTTGCCCGAACGAAGGATACTGTTGGCGCGCCTGGATCCTCTCCAGAAAAAAGCCTTATCTGTGCGTGCTTTTCGTATGGATGGTGGGATCTATGTGTTGTCACTCATCCCTGGAGCGCAGTCCTATTGGTTGTCAGGAGTGACAAGGGCGAATGGACGTCAGATCTTCGATCGTTCGCTCTCTGTCGCTGGTGAGAAGATGTTTTTGGCGCGTGTCCGTCCTGCAGCGCAATCGTTTGTCGTCGAAGCATTGCACATCGCAAAGGGCGACTCCGATGAAGTCAGTATTGGGCTTGGATTGGCAGTGGAACCAACCGGGGCGTTGTATGTGTTGGGTCTCTATACTGGCGTGTTGAAGATCCGGGAGGGAGGACTTTCGCGAGTTGCGCGGGATCTCGATATGTTTGTGATGAAGCTCACTGACAAAGGCGTCGAGTGGGCACAAGGTTGGGGAGGGACGGGCAGAGAGCGTGCAATATCGCTCAAGATCGAGGAGGCAGGTCCTGTGATCGCAGGTGTCTTTGTCAGTGACTTTTCGTTACCTGTGAAGGGGACATCGTTTGCGGTAAAGGGAGCAGACGGTGGGTGGCTCTTTTTAGCTGGTTTATCGAAGGCATCGGGAGAGGTCCGGTGGTTCTTTGACTTTGCCCAGAGTGAGCGGACCTGTCCGGGTGTGTGCGAGCAAGTGAAGGCGATGGCAAGGGGAGCTTCGGGCGATTGGTGGTTTGGTGGAGCTTTGGAGGGCACATACTCGCCGTTTCCGGGTGTGCCGTGGTTACAGACACAGGGAGTGGATGCGTTTTTGTTGCAATTGGATAAGGAGGGGCGATATCGTCGCTTGACGTCGCTAGGCGATCCTCCACTTTCGCGTCCATACAGCCAGCAAATCGAGGATATGAATATCACACAAGAGCGTTCATTGTTGGTCATGGGTCGCTTTGAAGGAGGTATTTTGGGGGATCGAGGTGTTGGTTTGCATGATGGTGGGTTTGGGTTGACGTCTTCGGCGCCTTACAACTTCTTTGTATGGAAACGCAGGGCATATTAGCGTTATTGTGTGGGGGGGATACAGGCCTCGACAGTTTGTCCTGCGGGGATTTGTTCGCAAGAAGTGCCTGTGGGGCATGGTTTTCCGGCGGAACAGTCTTTGACACAAAGTCCAGTCCCATCTTGTCTTGGCAAGCAGATGCGTCCCGTGGCGCAGACGTTGGTTGTTTCGTCGCATTCTTTGACGAGTGGCAGGCAGACACCGTCTGCCGTGCCTGTTGTGAATCGAATACAGACCTCTTGGTTTTTGCAGATCGCTTTTTCGTTGCAGATACCGTCCGTTCCGACTTCGGTGGGCTTGATACATTTGTCATCTACGCAGCGAAGTTCAGGACGACAGATCTTGCTTGCGTCGAGTTTTTCGGCGTCGACAGTGACACCACACGCGCCACCTACGGTCTGTGTTCCTTGTGGGAAGCAGACGCCGAGGGATGTGTTGGTGCTCTCACAGATGCCTTTTCCGCCGTCGCAGCTTGCCTGTGCTGGATCACATGAGGAGAGGCAGTAGCCGTGTCCTGCGCCAGATTGAAGAACGACACACTGTGTCTCTTTGGCGCAGGTGGAGAGTTGGTCACATTTTTCGTAGAGTGCTTTTTCGGGTGGGGTGTCGCACTTGCCGTTGAGGCAGACGTAGCCGCTCTTGCATGCCTTGGTGGGGTCGAGGAGCTCGGCATCAGGGTCGTAGGTGCAGCTTCCACCTTTGTCGACTTGGCCTTGTGGAATACATGCGCCTTGTCCATTTTTGAGCTCGCGACAGACACCGATATCGTTTTCGCATTTATTTTGGCTAGGGACACAGGTGGGGAGGCAGTAGCCGTGTGAGGCGCCTTGTTGGAGAACGACACAGTTGGCATTTTCGCCACATTGTTTGCCGTTATTTCCGCACTTACCAAACTTTTCGGCTTTGGGTTCAGGTTTACGACAGGCGCCACGGACACAAGCAGTGAGTCCATCTGTGCATTTGGCACATTCGTCATCTTTTGTGCATGAGTCGGGGCAGAGTTCTTTTTTCTTCTCTTCTTCTGTTTTGAGTAGACATTGGTTATCGCGGCAGGTGTAATCATCACCGAGAGAGGCGCACTCTGACACATCGACGCAGATCTGGGGCTTTTCAGAACCACAACCAACTGTTGTGGTAAGCGCTATACAAAATGTCCAACAACCGAGTCGTATCCACCACATTCGTAAAGACATGTTCCTCTATAAGCTCCTCTTGTATGAGTTGAACATCCGATCTGATCGAGATGCTTATGTTTTTTGGATGGCGCCTTTGTCTTGAGGTTGTGCGTTGACACACTAAGGCCAAAAGACAGCACCTACATAGTAGGTCTTGTTTTGGGAGAGAATGTATCGAATTTTTTTCGGGAGGGGGAGGAAGCAGCGTCATCCTGGGGGAGAGGATTATGCATGTTCGATGAGCGCATAAACCTCAAGGGAGAGTCAACTTTCTGATGCGGTAGTTTGTTGTGTCCGAGAGATAGAGGCTATCTTTTCCATTGTAAGCAATGCCGTACAATACAGAGAATTGTGTTTGCAACAAAAGACCGTTTTTGAAACCCTGTGTTCCATCACCTGCAAGTGTGGTTACATTTCCAGCTGGATCGATCTTCCTGATACGGAAATTCGATGTGTCAGTGACATACAGATTACCTTTGTTATCGAAAGCGAGGCTATGTGGCTCACTGAATTGTGCTTGTAAGGCGGGACCATCCTTATAACCTTTTATTCTGTTGCCTGCGAATGTGATGACATTTCCTGCTTGATCGATTTTTCTTATCACTTGATTCGTACCATCCGCGACATACAAGTTTCCTTTGCCATCACTGATCAATCCAGATAATTGCTCAAATTGTGCTTGTGATGCAGGACCATCTTTGTACCCAAATGAACCAGAGCCTGCAAACGTTGTTACTATCCCAGAGGAGGTGATTTTCTTTATTTTTAACGTTGTGTTGTCTGCGACATACAGGTTGTCTTGCTTGTCTATCGCAAGCGCTGTGGGAGAGGTAAATTGTGCTTGGAGAGCAGGGCCGTTTTTGTCTCCTTGTGTTCCATCTCCTGCGAATGTTGTGACAAGACCGGATGGGTCTATTTTTCTTATTCGAAAGTTTGATCTATCAGCAACAAATAGATTGCCCTTGCTGTCAAACACAAGACCGTAGGGATCATTAAACTTGGCTTGGAGAGCAGGGCCGTTTTTGTCTCCCTGTGTTCCGTCTCCTGCGAATGTTATGACAGTACCTGATGGGTCTATCTTCCTTATTCTGTGTGTTTTTGGGGATACGACATAGAGATTACCTTGTTGATCTATGGTGAGTGAGCCTGGATCCTGAAACTGTGAGTTGGTTGCAGGACCATCTTTGTATCCAGGTTTTCCTGTTCCTGAAAATGTCGCTACACATCCTTCATCGACCGAACCATCACAGTCATCGTCTTGTTGATTTCCGCATTTTTCTGTTTGTGGCTGTGTAGCGACACAGCTCCTTGTGTTGTTTATGCACTTCCACGTTCCTGTTTTGCAAGGGGTTGTGGTTGTTGGTTTGCATTCCTTTCCCACAAGCGGATCAACCTCATCGACTTTCCCATCGCAGTTGTTATCTTTGCCATCACATATTTCTTGTGAGGGGGTTGTTGCTTCCAAACATTCGGACCAAGTGGGACATTCATCTTTTAGAAAACAAAATTGCACACCCATGTGGCAATTCCCCTCGCAGGAACCATTGGGTGTACAGCCTGTTGTATTTGGATAACATGGTTTTTTGTTCCCCAGTGAACATGTCCCTTTACACAGTGTTTCTGGGGTGCTTTGTTGTTCTTTTGTAGGCTCGGGTTGCGTTGCAGCGTCACTACTTTGCTTCTCAGCAAGCCACTCTGAGTTTTTTTCAACTCCCCCACTCCCATCTCTTGTGCTGGTTTGTTTTTCCAATTCCTTCCAATTGCGAGGAACGCACCATCCTTCATGACAAATGTCATCACCATCACACCCTACTTTTTTTCCATTTGGTGTTGTACCACAAGGATGAGACCGACCTATTTGAATGCAGGAGAATGCACTTGTTATGGATAGCAATGCGTATACGACTATCAACAATGTTCTGATACTCAATCTCTTTGCCCTCTGTTTCTTTTCTATTGTACGGGGATTGTGGCTTTGTATATGAAAAAATTATGAGGGAAAGTCAAGGGATATTTGAGGTCTGTACGGTCTCTTTTGGGGGCATGTGTCGTTGTAACGAGACTTGCCTCTGTTAATGCATTGCGTTACGGCGGCGTGTAAATGCAAACAATAAAATCACCAGCAATGTCAGGGGTGTCGACAAAGGTGTTGTGCTATCGCAGCCACAGCCATTCGCTTTCACACAAGTCTGTTCTTTGCAGTGGAACCCTTTTCCACAATCGCTGTCTTGTTTGCAGACACTTTTACCACTCCCAAGATCAATGATTTGTCCCTTCTCTTTGGGCTTTGTGTCTGCTGTTGGGGGGGGCTCTGGTTGGCTACTCTCAGGTGTGGATGCGTCTGGCTTTGTCGGTTCTGGTTGAGCGGGCTCTTGCGTTGGTTCCACAACAGGCTCGGGCTTTGTCGGCTCGGGAGCAGGCTCGGCTGTTGGCTCTGGCGTTGGTTCAGGTGTAGGTTCGATCGTCGTCGTGCCACATCCCTTCATCGTAGAGGACAACTGGACGAGTGAATCGAGCAGCGGAAAGAAGGCATCACCTGGACACGATGTGGATTTGTATTCCCTGTGTCCCTTGATCGTTTGACGATTGCGCTTGATACCATACGTCTTGACTCCCCAATCGATCAGGATCGCGCCGCGACACAGCATCTTTTGATTGGGTTTGATGCTCGTGTAGTCGCCCATATAGCTGATACCAATGTTACCTGTATTGTTGCTCCCACCTGCGTGTGCGCCAAGTGTCTCTGTCGGGCGGCCTTCCCAGGCTTCTCCGTCCTGAGAGACGATCAGGTGATAGCCAATGTCACACCAACCCCTCGTGTCCTGATGGAACTTCTGGATCTGGCGCATACGAGCTTCTGGACTTGATGTGTCGTTGTTGGGACCTGCTGTGTGGTGGATCGCCATTTTGTTCTTGTTTACATCCGCTGAAGTACACTTGGCCGCCTTCGCTCCCCAATCTTTACGTGGATGAAAGGGACCCGTCAATCTAGAGATGCTGCTGCCAATTTTTCCTGAGGATTGAGGCGTTGGGTGGTACACTGCGCCGGGCTCACCGATCTTCTGAATCAACGCGAGGACGATATACGTCACATCCCCCGTCCCCAACCATCGGACCTGCGCATGATCAGCCTTACCACTTGGCACATCGATGTGATCGACGTGTAGTAACTTCTCCGTCCAGATCCGCTTTGTGCTCAACCACGCTGTCCACGGCTGTCCCTGCTTGCGAAAACGCACCTGCCACTCTATCGTCCCATTGCCATCCCACATCATCCCCAGTCGGATGAAATCCTTACCCTGCATGACCGGACTGACGCCATTGCTGAACGTATGCTTGATCCGTGCCTGATCAAAGCTTGTACGGTAGAGTGGGGCTGTCAGTGTTGTCGTTGCTGTGTGGGCCACGCTCTCAGACGCAGGCACAACGAGACAAAGAAGCAAAACCCACAACGAGAGGTGTCGATGTGCAAACAAAAACTTCGGCATGATACATCCTTCTAAAGTGACAAAATTTGCGAAAGTTGTTCGATCATAAAGTCGGGGTGTTCGTCTTGTAAAGTGTTTTTATCATGGTTGCCAAAGGTCACCGCGCATGTCGCTGTTCCCGCAGCCTTCCCCGCGATGATATCGAAGGTACTGTCTCCAATCATAAGTGTATTGTCGGCTGATACACCACAATGTTGCATGATATGTACGAGAGGGGCTGGATCGGGCTTCTTTGTGGGCAGACTGTCTCCACCCAAGATGATCTCAAAACGCTCCCAGGCGCCGAGGTGTTTGAGCAACTTCTCCGTTAACTCATAAGGCTTGTTTGTACAAAGTGCGACCCTGGCGCCATTCTTCGAGAGTGTGTCGATGGTCTCCAGTGCTTGCGGAAAGAAGTGCGTGTGTGTTGTCAATTGCTCGGAGTAGATAGGTAAGAAGTGCCCGCGAGCCTCCTCCAAGCGATCTGACGTTGCACCTGCGGCCTTCAGGGACTCTTCGAGCAGCCAGCGAGCACCTTGGCCGACATACCCGTGGATCTGTTGTTCTGGAAGCTGTGGACACCCCATCACCTCCAGAACGCGATTGACCGCGCAAGCCAGATCCTTGAGTGAATCAACGAGTGTACCGTCTAAGTCAAATATATACAGAGCAAATGAGTGCGCCAAGATCTCTCTCCATCTACAGGCAAGTTTGTCAACCCAAAAACAGGATTGTAGCATATGTTACGTGATATGGGATATAGTGGCCTTCTACCTGTTACACAAAGAGAAGGCCGCGGAAAGATCCAGTGGCCCAAGGAGACCAGACGTGTTTGCATCGCTCTCACAACGATGGACCAACGCCGGATTTGTTGGAAAGTTTTTCATGCTCAGTATCGCGACGTGTATACTGGGAAGCTCTCTATTGGTCGGGAGAATACTCATGCCGTGGACGCCCATTAAGATCGATCACCTGCAAGGGAAAGTCGCGACACTCAACATCGGACACCGTGGTGCCGCTGGATTGGCTCCTGAGAACACGCTCATGGCCTTCGAGGCAGCCCAAAAGAGCGACGCGCAAGGTGTCGAGTTCGATGTCATGTTGACCGCTGATAAGCAACTCGTCGTCTTTCACGATCAAGTCCTACAAAAGCGACTTAAAGACAAAAAAGGTAAGGTCCGTGACCTGACCCTCAAACAGCTCAACGACATGCTCGATTTGAGTGTCTATTACAAAATGCGCACTCACGCCAAAGATGTCCCCGCGATCTTTCGTCAGGCCAAGATCCCCACACTACGTGCTGTCTTTGACTACTACAAAAAGTACCCAAAGATCGTCCTCAACGTCGAAATCAAAAACAAAGACGCCAGCGACAAGGGCGCTGAACGCAAGATCGCCGCGCTGATCAAATCCTACCAATTTGAGAAGAGGGTGATCATCTCGTCTTTTAATCCTCTCGCAGTATGGCGCTTTCGTGGGTATGCACCAGGTATCCCTACGGGACTTATCTACGCCAACGAAGGCGTCCCCTACTACATCAAAAAACTCTGGCTCATGTGGCTCGCCCAACCCGACGCTGTACACCCTGATTTCAAGATGGTCGATGAGGCATACATGAAGTGGGCCAAACAAAGAGGCTTCGCTGTGAATGTCTGGACGGTCAATGAGCCCGAAGATATGAAGCGTATGCTCAAGCTCGGTGTGAACATGATCATCACCGATTATCCCGATCGACTCGCAAAAGTCCTCAAAGAACAAGCTGCTACAAAGTGACCGTGGGGGGAAGTGAGGGCTGCCAAAAGAGGAAGGAAGTGTCTTGGGTTGTTGGAGCCTTAGAGTGATTTACTTGCGGCGGAGTCGGAGGGAAAACCAGAGGAGGAGGACACACCAGAAGAAGAAGGGGGGCACACCAGAGGTCTCATGTGTTTGCGTTGAACAGCCACAACCTTCGCCAGGACCGCCACCTGTTTGACAATTACAAGCGGCCCACTGACCCCCTGTACAGAGCTGCGTGCTCGCCGCACCGTCTGCACAGGTGCAGGGTTTTGTCGCCCCTTCTGCCGGGCATGTTTG
>PCBK01000198.1 GCA_002731275.1 Deltaproteobacteria bacterium | reverse complement strand
TTCGTTCTGAGCCAGGATCAAACTCTCCAGTTAAATCATTATTTCAACGATCTCACTAAGAGCTCGAATCATTTGCTTAGAAATTGACAGTCGTCATTGCCACTCTTGATACCCACCTTCCAAGCGAGAAGGGCAGGGCACCTCATCGAATCCGAAGATTCGCGCGGGACAATGCGCTTTTTAATGAACCATATACGCTTTGTATGTATTCTCTTGCTATTCAGTTTTCAAAGATCGAGCTTTCACTCACATCAGAGCCGCTCTCTTCATTCTCAAGAATGCCTTGTAAGACTTTTTCTGAAAGAAGAAGCGCCTCGTTTGCTTGGGCCGTGAATCCTACTGATTGAGGCTCACTTTGTCAAGAACTTTTTTCAAAAAGTTTTTGACGACCCGTTCAGGTGAGGTATCCGTTTTACTCAAGAAAAGGATTCTGTCAAGAACTTTTCTTTGAAGGGATGCTCTCACGAGCGGAAGAAGGTTGGTACCTACTCAAAACCAAAGGCTTTTTGGTCTTTCCGAGTGGCCCTCGTTTCTTCCGAGGTGCGAGTTGGGTTCTACCTGTCCCCCCCCCCTCTGTCAACAATAAAAATTAACCTTTCTCATTTTACCAAAGAAAACATCACCTTAACGTATCATTTTTTTCACCTCTCAGAAGAGCCATAGAGGACATTCTGGGGCACATTTCACACATTCTCCCCTTTTTTCTCGTCAAAAAAGATCAAAGAAGCCTCACAAGGAGAAAAACAACATCATTGAAACAATGTCTCTACTGCCTATATATAATGAAGTGATTCCTCTGCAGTGATACAGTTACGCGATCGTATACCCAACACTGAAGACATGGCAAAACCCTATACATCATAAAATGTTACAAGAGTAAACAGACAGGCTTGAGGCGATCCTCTCCTGAAAAACCGCTTCTGATCACAATGCATTTGCGATATCATACCCAACACGCTCATTGGGTAAACAAAGGAAGAGAATCTTGATCACATGCCTTCATTGTAAACAGCCACTAAGCTCTCTTGAGGATCAATGCCCCCACTGCCAACATCCTCTCGACGCACTCTTTCAGTGCACTGCTCCCACCTGCCAACATATCCAACCCCCTAATTCTCATTGTAAATTATGCAAAAAAATCCTCACAGGACCACTCTCCGGAAAGTGCCTCAAACAAGATGATCAGATCTACTTTGTGAGAGAATGGCTCGGCGGGGGAGGGATGGGAGAAGTCTATCGTGTACTTGCCCAACTAGACAATACACAGCCTCCCCAAGAACTCGCGATCAAGCTCAACAAAGAGATCACCGATCCGATCCTTCGAGATCGTTTCCACAGAGAAGTCCAAATCCTCAGTAGACTCAACCACCCACACAGTGTACGTGTTTACGGATACGGCGAGCACAAAGAAAACAACATCCTGATCGCACAATTCATGATCGTGGAGTTGCTCAAAGGCAACACACTCCAAGAGATCCTCCATGATCAGACCCTCCCACTCTCTCACACCCTCACGATCTTTCGACAGATCACACAAGCCCTCTTGGAAGCTCATGAGATCGGTGTGATCCACCGCGATCTCAAACCAGACAATGTCATGTTAACTTACGATGACAACGGACAACCCTTTGCCAAACTCTTTGACTTTGGACTCTCAAAAGATACCTCACACTCTACACCACATATCTCCACCTCTGGCGTTATCCTCGGGACACTTTGTTACATGTCGCCTGAGCAAGCGTGGGGAAAAGCCCTTGATCAACGCTCAGATATCTTCTCCCTTGGGATCATCCTTTACCAAATGCTCTCCAATACGCTTCCTTTCGATGCCGACAACCTCTACCACCTCTATAGCCTGCATGCAGAACCGCTCAAACTGATCCCCATCCCATTGCCTCCAACACTCCGAGCATTATTGCGATGTTGCCTGGCTTATCAGCCAGATGATCGGTTCTCCGATCTCAGTGAGTGCCTTACCCAACTCAACCACATCGATCTGGATCCTTTGACCTTCACGATCCCAGAAGAGGCACCCCAAGAGACACCGCTGTTGGCTTGGTATCCAACCGATCAACATCGATCTCCCAACACAGATCAACCGCCTGTCTACCTCTCCAACTCACTCCTTTACCCACTCCTCCTCGTGATCCTCTTCAGCTCAGCCATCGCGATCTTTTACTTCTTTCGCTCACAAGATTCCATTGAATCAGATCTCACACAGCCCGATATCACCCTCCCGAGACGTGTGATCAAAAAGATCATTCGCAAAATCCCGCCGACACAACACAAAAAGCCTCACCCCGTCAAAACCGCGACACAACCTGTATCTCCCCGGACAGTGCTCCCCTCAAAACCGATCCCCAGAAGATCATTTCATAAAATTCGCAAACAAAAACATAGTAATAGAGCACCAAAAAGGACGATCATTCGCACCTACAAAGCGATCACCGTGCGCTTTGAGTTGACACCTCCCTGCCCAACACTCTCTCTCGACAAAGAGGGGAGTGAGACATTTGATTCTTCATCTTCACGCACGCTCAAACCTGGACGGTACACAGCACATTGTCTCTCCAAAGAGGCAAAGCTACGTCGCTCATTTCGCTTTCGCGTCCATCCACACAGAGCCAAACAGCTCATTCAACAACGATGGAAGCGCTATCCTATCGAGTTATCTCTGCGTCCTTGGGCGTATACGAGTATTGATGGATTTGCGTTCCCAAATTGTCAGCACGGATGTCGCATCAGGTTGTGGTCAGGACAAAACACCCTCACGCTCAAGAGACAACAACAGGGGAGGAAGAAGATCGTCTTCCAAAAGACCTTCGATATCGAAAAACTCTTGCGCACGTGCAATGAGACAAAAACATCCAGCACACGAAAGAAGCTCTCTTGCATCAAAAAAAATGGCCGCAACGTCCTGCTCATCTGTTGGAAGACTGGGTGCCTTTTGTAGACACATGGAGAAAAGAGACGACATATGAACCCTGAAAAACAAATTGGCTTGCAACTTCGCGAGCTCATCGAGTCATCAAATACCGACCTCAGCTGGCGTGATGA
Source organism: Deltaproteobacteria bacterium (assembly GCA_002731275.1). GTDB lineage: Bacteria > Myxococcota_C > UBA6777 > UBA6777 > UBA6777 > UBA6777. The sequence continues at coordinate 43,625 of PCBK01000198.1, read as the reverse complement.
TATCACCAAAGCATTTATCTCTTTTGGAAAGTCCCTCTTGCGGTGGAACAAAAAGATCCGTCTGACAGGTGCTGCGTCACTTCATGATCTTTCGGATCGGCACTTTGTCGACTCCCTCATCGCGCTCTCAACCATCGCGAAACTCCCAGAAGGAAGCACCGTCCTTGATGTCGGTTCAGGTGCAGGTTTTCCAGCGATCCCGCTCGCCATCTTGCGACCAGATCTCCACTGGCTCCTTGTCGAATCACATCATAAACGCGCGGCTTTCCTTCAACAGGCGAGACGTGATCTCAAGCTCCCAAACATGAAGATTCGACCAGTCCGCTTTGATGGTGAACCAGAAAAAGAAAAACTCCCCACTGATTGTGCATGTGTAACCTTTCGCGCGGTCAACCCCGAACAGGTTCTCCCCATCATCCACCACTACCTCTCACCAGAAGGCCAGGTCCTCTACTGGGGTACGGAGCACACCCCTCCGTCTTGTCCAGAAACACTCACCCTCACAGATACGACGAGCTACACCTTGAGCCAAGGCGAGTCGTTTTGTCTTTACACCTTCAACGTTGCATAGCTCCCCATCAAACATCGAACTCAGGAATAGGTAACCAATCATAAACAGGAGGTGGATTTCCCCCCCCACTTTTGCCTTGCTTTGCGAGAAAGGGGACAGAGAGACCTCTGCCTTCGAAAAAGATCGCACGGAATTCCCGAAGCCTTTCTTGTAGTAGGCTATATAACCAGTCTAGATCGTGTACGTCGTAGTGGAATTCCTTCTCGTGCTCCTCAAAGATGACATTCCGAACAATCCCAATGACAGCTCGTAGCGGACGAGCTCGTTCATCCTCACGACGCTCAGGTTCAGAGCTCTCTTTGTCGGTTGAACGCTCGTATTCCGTGTACAACTCCAACGCTTCCACATACAAAGAGCGCAATCTCTTCTGGGACGCTTCAAGCGCCTGCATAAATGCGGAGCGAGGGGGTTTCTTGCTTTCCATAGCAAACGCCTCCTCAGGTGATTCAATTTTTGGGTCTATGTGATGGAGAGTATAGCAGAAACACACCAGGATGAAAGCCTTATTTCATTGGCTACAGTAAGGATACAGAAAGAAGAATCACCAACCAAAGATGCCTTGGGGCAGTCGAGCTTTTTGGTCCAATGAATCATTTCCTCTCATACCACATCAAAATCCTTGAATCTTTTGCCCTTCATTTGCATGATGTTTAGCGCAACAGAAACACGTCATGCTTTTCGGTGCAAAAAGATGGACTGATGTGATAAAAGACCAAAAGTCCACAGCATGACACGCTAAAGGGAACAGAAGTACAATGTCGAATCCCAAATACCGAATCCTCGTACTGGAAGACGAAATGCTTTTTCGGGATAGACTCTCGTCTCTTCTCATGAAGCACAACCATGAGGTCCTCTCCGTCACAAAATACAAACAAGCGCTCACACTTGCACGGCAAATGAGGTTCGACTTGATGTTTGTGGATGGAGTGCTACCAGATGGTGACGGTGTGAGCTTTATTGAGGAGATTCGTAGGCTTGCTCAACAACCAAAGATCATCTTCATCTCAGCGAGCCAAAAGTACTTTGAGTATCCTCTTCGGGAACATCTCACCCACACACTAAGCGTTGACACACTCATCAAAAAACCGATTGATGATGAAGGCTTAAGTCGCGCTCTTTCTGCATACATCCCCCCTCCAGAGGACACCTTTTCCCACAACATCACCACCACAACAAGTTCTATACCACTCCCACAAGAGGGGTTGTTGTACGCATTTCAGGAGACAGGCCAAACCAAAATGCCCCTTTTGCATGAGGCAACGTCCATCATGACAAATCCAGCATTGTCCAGACACTCAACAGCAGTCCAAGCCTCCAAACTCTTCGAAGAGATGCGGCAAGATCATGCACAACGGCTCGAAAAAAAGCTCTTTCATTTGCTAGGTTCGCTCTCTTCCTTTTACAAAAAAAGAGATAGAGAGTCCCTGGATGAGGCTCTACAGCAAACACACCAGCTTCATGGTAGTGCAGGCTCCTTTGGCTTCTCCGAAATAAGCGAACAGTGCGGGGTCATTGAAAAAATACTAGAAAGTCACTCACAAGGTCAAACGGAAAACCTGCAGTTCAACTTTCAGACGATCCAAAAGAAACTGGAAGAGTGTGTCTTACAGCTCAGGCAAGAAAACAACACCAGCTACTCATCCATGGAGCTCCCAATAGAATCATCTCCCAGCCTCGATATCATCGAAGAAATCGAAGGAGATGAGAGTTCACAAACTCCACCTACAGAGCTCCTCAATGCCTTCTTGCTGAGTGAGGAAAGTGCGCTCTACGAAACTCTCCAACCTCTCGCGGTGAGGGATACTATAGAGTTATGTCAGTTTGGTTCCTCTGACGAAATCCTGACACATCCCAAGCTCACGTCGTGTGATGTCTTGCTCATCCCCTTTCCAAAAAGCACCGCACAAAACTACAACCAACAACCAGGAACTTCGTCTCTGCCGCTCTACATCATGCCTGCAACTGTGCAAGCCGCTCAAAGAATACGAAAGGGCAACAAATCCATCCCTATCCTGTTTTTCGGAGAGAGTGTTGAGCTGTCAAAACGCGTCCTTGCAGCGCACGTGGCTCGCTCTTATTACATCGAAGAGAACGAGATGAAGGATTCATTTGGAGCGTTGTTGAGAAAGGTGAAAGGGTTTTACAAAGAGCAACCAAAGCTCTTTTTGATGTCAAAGGACACGGAGTTTGCGAGAAAACTTCAAACCTACTTTACAGAGCAAAACATGGAGGCGATGACCGCGATGTCTCCCATGCACCTCATGCATGAGATGTCCAATATCCGTCCAGATCTTTTGCTCATCGACTTCGAGATCCCCACGCTCAACGGTATCGACCTCTGTCGCCTCCTGCGCTCGATGCCAGAGTGGCGAGATATACCTTTCTTTTTATTGACAAAACAACCCATTGAATCGCTTACTATGTCAGCAACAAAAGCTGGCGTAGATTTACTTTTGGACAAGGATATACACGAGAGCAATCTGCTCCAACACGTCATCAGCAGATTGCGCCTTTCATAATCCCCCCTCCATCAACACGGCAACACACGAACGAGTCAGGCATGTTTACCCCCAAAACCGAGACTTTGTTCCTCACGAACAAGAGAGGCTCTCATGACAACGGCTTCCCCCCCACAAAGAGACAAAACGGGTATAGGTTCCACACTGGAGAACAGATATCGTATCATCCAAAAAAGGCCATTACATGGTGTATACGAGAGTTATGTTGCGGCACATACGTTAGCAGGCGAGAAGGTGTTGATCGAGCTGCTTACAGCACAAGAAGAAGGGGGGGGCTTTTTTCAATTTGAGCAAGAGGTCATCAAACGCGCGCAGCTGCAAACTCCACATATCCTGCAAATCATCGAACACAACGAAACCCCTTACGGAGAGCTTTACTACGTCACTGAGTTTGTTCCAGGACAGACACTAGAAGAGTTAATCACGACACAAGGCCCACTCCATCTCGCTCGTGCACTCTCTATCACGAGCCAAATCGCAAACGCGTTGGCCGTGACATACAAAGCAGAGCTGTACCACCACGCGCTCCATCCAAAGCATATCACGCTTGTTCCAGATGGTAGCGGTGGGGACTTTGTGAAACTCCACGGTCTCGGTGTCCCCTTCCCTCAACAAAACTCGTATAAAATCGCCCCTACATACCCATACTTAGCTCCCGAACAGATGGAAGACGAGGGCGTTGAACACCCACACACAGATGTGTACCAGCTCGGGCTGTTGTTGTTGTCCATGCTTACAGGTCAACTGCTGACGCAACCACTCCCGCCAAACGAGCTCCCATCACTCCCTGCTTACGTCGATATACCAAACTCACTTCACACTCTCTTTCACACGATGGTGGAGAATGTGGCAGCCAACAGACCGACGATGCAAAAGGTCGCCAAAAAGCTAGCCATAGAAGAGAAAAAACAACGTCCGGGGCTGTCCTTCCTCACACAACCTCTCATGGGAGTGGGCTTACTCTTTGTCATTGTCATTGGACTGTCATGGTTTTTCTGGCCACAACCAACACAGCCAACAACCAACACGACACAACAAAGTGATGCATCTGTGGCAGCAGCTCTTCCAGAAAAAACAAAGACTCCAGAGACCAACACAAGGGGTTCGTCACCAAACACCAACACCATACCAGACACAAGTACAAAAGACGCTGTCTCTTCGCCGCCAGAGAGAGCGATACCACCAGAGCCAACAGAGAGAGTGTCAGCAGCACAACCAACCAAAAAGCCTGTCAAAAAGAACAGAAGACGTCCTCTGAAGGTGAGAAAAAAACCCAAGCGTGTGGTCCGTAGACGCTCGAGACGCTTACGTAGACGAAGAATTCGTCTCAGCAGCTCTCCCACAGGGGCGGCTGTTTATATAAAAGGACAAAGCAAACGTTTGGGTGTCACGCCCATTCGAATTCGAATCGCAAGAGATAGTACCAAAGTCTTTATTATCAAAAGAAAAGATCATTTTTCAAAGACCATCAGGATATCTCCTACAAACAAGAAAAGCTCCTACTTTGTAAGATTGAAACCTATTCAAATCGAGCTTCCTTGAAGCTCTTGATGGAGGAATGATTCTTGAAACGTTTATTTTTTTTAGCCCTTGTCTTATTTGTTTTTGTGATCCCACAAGCCCACGCAACAGCACCTTCGGAAGAGGTCGCTGCAAAAGTCGTCAAGTTGTCCCAGACAGCTGCAGTTTCTTACGATAAAGGTGAGTTCTCCAAGGCCCTTACACTTTATCAAAAAGCACACTCTTTGTGGGCAAACCCACGGCTCTCCTTTGCGGTCGCGAAATGTCAGGAAGCGTTGGGAAATTATCGAGACGCGCTCGCAACAGTACAACGAGGCCTCAAAGAGAACCCAAACAAGATGACGCAATCTCGTCTCATGAGCAAACTGGCTCACCTCAAGAAAAAAATGATGCAGGGACGATTGGTTCTGTTTGTCACCCCCTCAGGTGCCAGCATTCACATTGATGGCAAGGCGACAGGAACGGCTCCCATCAAGCCACTTGCGCTCTCAACAGGAACACACAAGCTCAAGATCACGCACCCCAACCACGCAACGATTGAGCAAGAGGTGACGATCATTGGAGGAAAATCACTCAACTTGCGTTTGAAGCTCCAAGCCCAAACAGGGACACTCTCCATCACGAGCCAACCAGAGGGCGCGATGGTTGAAATCGATGGAAAAAACTGGGGAAAGACTCCACTTAAGGACATCAAACTTCCTGTAGGTACGCATACTGTACTGGTGAAAACCAAAGGGTACAAAAGTAACCGAAAAACTGTGGATATTTCAGCGGAGAAGAAAGAGAATCTCTCATTTGTATTGAGCACACAACAAAGTCGCCCAACACCTCCTCCGGCAGAAGACAAGACGTTGTGGTACACGAGCTGGCCAGGTTGGATTGTCCTTGCCGCAGGCCTTGCGGCTGGCGGAGCAGGCACGTACTTTCTGCTCCAATCCAACCAAGCACACCAATCAGTGCGCGCAGCATTGCAATCGCCAGAGACACAAACAGCAAGCCAACTCGCTCTGAGCAAACAATGGCAAACGGCCAACGACAATGAAAGACTCGGATTGGTTCTGGCGGGTTCCGCTGGAGGTCTTGTCGTCCTGTCAGCAGTGCTCTTCGCTACAGGTGCAGGTGCTTCGAAGGCGAAAACCAAGACGTCCACTCAGCCAAGCATCACAAGCCAACCCCTCCACATCCTCTCAACATACTAAGGCAACAAGAAGATGAACATCACCAAACAACTCCCCATGTTTTTTCTCGCGCTTGCCCTTATCGTCTTCGTTTCTTGCACTGGCGAGCTCGACTGGAAAGACGTCAAATACCCGTGTAGTAATGCCAAACCATGTGCGGAGGGGTTTACTTGTAGTGGTGGATATTGTGTCTCTGATACACAAGACGGTGGTATCCCAAACGGCCCCTACCGTCCAGCTGTAAGAAAACCCAAAATTGCATTCCTTTACTCCGGTCCTGTAGGAGACTTTGGGTGGACATGGTCCCACGAACAAGGACGACTACACCTCAAAAAACTCGGCTACGAAACGACCTTCGCAGGTCCAGTCAGCACCAAAGATGCCCCCAACCAGATCGAAGACTTTGTGAAACAAGGCTTCAACGTCATCGTCGGAACAAGCTACGACTTCCTCGTCCCGATGCTCAGCAAAGCGTCCAAATATCCCGATCTCAACTTCTTTGAATGCTCTGGATTTGAATCGGGCAAAAACCTCGGTTCATACTTTGGTCGCCTCTACCAGATCGAATGGTTGGCTGGAATGATTGCAGGCTCCATGACCAAGACGGGACGCGTTGGCTTCATCGCAACCCAACCCATCCCCGAAGTTGTCAGACACCTCAACGCCTTCGCGGCAGGTGTCCAAGTTGGCTTCCAAAAGAACCCAAACAAAGACAAACTCAAAAAAGCGGTCGTCGTCGTCAAGTGGATCTACAACTGGTTTGACCCGGTAAAAGAACCCATCGTCACACAAGAACTCCTGGATCTCGATACCGATATCATCCACTCCCACACGGACACCTCCATCCCTATCGAGAAAATTGAGAACGCTAGCGGTGAACCCCTCAAAACCAAAAGTGGAGAGAAAGTCTATACTATCGGCCTCAACTCCATCAACGCTTGTAGTTTTGGTCCCCGCACATGTATACTCACCCCCTACTGGAACTGGGGCGCGATCCTCGAACGACTTGTCAAACAACTCGAACAAGGAAAGTGGGACCCCTCCAAAATCATCTGGGAACAAGTCAAAAAAGACAAGCAAGAAAGTACCTTTGCGCTCACAGACTTTAGCTCTGCCATCCCAGGAACGGTTCGGCTTGAAGTCAGCAACTATATTCCCAAACTTGCGACAGAAGGGCAAGAAGGACAACATCTCCCCTTTAAGGGACCCATCAAAGACAACCAAGGCACCGTCAGGATCCCTGCAGGCTCGTACACAACTGACAAACAACTCCTCAACATGTGTTGGTATGTTGAAGGTATTGTCGGTGATGACGCAACAACACCAGCCACCGTCCCTGAAAGCTGTAGGGGAGATCGCTAGCCATCCTCACCTCACCGCCACATATACATGAGTAGAAAGGCAACCAATCTGATGAATCACTCGACACTTGCAAACCAACAACAGCTGCAACTTGGAAAGTACAGGATTCGTACACGCCTGGCGAAAGGTGGTATGGCCGAGCTTTTTCTCGCCAGTCGCTCAGATCTCCCAGAAGGCCCCAACAATATCTTTGTGTTGAAATGCATTCTTCCTCACCTCTCCAAAGAGGAAGAATTCATCACGATGTTTTTGGATGAAGCGCAACTCACCACACAACTACACCACCCCAACATCGTAAAAGTGCATGGCATCGATTACGCAAATGGCATCTACTTCATCATTATGGACTACATCCATGGCCAAAATTTGCGTTCGTTCAGCACACGTCTTCACACCCACCCCAGCTACAACAACAATGTACCATACGACCTTCTCGCCTTGATCGGCGCTGAGGCGGCCAAAGCCCTCGACTATGCACACCATGTCACGGACGAAGAAGGGCAACACCTCGGCATCATCCACCGAGATACAAGCCCAAGTAACCTCCTCATCTCGTACAAAGGGGAAATCAAACTCATCGACTTTGGTGTCGCCAAGGCCAACACACAAGTCCACAAAACACGTGTAGGTGTCCTCAAGGGACGCCTCAGTCACATGGCTCCAGAGCATCTCATCGGACAAAAAGTCGATCAACGCTCCGATCTATTCTCCCTCGGTATCGTCCTCTACGAGATCACCACAAACCGTGGACTCTTTCAACGCGCAACAGAAGGCGAGATCATCACCGCGCTCGTCTCCGAACCTATCACACCGCCCTCACAGATCATCCCAAACTACCCACCAAGACTCGAACAAATTGTCATGAAGGCCCTCGAACGCGAACCTGAGGTGCGCTACCAATCCGCCAAAGAGATACGAAAAGCGCTCCTCGATTTCGCCGCCTCACAACCCAATCCCCAACGGATCGACTTACCCAAACTCATGAGCACGCTCTTTCCCAGTGAGCAACGACAACGTCCCGAGCAAACCTCTGGCGCTGTCGAGCTCAGTGACCTCTCCATCTTCCTCCAGAATACAGATACACATAGACTCAAACCAGCCCCCACCCACTCCTCGTATAACGATCCTCATCCAAAAACGCCCTCATTCCAAACAGGCCTCTACCAACAACGACAAACAGGTCTCTACCCACAACATCAAACAGGCCTCTACCAACAATCCTCCTCCAAAAAAGGACTCTGGCTCGCCCTCGCAGCTGTTGGTATACTTGTCCTTGGCCTTGCCGGATTCTTTCTGTACAAGAACAACACCCCCTCCCATAAACAAATCATCCTCCAACAAATCCAAAAGAAGCAATGGCTCCAAGCTATTGAACAAACACATATCTTCGCACCAAAGGCCTCACCAACAGAGAAAGTCTGGCTACGGAAGATACGACTTCGCGCGTCCATCGGCCTACAAGTTGAGCTCGCTGAGAAACTGTACAAAAAAGGAAACATCAAAAAAAGCAAAGCGGTCTTTAGCAAGCTACTCAAAAAATACAGCTCCAAGCAGGTCTTCTCCCTCTCTATCCGCGCCAAATATCTCAACGAGATCCTCTCCCAAGTCCCCTGAGCAGCTCACCACACAATCATCCCCCAAAGCAAACACCAGCCCTCGCAAATGAACCTCTCCCCCTTGCACTTGCATCCAAATTCCCGTACCTTGCACCCAAAATGGTCAAACACCATTTCTCAGCTCACACACAAAAGAGGGGCGCAGCCACCCCTCCCACACAAAAGAGCTCTCGATGAGAACACCACGCCTATCATGGCGCACATTGCTTTCACTACCTGGACGATGGGCCGACCGACTCTGGGGCACCAAGCCCCTCCAGCTCCCCGCCCCTCCTAAAGAAACCATCATCGACACTATCGACGCTTCCCCCCGCGCAAATGGCTACCTCTCACTCGAACCCGATCTCCAACTCATCCAATGTAAACAAGGGCTGCTCAGTGTCCAATCACAAGGACAAAGTGCATTCATCGTCGGTGGCTACCACGGCCCACAAGAACACCTGACACAAAGTCTCCAGGACTTCATCACACAAGCCAAAGCACAATCCCACAAACGCGTCCTGCTCTTTCCCATCACGAAACAAGAAAAACAAGCCGTCGAACAAGCAGGTATTCGTTGCTTGCAAGTTGGCTCAGAGGCCTTCCTCGATCCCACTCAATTCACCATGAAGGGAAAGAAGATGGCCGACCTCAGACAAATGTTCAACCGCGCCACCAAACGATATCAACTGACTTCACGATGGCTCGACCCTGTGCAAGATCGTCACCTGATAGAACACACCTATCAAGAATGGCTCAGCCATCGACCAGAAGGCCACAAGATGAGTCTATTGATCGGCACCCCCAATCTTCAGATGCCTGGACACAGAAGATACCTCGGCGCATTTTGCCCGGAGAGTCCTACGCCTGTCGCGGTCGTCTCCATCACACCAGGCTGGTCCCAAGAAGGGTGGGGTGTAGATGTCATGGCTCGTTGTCCACACGCTCCAGCAGGGACAATGGAGTTCTTGTTTGTCTCATGTATCCGGCAGCTCGCCGAAGAGGGTGTCACACGATTCTCTCTTGGAGCATGTCCAATGGCATTCATCCCAGAAGCCACACACCCTCTACCACTCCACCTCCGCTGGATCTTCCACACCCTCTACCACTCCACACTTGGCAACCAACTCTTCCGCTTTCGCAGCCTCGTTTACTTCAAGAACAAGTTCCGCCCACAATGGGAACCTGTCTATATTGGTGGCTACCCAAATATTGGGATGTGGAGTCTCTATGTAGGCTGTCACATGTGGGGGATGTTCGGTGAACACACACTTGGTACACCCACTCTACAACCACAACAAAACACAGCCTTCGTATCCATCATCCAAGACAACCCCAAAGAAACCAATCAATCCAAGTAGATAACCGCTAGATTCCAGCATCACAGACAGCCCATTCCACGTCTCCATACACCCTACACAACGGCTCCCCAAACCCATCAAAGACAAACGTACTCCAATACAACCTTCCTCTTTTTGTCCAAAACCCCCAAACCCACCACACACACGAAGAGACCCCTTTGTGGAGTCATTATTATCCACTCAGGAATACCAGTACACCGAGAGAATGAACATCTACAGAGTGATCCACATCACACTTCAAAAAACGGAGTTAAACGACTGATATACAGTTCTTTTTCACACATCATCCAGGTCGGAATGTGGATTGCTTTTGTGAGTGGGCACAAGTCGCCCACAGGAGGTGGGCAAAGCAGACAGCGTGAAGCTCTGCTTCTTTCCCAACAAAAGGCTGCCTAGGAAAAGCGCAGCGAATGTGAGAGGTGTGACATGATGAACGCAACCAAACAATCCACGATGGTCTTTTTTGCACTTTGTTTTTTGGGATTCTTTTTCCAACCACACCAGGCACAGGCGAGTCCATTTGCAGAAACACAACATGCTCCCTCCCTCTCACTGAGAGTCACGACAATGACAGGCTTTCCGGATCTGGTCGGTGGCTCCATCTCACTCAAGGCGCTCCATCCATTTGAATTGGAAGCAGGCGCAGCGTGGATCTTCCTTGGGTACACAGCGTACGCAAAAGCGGGCATCTCTTTGCCTCTCTTCGATGCACGGGACGCAGCGGGGCTGGGCTGGAGCGCAAGAGCTTCGGCGATGGTTGGATACAGATACCTTGAAGGGAGCTTGTTTAGCAGCGCGAGAGTCCAGTCGTTCTTTGGGACAGGAGCGATCGAATTTACCTACTGGTTCTCACGAAGTGTCGGATTTGAAGTTCAATTGTCAGGTGGCGGTGGATACGCGATGCAGCTCGACGACCTGACAGACACGATGTTCTTGCCAGAAGGCAAACTCTCTGTGGGGCTTACGTTTTAAGGAGGCGAAGGCAAAGGAGGGGAGGGTTCAGGCCAATTGTGTCAGCGCCTTGATTTTGCGTGTACGAAAGAGCTGGAGAAGTTCATCTTCTCTGGCTTTCATCTCGACCGCGTCATCTTCTTCTTCGTGGTCATAACCGCACAGATGCAACAACCCATGAAGGCACAAACGGATCGCCTCATCATAGGGTGTATGTCCCCACTCTTTGGCCTGTCTCACACACGTCTCCGTAGAGATAACAATATCACCGAGCAGGGGAGGGATGCTCCCGGCTTCCATCTCTTCAGAGAGGTAATGTTCTTTTCCAAGGTCGTAGGCTTCGTGGATAGGGAAGGACAAGACGTCAGTGGCCTTGTCTTTCCCACGCCATTCGGCGTTGAGCTCACGGATGGCTTCATCATCACACAGGACGATACTCAGCTCAGCTTGTGAGAGACCAAGTTCTTCGAGCAGCCTGGCAGTACGTCGTCTGAGGCTAGAGGGGAGATTGGGTAATTCTTTTTGTTGGTTGGCGATAGAGATCATGATTCGTCTTGTGAAGGGGGTTCGTCTTTGGGGGCGTCGTTTGTTCTCTCTTGTGATGCGCGTCTGTTTTGTTCGTAGCGGGATCTTTTTTCTTCATCAGCACGTTGGTACGCGAGGATGATACGTTGGACGAGAGGGTGCCGCACGACATCGGCTTCATCGAAGTAGCAAAAGGCCAGACCGGGCACACCTTTGAGGATGCGTTGGCTCTCGACAAGTCCAGAAGAAGCACCACGAGGCAGGTCGATCTGTGTGACGTCTCCAGTGATCACCGCTTTGGAATCAAATCCCAGACGTGTGAGGAACATCTTCATCTGCTCGGCAGTTGTGTTTTGGGCTTCGTCGAGCACGACAAAGGCGTTGTTGAGGGTGCGACCGCGCATGTATGCGAGCGGAGCGACCTCGACAACGCCACGTTCGAGGAGGCCATCCACTTTCTCGGCGTCGAGCATATCATGTAGTGCGTCGTAGAGAGGTCGAAGGTACGGATCGACTTTGTCTTGCAACGTGCCTGGCAAGAACCCAAGACGCTCACCGGCTTCAACGGCAGGGCGTGTGAGGATGATCCGCTCGACCTCTTTCTTTGTGAGGGCTGCGACCGCCATCGCCATCGCGAGATAGGTCTTTCCGGTCCCTGCTGGACCAATCCCAAAGACGAGATCGTTCTTCCTCATCGCGTCGACGTAGAGCTTTTGGTGATGACCTCTTGGTGTGATGTTGCGATTGCGTCTGTTGACGAAGATAACGTCCGTAAAGATCTTTGAGAGATCGATATCACGGTCTCGTAATAACCCCTTGATCCCGCGACGGATGTCATCAGGTTTGACCGAGAAGCCTTTCTTGAGGGTGAAGTAGAGTTGGTTGAGGACTTCCTCTGCGAGGGTGAGTTTGTCATCAGCGCCACTGAGCTGAAGTTCGTTGCCTCGGGCGTTGACAGAGATGTCGAGGGTTTCTTCCAGGATGCGAAGGTGAAGCTCACGCTCTCCATAGAGCGCACGACACAAGTGATTATCATCAAATACAATCTTCATATAACGTTGAACCTACAAGAGCACGTGTTTTCTGTTCAGGGAAGGGGCGTCAGCAGACGATAGCGCCCACCGCTAATACGTTGGTAGTCGTAGACATTCCCGCCGGGGTAGTAGATCACAGAGTTGGCGATCCAGCCTTCTTTGGCGAGCTGTTCGAGTGAAGCAGGGTATCGACCTTTGGCCATTTGGTAAAGCGCGAGCGCGCGTTGTATTCTAGCCTTTCGCCACTTGTCAACATCATCATTCCAGCGACTGTCTGGGATCGTCAGTTGCGAAGGAGAGCGCCATAAACGGACAGGCGAGTAAGGCGCAAACGCGAACAAAAAGGTCCCACCACAGACGAGCAACGCGCTGACGATCGTCCAAACGAGGAAGTGCCCAAGTGAACGACCAAACAATAGCTTTGGTATATCGACAGAGTCTTTCTTTTTGGGCGCCTCGATGCGGATCAACTCAACTTGCAGGAGTTGTACAAGTGCGTAGCCGGTGGCAAATTTACCTGCACCGCTCAAGATTGAGAGTTCACGAAAGGTGCTCTCTTGGTCGAGCAGCTCGAAGATCGCACAGGGCAACTCATCAAGCCGCTCGTAGAGCGCGTCGGAAATCTGAGGCATAAGACGACGCACACTGACGAGAGGTTCGGGGAAATACTTTTGGATGGTTGGCCAGGCTTCTGTAACGGGAACACCTTCTGCGACGAGATGAGGTAACTCGATGGGGTCGTAGTTATTGCGGGGGGTAGAGACGTTGGTCTGTTCAAACTCGTATGTCCCACTTCGCCAAAAGAAGAGCGTGTAGATCGCTTCGATGGCCTGTACCCGCAAGACAAAGCGGATACGTTCGGGCTCACAGTTGAACAGGTTTTGTAGGACAACACCAAGGGGCGAGAGGCTGCGTTTTTGTTGCGCGATGGCTTGTTCAAGCTCGGCTTCTGTGATCTCGCCAATGTGAAGAAGCATCTCTCCAAGTGTACCACTGAGTGAGTTGGGTTTTTCGGAGACATGGACGACCTTCCCTCTCATGAAGTCCATGTGTACTTCTCTTTTTTTGTTTTTGAAGCGCAGTACACCAGTCAGGTGTTCGTCAGCAAAATACATCAAAAGATCGGCAGTGGATTGTTCTTTCAGTGAACCCTTCAACGCAACCATTGATTTGTATCTTTCCTCAGTTAAAAGTGAGTCTAGCGGTCGGCCTGGACAGTGGACGTATCAGTCTGCCAAAATTTCTCGCAAAGCCTGGATATAAAATAGCAAAAACAAAATACCAATGCCTATAATCAGAGGCCACACATGGAACGCCGAGAGTTGGAAGGGGTGGGGCAACATCGGAGAACCGGCATACCAAAGTGCGACGATAAGCGCAGTAAATCCAAGCAGAAAGAAGCCTTTGATCGCACGACCAATCAAGATCTGGCCGGAGCCCATCAACAGGACACTCAACAACGCGCGAAAGCGGAAGCGACCTCGTTGATAGCGGCTGATGGCGATCTCTTTTTCGACCCTACGCCTTGCTGCCACAGCCTCTTTTTTGATGAAGAGATGGACACATTGTACACACCACTCTTCGTGCTCATGGTCGGGGACGTGGCGATGAGAGATCATATCACCGCACTGTGTACAGGGTTTTGCGTGGAAGTACATCCGCCCAACAGGGAGCAAAAGCCACAGCAAGACAAACGCAATGAGCCCAACCCAGAGGGCAAGAGAGGAGGGGATCCAGTGGGATATTCTTGGCCAAAGCGCGGCGACAAAGTGGCCGTTACCAGAAAGTCGCTGGATAAAGCCCCAATAACGCTCTTGTGGAAAGGACACATCCATCAAAAAGCGATTGCTTTGCTTTTTGTTGTCTTTTTGGAACGCGTTGACTTTCTTGGGCGCCATAATCTGTGCGGCTTCGAGGGCGTTGACTTGTTGCTGCACGACGTTGGTGGATTGGCTGTGTTTGAGCAGCAGGGCGAGGTTGTAGTGGGCTTCAGCAGAGTATCTGTTGAGCTTGATCGCCTTTTGGTACATTTTGTAGGCCGCGCCGCCTTCTTGCTCGATAAAGTTGAGGTTACCAAGGTTGACGTAGAGACCAGAGGCTCGACGGATCTTTAACGCGCGGTTGAAGTACTCACGCGCCTTCTTCAAACGCGCGGTCCGCTTATAGTACAGTCCCAATGACCACAACGTATCGAATGAACGACGCTTTTTCATCAGACGTTCTTCGAGCGCCTGTGCCGCTTCGCGACGCATGTCTGTTTCGTTGAGGAGATACAACCAACGGACAGGTGAGTCCGCGATCGATGCACCACGTTCAACGTAGTCGAGCATAAACGCAGAGCCACTGAGCATGAGCAGACAAAGTGAAGCCAGCACACGCTCACTACGTGTGAGATAGAACCACGCGATCAACGTCCAAAACAGCAACGTTTCGAGTAAGCCTCCTCCCATCAGTGGGGGAATGAAGAGCAAGATGATGCTCAACAACTCGACCTGAAAGGTCGACACACCAGGGGGAAAAAGGTCTTTGAAGTCAAACAAGAAGGAGCGCAGATGTCGAACCAACACGCAGGACAAAAACAAGACAAACAGGAAGAAAAAGAACAGCGCGATCACATAAGCCGTGTGAAGGGCTTTACCTGCGAGACCGAAAAAGTCAGCAGAGGCCGCCAAGATACCACCCCAAAACATCTTTGAGAGCTTCTTTACATCGGTTGGCTGTTCGCGCAGATGAAGCCACGCGAGACGAAAACGCGGCTCCGAAAGATCCGGGGAGAAATCGATCGCTTGTTGGTAATAGAAGCGAGCTTCTTTGTCGCGTCCTTTTCTCTTGTACAGATCACCACGCTGCAGCAAAAAGAGCGACAACGTCACGAAGTTGCGGATACCCAGATCCTTTTTCAACTCTCGCAGATCTTTGAGCCCTTGCTTGACAAGGCCATATTGACCTTGTCTCCACCAACGCTGCCACTCAAGCAGACGTCGCTTCACCTTCTGCGCAGGACTTTGGGCCTCAGGCTGGCGCAAGACAGGCAATTGAAGGTTAAGCTCGGCGATAACTTTATCGATTGTCGCTGCGCGAGCCTGTGGGCTCCACATACACAGCAACAACCAACCACTACACAACAGCAGAATTCGACGCACCGACTGTTTCCTCTTTGTGTGACAACATAAACAACGTGACAAAATGAACGTTCACCTCCTTTTATATCCCATCACCTGATAAAGGTCGAGACTTCTTTCTCCTCTTCGTGAAACATTCCTTTTGTGATAGGTAGCAGATATGTCTCAAACCAATACACAGGAGGCTCCATTGAAAGAGACGTTCAAACGATGGCTCCATCCCATCCAGATGAAGCTCCCGATCGTGCTACCGTTTTTCTCCCCAACTGCGCTTCGAGCCGGATACCGGGCCGCACAGTTAACCCAAATCGTCGCAACACTCAGAAGCCCACAAGGCTGTCCGTGGGATCGCAAACAGACCCTGCGGACGATCCTCCCGGACCTGAGAGAAGAGGTGCTCGAAGCTGTCGAAGCCGGACAAAAAGCCCTTGATGGTGAGTACGATGATTTCCAAGAAGAGCTCGGTGATGTCCTCTTTCTCGTCACATTCTTGAGTCGCTTTTGCGAAGAAGATGGTCACTTCAGCCTCGCAGACGCCTACACAGACATCGTCGAGAAGATGATTCGTCGTCATCCCCACGTATTTGAAGATCCATCCATCAAGGAAGAGGACATCAAACGCAATTGGGCCAAGATCAAAGCCCAGGAGAAAGCCAGCTCACAGCCCACATTTCGTTCGATCTTCGAAGGCATCCCTGCTCTCTTGCCAGCCCTTCATCTTGCACAAAAGATCTCCGCCAAAGCCATCCAGGTCGGGTTTGATTGGCCTGATGAACAAGCCGTCCTGCGAAAAGTCGATGAGGAGCTCCAAGAACTCAGGGAAGCCATCGCCCACGAATCACATGAGAGGCAAGAGGCCGAACTTGGTGACCTGCTCTTTACGATCGTCAATCTCGCAAGACACTTGAAAATCGACGCAGAGAACGCGCTCGCGAGCACCTCCCATCGGTTCCGCAAACGCTTTCAGCAAGTTGAACAGCTCGTCTTTGCCGATCAAAAAGACCTCCATGAGACCCCCCAACACGAACTTGAACACTATTGGCAGCGCGCCAAAGAGTTGGAAAAACACGCCTCCAACACCCCCTCCTCCTGAGCAGCCTTCCCGCTCCGTCTTTCGAATCTCCTCCGCAGAGCCCGAACATCCTCCGCCCTGTACAGCTCTCCAAGTGAAGATTCGATGTATTCGCGTATGTGGTGTGAAAGGTTTGTGACAGAAGAGGGCAGGTGGGAAGATATCGAACGTGTGATGTGTTGTTGTGGGAGAATGGTATCGTTGTATGTCGCCTATATATAATAGATAGGGGGGAGCAAATGTTGCTTTCCTGCGCCGATACATCATACAACGTAGAGCATCAGCTCTTAACACATAGGAGGAAATCACATGAACGAATTGCTTCAGGCGGACAATTTTACAGTCCAGTCAAAATTTCGCTGGTTCCCGTCATTGAATACAAAGTTTCAATTGCTCGACGACACAGGTGAGCAGATTGGTGAGATTACATTTCACCCGGCATGGATGTCGCCTGTGTTGTGGATCTTTGGTCTCTTGCTGGAGGTAGGACTCGTCGTTGGAGGTGTCTACCAGGCGCTGATAGGCGCTGACTCCACAGGAAAGCTCATTGGGCTAGGGTTGGCCATTGTTGGTCTCTTCTTTCTCTCTATTGTGAGTGTACGTACGTTCCTCTCATCACGTGCATCTTCAGTCATCGAAATCCACGACAAAAACAACGAATTGGTGATCAAAGCGGTCAAAGGTTGGGCGTTATTTCGTGCGGTCTTTTCCATCTATGACATGACAGGAGACGAAGCTCGTTTACTTGGCGAGTCAGCTCAATCAGTGTTGTGGGGTGATAGACGATATATGTTGTGGGATGCGGCTGGCAAGCGTTGGGGAACCATCCGCAGAAGACCCTTTGGTCTCCAGTATCGCGTGTCAAAAGGCAGCAAGCAGGTCGGACGCTTTCGCCGCAAACTCATAGACGCACGCCGTCTGGTGACAGGGATGAAGAGTTACACTCTCGAATTTCAAGATCCTTCGTTGACGCAGGATGAACGCGCGCTTGTCTTGGGTTCTTTAACTTACGTAGACGTCTTGGTAAGACAAAAGCGCATGAAAGAAGACAGTTCTGAGGTGGTCAAAGCCAAACCCGTCGCAGCAAAAGCCTGAATACATATCTCCAGCTTGACTGCTCTTTTTTCCTTCCGCAGTTGATTTCCCCATGAAATACCTACCACGTGAAGTCTTGGCTATTCGGAAGCTCTTTTTGCGTCTTTTTGCTCAAAATCAAAATTACTGCGTCAAAAATCTGCGTCCGAAACCTGCCCTTGGTTAAACCACAAACTGGCCAAAATGGAAAGCCAAAAATGCACGAAAGTCCCTATCTCCCAACAGCCAGTAGAGATTTTTTGTACGAAGAGCGAGGCGAGGCGAAAGGGACGAGAGAGACGCCGAGAGGAGATCCGTCGAGATTACGCCTGACTGCCTCGTGAAGCCCCACCAAAAGCATTCCGGGATCTCGACAAGAAAAAGTGCAAAATGCAAGCGAGAGAAGCCTTTACGTGATCATGGCGATCTGTTTTCAGCCCTCACAAACCCTTCGTTTCGCCAGGACAGTGCATCACAGACACTCAAAAAAGAACATAACGCAATGAAAAAATTAGGCTTTTATTCATCGAGGTACACACCATCGTTGGTGATGTGTGTTTTGGGTGACTTCTCAATCCCGAGCGTATGCACACATGCTCTGTATATACGTCAACACATCGCATTGTATAAAAAGAACACGTACGCAGCGCGCGTATTCTAAAAGATCGTGCGTGCGTGTAGGTGTACACATCACGTACGTGTAGGCGTATGTGTGTGTCCGCGTAAGAAAATTTTCTTACTAGAATAAAAATTATTTAAATTATATCTCTTTAGTAGTATTAGTAGGGGAAGGGTTTTACCTGTGGATAACTCTGTAACTGCTCGAAAGTGAATGTTCTTTTGTCTCAAAAACTGTGGAAAAAACTGTGGAAAAGCCTGTGGACATCTTGTGGACATGTGTGGAAAACTTTCTCCCGGTGCTCACTTTTCCACAGGTCGCTTGAGTTATCCACAGAGTTATCCACAGAGTTATCCACAGTTTCCACAGAGTTATCCACAACCAAATTAGGATTAAATGTGCATACCTATCGCTTTGTTTTTATTCGTTTTTTACGCTAGTTATGTGCTGTTTTTATGTTCAGCTGTGGAAAAGCCTGTGGATAACTCTGTGGATAACTACCTTATCTCCATGTTTTCCTTTTCATTTTGAAAGGGAGTGGATTTTCCAAGTGGTAGCAAATTATGTGCAAATGAATTGTTATTGATAGGTAATTACAACCTATTGATAGGCTTACGAAAAAGTGACTTTTCCCCAGCTTTATCCCCAGCTCTGTGGATAACTCCGACAAAGAGAGTATCTGTTTGATTTTTATAGGTTTTTCATATTGGCCTGCAGTGACCTTCTTTTCAGAAGTTTTGTGTCTACTTTGGTCCTTGTACGATTTGAAAAATCTATGTATATCAGTATTTTATTTGTATGCGGTGGTTGCGTGGGCGAAATTGTCTGATGTCATTTTTGCACAAATGCTCATCGAATTTCAGACTGGTATTTGCCATTTTCGCTTGTGGGGATGTTGACCTGCTTCTGAAGCGTCATTTGCGATCGATCACTTCGATCTCTGGGTCCCTTACTACTGTGTCTTTGCTCTGTATCTGTTTGAACATTAAAAACTTTTTGCAATGAGGGCAGGCTGTCTTTTGTTCGATATCTGGCAAAAAGCCGTGTGAGGTGACCCACAAACAACACCTCCAAGGATATGAATTCATCGAAAAAAATGAATTTTTTGACTTGGTTTTCCGAATGTCTTGGAAAATCAAAAGACTACAAGATACAAAGGCAAGACGTCCGTAAGGGGAGTTGTCGATGATCTCTATGAAAAGAAAAGGTTTTTGATGTCAAATGGACTTCGATCCTGTAAATGATCGCCAATGATCAAGATCGATTCTTTCCGATCGCGATCTTTCAGGATCGAAATCCGGACACCAACACAAAACCAGGCCAAAAAGCGGGATCATGAGGAAAGATCGCGTGCGATCGCATCTTGATCGTGTATAGGTTTGAAAAGTAAGAGAAATAAATGATCAATTTTCGATCATTTTGATCCTTTGTCCGAAATGCAGTGCTCGCTCTTTTTTGGATCACGATCGATCTGCAAAGATCGAAAAAGTATCCTATGGCCATTTTTTCTGTTTTGGATGGATCGATCCGTAAAGATCGCCCATGATTCCTTGAAAGATACATAAAATCAAGAGATTAAAAGTGATCACCTCGATCATTTCTCCACGCTCCCCCTTGTCAACATCTTTTTCTGATTGGCGATCCCACTAGATCGATCTTTTGACATCGAAACATCAACCCACTTTGTTCTCCAAATGGTGCTTGCATCTTTTTGCATCATTTGTTGCTTTTTGAGTGATTTTTGTGAGACTAGAATCTTTATCTTTGGCTGTTGGAGTGTTCCATTGAGGATGTCATTGCAGAAGGCGAAAGGAGCGTGCAGCGCTCCTTTGACTTTTTAAAGATACAAAGACACAGGACCCAATCGTGTTGTATTCCAACACTGCAAAGCCACATAACGAGAGAATGGTCGGATGCAAGCTTTATGGCTTGAAATGCAACACCATGGTCGTTCCAAGGGGGTTCAAAATGAGCATGTGGATGGGAGTGTTTGATCGCTGGTTGATGAAGGGGGTTGTGTCACGCTTGTGTTTTGAGTGGTGTGTTCTGGTGGAGGGTGTTATTGCTGCCAGAAGAAGGTGGGGCGCTTTTGTGTTGTGGGCCAGACACGATCCATGGAGTGTCCTTTATAGATGAAGCCGTTCTTTACCACGTAGCGGATTGCGCGGATGTGATGGATGTCTTTGAGTGGGTTCTTGTCGAGGATCACGAGATCCGCGAGTTTTCCTTTTTGGATACTGCCGATATCGTGTTGAAGACCGAGGTATGTTGCGCCGTGGTAAGTTGCGGCCCTCAGAACCTCATGAGGTGTCAAACCGCCTTTGGCGAGTGAGAAGATCTCCCAGTGGACGCCCAAGCCTTGCAGCTGACCGTGCGCGCCGATCTGCACCTGTCCACCACTGCGGATAATCTTTTTGGCGGATTCTGCGATCTTTTGGAAGTGCCAGTCGTTATCTCTTACCATGTGTTTGGGCCATCTCGCGCGGGCGTTGAGCAATCTTGGTGGGTAAAATTGGGTGAGTTTCTTGTTATTCCAAACAGTGTCATGTTGGTAAAAGAAGATCTCCCCGGACAATCCACCATAAGCGACCAGGAAGGTTGGTGTGTAACCGGTCTTGCTTTGTGCGACGAGTTGGACGACATCTTTGTACAGTGGCGCGACTGGGAAGGCATGTTCGATACCTGTGTGACCGTCGAGTACCATATTCAGGTTCATCTGGAGATTGCCACCACCTTCGGGGTAGACGAGCATCTTTTCTTCTCTCGCGGCCTGGAGTACCCATTGTCGCTGGATGCGTCTTGGCTGCATATAGCTTTTTACACTGAACGCGCCGAGCTTTTTCAATCGCTTCATGTGGTGTCTTGCATCCTGAAGACCCCTGACGATCGCTTTATGTGTGTTCTCCGCTCCGTACAAGATGAATCCAGTTGAGTATATCCTTGGTCCAACCATCACACCGGCACGGACCATCTCTGATTGACCAAAGACCAGCTCCGTGCTCGCTGAGGGATCGTGTGTTGTCGTGACTCCATAAGCCAGATTTGCGTAGTATTCCCACGAACTCTTGGGGAAGACCTCAAGCGCGTTGTAGTGCATATGTGAGTGGACATCGATGAAACCGGGGATGATATATTTCCCTTTCATGTCCATCTTTTTGCAGTATCCGAGCAGCTTTGCCTTTTTGCTTGGTCCCATCCAATGGATCCTTGAACCATTCAACACCAGCGTCCCGTCCTGGATCACTTGTTTGCCGTGCATCGTGATAATCGTCGCGTGTGTCAGCGCGATACAGCCCGAAGGTTCTGCGCTCTTGACGATATGTCTGATTTTGTGGACTGTCGGCTTCAGGGCGTCTTTCTTCTTCTTTTTTGCCTTCTTTGTTTTTTTCGACTTTTTAGTGGGCTTGACGGGACGAGAGGTCGGTTTGCTCTTGGCGGAGGGTGTTTGTTGGGTGGAGGGAGCTTTTTTTGGTGTGGAGGAGAGTTGTGTTTTGGGGCGTTGTTTGGTGTAGCGTTTGAGCGCTTTTTGTGTGCGCTTCTTCGCGTCTTTTTGCAGCTTGTCGATGACTTTCGAGAGAGGGAGGGTGTAGATCTCTCGTCCAAGACTCCAGAGGATCTGGTTGTTTGGTCCCCATGATGGCCAATTGCCTCCGATCTTCGAGAGTTTGACGATGGGCCAAGGACTGCCAGCGATACGTCCGTCGATCACGCGCAGTGAGATGGGTTTGCTGCGCAAGGGAGGTGTGGGCATCACGTAGATCTGGTGCAGGTGTTTGAATAACAGCCACTTTTGGTCGGGAGACAGCTCCATCTCTTCACCGGCGTACACGGAGAAGTGTTTCTTTTCATCGCTACCATCCAATCTGACCGAGCACAGATGACGATAACCTCTATAACGTTTGTAGGAGATACGTGTGAAGAAGATGCGTTTGCCATCTTTCGAGAAACGTGGCTGAGGGTTGCGGCTGAGTGAACCGTGGCTTCTCAGTGTGAGAATCGAGCGGATCTTGCCGGTCTTCAGGTCTGCGACTTGAAGCTGAAGCCAGGGTTGGTAAGAGAGCGGAAGGCCACGACGGTCAGCACCACTTGCGCTGATAAATACCAGCTTGCTTTGGTCTGGTGAGAAAGAGGGGTGGAGATACATGCTGCTGTATTGGGTGATACGTTTTGGAGGTGTGGGGGTGCCATCTTTGCCAAATGAACGTACCCACACATGGCCGCGTTTTGTATCAGACCACGTCACGTAGGCGAAAGTTCGTCCATCACGTGCAAAGGCTGGGGCGTAGGCTAATGCATCTTTGTGCTTGATCTCTTTGGGTTGTTTGCGTTTGGGAGGCCACGCGACGCTGTAGATGCGTCCGATCGCTCCATAGAGCATTCTGTCTCCCTTGGAGGAGCGCTGTGGCCAACGCAATATTTTGAGCTGAAAGGCTTTTTGTCCAACTCTCCTGGTTGTACGTAGTGCCCTCGTGACGTGCTGTTCGACCTTTGCCTTGAAGGGGAGCTTGGTGAGCTTTTTGTTTTTGATGGACAGCTTCCAGAAGGTACCTTTGGCTGTAAAGTACAACATCTTACTGTCGCGACTCCAGGCCATCGCAGGGTAGGTTCCATTCATCGCGAAGCCTTCTTGTTGGTCGCGATCGAGGATATTCGTGAGTGTGTGTTCTGCACCAGTGCGTAGATCGTGAAGTTGGATCGCAGATGTTTTTCCGATGCGGCGGATCAATGAGATATAACGACCATCAGGAGAAGGATGGGGACGCGACGCGCCACGAGAGATCATCTTGCGATGGCCACTTTGGATATCGAGTCGCTGAAGATTCCAGATCCCTTGGTGTGGGTTTCTGTTGTAGCGATGTCGTCCACGTGTCGAAAAGTAGAGATATTTTCCATCAGGCGAGAAGGCCGGCTCATTGGCATCCCCAATTCGTTTCCCTGAGGTCAGTTGAAGACCCTTTCCGCCGAGGATGTGGTGCATCCATAGTTCGACAACACCGATACTTCTGCGGTCCGTGATGCGTCGTCGTGTGATCACGTGTTGGCCATCAGGTGAAAAGACTGGACTGTTTGTGACGATGGCGTGGTTGTGTGTGAGTTGGCGGAGCTGTTTGCCTTGTACATCCATCATCCAGGTGTTGGCGCTACCACTGCGGTCGCTTGTGAAGACGAGCCACTTTCCATCAGGCGAGAAGCGTGGCTGTGTGTCCCAGGCTGTGCCTTTTGTCAGCCGCTTTGCGTCGCCGCCTTTGCTGGACATTTTGTAGATATCGCCGAGCAAGTCGAAGACGAGCCACTTACCATCAGGCGAGAGGGTGAGGTTCATCCAGGTCCCTTCACGTGTGGTAAAGGAGACGACATCGACTTTTGCGGGTTTTCCCTTGGCTTTGATGGGGGGTTTATCTTTGGTGTTCTTTTGTGTACCGGGACCGTTGTATTTGGACATGTGTGCTTTAGAGAAGCCGTGTCCCGGGTGTTTTTGTGCATCTGGACATGTATGTGAGGGAGCTGAAGCGAGGGCAAAAGGGGCACAAAGCAGGAGAAAGCCTGCGATGCCCCAATGTGTGCCTCTTCGAGAGCGTGTAAACATAAAACGAAACCTCCGAGTATGACAGAGTCAGAGTCAACAAAAGAATTGGAGGCGTCATTTTTGGTGAAGTCGATCGCCGTGTCAAGCGATATCGGCAGGGGCGCAGGGAGCTTAGGTCGTCTTCGCTGGAAGGATCGTGGGCTTGTGTTTACGCATGATGTTGGCGAGTGGACCGTTGAAGTAAACTTCGACCCCGCCTTGTGCGGGGGGGGCAGGCCAAAATTGTATCAAGTCCGGAAGGTTGTGTGGGACAACCCGTATCGGAACGAGCTCCTTTTGTGCGCTGCCAAAGCAGACATCATAGACAGGGAATTTACTGAAATTGTTGATGTAAAAGTCTCGTGGAGGGTTGATGTTGGCGCCTACGATATCGAACGGCATCAAGGGGAGCTTCTCTTGGACTGCTTGGAGGCTGGCCTTCATCGCGAAGGTGAGTTTCTTCGAGGGATAAGAGGTATAGGGTTCGACAGCGTCGTGCATCTTTTGTGCGATCGTTCCAAAGCTGTCTTCTCGGTTGAACGTCGCGCCTGGGATGACATACGAGATATTACCAACGTAATTCTCTGGGACATCTTCGAGTCTGCCACGTCCATCAATGACGACACTTTGGGTGTAGGTGTTGGACTTCTTTTTGCCTCGTTGGGCGAACAGTCGAGAGAGGTAGCTGCTTAATGCTTCGTGTGTGCTGATCGTCTGGCATCCCGATTGTTCGATGGCTTTTTGTTTGAGCGCGTGAAGATTCTCTGGAGAGAAGTAGATTGGACCAAAGCGCTTTGCGCGCATCGATATGATCAGCGACGGCAGGTGCCACAGGAGTTTCCACAAAGAGAAGGGCCGCCAGCCGAGCTCTTTGGCCTGCTCTGTAAGCACATCTTTGTCGACGTCTGACGCTTGTGGGAGCAGTGAGGTGTCGAGCACTGGAGGGATGATCTCTAACCCTCTGTGCAGTCGGCTCCAGCGCAACATCATCGAATAAAAGCTGTTTCCGTCCATCATCCCGTGATTGACGATCACGCTGAGGACGTGTGCATCTTTGATCTCAGTGAGCTGGACCTGAAGAGGTGCCTGTTGTCCCTTCTGAACTTGTTTGGCGTTGAGTGTTGGGGCAAGTTTGTCTACAATTTCTTGATCTTCCTCGATATCTTTGAGGCTGATCGAGTGGTTTTGTGTCGTCGTAAAAGGCACACCGGCGTTTGTGTATTCGATGTAGGATGTGTCGACCATACGGCCTGTGAGGTGGGGATAGTAGGAGAGCAGGGAGGCGAGACTTTCACGAAGCGCATCGGGGGAGGGGGCGTCGCGATAGATCCACGTTCCACGGATATTCATCCGCATGGTCTGTTTGTCGAGGAGGCTGAGTGTCCATCGATGTTGTGTTTCCGGAAGGGACGTGGCCTGGACGATGTGGGTTTGTGATGACATCTGTAAAGACCCTTTGTGTGTGAGGTGATAGGACACAAAGAGTGTACAGAAACCGTCCCACTTTTCTTTGATATACATCACAAATGTATGGGAGGACGAGCTTGAGATCCTGTAGGGCTTGTTGTAGATAGTGGAGCACTCAAAAGCGAGTGTCACATATCCCCAAAAGGATGGTATACACTGTGCATTTAGGCCGTTGGGAGGTGTCTTTGGATCAAGAAAAAAGTATCGCGGAGGATGTCGAACAGCGCGATCAGATCGAGCGCGCGAAGGAGCGCAAGTGGACAGGGCGGAGCCGTGGAAACCCACTCGGTTACCGCATCTTTGCGTGGTTACTTCAATTCTTTGGTCTGCGGGCTGCTTACACGCTGCTGTTCTTTGTGGGTATGTACTACATGTTCTTTGCGCCTTCGACGTTACGAGCATCAAGTGAGTACCTGCAAAAGATACATGGTCCGCTCCCATGGTGGAAGCGGTTGTGGATGAATTACAACCATATCCTCTACTTTGGGCAGGTGATCATCGATCGAATGGCAGGTGCGATGGGTGTGATCGGTACACAATTGCACTTCACTGAGGATGGTGTCGAGAAGATCGAGGAGATGATGCAGCTCGACACAGGCGCCATCCTGCTCAGCGCACATGTCGGCAATTGGGATCTCGCCGGACGGATGCTCACAGGCAAAGTCGACAAAAAGATCCACGTCGTGATGTTGCAAGCCGAGGCCGAACAACTCCAAGGCTTCTTTGATTCGATCAACAGCCAGCCTTCTTTTGAGATTATCCCTATTCAGGAGGGGATGAGCGCCGTCATGAAGATCATCTCTGCGCTTGAAAAGGGTGACATCGTCTGCCTTCACGGGGATCGTTCACTCGAAGGTGGACGGACTGTCACTGCTGCGTTTTTAGGGCAAAATGCAGCCTTTCCGCTCTTGCCCTTTATGTTGTCGTCCTCTTTGGAGGTGCCTGTCTACCACATGTTCGCGACCAAGAAGACCTGGACACAATACGATCTGAAGGCGACCGGTCCTCACTTGTGTGAGCGTTTGCAAGGAGAATCCAAGCAGGACGCACGCAAACGCTGGGTCCAGTTTTATGTTGAGCAGCTCGAACACATCGTCAAAAAGTATCCGTATCAGTGGTTTAATTTTTACCCCTTTTGGGATGGAGAAGAGTCATGAGTTTTCCCGAAGTCGAATCATTACTACCTCACCGCGCGACATTACTACGTCTCGATGCTTTGACGTCGTGGTCAGAGGAGCAGGTCGAGGGGCGCTTTGAAGTCAAAGAGGGCGATCCTTTTGTGAGAGATGGACTCCTTCGTGAAGAGGCTTTGATCGAGACTCTCGCACAAACAGTGGCTGCTGGACAGGGTTACATCGGTTACAAAGACGGACTGGAGCCTTCTTTGGGGTTTTTGACTGGTGTGGAAGATTTTTCTTACCTAGCGACGATCCCACAAGGCGCAACGATCGCAACAAAAGCCACACTCGATGCGGCCAAAGGCCCCATGCGAATCATGCTATGTGAGGCCCACGTCGATGGACAAATCGTCGCCAAAGGGTTGCTCAAATTCTTCTTGCAAGAAAATAAACAGGCCTGATGCCCCGGGAGGGGAGAGCGATTGGGGGCATGGATTTTAGGAGAGCGATTGGGGGACATGGATTTTAGGAGAGCTATCGGGGGATTTTGAAATCCCCCAGACGCGCTGCGCTTGTCTTCCCCCTCAGTTGAGCCTCTTCGAGGCTGTTTTTGACTGCGCTGGCTATGCTTGGAGGATACCGGCTTGTGTGGCTTGTTGGATGACTTTTTGTGCGCTGCGGATCATGGGCATATCGACCATTTTGCCTTCAAAGGCGAACGCGCCAGTGCCTTCTGATTGGTGTTGGTCATTGGCCGCGATTAGGCGCTGTGCGTAGTCGATCTCTTCTGGAGTCGGTACGAAGACATCGTTCATGATGGGGACCTGCCCTGGGTGGATGGCCATTTTTCCACAGTAGCCGAGTTGTTTGGCGAAGAGAGATTCGCGTTTGAGTCCTTCGTGGTCACGAAAGTCCGGGTACACAGTGTCGATCGCGTCGAGTTTATAGGCGGCAGCAGCGAGGACGACGGCGCTTCGTGCGTAGAGGATCTCCATCCCTTCTGGGGTGCGGATGGCGCCCATGTCACCTGCGAGATCTTCTGAGCCGAACATCAGAGCGGATAGGCGTTCACTCGCTGTGACGATCTGCGGGAGGTGAAAGACACCTCGTGCGGTCTCGATGATCGCGAGGAGTTTGATTGAGCCGACTTCCCAGCCGTTTGCTTGTTCGGCCTGTTCAAGGAAGGTGTCGACTTGTTGGAGATCGTCGGCGGATTCGACTTTGGGGATGACGTAACCATCGGGTTTGACACCGATCGTTTTGTCGAGATCGTCTTGTGCGAAGGGAGAGTCGAAGGGGTTGATGCGGACCAGACGTTCTCTGCGACCAAAGTCGAGTGTGTTGAAGGCTTCGACGATCGTCTCACGTCCGGCTTGTTTGTTGTTAAGGGCGACACCATCTTCGAGATCCATGACGATGGAGTCGACATCGAGCTGTGTAGCTTTGGTGATTTTCTTGAGGCTGTCGCCAGGCATGTACAACACAGAGCGGCGAATTCGTGACATGATATCCTCCACAAAAAAGAAGGGTTAGGAAGCACTCTCGTCTTGGGCGGGCTTCATGTGCATGAGCGCGGAGCGTTCGAATTGGATGGTGATGACGCCATCCTGATTACGTCCGATATGTCGGAAGGTGACGATACCTTGTCCTGGATTGGAGCGGGACGCTCGTTTGCTCACGATCTCTGTCTCGACGTACAACGTATCACCGTGGAACATTGGGTGAGGGTGCTTGATGCTTTCATAACCGAGGTTGGCGACGAGTGTACCTTCTGTGAGGTCAGCGACTGTGAGACCTACAGCGAGGCCGAGGGTGAAGATCCCATTGACGATGCGTTTGCCAAAGCGCGTGTTTTTTGCGTAGTCTTCGTTGAGATGGAGGGGCTGTGTGTTCATGGTCAGAGAGGTAAACATGACGTTGTCCATCTCCGTGATGGTGCGACCCATTGGGTGCTTCAGGGTGCTTCCTACTTCGAGGTCTTCGTAGTATTTTCCAGCCATTGTGGGCTCCTCCTTGTGGGTGGTATTCACAAGTCGATGGTAGTGAGATGTTGTATGCGGGGGTGTGAAAAGGGCAAAAAAAAACCCCGAACCATAAAGGTTCGAGGTTTTATGTGGGGCGGATAACCGGTCTCGAACCGGCGACCTCCTGAGTCACAGTCAGGCGCTCTAACCAACTGAGCTACATCCGCCATGTTTGATTCAAATGTTGCCATCTGAAAAAAACGTTCATACCCTATACCACAAGGTCTACAATGTGTCAAACGCTTTTCGTTAATCGATTGAATCTATTTGGATAATTGATTCTCTCTGAAAAGACCGATCACGTATCTCTCGGAGGGTGAGACGTTTTGAAGAGGAGGGTGGTCATTGTAAGGTAGAGGATGAGAAAAAGATCATTTGGGTCTGTTTTCTTCGATAGAGTATAGTGTGTTGTTTCGTTGAAAGATTTTTGTCTTTTTTGAGGTTTCAGCCGTGATCGCAGAATTGGATGATTGACCGTTTCTGGCAACTCCGCTAAGGTAGCATCCTGTGATAACGGGTTTTTTTCCCGATTACGTGTCATTCACATCCGATCATCGTGAAGCTGAAAATATTGAGGATTTCCATGAAGTTTCGTTTGATTTCGCTTCGTCTTTTGACTTTGTGTTGTCTGTTTGGTTGGGGGGCGATGCTCGTCCACTGTAGCCAACCTGAGTGTACCTACGACACAGATTGTTCTGGCTCACAAGTGTGTACAGATGGTTCATGTAAGCCCAGGACTGCTGCGCCTGCTTGCACCAGCGACACAGACTGCCAGGGCGCCAACCAGAAATGCATCCAACAACTGTGTGTCACTGTCCCGCCGGGATATCGCAAGCCTGCTGAGCCTGCGAAACCCGAACCGACACCCGAAGAGCCCACGGTCAAGGAAGAACCGGCTCCCGAACCTGTCGTCGAAGAAGCTGATGCCTCCGAGCCGACACCTGAAGAGCCCATCGTCGAAAAAGAACCCGATCTTGGACCTCCTCCCAAATGTACCAGCGATGCTGACTGTGCTTCACGTACTGGGACATTTTGTATCCCTGATGCTTCCCAAAACAACGAGTTGTATTGTCTGCCCGGAAATACAGGCGCAGCCAGTTTTGGTGAGACCTGTGATCCGACCAAAGCAGCACCTGGCGATTGCCAGTCGACCCTCTGCTATGGCAAATACAAAAAATGTACGAAGACCTGCCGCGATAGCAACGATTGTCCCGGTGGTGGAAGCTGCGACTCTGTTGACATTGGTAATGTGAAGCTCAATGTCTGTTTCCCTGGTGGGGACCAGTGCTCACGCAACAATGACTGCTCCACCGATCAGTCTACTTTTTGTATCCTCGTCCCCAACATCACCAAAGGAAAATACGAGACGCGATGTCAGGCCAAGCCCGGCTCGACCAAAGAACTCGGCGAAGTGTGTGATAGTGAGACTGAGTGTTACAGTGGCGTTTGTATCAAGAAGAGCCTACGTATGTGTAGTGTCTTGTGCGATGCTGACGCTGATTGTGGGACGGGCTATGTCTGTAAAGCCTATGAGTTCACAGATTTCACCAACAAGCAAACCTACAAAATCTGCCAACCCGGTCCCAACGGTGTGCCTTGCGACAAAACTGGGGAGTGTGTCCACGAAGATTACTTCTGCTCACCCAAAGTTATCTCCTCAAAAATAGAGACGTACTGTCAACAACCCAAAACAGGCGCGGTTGGAAAAGGACAACCTTGTACCGACAACGATGACTGTCAAAGTCGCTATTGTCTACCTGATACAGATGTCTGTGCGACTCTTTGCAAGGACTCTACTAGGGATTGTGTCGGCGGTTTACTTTGTAATCCCAGTGCGCTTACTGTCAACGGTACAAAAGGCAGCGTTCGCGTCTGTACAAAGTCCTACACAGACTGCAAAGAAGATGCAAATTGTACGACACAAGGCGAAATCTGTAGCGCGATTGTCAGAGACACTGGTGAGTTCAAGTTGACCTGTGTCACCAAAGGAACCGCGACCGCCGCTGTCGGTGAGGTTTGTAGCAAAGACGAAGACTGTGCCTCCCGCATCTGTCTGAGTGGCCGCTGCTCAAAACCCTGTAACTCCAAAAGCAATCTCTGTCCTGCTGGCTACGACTGTAACCAACAGAATCTCACCCTGACTGGTTTTTCTCCCATCCAAACAACGATGTGTGTTCGTCCAGGGACGGGTTTGACCTGTGCAACGAGGAACAACTGTGCTTCACAAGAAGAATGTCAGATTGTCGAGAAAAACAACACACTGAGTTTGTTCTGTAATACCCCAGGATCAAGTACGAGTGAGACTGGTAAGAAGTGTACGCAACACAGCGATTGTGCTTCCAATGTCTGTCTCTTGCCTGAAGGGTACTGCTCTGCACCGTGCCTCAAAATCGACGAATGTCTCGATGCAAGCAAGACCCCACCTGTCAACCCTGTGGATGACTCCTTCCTCTGTACACAGCGCGAAGTCAAAGACTCAACAGGCAAAGCCACGAAGTTCCAACTCTGTGGTTTCAAGGTCTGTGAAGGTGATGCGGATTGTCCGAGAGGTCAGATCTGCCAATACACCAAACGTGGTAGTGACACGATCCTCTCTTGTCGTGAGCCCGAGACCACAAAGGCCGCTCATGGCGCAAAATGTACACAAGACGCTGACTGCCAAAGTGGTCTCTGTCATCCCACTCTGAAGACGTGTTCCCCACCATGTAACGGTGGAAAGAGCACGAGCTGTCCGTTGCAATTCCGTTGTGAGTCGACAGCCAATGGCCCCAACAATCTCAACCTCTGCGCAACGATCAGCAAAGCATGTGATGCGGACAGTGATTGTCAGTCCGGTGAATTCTGCACCTTGTCCTATGACACAGACAACCGTGCACAACGCACCTGTGATACAGCCAAAGGTTCGTCCAAGATCGGTGACACATGCGATCCCTCTCGCACAGACCAATGCCAGACCGGGCTCTGTGATCCATCAACCAGACGATGCTCCATCTTCTGTAAGACGGGGGGTTGTACGGCACCTTACTCATGTACTGAGGCCATTTTGGACGGAAAGTGGCCTGCAAACATCTGTCGTCAGTGCTTCAAGGACTCTGATTGCGCAACTGGCGAAGCCTGTAAGCCCGACCTTGGCGCGGGTAACCAGGTGGTCACGTCTTGTGTGGCTATTGGCACCAAGAGCAAGAAGGGCGACACCTGTACACCTCCTCCTGCAGGCAACACCTGCGCGACAGGTTTGTGTGAGCCCAATCAGAGCAAGTGTACTGATATCTGTCAGGCACATAGAGACTGTGCACCGACTGAGTACTGTGGAACGTTCTCTTTCTTGACGACACAGATCAACGCCTGCATCACAGGTGCCCGTCAAGATTGTCAGGGGAACGCCGATTGCCCCTCTGGTGAGGTCTGTAAAGCGTCACTCTCCGCTGGTGGTGTCACCTTCTCGTGCGTCAAACCAAGCGATCCAAATGTCGGAAAAGTCGGTGACGCATGTACTTCACTGGGGCAATGTCAAACCTCAATGTGTAACTTCATCACCAACAAGTGTACCCAAACCTGTACATCTGGCCTGGGTGATTGTCCTTCTGGTGAGGTCTGTACTGAGCTCACCATCTCAGGAAGCAAAGTCTTCGCCTGCGCACCCCCACCACAAGTTTGCAAAAAGACCGCCGATTGTACTTACAAAACAACAATCTGTACGGTTCGGGAGAGCGGTAAGCAGATCGACTATCTGTGTCTGCCCCCTGACAGTAACGCAA
Organism: Deltaproteobacteria bacterium; assembly: GCA_002731275.1. GTDB lineage: Bacteria > Myxococcota_C > UBA6777 > UBA6777 > UBA6777 > UBA6777. The sequence continues at coordinate 11,188 of PCBK01000198.1, read as the reverse complement.
AGAAAGCCGGCTCTGTGTGTGCGCTCAATGCGGATTGCCAATCCGGTCTGTGTCATCCCTCACTCAAAGTGTGTGTTGATACATGTGAAAAAGACGCTGATTGTACAAGCAGTCCTCGCACTCTTTGTGGAAGTGTCGAACTTAGCGGTGGTTCACTCGCCCGAGCTTGTGTCTCTAGTGGCGTTGAATGTACACATGACGCGGTCTGCCCGTCCGCTGAACCTGTCTGTGCGCTCGACTTCGATCTACAAGGTACAATTATCAAGAAGTGTATCAAGCGCCCCAGCGGTAAGAAGAAAATTGGTGACGCGTGTACGGACACGAAGATCCCTGGTGACTGTGAGAACCGCTTCTGTGAGGCGGGTACACAGGCGTGTGTCGCGACATGTGGCAAAGACGCTGATTGTCCGAAGGGTCTCGTGTGTGGTTCGACCTTCATCGAAGGCAACAAGGCTGTCAGAGGCTGTGTCCCTGACGTCGGCGCGAGCTGCCAGAAGAAGACGGACTGTGCTGCGCCCAATGTCTGTCGTGGTGCACGAACAGCACAAGGCATCGTTTACACATGTCAGGCTGGAAGTGGAGCTGCCACAGGCTCGACGTGTGACTCAAAACAGAGCATCTTCAACAGCACATGTACGACGAAGATGTGCCATCCCGACAACGATCGTTGTGTAGAGACTTGTAATGTCGACGCTGACTGTGGTGTGGGCAAATGTAGGACCGTGACTGTTGAAGGCTTCCAGACGAAGCTCTGTGATGCAGCTTGTGAGTCCAGCAAAGATTGCCCAAGCGGTCAGGTCTGTACCTACCTTACGGCTGCAATGGGATACCAAAAACAGTGTCGTGTTCCTGACGCGACTGACAAAAAGGTCGGCGCGACATGCACCATTACACAAGCCTTCCCCAACGATTGTCAGACCCGTGTCTGTGGTCTTGGCTCCGGTAAGTGCGAAGAGCCATGTAAAGTCGACGCTGATTGTGCGAGTGGTTTTGTGTGCGCGCCTTCCTTTATGGCGGTTGGAGCAGGGCATGTGACTGTCATGGCGTGTGTTCCTGACACAGGCTCATGTAGCAAGGCTGATGATTGCAAAAACGGCTATGTCTGTCGTGCTGAGAAGAGAAACGCCAAGCTCGGCACCTTCTGCGCGATGCCTGGTGGTAGTGATGTCGCAGTGGGCGGGACATGTAATGCTTCGGCATCCTTCCCCAACACCTGCGCGACGCGCCTCTGTGATGGCAGCAGCCTGGAATGTACTGTCCCATGTACGGTCTCCGGTGACTGTCTCGCGCAAGGCACGAGAGCTTCCTGTGGTAGCCTCACTGTCGACGGAAAAACCATCAAAGCCTGCGTCAAGTAAGTGTACCCACTTCCTTCCTGTGGTGCTGGGGGTGAACCCGGTATCATCGCCTGCGATCCCCTCTCCACATGACTTTCTTCTCCATATAATCTTCCAACAAAGCACACACCTCTTACAAACAACCTTCTCCGACCGTCTGATGGGAATAGGTTGGGGTTGTCTGCATGTTTTGCTAGCAGGTCTCTGAGCAGGAGAGGTTGTATCGTGGGGAAAGTGTTGGCTGTCTGTTGATTTTACCGAGGGCCACGACTATCCTGTGGATACACCCAATCCCCCAAACAGACCTGTATGAAGAGCATTGGGTTGTCACCATTTTCGTCTGATTGGATCAAGCGTGAAGATGGTGCTCGCGTCACCTTTGTTATGTAGAAAGGATTGATTCATATGGCATTGCTTCGAAAAGGGAGTCCCTGGTGGTTGATGTGTTGTGCGCTTGGCTTGAGCGTCTGGTTGATGGCCGCCCGCCCACCCAAAACGAACCCCCCCACGTCAAAGGCCACCACACAAACGAGTCCGGCATCCAAGCCGACGACACGCAACATCCCGACATCAAGACCGACGACACACAAAGTCCAGGCAAAGAAGGGCCCCTTCAAGACGTCCCTCCCCAAAGATATCTTGTTACCCAACAAGCAAATTGGTCCAGCGCAAGCCAACGTCATCCTGTTCTCCGGTGGACTTAAATCCTACTATGAACCTTGTGGTTGTCAGGCTGACATGCTCGGTGGTCTGCCTCGACTTGGCGCGCTTGTTGGTGGGCTCCGTTACAAAGGCATCAAGCCCCTCAGGTTGGACGCCGGGAACCTCTACTTCGAAAAGCTCAAGCTGGCCAAAAGCAAACAAACACAGGCACATATCAAAGCCGACATGGTCGCTGATATGTTCGGTATGATCGGTTATCGTGTTGTGGGCGTTGGACCCTACGACCTGACCTTTGGACTCTCTACGCTCAAGCGCCTCGCCAAACGCAACACGGCCCACACAATCGCGAGTAACATCGTTGATGTCGCGGGGAAAGCGATCTTTCCTACACATGTCGTGTTTGACTGGAAGGGGGAGAAAGTAGGGGTCTTCTCGTTGACCGATGCACCTTCGACACCGAATAAGGAAGATCCTTGGCCCAAGGATTTTTGGAGCGCACGCAAACTCAAACGACTTGCGCCCCTCAAGACCGCCCAACGGATGGTCGCGCTTCTCCAAAAGAAAGGCGCAAAGAAGATCATCTTGCTCTCTACATTGGGATTCCAAAAAGTCGAGGCGATACTGGAGAAGGTCAAAGGGATCCATGTCGCGATTGAAGGCGCTGAAGATGCTGAGCTTACGACCCCCAAACGCATCGAGAGTGCGTTCTTGGTCTCGACCCCCAAAGAAGGACAAAAGGCTGGATTGTTGTCCTTTTACGTGCAAAAATCCGGTTTACCTTGGGCGCGGGTTGAGACTGCTGGACAGAGAAAAGCGGCGATCAAAAAGATGGACGAGCAGGTCGCTTCGTATATGAGACAGGCTGCACAGATGAAAAAGCAAGGCGCTGCCTTTGCACCTCTTGCTGGGATTTATATCAACCAAGCCAACGCTCTACGTAAGAAAATCGTCGCCGCCAAGAAGCTCCTCTCAGCACCTGCGCAATTGAAGAAAGGGCACAATGGATACCTTCACTTTTTGGTACCTCTTGCCCGAAAACTGGGAGAAGATCCGACGATCGCGGACCGATTGGCTCGCTATGGTGAAGATGTCAAAAAGGCCAACCTGAAGGCTCTCGCTGCGATCAAGCCAATCCTCAAAAACGCAAAGGGGAACTTTTATGCTGGGGTGAACAAGTGCAAAACCTGTCACGCCGCAGCATACCAATTCTGGAAAAAGACACGTCACGCCAATGCCTATCCAACACTCGTCAAAGATAAGAAGCAATACGATCTCGATTGTATCGGCTGTCACGTGACTGGCTGGCTGAAACCCGGTGGATTGTACAACATCAAAAAACCCCATCGACTCGCCAGTGTTCAGTGCGAAAATTGTCACAGTTACGGCGGGCTACACGCAGCTTCTGCGAATAAAGCTTTGATCGTGCGCAATGTCCCAGAGAGCACCTGTAAAGGATGTCACCATCCACCACATGATAAGTCTTTCAACTTCCACGACAGACTCAAAAAGATCCTCGGAAAAGGTCACGGTGAAGCAAGGCTGAAGCTCCTTCTACAGAAAAAATAGTCGCTTTTTAGGAGAGCTATCGGGGGACATGAATTTTGGGGTGAACTATCGGGGGAAATGGATTTCCCCCAGACGCGCTGCGCTTGTCTTCCCCCTCAGTTGAGCCTCTTCGAGGCTGTTTTTGGTTTTTGTGGAGGGATGCACGTCATCGCAGGGGGTTGTTCTTGATCAGAGCAGGCTATTCCCAAGGCCGTAAGGCCTTCCAATGCGGTCCAGCGCGCTGTGCTGGCCTCTTCGAGGCTGTTTTTGGTTTAGGGGCTATTCGTTGGGGGGGCACATTTGATACGGAAGGTTGCTTTGTATCGGTAGTCTCCGTTGTAGCTCGTGCGTCGATCCAGCGTTGTGTATTTGACCCTAAAAATGAGTTGTGTGTCCGTATGTTTTTGAATTCTGTGGTTTGTGGAGGCGCTGTTTAGCAACTCACAACGGTGTGCCTTATGGCGGAAGTCAAACCAAGGACTCCACTCTCCAAGTTTTCCGTAAGTTACAAAGCCATCGTTTTCGAAGGCATCGCTGCTAGATGGTTCAATCACGTATTTAAAGCGTCCTCCCACAACATGTGAGAAAGAGAACTGATTGATGTTGTTGTTGTCTGGTTGGCTGTACGGTTGGTTGTCGATATCAAACAGGACTCGTTTGTTGAGCAGTCGATCGACACGTGTGATATTGGCCTGGAATGTTTCTTTGACAATGCCAAACAGCCCAAATACACCCGGACAGATCACTGCGTTACGCAGTTTGGTATCTCTCTTACAGTCAGGATACACATTCATGGGCATATCGGATTTGACGGTGTGATTTGCATGGCCGGAGTAGGTCCCGTCGACATCGTAGAGTCCTGCGGCCCAGTTCTTTTTGCTCGCGTGGTTGAAGGTGTGCGCAAAATCTCCTATTGCTCCTGGTGCGTTACTGAATGTAACCCCCTCCACTCGATGTGTTGAGCTTCTCATTGCGGCTGCGCCTGTCAAGACAAACGGGACCGGCGCGATGTCGTAGTTGGTCAGGTTTGTTTTTGAGAGGTTGAGTTGCAAACTTGTAGGGTAGTCTGCAAATTCGACATTTTTGAGGGAGATGGGACCATCGTACAGTACCAACCCCGAAGCAGGAACGAGCTCGGTGACTGTCGGAGGTGTGCTGCAATCGGTGCATGATCTATTGACGAGGAAGCCCATGTCTTCGTCGGTCATGTTTGCGCTCTTTCCAACGACAACCGAGTTTTCCAACAGCTGGTCAAAGACCAATCCGAAGTTGACGTAGTTATCTCCTGCGATGCTGTTTCTGACGACAGTGTTGCCTCCTGGAGAACGTACCCAAAGCCCAAACTCTTTGTTCTTGTAAGCGATAAACCCTTCAATTACAGAAGAAGCTGTCGGTTCGTAATTGGTACCGGTAGGGAACATGTTGCTCTCTGCGTTTGTGCAGGAATCTTCAGAAGAGCAGTCATTGTTAGGACCTCCGTCGATCGTGAGACCGACGCCATTTGCGTGAGCACGGTTGTTGCGAAAGAGGCGGATGGGTGTATTGATGGGAGCGGGTGTGAGTGAGGCGATGCGTCCTTGTAAACTATCTGCGCTTTTAAGGGCATACCAAAAACCTGTACCTTCTCCTACGGCTGCATTTCCTTCGAGTAGATTGTTGGGGTTGGAGATCCAAAACCCTGCGACTGGTTTGTATCGCTTGGAGGAGGTCTGAAGATCCGAGTGTAAGAGGACTTTTCCTGCTTTGGGTTTGATACCGTTGATCGCGAGATTGTTTTTCAAGATGTTGTGTTGTTCATCTCCATCTTCCAGGAAGAAGCCATGTCCTACGTGGTTGTAACAAACATTGTCCTCAAGACGGACTCTATGGGTTCCGTGGATGGTGATGCACCGTTGCTCTGTGTCGTGGATGGATGATTTTTTGATGTAATCACCCTGGCGATTTCCTGCGATGTGCCAGTGGATAGGGTAGCGCGCGAGGTCGCCCATGTGGCCGCCACCGATAAATTCCACGCTCTCGATCTTAATTCTCCCTGGTTGCATGAACATCATGTGGTAACTCTTGTCGTTGAGCTTTTCTCCGCGGATCTTGATGTTGCGTGTGAGGTTCGCGACCTCTACGCGCTGATCGAGGGTTTGGTTGTATCTGTAGCTCATTGTTTTGCTGCGAATCTCTTTTTTGAGCCTGGTCGTGATATTGAGTTCGTTTCCTGTGATATTGCTGATTGTATATTTTTTGGTGTGCATGGGGTTGGGAGAGCTGGGGGCGATGACGATCTCGTCGCCGGCCTTCCAGTTTTGGATGGATCTGGATGGAGCGATTTGGATGGGCCCTTTGCTGTCTTGGTTGACATCCACACCATCACCTGTCAACACCCACGAAGGTCCGCGATCATAGCCTTTCAAATCGAGGGTCGCTCCGCACAACACCAAAAAGGATTGCTGACCTGTGTTGTCGTGATTGTGCATATGGTTGTCCGAACAGTGGAGCTCCGAACCGGGGAACTCGATATTGCCGTAAAACTTGATCTCAAGAGTCGATTCTGAGTTTCCAGAGAGGTCACACTCGAAACGGGCATTCGAACCATTGAGCATGATTCCTTTGGTCTCAAGAACACGGTGTACACCATCATCTTTGCATTTGAACGTACCATCGGTGATGATCAGCTTGTTGATTTTTGTGTGTGCAGCATCAAACACGACGGTCTGGCCGTCTTGTATCACGATATTTGTAGCGCCTAAGTGACTAACGTTGGGGCCCAAATCAGTCCAGTTTTGGGCGGCTGAAGAAGTCGCGTCTTCTTGAAGTGGGAAGATGATTTGGTTTTCTTGTCTGTCTGGTTGGGCGCTGCAGCCTATCGCAAGAAGGGTGATACACAATCCTGTGACCAATTTGGGGAGCCATCGTGTCTGTGTGAGCATGTTTTCCTCTCAGTGGTTCGCGGTTTTGGGCTTTTAATGTTGTGACTTCGCTTTCAAAAACAAAAGAGCCTGTTCAAGGACGAGGCTTTTCCTTCACGCTTTCAAAGAAAAAGCAAGTCGAAAAAAGGAGTCTTTTTGTTTTTGGATGGGAAGGTTTCTCAAGTACCGAAGAAGCCTGTTTGATTGTAAAATGATCCAACAACCCAAAAATGTATTTTCTTTTTTGAAAAACTACCCTCTTGTATGTCTCTAAAGTACTGAATTTTAGTCGAAATCCCATTCTCTTTTTTCTTCGTTTTTGTATCGTTTGATGGGTCTTTCCTTTCAAAAAGGCGGTTTGATGTCAGCAGGGCAGACCGTGTGTTCGATTTTGGACTCCAGTGACCTGAGACCTTTGAAACGATCCCCTACAAAAAGTATTTGCATTTCTACATCAGATGTGATGTCTTATTGTTTATCTGATGTAGAAATATGTCAGATCAGATCACTTTTGTGTTTCAATGACAATGTACGTTGGTGGGAGGTCGAGATGAGGATATATCTCTTTGCTTTCGTGTGCTTGGTGTTTTCTGGTGTGATGGGGTGTCAGACTTCTGTCGATGAACCGCTCGGTAAAGAGGGAGCTTTTCCCGAAAAAGCACAAAGCACAGAGGGGGTCGTTCCTTATATGAAGCGCTTTGGCCCTTTTTTGTGGGAGCTGAGTCTGGAGAGGGAATTATACACGCTCTTCCTCACAAAGAAGGTCTTCTACGGGTGTGGCCTTGAGCACGATGCAAATACAAGGAAGCCTACGACTTATTCGACTTTATCGGTGATTGACCTGGAGGGAGGACGTCAGACATGGTCCTTGTCTGGCACCTTATGTATCTTTCGAGAAGACAGGGAGTTTGTTTATCTTTTGCGTCGAGCGAGGCGAGAAGATCCGAAGAAGACAGAAGAAGGTCAGATGGGGGTTCGCCTTGTCAAACTCGTTCGACAGACCGGGAGAATGGTTTTCACGAAGTCTCTCACGCTTCATCTCGACACAGAGTCATTGCCGTTAGCGCCTTCTGGAAGTGGGCTTCAGCGTGAGCTCGTTGGTGCGTCAGGGTTTGCCCATAAACATCGCGTTTCACAAAAAGACGCACATGTCGGAATAGAGCTTCATAAGGGGATGATTTTGCTCAAGGACAGGAAAGGGATCCGGTTTTTCTCGAAGGACACAGGCGTGAACACAGGGAGACTCTTTTTTGATGAAGGACAACCTCAAAAGGTCATTGTTTTCCGCGCGCATGAAGGGATTTTGTACACCCTCGATGATGTGATCGATAAGGAGGGAGAGCGCGTCGTGAGATTGTCCGCTTACGATCTACAAACCAAGAAGCTGTTGTGGATTCGCGTGTTGGTTCGTGGGCGATATCTCGTGAGAGGGGATCTTCGTGTGTTGAAAGAGGGGGTTTTTGTCAGGTTATTATGGGGAGTCTTCGGGGCTGGAAAGTACCAGGTGACGACGTCCCTCGTCCAACTCTTCGATAAAAAGGGAAGCTCTCTTTGGAAACGACCATCAGAGCGTTCTCTATGGATCTCGCCGACGATATCGCGTTCGTTTGTCTACTCCAACGTACTCTTGCACGATGGACAGCTTTTGTTCCGCAATGGCGAGAAGTTCTTCTCTGTGAACGTAAAAACAGGCGTCTCGTCTTGGGCTCGTAAAGAACCTTCCTTAAAGGGGAGTCAGCTGTTTTTGCTCGAAGATGGGCAGGTGCAGTTTGTGTTGCGGGATGGTGGGTCTTTCTTTTTACCTTCCAAAAAGAGCGAAGAGTTCGCCTCCAAACCGACATACTATCCGATCTTTCACATGCTCAAGGCACCCTCTGAAGAGGGAGGGGGGATCTCGTCACGGGCGATGCAAAGAGCTCCCTATTCATTTGCGATGCAACATCACTGTATCTCTTTGTTTGGGAGTCCCATCGATCTTAGTGATGTGAACGTTGGCAACCTTCCTCACGACACACCTTTTTGGGATACGTATTGTGTGTCTTCACAGACAGAGCTCGTGAGGGATGGCGAGATACCCATGAAGATACACTTTTCGCTACAAAAGAGGGCTCCTCGCGATGTTATCGTCGCCGGTAACGTCGCAATATTTGTGACTGATGGTCATACCATTCGTGTACATCAGCTTCCAAGTGATTCGGCTCTTCCTGCTTTCCAAACACCCGACTTTATACCCTCCAAGACCCCCCTCGGAGAAGGACCTCTCTTCGAGAAACTTAAGCGCTCCATCCCAAGACCTTCCTCCCAAGAAACATATAGACAAGTCGTCAAGGATATCCTCTCTAGGATGTCAAAGCCCAAGAAAAATTGGAGCACGATGACATTTTTTGAGCGCTTTCATCACATGGAGCAGAACTTTATGCCCGTGATGTCGCTCTTTTTTCGCCAGTCAAGCAGTGAGGGGGAGATGCGCTCTAAGAAGACGTCTGGGCTGCTTACGAAAGGTCTGACGTGTCGTAGTTGCCATGGTGAGAACGAATTGGGAGTACCCGATTTTTCGAAGCCGACCAAACTCTTTCCACTCGATGAACAGGTCATGCGGGAGCAGCGTGTGAGGAATCCTGAGATCATGGCATTCATGGAAGGAGTCGTGATGCCCGCGACAAGTCTGATGTTAGGAAGGAAAGATGTGACCTGTCACACCTGTCATGCACGCAAAGGGGCGGTTGGAGATGGACCTGCCTGGCCATGAGGGAGATGAGCGAGTTCTTTGTCCACATCAAATAAGATCGTATCAAGTGTGTAGTCTTATCTGATGTGAATGCTTTTTATCTGATGTGTTTTGAGCATCCATGCTGTTCTGTCGTTGATTTGATCCCAAACGAAAGGAATTGACTGATGAAGAGGTTCTTTTGTCCACTAAGTGTTCGTTATCTCGTGTTGTCGTTGGTGTTGTGTTGGATGATTGGTTGTGGGGCATCTGTTCAATTGGAGGATACAAAAGCGTTTTGCAAGAATTTCCAAGACATCTTTTCCAATCCAACAGGGACATGCCAATTTACGATTGCGTGTTTGGAGGAAAAGAACACAGGTTGCACAGAAGAAGATTTGAAGAGACACAAACTCTTCTTCGATTGTTTGAGGCAAAGTGATTTGTGTGCAGACAAAATGTTGCCATTTCTCAAGACTTGTGCAGAAAAAGCCGGGAAGGATAGCAAATCCACCAATCCATCATGCACCTACAAAGTAAGTATCTCAAATAGCACACCCCAACTCGAAGCAGTGTTTGGGACTGTTGGATGTGACCAACATTCGATCAAAGGGACCAAAGCGAGCGTCACGGCGCGATTCATGCTACAAGATCGAGGCAAGGCATTACAACTCCACAAGATCACGAATTCGAATTTGGACGGCAGCCATTTCTCTATCAAGTCCGTCAAGGTCGTAAACGAATCAGGCGAAGAGGTCAGTGACGTAAAAGCGACGGTTACACTCGATCCTGCTTCGATGAAGATACGACTTCATCCCCACGCGGAACAGGTCCGGAAAAATCTATCCCAAGATCAGGCGCCTCGGGCGATTCGGTTGCTCATCGATACAAGTCAGTATGCTGCAGACGTCGACGCTGGACGAACACGCACGAGCAGCGCTGCGGGCTGGGTGCTCGAATTCCCGAGACAAACTGCCAAAGATGCACAGCTCGATCTTGTCGGAGCGACGCTCTTTCGGGGAGAGAGCAGCAAAGACAACATAGACCTGTTCTCACAAGTCTCCGACCCTTATACCTCTCCGGAGAAAAAAACATGTGGCTATATTCCCATGACAGAGACAAACGGGGTCAACGCGAGCGAAGAATTCGTAAGAGTGTCACCTCTGGTTTCAGAGAAACACGCTCCATTATATGACGCTCTAGAACACGCTATACGAACGACATGTGTGTCTCGCAGTAAGCAAAAACTCACGTATAACCCGCTCATTTTGGCGCTCTCCTTGACACCTGACATCAGCGTGAAGGCCCCAAATGCACCGGGTTCATTGAAGGTGACGCTGGATAAGGTGAAGCAACAAATCAAAGCGTCTGGTGAGAATGTTTTTACGCCTGTCAGTTTTATCGTTTACCCAAGAGAGCCCTCAATGTCATCAACCAGTGAATGGGATACACATGTCAGAGACTTGTGTGCTTTGGCGAACACTTCGAAGGACGCTGATGGGAATGTGTGGGGGCAGGTCTTTTTGATTCCTCCTACGCAAGGACGTCGGTATCAAAGCAGCGTTCGGGCTGCCCTCGATGCAGCGACAGCCGGGATGGAAGGACAGGTGGAGCTGGGCATGAAGGTCGAATTACAAGGCGCAAAACCTGGCACTCGTTATTATGTCGGAGTGACGGTGGATGTCACCTTATATGGCAAAAAGACCAGTGAGAGCCAACCTATTTGGTGGATGATGACGCCTTAGTGATTGACAAAGAGAATCCCACAAACCTTACAGGTTCATTGAATATTCTTCAACGATCGTTGAGCAATGTTCAATGAGTGTGAAAAAGAGAACCTGTGTGTTTTGAGTAAGTGTCTTGTATGATTGTGATTTTTGTTTTTTGGGTGGCTGGTACGGAAGCTGCTATTGAGTGGGGCAGAGACAGTCAACAAACACATTTACCGGATAAAGGAGGCAGAAGGCCCTGCTCTTTAGGGCAGGGATGAATGCCCACGCTTGTTTTTCTGTTCTTTTTTTTCTTGTACAAATGTA
>PCBK01000197.1 GCA_002731275.1 Deltaproteobacteria bacterium | reverse complement strand
TGCTGTCGTTGGTGAGGTTGACACAACCAGAAGCACAGCTCGTTTGGCCGGTAGGACAGGAGGCGACACAGGCTCCCGCGCGACACACCTGACCTGATGCACAGGTGGTTCCGCACTTACCACAGTTTGCGATGTCCGTTTGGGTGTTGACGCAGGTGTTTGAACACTCGGTGAGACCACTTTGGCAGGAGAGTTTGCACGTCCCTGCATCACAGATCTCACCTGTCTTACAGGTGGTTCCGCATTTGCCACAGTTGGCGAGATCTGTCTGTGTGTCCACGCAGGTTCCCGTACAATCTGTGAGGTTTGTTTGACATGAGGTGACACATGTTCCGGCACTACAGACTTGTCCAGAAGGACAAACAGTACCACATGTACCACAGTTGGCGGTGTCAGTTTGTGTGTTGACACAAGAGCCAGAGCAGTCTGTGAGTCCAGTTTGACAGGAGAGTTGGCATTTACCCTGTGAGCAGACTTCACCGGACTTGCAGACGGTGCCACAAGCGCCACAATGTGTGCGGTCAGTTTGGGTGTTGGTACATGAACCAGAGCAGTCTGTGAGGCCATTTTGACAGGAGAGTTGACATGTTCCGCTTGAGCAGACTTCGCCGGACTTACAGGTCGTGCCACATGCGCCACAGTTGGCGGTGTCAGTTTGTGTATTCACGCAAGAGCTGGAGCAGTCTGTGAGTCCAGTTTGACAGGAGAGTTGGCATTTGCCCTGTGAGCAGACTTCACCGGACTTGCAGACGGTACCACAAGCACCACAATGTGTGCGGTCGGTTTGTGTATCGATACAAGAGCCAGAGCAGTCTGTGAGGCCGGTTTGACATGAGAGTTGACATGTTCCGCTTGAGCAGACTTCGCCGGACTTACAGGTCGTCCCGCAAGCGCCGCAGTTTTGGTTGTCGGTTTGTGTGTTGACACAAGAACTGGAGCAGTCTGTGAGTCCGGTTTGACAGGAGAGTTGGCATGTTCCTTGGGAACAAACTTCGCCTGACTTGCAGACAGTGCCGCAAGCGCCGCAGTGAGCGCGGTTAGTTTGTGTATCGACACAAGAGCCAGAGCAGTCGGTGAGGCCTGTTTGGCATGAGAGTGAGCATGTTCCTTGGGAACAAACTTCACCGGTTTTGCAAGTGGTGCCACACGCGCCACAATGGGTGCGGTCGGTTTGTGTATCGACGCAAGAGCTAGAGCAGTCGGTGAGACCTGTTTGACAGGAGAGTTGACATTTGCCCTGTGAGCAGACTTCACCGGACTTACAGGTCGTGCCACAGGCGCCACAGTTTTGGTTGTCGGTTTGTGTGTTGGTACACGCGCCAGAGCAGTCTGTGAGTCCGTCTTGGCAAGAGAGTTGACATGTTCCTGCGTTACAAATTTGCCCGGATGTGCACTTTTCGTCACATTTTCCACAGTGCCTGAGGTCTGCTTTGAGGTTGACGCATGCATCGCCACATTTTTCAAGGTTGGGAGGGCAGGTCAGGACACACTTTCCTTCGCTGCATGATTGGTCTGTGGGACATGCGTTGTTACAAGAGCCGCAGTGCTTTCCGTCGGCCTGAAGGTTAACACAGAGGTTGGCGCAGGCGTCCTGTCCGGATGGACATTTGAGATTGCACTTACCCTCTTCACATACCTCGCCAGACTTACAAGTGTTGCTACAAGCCCCACAGTGTTGGAGCTCTGTCTTGGTGTCAACACACTTTCCATCACACTCGGTTTGTCCGACAGGGCATTGGAGCTTGCATTGGCCATCTTCACACGCTTTTCCTGGATCACATACGTTGCCACATGAACCGCAGTGTTGTTGTGATTTTTTGGTATCGACACATGTTTGGGAGCAGACTTCTTGTCCTGTCGGACATTGAAGCTCACATTTTCCATCGACACATACAGAGGTCCCCTCACATTTTGTGAAGCAGATTCCGCAGTTGTTGTTATCCGTGCTGGTATTTGTACATACGCCATCACAGTTGTGAGGTTTTTCTTCGGTGAGGCAAACACAGTTTATGTTTCTTTCTGTTCCACTCCCACAGGGGACGTTGTTTTCGCAACCTGTGATGCTGCAAAGCACCCAAGCCGAAGAGAACAAAAAGAAGGCGAGCCAACGAACACGTGACATGATGTAACTCCTTATCAAAACGCAAAAACACAAAACACCCTACAATCTATTCGCTATTGGGTTTCTACCATTAAACGTAACAGTTTTTATCTATTTTTCAAAGAAAGCAATGGTCAATGAAGAGTTGAAGAGGGGAGAGGTCTTTTCTTGTCAGTACGTAGAATTAGGGGCGCACGTGCACATCAAAAATGTTTGTGTAGGGGAGGCGAGCGACGAGACCACCTGCTCGTTTGAGGTCTTTTCTTGGGGTGTTGAGATAGGTCTTGAGAAAGTCCTGTCGGAGTCGAAAGATAAGTGACACGCCGCTTTTGCGGTGTGTGATCACGGTGCGCATGTGCGCAAGTTTGACGAAGTGCATTCGTAAATTCATCTTGCCAGGGCTCGTCCCCGTCGCAGCTTGTAGTCCATCAGCGAGGCAACTGTACTGTACCTTGGGAGGGGTGTAGTGAGAGACGAGCAGGTGCCAGCCTCCGTACGCCAGCCCAAAATGCCGTTTGGCATACATCCCCATCCTGTAACCTGCGACGGCAAAGGGACCAGGAGCACCATGTATCGCAGCGACCTGTTTCAAGATGGTGTTGACTTGTTGTCTTGTCCGCTGTGGTCGACTTGTCGGTTTTGATGTCGCAGAACTCGAATTCACCGGCCTTGAAGTTGCAGGTCTTGAGGTCGCGGAGCGGTGCGTTGTCGGTGTTTTTTGGTGCGCAAAAAGACCACGCTGTAGCAAGCCACAAAAGAGCAGCACAGCAAGAACGCCCAAGAGCAGTGTTCGCATGTCTTTATCCTTTTTACGAGTCTGGAGGAGCAGTGTTGGTCGTTGTCTTGGCATCTCGATCGACAGAAAACCCGATGAGATGAGAGTCCACACCTACCAAAATAGAAGCACAAAGACAACATCTTTTTCGTCTATTTGGAGCTTGTACGTCTGATCCGGTGAGCGTTGGGGAACTCCTGTCTTCAAAAAACAAATATTCGAATATTTGTATATTTGAGTATGTAAGTGTTTGGATGTTTGGATGTCTTTATTCATAGAGTGTCCGAAGTTTTTTGTGTTTGGTTGGTGTTTTTTGACATTCTTTGTTGTCAGAAAAATTTACTTTTATCTCTCATTTTTGGTTGACAGATAGGTTTCCTACTCGCATACTATAGTTTATTCAAAATCTGTGTGTGACATTCGAAAAGCTTCATATTTGCAAGGCTTTTCTATTGGCGTGTCTTATTCTGGCGGTGTGTCATGGTCGGCGCATGTGAGATGTATGTCTCTGGGTTTCGTCAAGGAGGAACGATGTTCAAATTCTGTGGGTGTAGAGATGTGTTGGGTCTATTTTTTGGCGTTGTTATGGGGGTTTGGTTCTTAGTGCCTGTGGGGAGTGCCTTCGCGCAAACCTGCATACCCATTCTCGAAATATGCGACAAACAGGATAACGATTGTGATGGTCTCGTTGACGAAGACTGCCTATGTATCATTGGTTCGACACAATCTTGTGGAAGCAATGTCGGAGAGTGTCAAGTGGGTGTTCAGAATTGTTCTCTGCTTGGACGCTGGCTCTCTGTGTGCGTGGGGGCTGTGAATCCTGTCGCGGAGCTTTGTGACAATAAAGACAACGATTGTGATGGACAGACAGATGAGGGGCTTGTTCGCCCTTGTCTTTCGGCTTGTGGCTCTGGGGTTGAGACGTGTAATGCCGGGACATGGGGATCTTGTACTGCTCCACAACCCAAAAGTGAGACTTGTAATGGTCAAGATGACGACTGTGACGGGAGCATTGATGAGGGCTTAACGCGCTCCTGTGCCAATGGTTGCGGAAGTGGTACGGAGACCTGTGCGTTGGGCCTTTGGATAAATTGTACGGCACCTACACCATCCATCGAAACGTGTGATGGGCAAGACAACGATTGCGATGGACAGACAGACGAAGGATGTTCATGTGTAAACGGTCAAACAAGACCGTGTGGTGTTTCGTCTCCAGGGTGTCAACAGGGGACACAAATGTGCATCGTAGGGAACTGGTCGCCGATTTGCATCGGAAATAACACAACAACACCCGAAACATGTGACAACAAAGATAACGACTGTGATGGCAGCGTTGACGAGAATCTCGTCCGCCCCTGTGCGACCTCTTGTGGTGTGGGATGTGAGACTTGTAGTGCCGGTAATTGGGGGGCTTGCAGTGCTCCGACGCCCCAGGCTGAGACCTGTGATGGTCGTGATAATGATTGTGATGGCCTTGTTGATGAAGGCGTCACGCGCAGCTGTGCGAATGATTGTGGCACAGGAAACGAGAGCTGTGTCGCTGGCGTATGGCAAGGATGTACTGCTCCTCTCCCTTCAAATGAACTCTGCGGCGACAATCAAGACAATGACTGTGACGGTCTTGTCGACGAAAATTGTGCATGTACTTCGGGGCAAACACGTCGCTGTGGAAACACACTTGGCCTTTGTAAAAGTGGGACACAAACCTGTGTCAATGGTCGCTGGTCTACGACATGTGTTGGGAACACTGGTCCACAGGCAGAGCTTTGCGACAACAAAGATAACGACTGTGACGGACTGCTTGACGATGGTTTGATTCGTCCATGTTCCAACAACTGTGGGACTGGGGTCGAGACTTGCTTTAATGGGATATGGAGTCGTTGTACTGCGCTACCTTCTTCACCGGAGGTTTGTGATGGGCTGGATAACGATTGTGACGGCCTGATCGATGAAGGTGTCACACGTATCTGCAATAATGCGTGTGGTGTAGGCGTTCAGCGTTGTGAGGGAGGACAATACTTGGCGTGTGATGCTCGTCAGCCAGAGAACGAAACGTGTAACGGTCGAGATGATGACTGTGACGGTGTCATTGACGAAAGTTGCGCGTGTACAACTGGCGCAACACGCCCCTGTGGTCCTGGAGTCGGTGAGTGTTCTGCTGGTACACAGACTTGTCTTTTGGGGATATGGGGGTTGTGTATCGGAGCGACCGCCCCTGCTGCAGAAGTATGTGACGGAAAAGACAATGACTGTGACGGGAACATCGATGAAAACCTGACACGTTCCTGTTCAAATGCTTGTGGCTCTGGACAAGAGACTTGTGTGTCTGGTGCCTGGAAACAATGCTCTGCACCTGCTCCCCAACCGGAGATTTGTGACGGAAAAGACAATGATTGCGACGGGAACATCGATGAAAACCTGACACGCTCTTGTTCAAATGCTTGTGGCTCTGGTCAGGAGACATGTAACGCGGGTTCGTGGGGCTCTTGTTCTGCACCAAGCCCACAGACAGAGACGTGTGATGGCAAAGACAACGATTGTGATGGGAATATCGATGAAGATTGTTCCTGTACAACCGGTCAGACTCGTCCTTGCGGTACCAACACTGGAGAGTGTTCTGAAGGGACGCAAGCCTGTGTCAATGGTAAGTGGGAGACCTCTTGCTCCAACCAGACGGCTCCAACCTCCGAGGTTTGTGATGGGAAGGACAACGACTGTGATGGCCTTGTCGACGAAAATCTTACCCAATCTTGTCAAAATGGTTGTGGCAATGGTGTTGAGATCTGTGTACTCAGTCGGTGGGTAAATTGTTCTGCACCTGCCCCCCGTATCGAGGTTTGCGATGGAAATGACAATGACTGCGACGGACAAACTGATGAAGGACTGACTCGCCCTTGTCTTTCGGCTTGTGGCACAGGACAAGAGACTTGTAGTGCCGGTAATTGGGGGGCTTGTACTGCGCCACAACCACAGACAGAGACGTGTGATGGCAAAGATAACGACTGTGATGGCAGCGTCGACGAAGGGTGTAACTGTACAACAGGCCAGACGCGCTCCTGTGGTCTCTCTGTTGGCAATTGCCAGCTCGGGACGCAAACATGTGTTGCTGGAAAATGGGGGGACTGTGGAGGAGATATTCGTCCTCAATTTGATCTTTGTGACAACAAAGACAACGACTGTGATGGTCAGGTCGATGAAGATTTGACCCGACCCTGTTCGACTACCTGTGGGGTGGGAACAGAGACGTGTAAGGCTGGTAACTGGGAAGGTTGTACTGCTCGTAAACCACAAGCTGAAACGTGTGACGGTGTGGACAACGATTGCGATGGTTTGATCGATGAAGGTCTCGAACGAGCTTGCTACAATGGTGACGCTTCTACGAATGGAAAGGGCATCTGTAAAGGTGGCAAGCAATCTTGTATGTTCGGTCAGTGGGGACCTTGTGCTGGAGAACAGACGCCGACCTTTGAAACCTGTGATGGAAAAGATAACGATTGTGACGGAAGTGTCGATGAATCACTGACGCGAAGCTGTTACAGTGGACCTGAATCAACGAAAGGAGTAGGGCCTTGTAAGACTGGGACACAAACTTGCCAAAGCGGTGCGTACACAGCTTGTACAGGCGAAGTCCTCCCAGCAGCCGAGACATGTGACAACAAAGACAACGACTGCGACGGTCAGGTCGATGAAGGCGTCACGCGCAGCTGTTATAGTGGAACCAACGGAACTGCCGGCGTTGGGAAATGTCGCGCTGGTACACAGGCCTGTGATCAAGGGCAGTGGAAGACATGTCAAGGGGAGATCACTCCTTCAAGCGAAACATGCGGAGACTCCATCGATAACGACTGTAACGGTAAAGTCGATGAGACTTGTGCTTGTTCGGATGGCCAGACAAGGCCTTGTGGTTCTTCCATTGGTGAGTGCAAACAGGGAACACAGCGTTGTAGTAATGGCCAATGGGAGACGGCTTGCGCAAACAGTGTGGCGCCAACGCCTGAAACGTGTGATGGGAAAGATAATGATTGTGACGGTGCTGTCGATGAGGCCGTCACCCGTTCCTGCTATGATGGACCCTCTGGAACTGCCGGAAAAGGACTCTGTAAACAAGGCACACAAGCTTGTCTCAATGGGCAGTGGTTGGCGTGCCTTGGTCAGGTGCAACCAACAACGGAAGTGTGTGACGGAAAAGACAACGACTGTGACGGCCAGACCGATGAAAGTCTACAAAGAAACTGCTACAGTGGGCCGATCCTGACTGCCGGCGTTGGAGAATGTAAGCAGGGGACGCAGACTTGCCAAAGCGGCGCATACACAGCTTGCACAGGCGAGGTGAAGCCAGCGACGGAAGTGTGTGACGGAAAAGACAACGACTGTGATGGCCAAAACGATGAAGGATGTCCTTGTACAAATGGACAAACGCGTCGTTGTGGGACGGATGTCGGAGAGTGTTCATCTGGTATCCAGGTCTGTGTGTCTGGTGCTTGGCCAACTTCATGTCCAAATGAAGTGACGGCGACTCCCGAGGTGTGTGATGGGAAAGATAACGATTGTGATGGCCAGATCGATGAATTCCTGACGAGAGGTTGCTACGACGGCCCCCAAAATACAGAAGGAAAAGGTGCGTGTAAAGCTGGCCTTCAATCTTGCAGCGCGGGACAGTGGAGCGCTTGTGTTGGGGCGGTCTTGCCTATGAATGAAGCATGCGATGGGATCGACAATAACTGTGATGGGCAGGTCGATGAAGCGCTCACTCGTGATTGTTTCTC
Source organism: Deltaproteobacteria bacterium (assembly GCA_002731275.1). Lineage (GTDB taxonomy): Bacteria > Myxococcota_C > UBA6777 > UBA6777 > UBA6777 > UBA6777. Next base: position 18,652 of record PCBK01000197.1, on the reverse strand, counting down.
TGGTAGCGCTGGTGCGCGAAAGAAAGGTGCTTGCCAGGATGGGAAGCAAAGCTGCCAAAATGGACAGTGGGACGCTTGTGTTGGTGAAGTGTTACCCTCCCAAGAGGTGTGTGATGGACAAGATAACGACTGTGACGGTCAAGTCGATAATACCTCGGGTACAACAACACCGCTCTCTCGTTCTTGTTCGGCTCAATGTGGACAGTCCACAGAGAGCTGCCAGAGTGGTAAGTGGGGCGGTTGTCCTTCAAGTTGCGAGAATGGTTCCGGCGAGTCTACAAACAATGAGCCTGGTTCTAGCGAGTCTACAAACAATGAACCTGGCTCTAGCGAGTTTACAAACAATGAGCCCGGCGTTGAGAATGTGGGGGATGGTGGCGCTGATGCTGCCTCCGAAAACATGAGTCCCGATAACCAAAGCAAAGAGGGCAATGTCGAATTTAACACAAAAGAGGTTGGTGTTTCTGCTGACGGAAATGCCGACACAAATAACTTGATCTTCACGGGGGGATGTGGCTGTCAGTCTGGAACCCCACGGGATATTCCCTTCTCTGACTTGCTGATGATGTTGCTCTTCCTCCTGCCTCTTCGGAGAAAGGCGCGACAGTAGAGCTGTTGTTGGAGCTGAAAACTTACTCTTAAGAACGCACAGCGGTGGAGAATGATGTCATGGTTTGCTTTGTTTTTTCTTTGACAGTGGTTGTCGTGCTTGTTTTATCCTTTGGTCATACACCTGTGAAGGCGCAGAGCAACAACACAACGCAGACATTTCAATTGCAACAATTCCGGCCTTGGGGGGATCCCTATGGTGGATTCCAGAACCAATCAGGCCTGACCCTTGGCCAGTGGAATTATCAGCTTGGGTTGTCTTTTAACTATGCCAAAGATCCCTTGATCATGCGCGATCAAAGTGGAAACCGAGCGCTGGAGGTTTTGCGCCATCAGATCGCGTCGGATATCCATGCGGGAGTTGGGTTGCTTCCTTGGCTTGACGTGATCTTGCGTATCCCTTTGACACTCTACCAGGACGGTGAGTTCCCCAGCGGTGTCTCTGACGGCCGGAGCCTGAGTGGCTTTTTTCTCTCGGATATTCAGCTTGGTGCCAAGGTCCAATTTTTAAGGGAGAAGCGCCATCTTTTGGATATGGGACTTACCTTTTACCTGGGGATCCCAATCAGCAACCCCATCAGTCTGAATGGGAGTCAGGGGGTCAGCTTTGGTGGCAACTTCAACATCAGCAAACAAGTCTCCATCGTGAGGCTTATGTTTAATGTTGGGTATCGGTACCAAGCCCAAGCAGAGTTTGGAAACCTGTTGCTCGATCATGAGTTGACTTACGGGCTTGGAGCTGTTGTTGAGGCTGTCTCTGACACCTTTGAGTTGGTCTTTGATCTCGCTGGAAGCACGTCACTCTCCAGGCCAACACCTGAGTCGACGCCGATGGAATTCTACTTTGGTGGACGTTACTATCCCATGACCACCAAAGATCTGGCGATCACCTTGGGTGGGGCGGTTGGTGTTATGCCTGGCGTAGGTACACCGCAGTTTCGTGTCGTACTCGGTGTGCGTTGGTCTCCCATCCTGTCAGATCAGGACAAAGACGGTCTCATCGATCGCAAAGATCGATGTCCTAAAACGCCTGGTCCTCTGGAGAATCAGGGCTGTCCTTGGGGAGATAAAGACAAAGACGGTCTGACCGACAACATCGATAAGTGTCCAGATGTGGCAGGTCCCAAGGAGAACAAAGGTTGTCCCTGGGATGACAGAGACAAAGACGGTTTAACCGATAATATCGACAAATGTCCTGATACACCTGGCCCCAAGGAGAACAAAGGCTGTCCTTGGGGAGATAAAGACAAAGACGGTCTGACCGATAACGTCGACAAGTGCCCTGACATCCCTGGCCCCAAGGAGAACAAAGGTTGTCCCTGGGGAGATAAAGATAAAGACGGTTTAACCGATAACGTCGATAAGTGCCCCGACGTCCCTGGACCGAAGGAGAACAAAGGTTGTCCCGACACTGACAGAGATAAAGATGGTATCGTGGATCGACTGGATAAGTGTCCTGATGTACCTGGTCTCAAAAAGAAACAGGGTTGTCCTATCGTCCTGCTCGTAAAAGTTGTTGGTTCTCAGATTAAGATCTTGCAAAAGATCTTCTTTAACACGGGCAGTGCGCGGATTCGTAGGGTCTCTTTTCCGGTTCTTTCACAAGTGCTCGAAGTGTTGAAGAGTCGTCCCAAGATCTCAGTGCGCGTCGAAGGTCACACGGACAACGTGGGGGGAGCGAAGTACAACCTCGGACTCTCGCGTCGACGCGCTAAGTCTGTCCGTTCATATCTCATCAAAAAAGGAATCGATGAGGGACGGTTGACCTCCGTTGGCTATGGTTTGACAAAGCCTGTATTGCCTAACACCTCCCGAAAGAACCGCTCAAAAAATCGTCGCGTTGAGTTTCACATTGTCTCGCCGAAGTGATATGTGTGGACTGGTGTATTTGGAGGGGGTCGTTTATGCCTTGTGAAGGAGGTCTTCGTAGAGAGTGGGGATGATCAAACCGAGCCGCTCCTCGATGGTCAGGGATGCGTGTTTATCACCCCTTGTCTCACCCATATTTACGATCACAACAGGGATATTTCTCTCTTCTGCACCCCGGACAAAACGATATCCAGAGAAAACAGTTAAAGATGAGCCCAGGACGAGGAGGACGTCTGCTTGTTCGAGCATCGCCCATGATTGTGCGACGATCGGTTTGGGGACATTTTCCCCAAAGAAGACGACGTTGGGTTTGAGGATGCCTTGGCAGCGAGGACAGGCTGGGACTTGGAAAGTCTTGGTGGTGTCTGGAGCGAGCTCTGCGTCACCGTCTGGAGCATATTCAGAAGTATGGGCGTGCCACTGGGGGTTGGCGAGCTGTAAGCGCTCTTGGATGGTGTGTCTGGACTCGACGTGTTGACAAGACAGACATCGTACTTCCTCTAGCGCGCCGTGTAACTCGACGACATGCTGACTACCTGCTTGGTGGTGAAGCCGGTCGACATTTTGGGTGATGATGCCGGAGATGAGTCCTCTTTGTTCACATTGGGCGAGCGCGTAGTGTGTATCGTTGGGTTGGGCTTGTAAGAAGCGAGGCCACCCAACATAGCTACGTGCCCAATAGCGAGCACGCGCCTCCTGACTGCGGACAAACTCCTGGTATTGGATGGGGTTTCGCTTTTTTTGCCGACTTTGGGGACCTCGATAGTCAGGGATGCCTGACTCTGTGCTACATCCAGCTCCTGTCAACGCGAGCATTTTTCGTCCTCTCAGTAGCGAAAGCAGGTCACGATATCGCTTCTTTTGTCTGAGCCTGTCCTTCGCAGAGATGTGGGTGTTGTTTGTTTGCATTCTTTTGCTCCACGATGTTCTTTTGGATCAACCTACCCCAAAATAGGTCTTGTGTGGTGCGTTGCAAATACAAAGAGAGTCGGGCGAGCGCGCGTAGTGAGTTTGCAATTCATTTCAACCGGTGGTATACGTCACAAAATTTATGTGACGTGGAGAATTTCTGAGACCCCTTTTGGATATTCGTGAGTCAGAAGTCCTCCCGATTGTAGCAGGCAGACTACGTCACTCTCAGGGTACACAGGACATCGCTCTCCATACCCCAAAGAGTTCCTTTGACTCACGAGTGGGATACATTTAAGCTTATGAAAATTATCGACAAAATAAATCGGTGTAAGCAGACAGGGGAACATTGTTTCTCATTTGAATACTTTCCTCCAAGAACACAGGCCGGTGTTGAGAACCTGTACGCTCGTATCGATCGTATGGGGAGACTTCACCCACAATTTATCGATGTGACTTGGGGCGCTGGGGGCAGCACGGCAGAGCGGACGATGGAGATCGTCACCCACACGCAAAACTTGAGTGGGCTTGAGACGATGATGCACCTGACGTGCACGAATATGTCCCGCAAAGATATCGCAGCTGCCCTTTGTACCGCACGTGAAAACGGCATTCAAAATATCCTCGCGTTGCGAGGCGATCCGCCAATTGGAGAGGAAAACTGGGAACAGCATGGTGATGGCTTCTCCCACGCGATCGATCTTGTGCGGTTTATTCGCGAAGAACATGGAGATTACTTCGGGATTTGTGTCGCTGGTTATCCTGGTGGCCACATTGAGAACCCCTCCTATGAACGCGATATGCACTTTCTCCGGGAAAAAGTCGATGCAGGCGCAGACTTCATCATCACACAGCTCTTTTACGATGTGGACTTGTTCATCCAATTTATGAAGGACTGCAAAAAGATGGGGATCGATTGCCCCATTCTACCAGGGATTATGCCGATCCACAGTTTCAACTCCTTCAACAAGTTGACGCAGTTTTGTCGTGATATCCCCGAGGAGATCGTCGCCAATATCCAGGCCATTCGCAGCGATGATGAGGCCGTGAAAGATTACGGTTTTACCCTGGTCAAGGGAATGTGCGAGCGATTACTTGAGGCCGGTGTCGATGGTCTACACTTTTACACGATGAACCTTGAGAGCATCGTGACGCACCTCGTCGATGAGTTGAACTTGATCCCCGAGCAGGTCCAGCGCACCTTACCATGGCGTCGTTCTGCCAACGAGAAGAGGCTCCAAGAGGAAGATGTGCGGCCCATTTTCTGGGCCAACCGACCCAAGAGTTACATCCAGCGTACGATGGAGTGGGATGAGTTTCCCAACGGTCGCTGGGGTGACTCGCGTTCTCCTGCGTTTGGTGAGCTCGTGCCACATCCTTGGGGACACGTACAAGTGCATCCCAAACGACGCAAGAAGATGTGGGGAGAGGCTCCGGAGACATTTGAGGATGTGAAGTCAGTATTTCTCAAGTTTTGTGAAGGCGACATTGACGCCATTCCCTGGTTTGACTCACCCCTTGAGCTGGAATCCGGTCGGATTCTAGAGCAGCTCCTGAAGCTCAACGAGGCAGGTCTCCTGACGATCAACTCACAGCCGAGTGTCAACGGTGTTCCTTCTGATGATTCATCTGTCGGTTGGGGAAGTCCTGGAGGCTACGTTTACCAGAAGTCCTACGTCGAGTTTTTTATCGACGGACGACATATTGAGACGCTCATAAAGGTGCTCAAGAGACATCCTTCTATCAGTTTCCAGGCGATCAACAAAGAAGGAACAGTCTACAGTAACTGTGATACGGTCAACGCAGTCACTTGGGGGGTCTTTCCTGGCAAGGAGATCACACAGCCGACCATCGTCGACCCTGACTCCTTCGTCGTGTGGAAGGACGAGGCGTTTGATCTTTGGTTGTACGTTTGGGGGGCATTGTACCCTGCAGAGAGCCCGTCACGAGAATTGTTTCAACAAATTTACAAAGAGTTCTACTTGGTCAACGTCGTGGACAACGACTTTGTGAAGGGTGATATCTGGTCTGTGTTGGATGAGGTCGTGAAGGCGATTTCGTCATAGGCGGGTCAGCAGGAGAAGAGTTTGGGATTTCACAGAGGGGATCAAACACGAGCGCTGGGGAGCAGGTCGTGTTTCTTGAGCAGCCTACGAAAGTTCGCGCGATCCATCTCTGCGACCCGTGCGGCTTGTGAGATATTGTCTTCATTATCGACGAGCAGTTGTTGGAGGTATTGTCGTTCAAATTGTTGGACAATACGTTGTTTGGCATCGCGGAAGGGGAGCTGCGTGAGGTAATTTGTTTGCTGGACAGCAGGCAACTCACTGGTGTTTTGTGCGACCTCTTTGGAGATGGACTGGATGCGGAGGGTGTCGCTGGTCTCGAAGATCAGGGCCCTTGCGATGGTGTGTTCCAATTGGCGGACGTTTCCAGGCCAGTGATAGGCTTGTAAGACGGCAATCACCTCAGGGTCGATGCGGTGGACTTCTTTTCTGTATTTTTCGGCGTTGATGCGCAGAAAGTGGTGTGCGAGAAGGGGAACATCTTCGATACGTTCCCGCAGAGGAGGCAGCTCCATCTCGATGAGATTGAGCCGAAAGTAGAGATCTTCTCGAAAGCGCCCCTCACGAACCTCTTTTTCCATGTTTTTGTGCGTCGCAGTGACGACGCGTATGTCGACCTTTGTGGCCTTCATGTCGCCTACTCGTTGGACCTCACCTTCTTGCAAGACACGCAACAACTTGACCTGCACGGAGAGCGGCATGTCTCCGACCTCGTCGATGAACAGTGTACCTCCATGGGCAGATTCAATGAGCCCAATCTGGTCGCGGTTCGCACCTGTGAATGCGCCTTTTCTATATCCAAAAAGGGTGCTCTCTAGCAGGTTTTCAGGGATGGAGTTGAAAACGATCGCGACGAATGGGGCTTGGCTGCGTTCACTTTTGTTGTGGATGGCTTTGGCGACGCGCTCTTTTCCCGTTCCTGTTTCACCGTAGACCATGCAGGTCGCGTCAAATTTAGCGACCTGTTCGATGATATTGAAGACCTCTTTCATCTTAGGGCTGGTGCCGATCATGCCCTGGTAGTGCTCGGTAAACTCAAGTCGCTGTTCGAGCTCTTTGTTGCGATCGATGAGTTGTTTGCGTTCGAGTGCTTTTTCGGCCGTATGGACAGCGGCCTGGATTTGCTCAAAAGGTTTTTGTAGGTAGTCATGTGCGCCTGTCTTCATCGCTTCGAGTGCTGTCTCGATGGAGGCGTACCCGGTCATCATGATGACCTCGATATCGGGCCAATGGGATTTGATCTGCTTAAGTAGCTCAAGTCCCGTCAGCTTCGGCATCATATGATCGAGGATGGCGACATCAATGCTCTCCGTTTGGAGGTAATCAAGTGCATCAAGCCCGTTGTCAAAGACGACGACATTGTGTCCTTCACGTCCAAGAGCCTGCCGCCAGACATTCAGTATCATCGTTTCATCATCTACAATCATAAAACGTCCGGGCTTTTTGGGCGGTGTTGGTAACTCCTCTCGCGTGCCTTCTTGCTTTGTCATAGTCTGTCCTTTTGCATACATATTCTATTTCTGCGCCGTGCTATTGATGCTCCCGAATGCATGTGTATTCGGAGGCTCTCTTTACTTCTTTTCTTGTGCGATTTGCTTCTTTTGTAGGTATTTGAGCGTGGTCAGCAGGAGCCCACGGTCTGAGCGTTCGATGATGCCTTCTACATAAGGGGTCACGGCTTCTTTTTGCTCTTGAGTGAGCGGTTGATCGATCGTGAGGATGATGGGCCGTGTTTGTAGTGCTGGATGTTGTTTGAGCGAACGCAGCGATGATTGTGCTTGGTGTCCTACGTAGTGAAGGATCAAGATGTCTGGTGGGGTGGACTCGATACACTCGATGATGTTTTCAGATTCAATGGCCTGGAAGATGTGCATATGTTCGACGTAAATCTCTTCTGTCAGTTGTTGCAGCTCATTTGGGTTTGGATGGAAGAGCAATACGTTGATGGTATGTTGGCCTGGTTGTGTCAATCGGGAGATTGTCTTGATAAACTCGCTCTTGCTAGCATCTTTGGGGAGATAGATGCATTGATTTTTGAGCTGGTGTGTATCGGGGGGGGTGTGTCCTGTCAACAAGATAGGGATATCTTGCAATTGTCGGTCAAGTTGGATGAACTCGACGAGCGCTTCGACTTGTTCTTTTTGTTCTTCGAGGTCGAGCATCAGCAAGGAGGGTTGTTTGCGTTTGGCTTCTTGGTAAAGCTTGCTGAGGTCGCTCACGTGGAGCATAGTAAACGGATGGTCCTTCGCGTACTGCTCAAAGCGTCTCTTGTACTGGCTGTTTGTCTCTGTGTACATGAGGACTTTTGGCAGCGTGAGAGGGTGCACAGGTTTGTTTGGCTTTGCTTTTTGGGGCAGAGGGGTGAGTGGCAGGACGTGCTTGGGTTGTCTCGGTAGGAGAATGTGGAATTGGCTTCCTTTGGTGAGGCCATCTGATTCGACCCAAATTGTGCCACCGTGTAGCTCGACAAATTGCTTTGTGAGGGTCAAGCCAAGGCCGCTGCCGTCTTGTGCTCGAGAGTAAGAGGAGTCAACCTGTTCAAACATCGAGAAGATCGTTTGTAGGTGTTCTTTTCCGATCCCTACACCAGTGTCGGAGATGACGATATGGATATCCTCTCTGTGTGGGACTTTCTCAAAGTCTATTTGGGTGGTGGCTTTGACCTGAATGCTCCCGTGCGCAGGGGTAAACTTGACTGCGTTGCTGAGCAGGTTAAGGATAATCTGTTCAAATTTGTTGCGATCCGCGATGATCGTGAGTGGTTGGTTGGGCAGATCATTGGTAAATGAGAGTTGTTTTTTCTCGACAAGGGGCGCGATGAGTTTTGTGACTCGTTGGATGATGTCTTGGAGCACAAATTTTCTGTACATGAGGCTGACATGTCCGACCTCGGCTTTGGAGAGGTCGAGGATGTCGTTGATCAGTGAGAGGAGCTGGTGTCCACTCTTGAGGACATTGTTGACATAGCGACGTTGTCGTTTGTTGAGGTTGCCAAACTCTTCATCTTCAAGAAGCTCTGAGAAGCCAATAATGGAGTTGAGCGGTGTGCGCAATTCGTGGCTCATTTTGGCCAAAAATTCGCTTTTGATTTGGTTGGCTTGTTCGGCTTTCTCTTTCGCTTGCTTGAGCTGCTTTTCGTAGTGCTTTCGTTTGTCGATGTTGACGACGAAGGCGCGTAAAATTTGTTGCTCGCGGTCGATGACGCGGCTACTGACTTCGACATAGAAGGTCTTCCCATCAGCGCGCTTGGCGAGAGTTTCGAAGCGATGCTCTCCTGTCGCGAGGACTTTGTGACCGGCTTCTTTGAGGGCTGCCAATTCCTCTGATATGAAGAGCTCTGCGACGTTGAGTTTGAGAAAGCGTGTATAGGGATAGCCCCATATCTCAGTGGCTTTCTTGTTGACATCGAGGATCTTACCTTTTGTCGTGAAGGTCGCGATAGAGTCGTTTGTCTGCTCGAACAGTGAACGGTAAAGAGCTTCGCTTTTGCGACACGCGCTCTCAATACGTCTGCGTTCGCGGACCTCTTTTTGGAGGCGTTGGTTTTTTTCGAGCAGCTCAAGGGTCCTACTTTGTGCGTGCTTTTCGAGAAGCTCATTGACCTCAAGCAGGCCAAGTGCGGCCTCTTGCCGTTCTTGTTCGTGCTGATGGTTGGTGAGGACACTGTTGCATGTCTGGATAAAAGGTTGCAGCGACGATGCGATGGAGGTGAGGTTGTCTGCTTCTTCGTTGGAGAGTCCGACGATGGCGAGAGGTTGTTCCGCTCGACGTATACAAAATCCGAGATAGTGATATGGGCTGCGAAGAGGCGCAGGGAGCGATTGGGTGTGTGGATATGGGTAGAGTGTGTAAGTTGGATGGCGAAGTGTCTCACCGAGTAAGTTGTCGAGGTCTTGGAAGACATGTCCGTTTGTGGGCGCGTTTTTGGGGGACGTTGTGGTCGACAGTTGGGCTCGAAGCTGGAGCTGGAGGGTTTGTTCCTGGTGTTGTACTTCGCAAATAAAACCGTGTGTACTTTTTGAGAGGGAGAGGAACTCTTGCAAGATCCCTTCAAACAAGGTGTCAGGACTACATCGTGTGACAAACAACTCTTGTACGTTGTTCATCGCGCGAAGAAGCGCTGTATGGCGTTGGTGTTGTACTTCTTCTTTCATTCTGTGTGACCTTGTGCTTGCGAGTACATCGTTTTGTGTGCCGTACACGCCAAGGCGTGTATGGCCCGAAGTCTTTGTCGTCAGAGCTGATATACGAGGGCTCCGTCACTAAAGGTGTCGTTACTGAGTGTTTTTTTGATGCGCGTGAATTCTTCGAAGTTATCCATAAAGATGTCGAGGAGTTGTGGATCGAAGTGACTTCCTTTTCCTTCTTGCATGATACTACGCGCTTTTTCAAGAGAAAATGCTTTTTTATAAGGACGTTCACTGGTCAAAGCATCGAACACGTCTGCGAGTGCGCAGATCCGACCCCACAGAGGGATCTTTTGACCAGAGAGGCCATTTGGGTATCCCGAACCATCCCATTTTTCGTGGTGGTTGAGCGCGATAACGGCCCCTGCGCTGAGCAATTCTGAAGAGGCGTTTGCGAGCATCTTTGCGCCGATGACTGTGTGTTGTTGCATGATTTTCCACTCTTCAGGGGTCAGCTTGCCAGGCTTCATCAAGATGGCGTCAGGGATCGCGATTTTACCGACGTCATGCATCGTACTGGCGTGTCTGATGATCTCTGCTTCATCGGATGACAGGTGCAACTTTTCTGCGAGGAGATTGGCGTAGCGACTCATCCTCAAAATATGGGCACCTGTATCTTCGTCTTTGTACTCAGAAGCTACCGCAAGTCGCCGGATTGTCTCGATGTTGGCTTCGTACAGCTCTTGCTTCATTTTGCTGATTTTTGCGATGTGCTCTTCGAGCAGTGAGGTGCGCTCTACGACGATATCTTCGAGATTTTGCCGGTGACGCTTCAGTTCGTCTTGGGCTTCTTTCATTTTGAGCAAGGAACCAATCCGGACTTTCAACTCGATCTTTTCGACAGGCTTTGCGATAAAGTCGTTGGCTCCAACCTCTACAGCTTTCAGGCGCTGTGCTTTGTCAGAGAGCGCAGTGACCAAGATGATCGGGATATCCTTGAAGTTTTTGTATTGAGCGTCTTCCCGGATCTTGCTCACGACCTCGAAGCCATTCATCCCTGGCATCATCAAGTCAAGCAGAAGCAAATCGATATCATGATCGAGACGTGCGAGCGCTTGTGGACCTCCGCTTTCCAAGATGACATTGTGCCCAAGCAGCTCAACCATCGCCGCTAGCAACTCCTGGTTGGTTGGCTCGTCATCAACGATCAATATGTTCCTTGGTTTCATTCCGCTCTTCTCTCCAAAGCTACTTTCGACCTGCATGTCACTGGTTTTTATTGGGTTGTTCCTCGATAATGCTGCGTATGCGTTGTGGAAACTTTCTGGTGTCGATGGGTTTTGTGATGTAATCACTACATCCACACGACATCGCCAACTCTTGATCTCCTCTCATCGCGTGGGAGGTCAAAGCGACCACTGGAATGTTTTGTGTTTGGGGATCGTGTTTGAGCTTTTGTGTTGCCGTCAAGCCGTTCATTCCAGGTAAGCCCAAATCCATCAAGATCAGATCTGGGAGCTCTGTGCGGGCAAGCTCGATCCCCTTCTCCGCTGCAATCGCTTCGATGACCTCAAATCCACGAAAGGTCAAAATCTCTCTGACCAATTCCAGATTGACCTCATTGTCTTCGATCACTAAGATCTTTGTTTTCTTGTCCTCTGTCACGTCTTCTCTCCATTTACCAATGTTCTGTGCCCTTGTCTCACAAATTCTGATCATTTGTCAGGATAGAGTCGAACATTGATTGCTTACGCATCAAAATGTCTGCCTTGAGTGAAATGGGTCGGGTGTCCTTTGAGCAAGAAGCATTCCAACACCGAATATATTCACTTTGTTGACTGATGAGCTTTTGATGCAAGCCCCATGTCGCTGTAAAGGGACTTCGTTTGTATCCACGTTGTTCTTTTTGTGTGATACGCCAACTATACACACATGTGAGTGTAATTGTCACCTCTTATTTTGTGGGTGCTTTGTGACTCCCACGGGTGCTTTGTGACTCAAGGGTGCTTTTGATGAGAGATTAAGGCTGCCTATGAATGCTAAAGGGAAGTGCTTTGATGTTGTTCTTTTTGTTGAATTCATCATTTTTTTCGAGCGGGTCGATGACAATCAGTACAAAGTAATCGCCTGGAAGCTGGTTATGGGGGACATGGAAGCCCGCTTGTTTCGTGCAAAATTGTCCTCCCTTCAGCGATTTTATCGTATCATAGCTAAGATAGCGATCTGACGATGAGAGTATGTGATCCCGTGAGAGATAGTATCGAACACGAACCTTAGAGGCCTCCTCTTTCCCTATATTTCGGATGTTAGAGGTGATTGATACGTGCTCTGCGTATTGTGCTTGACGTCGGCTCAAGAGACTCTGTTCGACGATCAAATCGGCTTTTTGTGCTTGGGGTGGGAGTTGGAGGGGAGGAGGCTCTGTCACTGTGATGGGGTGTATTCCGACCCACCTTGAGGAACCATCCTGGCCTTCCCATCTCACAGAGATATAGTGTCGTCCTGGCGTGGTATGGGGGAGCGTGAAGTGAGCGAATTGCGTGGATTGTCCCCCTTCAGGCAAGGCTGGGATGAGATCATGGTTGAGATAGCGTCCTTGTCTGTCAAAGCGATGTGTGGACAACCTGTAGACAAGTTTTCCAGGTGAAGATGGTGTCTCTCCTGCGTTTCGAAGTTGCGCTGAGAACGTGACTTTTTGGCCTGGGTATGGGTGATCTGTGTTGGTGTGCAGCGTCTCGCACTGGATGTTGAAAGTTTCTTCGTCCGGTTGAGTTGGCTCGGTGGGTTGTTGTCTCGCTTGTGTTGGGTGGGGAGTCTCTTCCTCAAAAACGTGTGGAGGCTGTCCACAGCCGGAGATACACCACGCTAGTGAAACGAACAAGGGAAACAGGTGGGTAGAGATGCGCATCATCAATTCCTTTCATGTACTTTGTTGACTTCAATGTACGAATCGACGGGAGAATGCGGTATCATTTGTGTGAAGTGGGTATCCACGACACACAAATGATACAACTCTCCTATGGAGCGTCTTTCGTACTTGCTTGACTGATTTCACAAAGAAATGAATGAGTGCTTCGTGAGGTACACTTTCCCCAGAAAGTGCAGCAGTGACCTTTATCTGGTCGTGTGCAGAAACTCTGCACGACCCTCTTGTTAAGGTGGGTCAAATATACCCACCTTTGAAGCAAAAGAATGTCTTTTGTTTCGTTGACAAATCAGGATACAAATGTTTGTGACTTTGTCAACATTGTTTTTTTGCGTTTGGGTTCTGCCTCGGGATTTGCTATCTTCTTGGTTCTTTTGGTGTGATTGATGTGATTTAAATGCGAGGAGAATAGATGTTACGAAGAGCACTACACCTATGTGTCTTGATCGCCGGTTTGTTTGCATTGGGAGTGGCTTCTGCGAGGGTTCCTCCACGACCTACTGTCATGAAAAAGCGCCTCCAGATGGCGAAGGCTCCAAAGCACTTACGGGATTTATTCTCATTTCGCTTGTTTTTGGAGAAGGGTATGCGCCGTGTTCTGCATGGCACAGCACCCAAGAAAGCCTTTGCACCTTACCCTTTGCGTCGTTATCGACCATATTATCTAGCTCGTTTTTTGAGAAAGGTGAGGGAGAGAGGGATTGTCAATATTCGGATGCTTGGTCTGGAGTTGGATTTTCGTCTGTTGTTGAAGAAGAAATCTGTGTACAAGATCAGGACGGTTGTACAGCCACAGAAACCGGGCGTGGTGATGTTGCAGTCAAGAGGATACAAATACTCGTATGGCCGCTATAACACGAGGCAAAGCCTCCGTAAGTCAGCGCCTTTCCTGTTGCTTGGTGCGCAGCGGATTCTTGAGCGGTTGCAAAGTCCTGCTTGTGCATCTTTTCCACTTTTGAACATCAAAACGATGCCTGATGATCTACCAGAGCGGTTGATGAGAAAAATCAAAAAAGGTACCAGGAGGACGGCCAAAAGGCACGCCAAGCTTTGTCGAACGCTCAAGGAGCTTGTGTTTGATGATGTCGTGTTAGGTGTCGACGATGTGATGTTTTGGGGATTCGACAAAGACGGAAAGACTGTTGGGATGGTAAGCATAGAGCTTCGCTTGATCGACGATCAGCTGTACATCTCTGGAGCTCGTGTGCGCCCATTGCGATAGGCACCGGGCTGTTTCTGTAGGGGGAATGATGCCAAACCTATAGCCACTTTCGATAGCGAAAGTAGGCGAGCATGCCGACCGAAATCATCAACATGCCAAACATGATCAACCAAAAAGAGGCGACACTCCGTTGAAAGGGGAGCGGGACATTCATCCCATATACACCGGCGATGAGCGTGAGGGGCATCATGATCACGGAGATCACCGTGAGGATACGCATCACTTCGTTGATACGGACACTTACGAGTGTGTCAATCGTGTCTGCGAGCCCGATGATAATCTCGGCGTTCTCCTCGATCAGATCTCGCACTTTGGTGATGTGGTCAACGATGTCGCCAAAGTAGTCGTCCAACTCTTCGCGTATAAAAGGTTTATTGAGGTGTTCGAGCTGTGTCAGGGTGTGTACCTGCAGTCGTATGATGCGTCTCATCGCGAGGATATCGCGTCGAAAGATCGAGATCTCCTGGATGACTTTTTTGCTGTCTTCGGAGAAAATATCCGCCTCAATGTCGCGGATATTGGCATCGATTTTGGAGACCATAGGCAACAAATAATCTACCATTTTATCGAGGACTTCGTGGAAGAGTCGGCTGGCTCCTCGTGTGAGCTTTTGCTGACAAAATTCCTCCTGCTCTTCCATCTGGCGATGAAACTGCGTCAGTGGTCGTAAGCTCCCATCGTGGACAGTTACGAGCAATCCGGTGCCCAAGAAGATATCAACCTCCGAGGGCCGCGACATTCGACGGGTCGCGTCCCAGATCGGGAACTGTACGACGAGGAAAAGATGATCGTCGTAGTCATCGAGTTTAGGACGTTCGATCCGGCTGAGGCAGTCTTCAAGGGCGAGTGGGTGCAATGATGGACATTCTGCCTTGAGCGCCTTAATGTCTTCGTCTGTGGGTTTGACGATATCGATCCAGCGGACTCGTTCGCTCCTCAGCATGGTATAGCTCATATCTTCTCCACAGAATAATTGGGCGAAATGTAACACCTCTCATTTGGCTTTGTTCGTTCTAGCGTATATGACCTTCTGTGTCGAGTTTTGCCTCTTCCAAGACAAAGCGCCTTGTGTTGAGCGTTGTATTCACCCAAACCAACGAAATAGGAGATTCTACATGGATATCGACGTAAAAGGTGCGAAGGACGCGCTTCGTCAAGAGATGATGACGAGACGCGCATCGATCTCTCCAGAAGAAGCGACACAGGCCGGGCTGGCGATATGTGATCAGCTTGCGCAGTTGTCCTACCCGAGAGAAGTTGTTTGCTCGTTGTATTGGTCGATCAAACGAGAAATCGACGCACAGCCCATGTTGTCCTTTTTTGCGCAAAGGGGCGCGACATTGTGCTTACCTGTGACCGTCTCTGGTACTGCTCCATTGCTCTTTCGTCGCTGGGCACCGGGTGATCCTCTCGTGAAAGGGGGCTTTGGGACGCGTATTCCTGAGGCGTCTGCGCCTGAGATGATACCCAACGTGATGATCGTCCCGCTCCTCGCATTTACCCGAAGAGGAGGACGTCTGGGGTACGGAAAAGGACACTTTGATCGAACCATTCAGGGGTTGCGAGCGCGAGGTGACGTTCTTGTGGTGGGCGTTGCGTATGCCTTTCAGGAGGTTGAGGTGCTCCCACTGGAACAGACTGACGAGCCGCTTGACTGGATTCTTACGCCTCAGAATATGTTCAATTGTCGTGGAGAGGAAGAAGGGGGGATGTGAGGAGCGGGTTATATCAAAGTCTACGGATTACATGCGCTTCATACGGATTGCGCGACCCATCATACGAGAGAAGTTGGGGAACATGATCAGGTTGAGGAGCAAAGCACCCCCTGCGAAGGGATACAACAGACTCGCTTGTTGACCGATCACTGCGAGAACAAACCCAAAGATCGCGATCGCTTCGTTGAGTACGAGATTGATGATAAACAGTGGAAAAGCCTTGCCAAAGAGCGAAGAGATCATCGTCGAGTATTCATCCCCATCGATGCTGTCTTTGGGCAAGTTGTTTTTGAGCCACTTTTCAGAGCTGCGAAACTGGAAGAGTCCGAGTGACGCCAGGGTAAGCAGCACTCCAAGTCCCCCAAGGACCATGTGGAGTACCGAAGGGACAGGTTCTGGTTTGTTTGATTGTGTGATGAGTGTGGCGACCACAAAGTACACGACGATAGACATACACAATGCACCCCAAATAATCATTGGTATCATGCTCTTTTGTTGGACTTCTTTTTTCAGCTTCTCTGGTATCATCTTCGGCTCCTGTTGTGTGGGGTGGGTGTCTTTTTTGGCTGGAGATGGTATCAACTCTGTGCATATTTGACAATCCCGTCCGTGCCACAATATAGCCGCTTCTGAGAATAGCTGATGGTGTGGGGACGCTTTGCGTAGGAGGTTGTATGGCGAAAAAATCGTGGTTGTCTCGTTGGTGGGGTGGGAAAAAAGATACCCCTATCTTGGGTGCCAAGGTCCATCCCTCGCTGGAGGCACATACTGCGGAGTTCCGTAAAGAGGTGCTTGAGGTCACGGACGGCGTGTACGTGGCGGTGGGGTATGGACTGGCCAACTCGATCATGCTCGAAGGTGATGAAGGCGTTGTCATCGTCGATACGATGGAGAGCATGGAGGCGGCTGAGGAGGTGAGAGAGGCTTTCCTGGCGATCACCTCAAAGCCCGTTGAAGCGATCATTTACACACATAATCACACCGATCATATTTTTGGTGGCCACGTCTTCTCTGAGGGTGTACCGATCGACGTGTACGCACACGAAAGTACAACCACATACATCGATAGGGTCATCGGTGTTCTGCGACCTGCGATCTCCAGACGGAGTATGAGGCAATTCGGCAATATGCTCTCCAGAGAGGACTTCGAGAACGCGGGGATTGGTCCTGTCCTGCGGATCTCTGAAGAGACATCATTGTCGTTGCTGCGTCCCAATAAGACCTTCTCAAAGCGTTTGGAGGTGACACTGGCCGGGATACCGCTTGTGTTGCTTCACACGCCAGGGGAGACAGACGACCAGATCTCCATCTGGCTCCCTGAAAAAGAGGTGATGATCGCTGCTGACAATATCTACAAAAGCTTCCCCAATCTCTATGCGATCCGTGGGACACCTTATCGTGATGTGATGAAGTGGGTGCATAGTCTCGATCTGATTCGTGAGTATTCTCCCGCACACCTCGTCCCTTGCCACACCCGTCCCATCTCTGGCAGAGGTGCGATCGCGACATTGTTGCTACATTACCGAGACGCCATACAGTTCGTCCACGATCAGACCCTCAGAGGGATCAACAATGGTCTGACACCCGACGAGATTGTCGAGCGTGTGGTGTTACCTGAACATCTCGCGAAGCAGCCTCATCTGCAAGAGTTTTATGGGACTGTCAAGTGGTCTGTGCGAGCTATCTTTACCGGATATCTGGGATGGTTTGATGGTAACCCTTCTCAGCTTGACCCGCTCTCTGCGGGAGAACGCGCCAAACGTATGGCGGCGCTCGCTGGAGGCGAAGAGAAGCTCCTGAGCAAAACCAAGAAGGCGCTCAAGGCCAAAGATATGCAGTGGGTGTTGGAGTTAACAGACCATCTCTTGCAGCTCAAACCTGGAGACAAGGATGTGTTGATGTGGCGTGTGCAGGCCTGCCAAGCGCTCGCTGAACGACAAACCAGCGCCAACGCAAGAAATTACTACCTGACATGTGCACTCGAAGCGCAAGGCATGAGTGTTCCGGTCTTACGACAAGCCACAACGTCTTTGATCCACCCCATCCCACTTGAGATGTTCTTTCGCTCTATGTCTGTGAATCTGATGGCCGAAAAATGTCTGGAGATGGATGAGTGCATTGGATTTCGCTTCTCCGACACAGGTGAAGCCTATACACTCCATATTCGTAAAGGGATCGCCGATGTGAGACCAGTCTTCCCGAAGCGCTATGATATCGCTGTGACGATCGAGAGCACAATCTGGAAAGAACTCCTCGCGCAGATGAGAAACCCTATCACGACCTTCGCCAGTGGGCACATCAAAGTCGAAGGCAGTATCCCCAAACTGATCGCGATCCTGCGCCTCTTTGAAAAACAGTAAGCTGACATCTGTCATGAGATTGATTTGCCCGATATATAGGTGGTTTAGCTTGGAATCTGATCCGGCAGACGTTGCACCAGCGCAGCGCGCTGGACCGCATTTGAACCCCTGCGGGGTTGGGACTTTACCACCTACAAAACTCTTCCAGAAGAGGCTTCTCTTCGTGGCTGATTTGCTTCGTGCGCTTTGCAACATACGCCTCAACAAACTCACCACCCTGTCGCTTCGCGACTTCCCTCCTCTCAAGCCTTTCGAGGGGAGGGGGCATTCAAGCGGTATATGCGTTGATTTGGCCATAGTGCTGATCCGGCGGACGTTGCACTTGCGTCCAAAGCAAGCGCCCTGTGAGGGCGAAGGTCGGAAGATAGAAAAAAGCATACGTGGGGGTGCAGGCTCAAGAGCGAGCAAGCAGGCGGGAGGAGGCGGCATAGCAACGCTCTGCCAACGACGAACAACGAACTTGATCGCCTTGACCCAAGCCCTAACGTATTCCTTTTTTCATCTTTTGGCCTCCATGCTTCGTACGCTTTGCAACATATGCCTCAACAAACTCTCCTCCCTGTCGCTTCGCGACTTCCCTCCTCTCAAGCCTTTCGAGAGGAGGGGCCATTTAGCCGATATATACGGGGAATTCTAGGTTTCTGGTCCGGCGGACGTTGCACTTGTGTCTCCGCAAACTCCCCTGATTCCACCAAACAATCCCCTTCTTTCTGTCGTATGTCGCAGGCGACATCCTTATCATGCCCCTTATGCTTTCGAGCTTTCAGTGGGTTTTTTGCGTCTTCACTTGCAATCATCCGCCTCAACAAACTCTCCACCCTGTCACTTCGTGACATCCCTCCTCTCAAG
>PCBK01000196.1 GCA_002731275.1 Deltaproteobacteria bacterium | reverse complement strand
CTCCTCTCGAAAGGCTTGAGAGGAGGGAAGGAGCGGAGCGACAGGGTGGAGAGTTTGTTGAGGTGGATGATTGCAAGTGAAGACGCAAAAAACCCACTGCAAGCTCGAAAGCAACCGAGCTTTACAAGGATATAGCCTTGCTATATCCGCCAGGAAGAAGGGGATGATTGGGTGGAGTCAGGGGAGTTTGCGGAGACACAAGTGCAACGTCCGCCGGATCAGTATTCTAGAATCCCCCCTGTAGATCGGGCAAATGGTCCCTCCTCTCGAAAGGCTTGAGAGGAGGGAAGAGCCGAAGGCTCAGGGAGGAGAGTTTGTTGAGGCGGATGATTGCAAGTGAAGACGCAAAAAACCCACTGAAAGTAAGCGAGTAGAAAGGAATCCAAGGATATGGCCTTGCTATATCCGCCAGAAAGGAGGGGATGAACTCGTGGAATCAGGGGAGTTTGCGGAGACACAAGTGCAACGTCCGCCGGATCAGTTTCCGAATATATCGTGCATATCGTTTGTGTATGTTGCATTTGGGTCCACTGGATCACTTCGCGGGTGATAGGTAGAGCAGAGAGCTGGGTTTGGCGAGGAGGCTGATGTAGGCGTCTGCGTCACCACTGTCGATGACACGTTGCCGCCATTGTTGGTGCGCTTCTTTGCTCTCCCACGTTGCAATCTCTACGATTTGTTCGGGTTCATCTTCTGGAAAATAGCAGTCCATACGAAGTAGCTTGGGGTCATCACCGTGTCGCTGTATGAGCAGATGGTGTTGTTCGAGGACTGCGTCTCTTTGTCCGGTTTTGGCGAAGATATGAATGATCACAGTTGTGCTCATAGGGACTCCTTTTGTTGGTTTCCTCATAAGGAGGATGAATTGTGCTACAGTGTATCGTCAAGAAATCGTTTTTGGGCTCTTTTTGTTTTGGAGTGTAGCAGCATGAAGCGCATGTGGTTTGAGTCCCTTTGTGCGATGCTAGCGTTTCTTTCGGCATTAACGATGGGTGGCTTGATCTTGTTGTATATGGGAGAGTCACCTGCTGTTGTGTATGGATTGTTGCTGAAAGGTGCGTTAGGATCGGCTGAACAGATCAATATGACATTGGCGACAACAGCGCCGTACCTGCTTTGTGGGTTGTCACTCGCCATTGCCTTTCAGGCTGGTTTGTTTAACATCGGTGCGGAGGGGCAACTCTTTGCAGGAGCGATGGTTGGGGCGTTGCTCGGTCGTTGGTTGGAGATTCCATTCCTCGCGCCGTGGATTGTCTTACTTGTGTCTGTCGGAGCTGGGGCTCTTTGGGCATGGATACCTGCCTTTTTGAAGGTGAGATTTGGTGTACACGAAGTCATCAACACCATCATGCTCAACTACATCATGTTTTCTTTGTGTGCGTTCCTTGTGCGTCAACCTGCGATCCGTGTGAATCGCTCTGTCCCGCGGACCGTAGACGTCTCGAATCATGCGCAAATGGGTGGCCTTCACATCTTTGGTTTACAGTGGGATGTTGGTTTGCTCGTGGGGATTGTGCTGGCTTTTGTGCTTTTGCATGTCTTGCGCCGGACAGGGATAGGGTTTGAGATTAGAGTGACAGGCATTCAGCCTGATGCTGCGAAGACCGCAGGGATTGATCCCCACAAGATCACGATCTGGACGTTTATGTTGTCAGGTGCGATCGCTGGTCTTGCTGGTGGGTTTCATGTGATTTCACCACAACATCCACACTTTGAGATGGGGTTGTCGCCGGGATGGGGCTTTTGGGGCATTGCGTTGGCGCTCTTGGCGAGGAACCATCCTGTGGGGATTGTTTTTTCGGCCTGTTTATTTGGCATCCTTGAGACTGGAGGAGGTGTGTTGGACACGAGTTTAGGGATTCCACGTGAGCTGATCCAGATCCTCGAAGCGTTGATCATTTTGATGGTGTCTTCGCGGTTATTTGTGAGGTTATTGGACCCTGAGAGGAGATTTGGCCATGTTTGAAGGGTTCTCTTTGGTCACATTAACAGTTGTCGCGCTTGGTGCGGCGGCTCCTCTGTTGCTGGCTGCCTTGGGTGGTATGTTCTCCGAACGCAGTGGGATCATCAACATTGGCCTCGAAGGGATGATGCTCTCGGGTGCCTTTGCGGCAGGGTTGTGGGGTTATTTTTTCCAATCTGGCGGATGGGTGCCTTGGGTTGGATTTTTGTGGGCGGGGTTGGCTGGAGCGCTGCTCGCGTGGTTGCATGCATGGATCTGTATTCGTATGAAGGCAGACCAGATCATCTCTGGCGTCGCGCTGAATATCCTGGCATCTCAGAGCACGATCTTTTTGTCCCTTCTTATCTTCGGTGGAAAGGGTGGGTCAGGGCTTTTGAAGCAAACGGCAGGTAAGCTCTCTGTCGGTACCTTCCAGATCTCGCCCTTTTTTCTCGTCTCCATCGCGATCCTGGTGGCTTCTTCTTGGGCAATGTTCCGTACTCCTTTTGGTTTGCGTCTGCGGGCTTGTGGTGAACATCCGCAAGCCGCCGCGAGTGCCGGTATCTCTGTCTCGAAGATGCGGACGATTGGGGTCTTGTTAAGCGGTCTGCTCGCAGGTTTTGCCGGCGCCATCCTGGTGAATGAGGCTGGTAACTTTTCAAAAGACATGACCGCAGGTCGTGGTTATATCGCGCTGGCGGCGTTGATTTTTGGTGGTTGGAAGCCCTGGCCTGTGTTGTTCGCTTGTCTGTTGTTTGGTTTCGCATATGCCTTGAATTTTCAGGTCCAATCGTTGCCACAGATCCACATTCCTTCTGAATTTCTCGATATGTTGCCGTACCTGCTCACGATCCTCGCCCTCGCTGGTGTGGTTGGTCGGTCACAAGCGCCTGCTGCACTCGGCCAAGTCGAGGACCACTAGTTTGTTTTTTTGTCGTGTCGTGTCTTGGGGGAAACATACTCTCCGTAAGGATTGACTTTTGTAAAAGCGACTCTATGATCGATGTATTGCGCGTATGCGCAGGTTGTGCGTCTATACCCTTTTTAGTGTTCTGGCTTGGAGGCTGTCGTGGCTGTCAATGAACGAGAGGAGCCTGGTGCCCACTTCGATCGGGAGAAACCCTGGTTGGTGTGGGACGGCGGATGAAAGTTCTGACGTTTTTCAGTCGACTGGGTCAGTCGACACGACAAAGGACACTTTGAACACATTCCATACCAGGAGGTCCCAAGTCCTCCGATGGATGATGAGCTGAGAGCTGCTTGTCAACGCGCTGTACATGTGCTCTTTCCGGATGGAAAGCAGCTTCGCGCAGGACGTGCGCTCCTCTATATTTTGCGTACAATTGGTGTGCCGATCTTGCCTGTTGTGGCGGGGTGGATTCCATTTGTATGGTTGGTTGAGGGATTGTATTGGTTGATTGCCCGCTATCGCGGAAAATTGTACAAATACATCTTTCGCCGTTTCGACACAAAACGCGACATGCCCATGAAGCATTGAGGTGTTTTCTTTCCATGCTTGAAGGAGAAACATGCAACGATCGAATCCTTTCCATCTTCCAAAATCTGTCCCCGCTGAGCGCGGTGTCTTTTGCAACCGCACGCTGAATCTCCGCTCGATCAAAGCGATTGGCTACGACATGGACTACACCCTCATCCATTATAATGTCGAAGCCTGGGAAGGAAGAGCCTATTCATTCATCAAACAAGGCCTGATCAAAAGAGGTTGGCCCATCGAAGACCTTGAGTTTGTCGAAGACATTGTGACGCGAGGACTCATCATCGACAAAGAGCTTGGGAACGTGTTGAAGGCGAACCGCTTTGGCTACATCAAGCGCGTTTACCACGGGACCCAACCCCTCGAATACAAAGCGATGCGTGAGACCTATTCGCGTATCCTCGTCGATCTGAGCGATCCTCGCTACTACTTTATGAACACACTCTTCTCATTGTCTGAAGCCTGCATCTACATGCAACTCATCGAGCTGCTCGATGCTGGAAAGATTCCCGAACGCATCGGCTATCAAGACCTCTTTGATATCATCCGAGAGACCCTTGACCACGCCCACGTCGAAGGCGAATTGAAGAGGGAGATCGTCACACATCCCGAGCGCTTTGTCGAACTCGATCCTGAGCTTGCGTTGACCTTGCTCGATCAAAAAGCCGCAGGCAAAACCTTGATGCTGATCACCAACTCGGAGTGGGAATACACACAGCCCATGATGAAGTACGCTGTTGAGCGCTATCTGCCCGAGGGAATGAAGTGGCAGGATGTCTTCGATTTGATCATCGTCTCTGCCCGCAAGCCGGACTTCTTCTCGACAAGCTCACCCTTTTTTGAGGTGCTCAACGAACAAGGTCATCTCCAGCGTAGTCTCGGACCTTCCGATGAGAGCAAAATATACGTAGGTGGAAACGCCTCCGCGATCGAAGAGTATCTCGGTATGTCAGGTGATGAGATCCTGTACGTTGGGGACCACATCTTCGCAGATGTCAATATCTCCAAGAGCTTGCTGCGGTGGCGAACGGCGCTCATCGTCCGCGAACTTGAACAGGAGATGTGTGAGATCAATAGGACGTGCATCCAACAACGTTCTGTCTTTGAGCTGATGCAACAAAAGGAAGAACTCGAAGCCGAATTCTCCGCGCTGCGTATTGCGAGTCATCGTAAGCGCGAGGGGTATGGACCCCAATGCGAAGAGTCTCCCGAAGCGATCGATGAAAAGATCAAGGCGCTACGTGAACAACTCCTGGCGCTTGATGCCCAGATCGCGCCGCTCGCAAGCAGTGATGGGCGAGGTTTCAATCCACATTGGGGCTACCTCATGCGGACCGGCAACGATAAGAGCCACCTCAGTATCCAAGTCGAACGTTACGCTGACATCTATATGTCTCGTGTCTCCAATTTTCTCCACTACACACCATTTGTGTACTTCCGTTCGCCTCGCGGCAGTCTCCCCCACGATCCGCTGCTCTTCTTGTACGAGAACTCCTGAACACCTGTCTATCCCTCTCATCCGCATCTTCTACCACGTCTCCCACTCTGTTCTCGATCGAGAATGATTGTTCACGATCGCAAACAATCCTGTTCACGATCGCAAACAATCGGAAAGAAATGTCATACCTGTTCCACGCTGTGTTTTTAGAAAATGCGATGAAAAATAGATGATTAGAGAGGGGAGGGGGAAGCTGGTATGGTTTCTGCTCAAGGGGAAGGCACACCCCACGAGAGACCCACAAGACAACAATCGTCAGGTGGGACAAAGGAGACCCCTGCCACACAGGATGTGTGAGTTAGGGGAACGAAGCAACAGGAGCAAACAGGTATGACAAGCACGACCTTTCAAAATACCTGCCTGGGATTGGCGACTGTGCTCTTTTTGGGCGCTGGATGTCAATCCGAGGATCCTATGTTCGCAAAGGATTTTCAGCCCCCCAAGATCAGATGGTCTGGTGATGATGCAAAGAAAGAGTTTCGTGTGCAGCGACCGCTCATCAAGTTTGCCTATCACCGACAAGGACGGGATCCTTTTCGACACCCATACCATCGATGGGTCAAGCCCACGAAGACTTGCAAAAAGCGGCAAGGGATGTGTCGAGTGACACACACAAAGACCGCCAACGCACCAAAAAGTCGCCTCGAATCGTTTGAGCTTGAGCAGCTAAAGTTGGTCGCTGTTGTGACCAGCATCGCCAACCCGATGGCCATTGTCGAAGACACCAACGGACACGGATACGTCGTGCGAGTTGGGACCGCAATGGGCAAGCTCTCTGGTCGCGTCAGCAAAATTCACCCACACGGGCTGACGATCCAGATGACATACCGACGAAACGCTCGCCGTCACTTTGAAAACATCTTTATGCCGCTACAAACAGAAGCAGGACAGCTCGCAAATGGCACCGTCCTGATTGGTAAACAGAAAGTGCATATCAACCAACACGGCGAGATTCGTTCGACCAATCTAGTAGATACAAGAATGATCTACTGAGACGTGAATACACGTCGCACCCCATGAGGCCGAAGTTGATACCTCCAGCTATCTTCCTTCAGCCACATCCTTGACGTCAGGAAGGCGTCGCCTCTTGGCATCAACCATGCTTCATCCTTATGGAAACATGAGGATACAACAGACCTCCTAGCGGAGTTCATCACAATGTACACAGGTGACTCGTCACCACGCTCCCTGCGTGACGGGTCCTCCCTCCCCTGCCTGTGTCCGGACACCTCTGAAGAAGACGCGCTTCAGAGGTGTTCTTTTTTTAGGCACACCCATCCACATTTTCCAATCCGCCCTTGTCATGACAACGCCACCTTCTCTATACTCCCAAGAAAACCGTTACTTTCTCTTGTGAGGACTCTATGTCTGATCTCCTCGACTGTCCGGACGAAAACAAGTTGTTACAGTTTTTGCAGGGACATCACTCAGCCGAAGAAGCCGAATCTATCGAAGAACACATCGATCTTTGCGATGATTGCAGAGTCCTGATGGCGTCCCTTGTGCGGCACTCTTGGATCGAGCAAACACCTGACCTCTCCGGCGATTTATCTGATGCTCACGAAGCCTACGAGCCCGCTCCATTTCTCGCGCCGATCTTGCCCTCAGGCTTTACATTTGGGCGCTACCGAATACAGGAGTTGCTGGGGATGGGGGGGATGGGGGTTGTCTATCTCGCCCACGACCCCGAACTCGACCGGAATGTCGCGCTCAAACTTGTACGCCCACAAGGGGGAGATGTTGCGCTGTACACAGCTCGTCTTCAGCGAGAAGCCCAAGCCATGGCGAAACTCTCCCACCCACATATCGTGACAGTGTACGAGCTTGGAGAGTGTGCAGGCCAAGTCTTCCTCGCGATGGAGTTTATCGAAGGCAAGACACTTTCAGAGTGGCTCCAGGAAGATACCCGCACAACAGAGGAGATCATCGCTCGCTTTCTCGAAGTCGGGAGAGGCTTGTCTTTCGCACATGAAAAGGGCGTGATTCACAGAGACCTCAAGCCCGATAACATCTTGATCAACGCACACCAACAGGCTGAAGTGACGGATTTTGGTCTCTCCAGAGTCTTGTACGAGCAAGAACAGCACTCTCACACAGTCTCACCATCACTCGACGGACCCGCATATAAGACCCAAACAGGCGCTCGTTTAGGGACTCCTGCTTATATGGCACCCGAACAGATCCTCGGTCAGGTGAGTGATGCACGTGCAGACCAGTTCTCTTTTTGTGTCGCGTTGTGGGAAGCTCTCACCAAGCAAGCACCTTTCTCGCGTACATCACTTGATGAACGACTTCAGGAAATACAAGCTCATCGATTACCCACACACTCTTCGATAAAACCGGCATTACGAGATGTACTTGTACGTGGTCTCTCCCCCCATCCACTCGACCGCTATCCTTCGATGGACGCGTTACTCACAGCTTTGTCCGAAGCACAACATCCTCAAGCACAAACGCCTGCGGTTCGTTGGTTGTGGATCGCTGCAGTTGTTCTGCTCGTTGGTGGGCTGATCGGGTATGGTGTGCAAAAGGAGTGGCTTCGTTCACCACCAAAACATCGGCCACTTATAGGACAACGTAGCTCTCTAAAAAGGGGACCTGAGCGTCTCAAAACACGCGCTTCCACGAGGCCGTCACCTCGCACCGAAGAGCACGCACGGCGTTTGCCGAGTAAACGTCGCATCCGTCTTCTTCCAGAGCATCGTGTCGAGCGGCGTGGGCTTGCCAGACGGCGCTCCGCCAAGGTGCGTCCAAATGTCCCGGTTATTCGCCGAGCTGTCCCAAGACGTGTTCACACGCAGCCAAAGAAGCAGCGTCTTGTCTTTGGGGATGAGGTGAAGATGTGGGGGGCCTTCCAGAGGGGGCAATTGATCGATGTGAAGAGACATTTTGAATTGTTCTCTCAGGAGTATTTTCGCACGGTGAAGACGATGAGGCAGGACAGCCCGGCACATTTGATGTACGCCAAAGCTCTTCATCTGCGCGCCTTGGTCTCGCTCTACGAGGGCAATCGTTGGCAAGCGTATCGTTACATTCGGCGAAGTCTGACAAGGCAGCAAAAGATCTTTGGAAAAGAACACTTTGCGCTCTCCACATCGAAGCTGCTCGCGAGCTACATCGATGCGTTGGGGCGACAGTACAAAGATGCGGAAAAGGGCGCGAAAGACGCGATGTCCTCTGCGACACAAGTGCTTGGAGCGAGGCATTCTCTGGTCGCCCAAGGACGCGATGTCGTGGCGTTTGTGTCCTTCCAAAAGGGGATGTATCAAGACGCGCTTCGTGTGCAACAGGCGGTCTACCAACAGCTCAAGGTCTCCAAAGACAAGACGCACCTTTTGGCGGGGCTTGCGCTCCATAATGTCGGGCTTGTGTGGACTCACCTTAAGCAGTTGAAAAAGGCGGAGAGTTGCCTGACACGTTCGCTCTCTATTCTCAAAAAGCGGCTGCCAAAGCATCACTTTTTGTTGGGGATTGCGATGTACAATGTGAGTCATTTTATGCTTTTACAAAAACAGGACCTTCGTGTACAAGGGACACTCCGCGAGGCGACTGCGATCCTGCATCAGTCGATGGGGATGACGCGGATCTTGACCGGAAAAGCCTGGTCATTGCCGAAATTATTGCCGACAAGACAGAGCCAACGAGCGATGGGATTGTTGAAGGGTGCCAAGGCACTCGATCCTGAGCTTCTTCGAAGATTGCGTCAACAAATCCGTACTCTTTGGCTGTACCAACCCCTCGTTTTGCGATAGAGATAGTGCCCATGTCACACCCATACACAAATATCCTACTCACCTGCCTCGAACCCGATGAAGAGATCAGCGAAGAGACCTCTTCGGCAATACAAAACCTCCTCAGTGAGACGCTCTTACGAGCAAGAGACCGTTGGCCTTCTTTTGTGATTGAGGATGAACACTACCTCTCTTACTTGGCCGAAAAACTGTCACCTTCTGAACCGTTGTTTGAGAGCCTTCAGCAGCTTCACTTGGAAGATCTCTACCTTGCTTGTGCTTGTATCGCGAAAGACAAAGAGGCGCTGACGATCCTACAGAGGGATTACTTTCAGACACTCCAACTTCAACTCAAGGGATTGGCAAACCACGAAGAGTTGGAGACGGAGCTGAGACAACAGGTGTGGGAGAGGGTTTGCCACGCTGTTGATAAGGCACCCAAAATCCTTCTGTACGCAGGTCGTGGCCCGCTGAAGGCGTGGTTGCAAACTATCCTGACACGAGAAGCCCTTGGTGTATTACGTAAAGCGAAGAAGGAGAGGCCCGCAGGGGATGAGCTTTTCTGGCGCTTGGCGAGTCCACAAGATGATCAGGAGCAACTTTATCTCAAAGAACTCTACAAAGACGCCTTCAAAGATGCCTTCCAGCAGGCATTGCAAGACCTCTCTGCAAAAGAACGAAACATCCTCAAATATCATTACCTCGATGGTCTCAACATCGACAAGATCGGCCTGCTTTACAGAGTTCACCGTGCGACGATCGCGAGATGGCTCGTTAAAATCCGCGAAGACCTTATGCAGTCGACGTTTACACATATGAACAAAGCGCTCGGTGTGAGTGAAGAGGCTGCAAAGAGTGTATTTCGCATGATCCAAAGCCAGATCGACGTGTCTTTGTTCAGGATGCTAAAAAAATAGTCTTTTCTTTTTAGGTTGATGTGAACTTTTTTGAGGTTTCTTTGCGACAAAGTGTGAGGGGCTCCATCAAGTCTGCGAGTGAACAAAGACACCCGCAAATTTGAAAGGAGACAGTCGATGAAGACGAGACGATACAACACAAATATCGCGATAAAATGGGCATTATGTGCCTGCATGCTCACAGCTTTGTGGGGGATGTCCTTTGATGTCTTCGCCAAAGCTACGACAAAACCTGCCACACAGACAGCGAAGAAAGCACAAAAGAAGGGACGCTGGGAGGTCCACGAGTGGGGAACATTTACCTCGACACAAGGCTCTGACGGCAAGCTCTTGGAGGGCATGCACCACGAAGAAGAGCGACTCCCCCGCTTTGTACACAATCTCGCCGGAGCTGGAAGAGGACGTATCACAAAGGGAATCCCCAAAACAACTCCACCTGCAAAAGTCACACAGCGACTCGAAACACCTGTGATTTACTTTTACACAGACAGACCTCGTAAAGTCGAAGTGAAGGTGGATTTTCCAAAGGGTGTGATCTCAGAATGGTACCCCGATGCGGCGCATTACCGAAGCAATTTGAGTAAGCCTGGCTGGATACCTGCAAAGGGGTCAATGACTTGGAAAGGAGAGGTCAAAAATGGACCTGCATCTTTCCCATATGTTCATCCAACAAACATTTGGACGCCTTCTCGGCACGTCCCAGACGCTGCACCTTTTCACACAACTGGTCGCATGGCTTATAGAAGACGACGAAAACAGGCTGAGCGGTTTATTTTTTATCGAGGAATTGGGCGTTTTCGTTCATGGGTACGTGTCTCGACAGAGAAAGGCAAGTTGTGGACACTTCACAATCGCTCTGAAGATACGATCCCCAGTGGTATCGTTCTGAACGTTACAAGTCTGGGGGGGAGTTGGCGAGCATTTGGCCCGATCAAGGGCAAGAGCCAACTGACAGTGAAAGCGCCAGGGACCGCGATGCATCGTGGGATGTTTTTACACCAAGTGAAGCGTGCGCTGGTCAAACAACTCATGCGATCTGGGCTGACGAAAGATGAATCCTGGGCGATGGTACATACATGGCATTCGAGTTACTTCAAGTTGCCAGGAAAACGCGTGTTGTACATCGTCCCCCGTGTATGGACGGATAGGCTGCTCCCAATCAAGATTACGCCCAAGCCAAATAAACTTGTCCGAACATTGGTCGGCCGGATCGAGTTTTTGACCCCTGATGATGAGAGCAGTCTACTCTATCATTTCAAAAACTTCTATGCTTCAAATCGCAAGAATTACAACAAACTACTTGAAGATGTTGTGAAGAGAAGAGAGCGTCTTCGGAAAAGTTTGCGTTTTCTCAAAAACCCCATTGAGAAGAAACATGTTCTTCGTAGAATGAAGAACTTACGACCTGATGTCGAGAGCTTCATCTGGGAACTCAACAAAATTTTAGGGTGGGGACGATTGACGGAGCCTAAACTCCGAAGGATGATGTTTCTTTTGAAAGGAAAAAAAATCAAAAGCTTTTGCAAAGAACTGATCAGAGATATAAGTCGGCAGGCTTTTTAGCCTAGAGAACGACATGTTGGTCGACACATCGCACAACAGTAAGGTGGCAAAGGTGATTCGTTATTGATTCGTGGGTTCACTTCGATTACTCTGTTGGAAAGTCACATCAGGTATCGAGGTGAATACATTGAAGAAAACAACGTGGATTTCAATAGGTGTGTGGTGCTGTATGGTCTCTATGTTTTCGATGACATGGAGTACATCGTGTGCACCTGGACAGCAAGGACGCACAGAGCAACACGAACAAGGGACAGAGGGAGGCGCGTCACGCGACGGCGTGGTCCTGGAGAGGTACATAGAGGGTGGCGGTCGTGAGCTGAACAATACGACCGACGCCGCAGAACACTCGGCACCTGATCTTGTGATCGAACCTGCCAAAGAAGCCACAAAAGAAGACCTTCAAGAGCCTCCTCTACCAGACACAAATCGACCCGAGTCTACTCCAGAACCTTCTAAACCGTGTACGCTTCCAACGACAGCGCCAGAGACACGTGTAAAGTCGTGGAAGGACGTACAAGTGGATGGTCAGTGGCTATCACTTTCACATGATGGTTGTGGCCTGACTGCTCTTCGGATCGTGGCCGCGAAGTCACAACAGATCAAAGTAGAGGTCCAGGCGATCACACCTGGTGAGACCCTAAAGCTCGGTGTCTACAACGCACGACGCATGTACAAGGTGGCACAGGATCCCTTGCTCGTGAGTGGACAAAACAAAGCCTTCGAGGATTGGATCTCGTTGACCGCGACAATCGACCAGTCTGGAGAGATTGGGTTGATTCTCGATGGCAACAAGAAGGCTGTGACGTACCAGTTGCGCTTGATCTGTGACGGCAACTGCAAGCTCGAATCCACGCGTTTTCCGACCGTTTTCCTTCATGGCTTTTTGGGAACAGATACATATCTCAACATCGTCGATTACTTCTTTGAGTTGGGGCCTCATTTGGAAAAGTACGGATACTCCGTCTTTTTTACGAAAGTTCAACCCATCGCACAGTCCGCGCAACGTATCGTCAAACTTGCTCCTCAGATAGACGACATTATGAAGAAGACAGGCGCGAGAAAGATCAACTTGATCGGTCATAGCCAAGGAGGGATTGATGGACGATTGCTTATCGCGAAGGCTAAATATGGCGACAGGGTCTCTACGTTGACAACGGTCAGCTCGCCTCACCTTGGTGTCCCCGTCCCTAATTTGTTGATCGAGCCCTCCAAAGAGCTCGGTGAGAAGAACATGAAACAGTACAACAAGGATTATCCCAACGATCCACGTGTCAAGTACTATTCATGGGCAGGTGTCTCATGTGCGCCGCTGGAATTCAGTTGTCGCAAGAAGTACGATGATGAAGTCGTCGATCCGATCTTTATCACCTTGTACAGGACGATACAGGGGTTACGTGGCGCAAATGATGGGGTGATCACGGTCGATAGCGCAAAGTGGGGGACATTTCTTGGATTACTCCACGCAGATCACATGGATGAAGTCGGTCAGATCGCGGACAAAAATAACAAGCCGTTCAAACACAAGGATTTTTATTTGAGCGAGATGAGGAGACTGACCAAGGCGGGGTTCTGAGTAGGGCTGGAGCTGAGAGAGGGGGTTAGAGAGGCTCGATGTCGTGGAGGACGAGGCCAGGGTTGTTGTCGAGGGCGTACTGAAGGGGCCAGGGAGACTCTGTGAGGAGCACGTAGTTTTTGTTTCTGTCGACGACGAGGGTGTATTCACGTCTTGCTTTAAACCACTCAATCACAGCGTCCGGACCTTCGACCCATCGTGCGGTGGTAAAAGGTGCTGTCTGGTAGCTGATGTTGACGTTGTACTCGTGCTGCATACGTTGCTTGAGGACTTCGAACTGCAAGATACCAACAGCGCCAAGGTAGGGGTCTTGTGTGCCCACGTCAGGTTTGTTGAAGAGCTGGATAACACCTTCGTGAGAGAGCTGCTGAAGTCCCTTGTCGAGAGCTTTTCGTTTGAGTGGATCTTCGAGCAGCACTTTGACAAAGTGTTCGGGGGCAAAGCGAGGGATACCTTTGTATTGGATGGGCTTCTTTTCACCGATGGTGTCACCAATACGTAGCTTGCCTGGGTCGTAGAGACCGATGATATCACCGGGCCAGGCTTCTTCGACGATGGCGCGCTCTTGCGCCATAAAAGAGTGGGGCTTGGACAGCCGAAGCTTCTCTTTGTTGCGGCCAATGAGCGTATCCATCCCACGCTCAAACTTGCCACTGACAACGCGAACAAAGGCGATCCTGTCACGGTGACGAGGGTTCATGTTGGCCTGGATCTTAAAGATAAAACCGGTAAAGGTCTCGTCGTTCGGCTGGACCATACTGCCTTCGAGGGTCTCGCGAGGTGAGGGAGATGCGGTGTTTTCGGCGAGGAAGTTGAGCAGCGGCTCAACACCGAAGTTTGTCATCGCTGAACCCCAAAAAATCGGGCTTAACTCACCACTGAGGAACTTCTCATGGGAGTATTCATCGCCTGCCTCTTCGATCAATTCGAGCTCTTCACATGTCCTTTCGTAGAGCTCTGCGCCGATCTCTTCAGCCGCTTCATCGAGTGGCATTTTCTTCGCGTTGAGGATCTTGGAGCCTTTGTCAGCGCCTTCATCACCTTCGAAGAGGATCGCCTCTTTGGTCTTAATGTTGACGACCCCTTTGAACTCACGACCCATGCCGATCGGCCAGTTGATCGGGCAGACCTTGAGGTTCAGGGTGCTGCTGATTTCGTCGATCAACTCGAGAGGGTCAAGACCTTCGCGGTCGAGTTTGTTCATAAATGTGATGATCGGCAGGTTGCGCATCCGACAGACTTCGAAGAGTTTGAGGGTACGACTCTCGATACCTTTGGAGTGGTCGACGAGCATGACTGCGGAGTCGACGGCTGCGAGAGTCCTGTATGTGTCTTCCGAGAAGTCTGCGTGACCGGGGGTGTCGAGCAGGTTAAGACGACTACCGAGGTAGTCAAATTGAAGGACGGAGGAGGAGATGGAGATCCCACGCTCTTGTTCCATCTTCATCCAGTCGGAGACCGTTGTGCGCGAGCTCTTGCGCGACTTGACGGTCCCTGCGAGGTGGATGGCGTTTGCGTAGAGCAAGAGTTTCTCTGTGATGGTCGTCTTCCCTGCGTCAGGGTGAGAGATGATGGCGAATGTCCGCCGTCTGGAAGATTCTTTTGATACGTTCATGAGTTGACCTTATTCTCTATGTTTGCAACCACATACAAGCGCTTTTGTTTGTGCTCTATGTGGTGATATGTTCTCTGATGTGGCGTTGTGGGGAGCTGTGTGCAGCATCACATCGTCTCTATCCTCTCTCATACGACTTGATTGGGTCTTCCATGCATCACGTCATCACGCCTGCAAGTGGGCGTGGCACGTTGCGTTGTAAGGGATGAAGTGCAAAATAGCAAGCAAAAACGAAGCCAGCCTATCGTGAATCGCTGCGTCACACTGAGATTTCCCACAGGTGCTATGAACTATGTGGAGAATACCTCGTCTATGAGGTACTCGCTGTTTTTTCTGATTGATGCGAGAGGAGACCCCTAGAATCGACAGCGAACACTGCACAAATCAAAAAGCCCCTTCCAAAGGAAAAGAAGGAAAAGCCGGTGGGAGGGGATCATTTACGAGGAGTTAGAGAGATGCCTGTTTTGGTGTTGTCCCCCCGTTACACTGATGATTCGATTAACCTGAGACGAACCGCGTTGTCGATGGGGTGGTCCGTTGAGCGCCTCACTCGCTGGCAACCACCGACACACCTGCGCGATCAAGATGTGGTGGTGTACGGTGAGCCGCTGTTTGTGGAGTTTGTCGCACAGGCAACCGAGCGGGTTGTTCTTGAACCGGCGTTTGATTGGTTGGTGACGCTGCCTCTGTCGCACACCAAACGGAAGATCATCTACACAACCCTGGAGAAGGCCCGCTTTCATCAGGAGCGTGCGTTTATCAAGCCCGCAGAGGAGAAGAGTTTCCCTGCAAAGGTGTACGAGTCCGGCGCTGATATCCCACACAATGCAGGCATTCCAGAGACATCGACAGTGCTGATCTCCGAACCTGTAGAGTGGTGTGTCGAATTTCGTGGCTTTGTGTTGTCTGGTCAGATCGCGGCTTTGTCGCCTTACATTCGTGGTGGTGCCTTGGCACAAGATGAGGAAGGGCGCTGGCAGGCAACTGAAGAGGAGTACACACAAGCCCGTGCGTTTCTCGAACAAGTCCTCGCAGATGAGGCTGTGCAATTGCCTCCTGCGGTGGTCGTGGATGTGGGGTTGTTAGCGACGGGTGAGTGGGCGGTCGTAGAAGCGAATGGAGCGTCTGCTTCGGGGTTATGTGCTTGCTCTCCCGAAGATGTCTTGCCCGTTTTGCAGCGATGCTGTGTTCCCAAAGAATCGTAGGGCTGGAGAAGCTACGACGAAGAGATCAGCCGTTATGGCCGAAGCGATCTTTGACATCGAGGTTGCGGCTAAGGGCACCTTCTTGGTCACCTGATTGGTGGACAGGATCGACGAGCAACAGTTGGTTTTGACCTGGTTCCCAACGTAGCTCACCTGAGTGGCTGTCTCTGCGAACAATTTTGTACTCCAGCTCTGTCCCGAATGGAAGTTCGATCGCCGTGTCTGTCGACCAGTTGGGGTAGCTTTCACCGTCTGTGTTGAGCTTGAGACCGGGACCTTCTTGGGTCCAATTGCCGAACGCAGGGTGATCGCCTGTGATGTAGATCTCCTCACCGTAGTAAGTCTGCGCGAGGACGTCAAAGTCCACTTTGACTTTGGGCCAGTTGGGGTGTTGGCTGAGTGTGTCAAAGAGCGTGTCGGCGTTGGGGACGCCTGTCTGTTGGTCGTCGTATTTGCGGATCAGTTGGAGGAAGTTGGAGAGGTAACGCATACCTGTTGCGTTGTCGTCGAGTTTTTTGGAGTCGATGAACAGGTAGCTTTCATCATTGCGGGCTTTTTTGCGGCGTCCACCGAGCGCGGCTTTGGTCCAGTTCCCACAATCCGAGATAACCTTCATATCGCTAAGTCCAAAGATCCCGTACTTGGCATGCATCGCGTTAAACTGACCCGCTTCGTTGGTGCATTCGTACACGGGGATACCTGCCTGTTTGAGAAGGTCTTCTGTGTTGTCATCCCATCCGACTTTGTTGCCCTGTGCGTCGACGCCATCCGATTGTTTTCGGTCTGTGACCACGACGACAGGGACACCGCGCTCTTTGGCTTTTTTGAGCTTGTCGACCATGCGTTCGCGTTGTTTGGGACTCTCGACGTTGCGAAGCGAGAAGACGCCGAGAAAGATCGCTTCATCTTCTTTGTCGATCATTTCGAGGATCTTGTCGGCAGCTTGTGGTCCTTTGGTCGCAGGAGTGAAGAGCACGTTGACGGCGGCGTCTGGAGACCACTCATTGGGGAGGGATTTTCCATCAAGGACGGCGTCGTACTTGGCTTTGTAGCGAGAGACCAGTTGTGGATCGTTGATGAGGTGGAGTGTTTCGTCATTGTTGGCGGCTGAGTCACCTGGGTTCATCGAGCCTGTCATGACTTTTTCGATGGGTTTGCCTGTCTCGGGATCGGGGTAAGAGAAGAGACGTGTTTTCAAGTGCATCAATCCAGAGCCCTCGATACCGATCATGTCGAGTTCTTTTTTTTGCTCGTTGGAGAGTCCCTTGTGTGTCCCTGAGAAGGAAAAACCAGCCTCTTGCATCTGTTCATCTGCTGTGTTCCAGGTCTTTTTGGGATCGAGTTGGTGGTCTTCGATCAGCACCTGTACGTCGACACCTTGTTCTTCCGCGTGGATCAAGGCTTCGATGATCTCGGGGTTGCGCAGGTTGTACACTGCGTACTTGATACTGTAAGGATTTTCGCCATCAGGGAAGGTCCTGCTGTCCGCTTGTTTAGCGGATATGACTTCGTTGATTTGTTCGAGCTCGGCGGCTGTGGTCGAGTCGTAGGGGGCGAACATCGTGCGGAGGACACTTTTGCTTTGCCCCGTGGAAGCAGAGGACGTCGAGGGGGATGATGTGGGTTGGCGCGTCCCATGCTCGAAGCGATCGAGCTGTTGGCTTGTATTCGCTGTTGCTGGGGCGTTTGTATTGTCGACTGTGATCTTATCGGTTTGATTTGTTGCTGTCGTTGGCGCGGGGCGTCCGGGTATTCTTGAGACTGGCATGTGTATCCTCACATTCGCAGATGAGTCAGGGCGAAGATATACAAGTACCTGTCTTGTAAAGGGATGTCAAGGAGTAAGCGATGTCCCTTTTGCGTATCGCCAGTGTTTGACGTAGATGACTGTTCCGCCGTAGCCATATCCCTTCGTTCGGGGATTTCGGCTGCGCATACGAATGTTCTTGCTGGTTCCTGTGAGTTCGATGAGTCTGGGGGAGTGGGATGGTTGTGGGGTACCCAAAGGGAACACGACGATCGCCTGGTACATATACCTTCCTTTGTTGTCTACGATATTCACGTAGCTTTGGCGTTTTACGACGAGCGGGTGTTGCATGATCATTTTGGGACCTTTGGGTGCCTTGAAGGAGGTCATGTATCCAAACCACTTGGAGAGCGGCTTTTTTGTGGACTTTGGTTGTTTGGGGGGCGTTTTGGGATGCTTTACGGGGTGATGGGGCGCGTGATGTCTGGCCATACGTGCCTTGATGAGTTGAATGTGGAGCTGAGTGGTTTTGATCTGAAGTCGTCTGATACGTTGAAGTTCTTTGAATTGCTCATTGAGTAGACGTTGTTGTTTGAGCATGAGCTTGTGTTGTTGGAGACGAAGTTCTCCGAGCTTTAGTTGGCGTTTGTGTTGGTTGAGCAAGAGTGTATGCAGTTTGAGTTGGTGTGATTGGAGTGCGAGCTGGAGCCTTTGCATCACGTTGTGTGCTTTGTGGTGTTTTGCGATGCTGATGGAGGGGAAGATGGACAGACACAAGAGAAGGAAAAGTGCTTTTTTCATCGAATATCTCCACGAGGGCCATGTACCATCCGCAACAAGATAAGAAGGGCACTTGTGGTGGATGGACCTGAAAAGTAAGTGGGTTTTTGTGGAGACAATATCAGCGCGTGGGGGGATTCTGCAAGAGGGGGGAGGAGGGACTAGGCTTGCTCTTTGGGGATGAGGACTTCGCGGCCTTTGCTACCGACTTGTGGTCCGACGACACCTTCTTTTTCCATGTATTCGATGATGCGTGCGGCTCTGTTGTAGCCAATGCGAAGCTTTCGTTGTAACGAGCTGATCGACGCATTTTGTGCCTTCACGACGATGTCATAGGCTTTGTCGTACATTTCATCAACGGGTTCGTCATCTTCACCACCTGCACCGTTGGC
Source organism: Deltaproteobacteria bacterium (assembly GCA_002731275.1). Lineage (GTDB taxonomy): Bacteria > Myxococcota_C > UBA6777 > UBA6777 > UBA6777 > UBA6777. The sequence continues at coordinate 45,886 of PCBK01000196.1, read as the reverse complement.
GTTCTTGAGGATGTCTTCTTTGTATTGGGGAGCGCCTTGTTTCTTCAGGTGGCGTACGATCTTGTGGATCTCTTCTTCGGAGACGAAGTTACCGTGCAGACGAACAGGTGAACCGCATCCCGGCGGGACGAGGAGCATATCACCCATACCGAGAAGTCTCTCCGCACCGGGTGCGTCGATGATCGTACGGGAGTCGATCTTGCTCTTGACCTGGAACGCGAGTCGTGTTGGGAAGTTCGCTTTGATGACACCGGTCAAGACGTCGACAGAGGGACGTTGTGTCGCGAGCAAGAGGTGGAGGCCTGCGGCACGAGCCATCTGTGCGAGGCGGGCGATGGAGAACTCGACCTCTTTCGCGGCGACCATCATCAAGTCTGCCAACTCGTCGATGACGATGACGATGAAAGGAAACTTCTCGTAGTAAGCGTCTGTTCCGTCATCTGCGAGCAGATCAGCCATGTCAACATCGCTGACATCGGAGAACTCATCTTCGAGTGTGCTGCGTTGGGCCGCGTCGAGTGCGTCTTCGCGCTGTCTTTGCAACTCTTTGGCTTTGGTGCGCTTTTCGATCAGGTTGTTGTAGTTGCCGATGTTACGAACGCCGGCTTGCGCCATCAATTTGTAACGTCGTTCCATCTCGTTGACGGCCCACGCGAGCGCTGCCGAGGCTTTTGAAGGCTCTGTAATGACAGGCAACAGCAAGTGGGGGATCCCGTCGTAGATGGACAATTCGAGCATTTTGGGGTCGACCATCAACAAGCGGACTTCATCAGGTGATGAGTTGTAGAGCAAGCTGACGATCATACTGTTGACACCAACACTCTTACCACTACCGGTTGTTCCTGCGATCAACAGGTGGGGCATTTTGGCGAGGTTTGCGACATAGGGGCGACCTGTGATGTCTTTCCCCATCGCGAGGGGGAGTGCCTTGTCCGTGTCTTGGAAGCTGTCATCTGCGAGGATCTCTTTGAGATACACGGTCTCACGGTTTTTGTTGGGGACTTCGATCCCGACGACCCCTTTTCCTGGGATGGGTGCGATGACGCGGACACGTGTCGCGCGCAAAGCCATCGCAAGATCGTCACCGAGGGAGGCGATCTTGCTCACCTTGATACCGGGCTCTGGCAGGTATTCGTACAGCGTAATGACTGGACCTGGAAGGATCTCCATCACCTGACCTCTGATCCCGAAGTTCTCCAGCGTTTTTTCCAAAATGTTGGAGTTTTCAAGCAACTGGTCAGCGTTGATATCGTCGTCTTCACCCTGTTCTTCGTAGTTGAGGAATTCGAGTGGGGGAGCTTCATAACCGTGGAGTTTCCAGTGTGGCGATTGTGCTTTGTTTTTGACCTCAGGGGCCTTCGCGCGAACTTTCTCTTGGATCACTGGACCCGAAGCTTTGCTTACGCCTTGGAAGTTCTTTTGTGCTTTCACAGGGACAAAAGACTCTTCACTGTCTTCGTCATCTTCTTCGACGGCGTACTTTTTGGCTTGCTCTTCCATCACAGAAGGAACAGCCTCAGCCTTGCGAATGGGATGAATTTTCGGCTGCTTTGGAGCATCATCGACCTGGCTCTTGAGGGCAACTTGTGCTGCTTCTTCTGCTGGTTGAGCGAACTCTTCGAGAGAGGGGTACTCATCCTCATCGGCTCCCATGTTCACAGAAGACAATGCGCTCTCTTCTTGGGGGGCAGCTCCTTCGTCTTCCTGTTGTTGGGCAGCACGAGACAAGAGTTTCTTCAGGGAGTTCGACTCAGCGAGCGCTTCGGGAACAGATGCGATCTCTTCAGCCTGTTGAGGCGTTGGTTGTGAGGGCACGACCTCTTCAACGACCTCTTCGGCTGATTGTGGTGCTGGAGCGTCCGCACGTTTGACGACAGGTGCTACATCCTCAACAGCTTCAACACGAACGGACTCTGGCGCGACCTGTTGAACTTGCTGAGCGACAGGTTGTTGAACTTGCTGAGCGACAGGTTGCTGAACTTGTTGTGCAACTGGTTCTTGTTCAACTTGTTGTGCAATGGGTTCAACTTGCTGAGCGACGGGCTGTTGCTGAACTTGTTGAGCGACAGGTTCTTGCTGAATGACAGGCTGTGCGACTTGTTGGGCGACAGGCTGTTGAGCTTGTTGGGCGACAGGTTGTTGAACTTGTTGAACAACAGGTTGTTGAGCTTGTTGAGCGACGGGCTGTGCGACTTGTTGCGCGACAGGTTCTTGCTGAGCGATGGGCTGTTGTTGAACTTGCTGAGCGACAGGTTCTTGCTGAACGACAGGTTCTTGCTGAACGACAGGTTCGACAGATTGCGCAACAGGTTGTTGAACGTGTTGAGCAACAGGTTGTTGTTGAGCTTGTTGTGCAATGGGAGCGACAGGTTGTTCAACGTGCTGTGCGACTTGTTGGGCGACAGGTTGTTGTTCAACGTGTTGTACGACAGGAGCGATAGGTTGCTGTTGAACGTGTTGAGCGACAGGTTCTTGTTGAACAACAGGCTGTGCAGCAGGTTGGACTTGTTGTGCGACGGGCTGTTGTTGGACAGGTTCGACGTATTGGACGACGGGTTGTTGTTGGAGAGGCTCGACATGTTGGACGACAGGTTGTTGTTGGACAGGCTCTGAATAGTATGCGGCCTCTTCTGCTGGGTTCGTTTGGTTGGTGTCCTCGGTGTATGTTGCTTGTGCAGTGTACTGAGGTGTTTGTTGTACGGCATACGCTGCCTGTTGGGGGATTTGTTGTGCGTATGCTTGTTGATGGGGTTGTTCGTACGCTGCAGGTTGTCTGTCCTCTGTGTACGTTTGGGCTGAAAATTCTTCTGTGGATGTTGGCGTTTGTGCCTGGAATCCAAAAGAGGAAGCTTCAGGTTGTGCGTACACTTGGGCTGCTGGTTCATTGTAGTGGTGTTGGTTTACGTTGGGTTGTGGGGCAGCCTTGGGGACGTTGTATGAGGCTTGTTTTGGTTGTACATACTCGGAAATACCGGGTTGTGCTGCGGGGGAAAAGAAGTCTGTTGGGATGTCCGCGTTGGTTGTGATGTACTCTTCGTGGAGTTGGGGTGTTTCTGTGAATGTTTGTGTCACAGGTGAGGCTGTGAGTTGTTGCTGAACGATCTGAGGTGATGGTGCTTGCACTTGTACATCACTATATGTGGAGTATTCCGACGTGCCCTGGATGGGAGGGAGAGGTTGGTCGCTGTAGGTGGGGGCAGGCGTTTCTTGTGGGAGTTCTTCTGCGTATGTTTGGTTTTCGTCCGTGGAGAGCTCGCGGTGGCTCTTTGGAGCGGAGGATGTCCTAATAAATGGGGTCTCTTTGGTGACGTAGTCTTCTGGGCGGAACCCTTCCCATTCGGAGGTGGGTTGTTCGTACGTCTCTTCTTCGTGTTGTGTGTGCTCTTTGTTGACGTTCCATGACTCGATCTCTTCGGGGGCATGGTCTGTGTGTTGTACAGGGACGTTGGTGGGGACGTCGGAGGCAAATGCTGCTGCGAGAGCCTGAAAGCTCTCTGGCGCTTCGTCTCGTGGTATGCCGCTGTTGGGTTGATCGAGTGTGTGTGGTGTGAGTTCTTCGGGCACAGAGATGTTTTCGATCTCCATGCTGAGTTGTGTGACGTACTCAGCGTCGGCCTGGTTGGTGTCGAGTCGTTTGACGTTTTTTGCTTCGGCAGGGAGGCGTTGAAGAATAGGGTTCACTTTTGAACCCATACCGCCAGGAGGAGGAGGACTTGGAAGCTCGAGTCCTTCTTCGTCCTGTGTTTCCGGTTGTGTTTGGAGCGTTAGATCGACTGTCGCTTCGGGATGGAGAGGGACATCGCCGATCTCCATTGGTGGCATACTCAGTGAACCATTCATCGCGCGCTGCGAGATGATCGGGGTCGGAGTGTCGCTCTGGATATTGAGCATCGCGTCGATGTGTTGGGGCGCATCTTTTGCGTTTTGTACTTCATTGCCTTCTGCGTCAAACTCCCAGGAGTCGATGATATCGCTGTAGGAGACGCCTTTTTGTTCGGGAGGCGTGAGGTCAGGGAAGTGACCCTCTGGATCGTGTGTGTCTTGCTCAGCATGACCTATGGCCCATTGCGATTCCTGATCGAGCCAAGATGAGTCGAGGTTGAGCGCTGGCAGATCTGGCCCCCCTGCAGCTGCGAGTTGGTGGTCTGACATGCGGCTGAGTCGTTGTCGTTGTCTTTTCTCTTCGCGTTTGCGTTTCCAGCGAGAGACACTGTCACGCCAGTCCAAAAAGGTCTCGTGCCAACGTAAAAAGTATTGGTGGAAAGAAGGGGAGAGGCGGTTCCACCAGACTTCAAAGACGTTGAGGAATGAGAAGCGTGTGGTCCAAATAATGGAGATCAGCAAACACATGAGCAGCAGAATCTGTGCCCCGATGTTGCCTGCTTTGCTGGCGATCGTTGTGCCGAGCCATTGTCCCCACACGCCGCCTGTGGAGTAGCCATGAGGTTGCCACACTCCGAACCACAAATGGAGCAATCCTGACGCAAAGAGACCCATGCAGAGGTAGCCGAGCACGGAGATCCATCTGAGCGCGACGCTTCGTTGGAGCAACATGACAAACGCAAACAACAGGGCGATAAATACGATGACATAGGCACCTACTCCAAAGAGCTGTAAGAACAGATCGGAGAGGTAGGCGCCGAGTGGTCCTGCGGCGTTGTGTGTTTTCCCACTACCTGTGACATTCCAAGATGGGTCGCTTGGGTGGTAAGTCAGTAAACTCAAAAACAATAGGGCACCAAACGCCATCGAGAGAAGTCCGAAGATCTCTCGGTGGCGATACACCTCTGTACGCGGTTTTTGTGATTCTTCGCGCGTGTCGCTCATCTCGCCTCCTGGGCTCGTCATGTATGCTTGTATTCGAAGGTTGCACATGCTGGACGAATGGGGGTACAAGTCGTCCATCCTTCGTATCATAAAACGAGCTTTTAGCTGAGAGCAATTTTTTGGCGGAGGGTCAAAAAGAACTTAGAGGCAGAGGGCGAGAGCGGATTTCAAATCCTGGAAGAATTCGGAGGCTGATTGGTACCGTTCCTCTTTATCCTTTGATAGAGAGTGTTGGTAGACTTGTTCGAGCTCTTGCGGGAATTGTCCGTCAGGGAAGAGGGAGTTTAGCGCTGGGGGAGGGCTGGTGATGTGTTGCATCAGGATTTGTGTGGGAGACTCACCCGAGAAGATGTCACGGCCTGTTAAGCACTTGCCGAGGATGATGCCACAAGAGTAGAGATCGGATCGGTAATCGACCTCCGTCGTGATCCCCTTCGCTTGTTCGGGGGACATGTACTTGGGACTCCCGATGATGGCGCCTGTCATGGTGAGAGACTCTTCTTCATCTTCGAAGTTTGCGAGGCTAAAGTCGAGGATCTTGAGCTTCGCGTTGACCTCGCCTGTGAAGGCGTTTGTCTCTTCGATGATCATGATGTTGCCAGGTTTGAGGTCCCTGTGGCTGATCCCGAGGTCATGTGCGTAGGAGAGCGCCGAGAGGAGCTGTCCATATAGATGAAGTGTCTCTTTGGGGCTGAGTCGTGTTCGTTGTCGGACATAGCGCGTGAGCGAGACGCCTCGGATCCACTCCATGATCAGGTAAAATCCGTACTGAGGGACATGATCGAAGTCATTGATCTGCACGATGTTGGGGTGGTGCAGTGTCGACAGAGAGCGTACCTCTCTATAGAAACGTTTGACCAGTTTTTCCTGACTCGCGACGTGTGGGTGGAGGATTTTCATCGCAAAGGATTTGTCAATGCGTGTATGTTCAACCCTGTAGACGGACGCAAAGGAACCAACACCGAGCCGTTCAACCAATCTGTATTCGTTGATCACAGAGTGAAGCAGTGGATCTTCGTAGCCTGCGTCTGAGCGAGGCGCTGCTGATGGTGAAGAGACAGAGACGCCAGAGTCGGAGTGTTCACTTTGATGGAATGAGCTGGCTTCTGAAGAGGTCTTGGGGAAGCTAGCTCGTGGTGGTGCGTATGCTTGTGTCGGGTGTTTGGTCTTTTTTTGTGGGGGTGTGTTGACCTGTACTTCCGAGGACGCCGGTGCATAGTTTGGTGAGACAAAGTCGCTGTCTGGCCCAAAAATCTGTGTCGGTTCCCAATCCAGTTCATCTTCGATAAATGCGTCTAAAGCATCCGGATCATCTTCCATCTCCATGAGGTGGGGTGGAAGAGTTTCGGAATTTCCAATGGTCGTAAGCTCTGAGGGGTCTAGCTCGCCTGTCTCGGAGAGGGGCAGCTCCAAGCTGTAATCAGGTGTAGAAGAATAAGGAGACTGCGGTTTTATCGCGTCTGGAACCATCATCGTCGCGTCTGGATCGGAGAGCTCATCGGAGAGCATATCATCTGCAGAGAAACCCCGATCATCCTGTGCGGAGTGGACAGCGAAGGAGCTACTTTTTGGTGAGGGAGGAGGGGGCTTTGAGCTTGGAGAGGGTGTGGCGGTCGACATGGAGCCGCCCCACTGCATCCCCTGAATGGGCTGAAAGTCCGAGTTTTTTGTGATTTCGGGAGGTTCTTCTTCTTGTGCAGGAGATGTCTCTTCTTGGGCGTTGTCACCACCGTACTTGAGCAGTTTGAGAAGATCGTCGGTGTTTTTGACTTTGGAGATGCCACCTTCTTCTTGCGCGGGGGCGTCGTTTGTTGGCGCTGGAGTCGCAGCTCTGGAAGGCGTGGCGGCTCTGGAGGGAGCAGGCTCTCTTGGAGGAGAAGAGAGCGATTGTGGCTCTTGCACCTCCTTGTCGATGACGATGGGCGCAAATACACCTGTTTTACTTCGAACGAGAGGGGTCTTTCGCTTCTCGTTCGGGGTCGAGGGACGCGCTGTTGCGGTGGCGTGTCCTGACGTGTGTGGGGCGGTTGGTGCTTGGCTCTGTCGAACGCTCATAGGTTGCGAGATATTCATGAACTTTTTCTGTTCAGAAAATCCCATTGTCCCACTTTTTTCCGCCCATATACGGATAAGTGTGATGATTCCCCAGCTGGTTCCGCCAAAGACGATCGCCAAAAACACAGCGGCCATTGGACTTTTGCTGTACCCAGTGAATCCACCGAGCGCGGCCAATAAAATGGGTATTCCTATCTGTAAAACAAGCCAAATAACTGGGGCTTTTTTCATCTACGAGCCAACTTTCCATTTTGGTAGTGCTGTCTTTCACATCAAAGCATGTAAAGACATCGGCCTATTCCAGCCTCTTGGTTGACACACAACAGGTTTTTGCTAGGAACCTTCGGATGGGGTGTTTCGGAGGGCGTTTCGCCTTCACGTGGTACACATCTTCCAATTCCCATACATAGGGACGTTAGCAGAGTTTCCCAGACTCGTCAAGATTACGGGTGAATCCCATGACTTAGGCCGATGGAAGGATAAAAGTCTGCGAAAGTGAAACAAGTTTCACGTAGCCTGACTTCAATCGTATAAGACATCTTCCCACTGTGTCTGCCACTTTTGTACCAATTCTTCGGGAAGTGGTTCAGGTTCAGGGGGTGCTATCAATGGGATCATCCAGTGTGTGTTGAGTGTGCACCAATACGTGCCGTCTTCGTATCGGAAGGCACTCCAATCGAAGGTCTTGTGTCCGGCGTCCATGTACAGCACGATCGCCTCCTGTTTGTTGATAGGCTCGATACATTGGAGGTCAACTCGCCAGAGTTTTTCCGCCAGGGAGATGAGCAGATGTTTGATCGAGATGTCGAACTCGGGATCTGCTGCGAGCAGGTGGTAACCTATGACATGTAGTGGAGACCAGTTTTGGAAACGCTCCCCCCACGGACCTGATGGAAGATGACCTTCGTAGGCGCTCCCCAACAACCAGATATGCAAAAACGCCTCTGTGTCCAGTTTTCGGAGGTTTTTGATCCATTCTATGTATCCCAACTCCCCCAAAAAGTCCCAAAACACGCGGCGATTGGTAACATAACACTCTCCTGCGCACACAATGATGACCTTGCTGCGGTTTTGGAACAGCTCATATGTCCCTGTCGGTGTGTCAAAATAGACAGACTCACCTTCTTTTTCGATATCAAATTGATAGTCCTCTCCCTGCCACAGCAATTCGTCACCTATGTACACGCTGATCTCTTGTGTGTAGTGCTCATGGATGTCTTCAATTTCAAATGAAAACTTGGGGGGGACTTTCTCGGATTGACTCATACAACTCTCCTCTCCTTTGGGTTGTTATGTGTGTTCAAGAGGTAAGGCTTGTCTCTTCTCGATGATGTGGTGTTCTTGCTTCCGCAAGTGGTAAGTCTTGCCGCGTACATGTTTCGCAAAGTATACACTCATTTGGTGTGATAAGTGATGGAGGGAGAGTGTGGCAAAGGTGGGGTAAGATCACGCCAACAGAGCAAGAGACCGTTGACTTTTCGACTGAAAAACCGTATCCCCAAGAGCATCTATAGACGGTTGGAACCTGATGTCACTCTTCCAGACAATGACGGTACACTTTTTGCTCTTTGCGCATCAACTCGTAACAAACTCTTTGTCTGTCCTGGTGATGTTTCCCTAAACATATGAAGGTGAATTCCATGAAGAAGAAGGTACATACAAAACTCTTTGTCTTTTATTTTTGTGTGATGTCGATGATCCCGTTTGCGGGGTGTAAGCACATTATGGCGCTCCTCAACGCGGCCTTCAAAAAACCGACAATGACATACAAAACAATGCACTTGAAGAATGTGAGCTTCAAAGGCATGAACATGGACTTTGAGTTCTTGCTCAACAACCCAAACGCTGTGGGAGTGACCCTCTCAAGTCTTCGGTATAAACTCGATATCGATGGCAGCACCTTGTTGCAAGGAACATCCTCTCGATCGATTCGTGTCGAAGCAAACGGTTCAAGCCCTGTGCGTTTGCCTTTGGGTGTTGAGTTTCGCAAGTTTGTGAAGTCGATGATGGCGTTTTTCCAAAAACGCGATTATGTCCCGTATGCGATCGCTGTTGAGTTTGGCATTGAGACGCCCATCGGAAATATCACCATCCCCCTCTCCCACAAAGCCAATGTCCCTGTCCCCAAGCTTCCTGAGATTGCATTGAGCCGTGTTGATGTGCGTGTTGTGAAGGAGACCAAGACGATCCCTATTATTGGGACAAAGTTTCAAATCCCCACTGGCGCGCAGATCGATATCGCCTTGAATATGCGCCAAAAGGGGAAGTTTCCTGTGAATTTACGAGGACTCAACTACAACGTCACGATGGGTGGCACGAGTTTGATGAAAGCTTCCACAAGGCCCGGCAATTTGAAGGTTGGTGGCGCGCAGCTTGTGAAGATCCCCATCCGGCTTGGCCAAAGACAGGCGATCACCTTGATTCGCTCCATCGTCAACAAAAAGTTCGATCTGGCGCTCAACGGAGCGCTCGATTTGGGTGCGTTCAAGTTGCCTCTTAAGTTCGACGCAAACAGCACCAAAAAGCTCAATCTGCCTGCGACAGGGAATCTCTCGACGTTGCTTCAAGCGCTCACCAAGTTCAAGATCCCTGGAATGTAAGCTGGGCCTTTTGCCTCCTCTCTTGGTGAAAATGATCCCCTCTTTCTCTCCAACTCCACACCATTTCCTCTCATATCATTCATAGCCTTTCGTTCACGAAAACTTCATGTGCCTTGTTGTGCTTTTTGCGTAGATTTCCTGCTTTTTTCACAAAGAGATGGCAATTGTGGTTGAACGCGTGGCTGACGATGAAGGCCATGCCGTTGAGAAATTGAGCAAACCACAAATACCTGTTTGAGCGTGAGGTGTTTGCTGTCAAAGGGAGAGGATATGTCAGAGAAGTTATCGGCAGAACGCGAAGAGGCATCAACCACGTCGGAATCCGCACCAAAAGCCAGCAGCTCACGTTTGCGAGCTGTTGGCGTTGTGAGTCTCGCGACGATGTTGTCCCGGATCTTGGGTTTGGTGCGGGACATGGTGTTTGCGGCGTTGTTTCGTCGGGCGGCGACGGATGCGTACGCGGTCGCGTTTATGTTGCCCAACTTGTTGCGTCGCTTGTTGGCCGAGGGGATCCTCTCGACAGCGTTCATTCCCGTCTTTACGTCCTATCTCGATGAGGAAGATAGTGTCAAAGAGCGCGTCTACGGATCGGTCTTCGGTGCGTTCTTTATTTTGTTGGTGTTGACGACGATCGTGGGGGTGTGGTTTGCGCCTTGGCTTGTCAAAGTCTTTGCGCCGGGTTTTTCGGCTGAACGGTTCGCGTTGGCTGTGTATTTAACGCGCTGGATGTTCCCCTTCATTTTGCTGGTCGGGCTTGCGTCTTTTTGGACCGGTATTTTGCATACCTATCGTCATTTTACGGCACCTGCGTTTGGTCCGTTGTTGCTCAACATTGGGATCATCAGCTGTGCGTTGACGATGCGCAATCTCTTCCCTGCGAATTTCGCGATCACAGCGATGGCGATTGGTGTCTTGGTTGGTGGTGTCTTGCAGCTGATCTTACAGGTGATGGCGCTCGCTCGTCTTGGTGTGAAGGTTCGTTTTCTCATCGACTTCAAACATCCTGCGCTCAAAGAGATCCTGTGGTTGATGGGGCCGACATTACTCGGTCTTGGTGTTTACCAACTCAATATGTTGGTGAGTAGTATGATCGCCTCGTTACTCGCGAAGGGTTCGATCACCTATATCTACTGCTCCAATCGTTTGATGGAGCTGCCGCTTGGGGTGATCGCCGTCGCATTTGCGACAGTCAACTTACCGACACTCTCGGCAAAAGCGGATAGTAAAGATTGGGAAGGTTTTCACGAGACGTTGTTGTTCGGTGTGCGCGGCGTGTTGTTTGCGTGTATCCCGGCGGCGTTTGGTTTGTATATGGTGAGAGAGCCGATCATTGGTGTTTTGTTCCAACGTGGTTTGTTTACCTATGTCGACACGCTGAAGTGTGCGGCGATCTTTGCGCCGGCGGCGTTTGGTTTGATCTTTGTGGGTGCGTTGCGCAACCTGACACCTGCGTTTTATGCGATGAAAGACACAAAAACGCCCGTCAAGATCGCATTCGTTGGGTTTATATTTAACGCGTTATGCTCGGTGGCCTTTGCCTTCGCGTTCCAGGTGAAGAGTGTGCCCTTTGCGCTTGGTTGGGGACTTGGGGCGACAGGTTTGACGTTGGCCAATACGTGTTCAGCGTTGTTATCTGTCGGATTATCTCTGTGGTTGTTGCATCGAAAAATCGGTCCATTTGAGATCTCAGGCGTGTGGAAGAGCGCAGGTCGCGTGTTGTTGGCTTCTCTTGCGATGTCGGTGGTGTTGTGGTTCCTCGTCCCGCTGGGGCCTTGGACAAAAGGTTCTTTTGTATTGAGGGCGACTTGGTTGGCTGGGTTGATCGCGATCGGGGGGAGTGTGTTTGTCGTGATCGCATACCTGTTGCGTGTACCAGAGCTGCATCAGGCGGTACAAAAGATTCGACGCAAATTGTAGGATTTAGCGCTTCTTCTTTCGGTAGAGGCGCTCCGGATCGAAAGCTGCGTTGACAAAGCGCAAAAGAAACCCCTCTACAACCTCTTTCATTCGTTCTTTTTCTTCAAAGCGCGCATGGGCACATGGCCCTTCCTCCTCTCCCTCGCGAAATGGACCTACACATCGCAATTTCCCAGAGGACTTTGCGACGAGGATTGCCTTCCAGCGACCACGACGTAGGACACACTCCCACGACCGAAAATCCTTGCGATCCTGACGCACCTCGCCGACTTCCAGGTGGAGAACGTCGAGGCCTTTTGTGTCCAGCGTTTGGTGGAAAACATCGAAGCATTCGAACACATCAGCGCGTAATTCGACGAGTTGACTCCTCGCACGCTCGACGTCTTCGCGGTGTGCAAGTTCTCGTTTTGCGAGCGCAACAGCAGACGCACGGAGCAGATCTCTATCCAGCAATTTCAATGGATGACTCTCCTTACACACTGTTTTTTGAGGGTGGGCTATTCTTTTTTGTTGGGCAATTCGAGATCGTATTTTTTGATGCGGTTGTAAAACCACCCTTTGGAGATCTCAAGGAGCTTCGCTGCCTGCTCGACGTTTTCTGTTTTTTCGAGCATTTGGCGTAAAATTTCGCGCTCTGTCTGTGCGATCAAATCCTTCAAGGAGACTGGTGCGTCTCCAACAGATGGGAGCGTGATATTTTCTGGGATGGTGGGAGGTGGAGGGGCATCTTGCGAGAGTGATTGCTCTTTCATGGGAGAAAGGTTGAGGGCTTTCGCGTCGATGACGTTACCATCGAGGAGGGCGATGGTCCGTTGCAAAATATTGCGAAGTTCGCGCACATTTCCAGGCCAGAGATACTCCTGGAGAGCTTTTTGTGCGTCATGTGTCAGCTGGAACTCTTCGTCAGGGTCGAGTTGGTGGAGGATTCTTGGTGTGAGCAGAGGGATGTCTTCCCGACGCTCTCGGAGGGAGGGGATCTCCAGAGTCACGACAGAGAGACGATAGTAGAGATCTTGTCGAAAGCGCCCATCTTGTACGTCGTCTGTCAGATTGCGGTGGGTCGCTGTGAGCAGACGAAAGTTTACCTCAATCTCTTTTGTTCCACCAAGCCGACGAATGCGTTGTCTTTCCAGGACATCGAGCAGTTTGGGTTGCAGTGAGAGGGGAAGTTCACCAATCTCGTCGAGGAAGAGCGTGCCTCCATCAGCCTGCTCAAAGTAACCCTTGGTTTGTTTGGTTGCACCTGTAAAGGCGCCTTTTTCGTGACCAAAGAGTTCAGATTCGATCAGGCTCGCAGGCAGCGCGCCACAGTTTACGGAGACAAAAGGTTTGTGTTTGCGTGGACTTTGTTCGTGGAGGATCTTTGCGAAGGTGGTCTTTCCAGTCCCTGTCTCTCCGGTGAAGAGGATCGGTACGTTGCGCCGTGCGAGGCGGGGGAGCATGGAGAAGAGTTGGCGCATGCGTTCGCTGCGACCGACGAGTTTTTTGGACGCGTCGTAGTACTTGATGGAGAGTTCTTTTTGTGTGTGTGTAGAGTAGACTTCGAGGACTGATTCACCGACGCGGAGTAGACTTCCCGGTGTGAGGAGGGCGTCAAATACGCGGTGACCACCGAGAAATATGCCGTTGCGACTCCCTTTGTCTCGGACCTGTACGCCGTCTGTTCCGACGTAGATGATGCAGTGGTGTCCACTGACCCATTTGTCTTGTACGAGGCAGAGGTCGCACCAGTCAGCGCGGCCGATGTGGTAAATGTCGCTCTCTAGTTTGAGCTCTTCACCTTTGTGTGGGCCATCTACAACGCGCAGAGAGCATTCTTCGATGGGGATGCTGGGGGAGCGGTACGTTTCAGGTAGCTGCTCCTCTTTCATGGCCAGCGTTTCAAATTCCTCTTCATTCCATACAGAGAGGTTTGGGTGTTGTTTGGTATCCCTTCTCATGCAATTTCCATTATTGTGTGTGAAGATGATTCTTCCCCGTGCAGTGAGCATGATGGATCAAGGCTTGAAAGTCAAGTTGTCCGCTTAGAGCTTCGTAGGGATAGGAGTAGTGGGAGTGCTAGCATGACACACAAAAGTTCGGCACACCCAGCCACTATAAAAGAAGCGGTGTAGCCCGTATGCCATCCATGTGAAGCGGCGACAGTCTGGCTGACCCAGCCTCCTGTGATCGGTCCGAGCATGAACCCCAAGGAGCCGGCTGCGTTGAATCCCCCTAGCGCTGTCGCTTTTGTCTCTGCAGAGGCGAGATCGGTCGTCATCACCAAAGAAGGGACAAACATCACCGCAGAGGTCAATCCGAGCATCAGCATCAAATAAGGCAATCCTTTTGGGGTCCACCAGCCGAGTGTGAGCAGCAACAAACCGTACACAAAGCTCCCTCCTAGCAGCATCAGCGAGCGGGATGTTTTCTCGGAGATGCGACCAAATGGGTAGGATAGTAGCGCAAATGGGAACAAAAAGAGCGCGAGGAGAAAACCGATCTGTGGTGGCGGCAATTGAAAAATGCGCTTCATGTACAAAGAAAAGGTCGCCGTAAAGAAGCCGACAGTGAATCGGTCGATAAAGGTGAAGGAGAGCGGGATCAAGATCCACTTATTTCCGCGCAGTGTCCGGAAGATCTCGCGCAGGTGGACCTTTTCTTTTTTGCGCTTTTGGATCTCTTTGAGGAACAAAGCGGACAAAAGGGCCGTCGTGAGGTTGATGAAGACGCCGAGATAGATGGGAAGCAGTGGGTTGTGTTTGCCCATCACACCACCTAACGGTGCGCCCAAGGCGACCCCAAAGGTGATCCCCGCCCCCATCATTCCCATGATTCGCCCGTGTTTTTCCGAAGACTGGCTCTCGACTGCGAGCGCGAGGAGCAAGGACAAAGCGACAATATGAGCGACACCTTCGAAGAAACGAAAGGTCATAAAGAGTGGAAAAGAGACATCGAGGGTGAGCAAGTAAAAACAAAAGGCGTCAGCAAATAACGCAAACACGATGGGCCACTTGCGCTTGCCAAAGTAATCCGAGAGCATGCCCGCGAGAGGTGCACCGAGGATCGCTCCGATCATATTGATCGACATAAAGAGCGACGTTTGAAGCTCCGAAACGTCAAATCGCGTTTGGATCAATCCACGCAATACTGGGACCGGCATCGTGACCGGAATGAGTGTCAGCAGCGCGAGAAATCCCATAAACCCCAGTCGCCATCGTGACAGCGCTGGCGTCGTGTCTGTAGAGAGAGGCGTTGGTGATGCCAAAAGAATGCCCTTTTTGTTGGTGCGGGTGTGGATGACGCTCTTTGTGACGAGGAAAACAGAGCGATGATTTGATTGGGAGTCTGGTCATCCTGTGGGGAGTTCGTCAAGAACCTGCGCGCAAATCGATGTACAAGAGGATCTTTCCGCGACGGTTGAGTATTTGTATGTAGTGTAATTCCTTCATCCTTTTGAGCTGCTTGGTGCGTTTGATGATCTTACCTTGAAGTGCCAAAAGGTTGGGGCCACGCCATTCATCTTCGACGACAAAAGAGAGGGTCTGGGCTTTGCGATAGACCTGCGCGTAGGGGATGAGCTTGTCGTATGGGTTGGGCGATAACTTTGTCCCCAATGAAGGAGTGGATGCCCTCAACCACAACACAAGCGCGAGGAGGAGGACAAGCAGCAGGCCAGCGATGCGGAGGCGAGGTCGCGAGGAGAGTGCGGGTTTCGGCTTCTTGGCGGAGCTCATCGACTCGGACCAGACGTTTCTCGGTCCTTGGACTGGGGAAGCGCTGTACACAAAACCTGTTTCAGGAAGCCCCTCGACATCGCGTTTGTGCATGTCGTGCAGGATCTCTTGGTGGGGTTCTTGTCCTCGTTGTGTTTCACTCTCTTCTTCAAAGGAAAAAGCGGTCTCTTCTTGGATATGGATGTGTTTTGGAGTGTGGTGGGAAGGTGGGGCTTCTTCGATGTCTTCTAAGATGTCGAGTCCAAGGGGGATATTCTCGTGCATGTATGCCATCAACAGCTCGGAGGAGCTAGAGACGCTCTCTTTTTCAAGTTCGCCAAGCATCTCGACTTGCAGATCTGTCAACGTTGTGGCGAGCCTGGAGCGTCCCGGCATATCATGTACTGATGCACTCTCTTCGAGCTCCCATTCTCCTTCGAAGAGTGGACCGGTTGCCGACAGTGGAGCGATCAGTCCGAGCTGTTGTTGGTTGGCGGGTGTTCTGATGTCTTCTTGCTCAGCAAGGCGCTTTGTCTCCGATGTGTTCGTGTAAGAAGGTGCTTCAAAGAGCAGCTCATCTTCAGAGTCGCTTTCGACGATGGAGGCGAACGCGATGTCGAGCTCCTCCGACGCTGTCGGAGGAAGTTTCGTGTTGTCTTCGGGGTAGGCGTCCATTTCGACTGTTTTGGTGGGAGGTGGTTCGAGGAGATCCTGGACGGAGACCGGAGCTGGTGAATGTGTCGGTGTGTGGCCGGACTTGGTCTTGAGCGCGCGTGCTGGTTGGGCGAGGGCGTCTGGAGAGGTGGAGACTGAGATATGTGTGGGCGAGAGCGCTTCGAAAGGGGGGCGTGTCGTCGCACGGCTCGAAGGGCTGATGTCGTCGGAAGAGACCTCGTCTAACCACTGCTCCATGGCTGAGAAGTAGTCGTTGTGTCGTGCTTCTGATTTCGAAGACAAGAAGACTTCGCCACTTTGACTTTGTGCTTCATCGACTTCTTGTGGTGGATTGGATGAAGGGAAAAAGTGTTGGGGAAGTGTCGAGGACCACGGCAGCGGCTGCGCGTGGACAGCGAGCATGTAGTCCATGTACACGTCAAGCGGTGCATTGGTGGCTTCGAGCAGTGGCTGACTCAACTCTTCGAGGTGGATGGTCTGGTCTCGAATGCTTGAAGGTAATCGTTTCCTCAAGAAGATCGCGTATTTTTTGATGTCAGTCCAACGCGAGAGGACGGAGGTCGAGAGGAGACCGAGCATGATCAACATGGTGAACTCGATCTTCTCAGGAAAGGGGACTTCATTCCAGCGACCCCAGTGGTGGCCAAAGTACAACTTGGTATGTGAAGGTGTGGGGTGGTGGTCGAGAGATGGTGGGAGGTTGAGTGACCAGGGGAGATACTGTTGGGACAGCTTGAGGAGGAACGCGTCGGCGATGTTGGCTTCGATTTGGGGGGTTTGAAGTAACACTTCACGTATGGGCGTGAGTGTCAGCTCTCCGTGTCTAATGTATAGAGGTAATTTCTTTCGCAGAAATCCATCAAAATGGTCTGTGTCGACGCTATGAGACAGGAGAGATGTGGAGAGCAAACCCAGCATGACCAATCTTGTGGACTCTAGCCACTGCTCACTCATCTCCGATGTTGGTGGTACGTCCGGTGAGAGTTGCCCAAATGAGTGTGAAGGTGTGTGTGTGTATGGAGATTCTGTGATGCGTTTTTTGGGCGTGGGGGTCGGAGGAGAGAGCTTTTTGGAGGGCATACTTGTCAATGGATGACTTGGAAGGGGTGAGTCTTTGACTGGAGGGGTCGCAGAGTCTTTGAAAGGAGCTGTCTCTTCGAGGAGCGGACGCAGTACGCGCCAGACTTCTTCGCCGGGAGCAGCTTCGGTTGGTGCGTAGACCTCTTGCCAGAATGGGTGCTCTCTGAGCCACTGTCGTATACGTGCTTTTGCGACGAGCGCCGAGGGAAATTGTGCGCTCTCTTCGATGAGCGTACAAAGATCGGTCTTGACCTCCTCCTGTCGTAGAAACTGTAGAAGGATATCGTTGGCTTTTTTGCGTATCAACCGAAACTTGAGAACATTGTAGATCTTTTCAGGTATCCATCTAGAAGACATGACTCCCTCGCTCTCTCATCCTTGCGCGAGTTGATTCGAAGCTGTCATTGTAACAGCGATTGTGATTTCGTCATGATGGGCTCCTTGAGTACATCCATGCCCATAAGCGAGAAAACAATAACATGTTTGTTGGTATGTTGTCATGTATTGCGCAAGATTGGAGGGGGAGCAGAGGTGTGTAGAGAGAGGGCAATGGTACTGTGTTGACTTATGGTGAATTTTTACAACGTCCGGCATTTTTGTACACAGTCAGGTATTTCCTCGTGGGGTGGATCGCGCCGAGGGCCTTCCACATCGCTTTGGTCCCCGAAAAGAAATCAAAGTGTTTGCCTTTGATCGCGCCACCAACGTCATCCGCACGAAAACATCCATCGTGTGTAAAGCCACCAATGCCATCGACCGATGGTATCTTCACACCATCCCACTCTGCGATGTAGACAGAGGTCCCGTAGGGGATCAGGCTGTTGTCGACTGCAAGTGAACGTAGAGGTTGAAGAGGGTTGCTCTTGGAGCCTACACCCCAAGGATACTTACTCTTGTTGACTTCAAAGTAGCAGATGATCCCGCCTGTTGGGCATCGTCTCCCGCAGCTACATGTCGATGCATAGTTGAGGACGCGCCCATCGCTCAATCGTCCACTACCTTCGATACAGATCGAGTCGGAGAATTTACTCGGCACTGTCGCGATGACTTTGCACTGTTTGTCGTAGAGTTTGGTATCGGCTGTCCCGGAGTAGTCTTTCTCCTGACTGAGGTAGTAGTAAGTGATATACATTTTATCGATAAGGGTGCCCTTATCTTGTGAACGTTGTGTCGCTGTCACTGTGATGCTATGGGAGGCCAATTCGCGTTGATTGGCGTCGAGGCCGACAAGTTTGATCGTCAATGACTGATCAACTGGACTGAGGGTTTGCGTGAGCGAGGTTTGTGTTGTGGGGATGTTTGTGCTCACTGCGTTGCCGTTGACGAACAATGTGAGGCTGTGGACGCCTTGGGCCGAAAATGTAAACTGCACGGGGTTGTTCACAGTTGCTCCGTCGCTGGGACTGTGGATGGTCACGAGGGGAGCAGGGCCCTGTTCGACAGGAGGTTCTGGGCCAGACGGCTCAGGACCGGAAGGCTCTGGACGTGAAGGTTCAAGGGGAGAGGGTTCGGGGCCAGAAGATTCTGGGAGAGTTTGGGTTTTTTCGGGTTGTGTTTGTCGATCAGGTGTGGATGTACCATCCAAAAAGCGGAGGGAGTCAGTCGTCCCTCCGTCGAGGAGCACGATCGTGATCTCCTTGTCGTTGGGGGAGACTTTTCGTGTTGAACAGCCTGAAGAGAGTTGGAGCAACAAAGCTACCAAGAGGAACGCGAAAAAGGTTTTGAAACGTGACATTACAACTTCCTCGTCTTTTCTTACGATTTTGATAGGACTGTAATGCAAGAGTGGTAAGAATGCACGACTTTTGTTTGGAGAGACGAGCTTGTCAAATGGCACGGAGGGTTTTACGTTGGTGTATGCACAGTGAAATGGTATGTGGTGTTGTAGAATTGGTTTGTGACTCCGTGATATATATTGGTTGGTAAACAATGTGAGGCCGTTGCAAAGAAGCGCATGGTCTGAAACCACAGGCGGAGGGTTGGCATGAAGTGGTGTCGATGGATATGTCTTTTGTACCTTTGGTTGGGGTTGGGGGGTTTTGCGTGGGCGCTGCCTGCGCCCGTCTCGCGTGGTGAAAGTGTCCGAAAAGCGCCGTCTTACAAAGAGTACAAGAGTATCTCGAGGAGAGAACGCGTCAAGGAAGATGACGAGCGACAGGAGCGTATGCTTGAGTGGTTTCGTCGTCGCATGATGAAAAAAGAGGACGCGTGGAGGCGAGGGCGGCTTTGGTGGAGTTTGGAGTCGGGGCGTGTGTGGTTTGTGTACCATCCAACAGTGGCGAATCCTCCTTCTGAGATCTCTTATGAGTTTTTGGGTTTTAGCTATGGTTTTCGTGCGGGGTGGGCGTGGAAGAGTTTTCTCGTGACCGCAGATCTTTCATTTGCAAATGGAGAAGAAGAGCCCGGCCAGATAGTCGAGAGTGTGGGAGGGTCGATGACGCAGATA
This sequence comes from Deltaproteobacteria bacterium, assembly GCA_002731275.1. Classification (GTDB taxonomy): domain Bacteria; phylum Myxococcota_C; class UBA6777; order UBA6777; family UBA6777; genus UBA6777. Next base: position 26,591 of record PCBK01000196.1, on the reverse strand, counting down.
GGTGCGACGATGTCTTACTTTCTGCAAAAATACTTGTTGGTCGAGGCGGGAGTGGGTGCGTTGCTTTTTCGTCTTGTTCGGCGTGGCGTGGAGACAAATTCCGTTGTGTTCCCCATCCATTTGGGGGGAACCATTCGTATCCCTTTGAGGACGATCTCGATGGGAGTGCGTGTGGTCTCGGTCGTGACCTTGGATCTTTTTGGTCGAGGGTGGACTTTTGGAGGTTTTGCCCACTTGGTGTTTCAGATGTTGTGACGGTCGTGGATTCAAACGGGAAGTCGGCTGTTCGAGGTTAGTTGACGCACGGGTGGCCTCATGGTATCATGCAAACCCTCGCGAATTCCCTTCCATTGTTGTCATTTCCGACAGACTTTTTGGTGTTTTGTACTGTACGACGTGAGTGTTTGATGAAGAAAATTCTACTATTGGAAAACGACCTTCAGGTCGCCGAAGCGCTTCGTATGCATCTTGAGAAGCACGATTACGATATGCTGCTCGCTACGACATTGGACGAGGCGAAGAAAAGTATCGCGTACTCGTCTCCAGACGCACTCGTCGTTGATCTTGGTATGGCCACTCCCGAGCTGCTAGACTTTTATCAATGGCTTGTCGAGCAGCCACAATTGCGCTCCATCCCTCGGATTTTTATGGAAGGAAATGAGACGCCTGTGATCCGCGAGTTGAAGATGCGCAGTCACGATCTTTTCCTCCAAAAGCCCATCCAATTGCCTGAGTTTTTTCAAGTCTTGGGTACTCTTGTTGGAGAGAGTGAGGAAGAAGAAGAGGAGATAAGCGAGTCCGATCGGATGCTTCGCTCATTTGTCGGCCAGCAGATTGGCTCAGCGATCATGAAGCGTGAGATTGGACGTGGCGGCATGGGCGCTGTCTTTGAAGGGTACCAGGAGTCTTTGGACAGAAAGGTCGCCATCAAAGTCATGTTGCCCGATCTAATCAAAGATCCCGCAGCGGCCGGACGTTTTCGTCGAGAAGCGCTCGCGATCGCGCGGTTGAAGAGCCCTCACATTGTGCAAGTCTTCGATGCGGGCCTGACTGATGATGGGGTGTTCTACATCGTGATGGAGTTTCTCGATGGAGGAACACTCGATGACCACCTCGAACGCAAGAAAAAGCTCACCGTAAGTGAGTCCGTGAACATCATCGGACAAGTCGCGCAGGGACTGTTCTCAGCACACGAAGCAGGACTGATTCACAGAGATATCAAGCCCTCCAACTTGATCCTTGCACCTTCTGGTCATGTGACGATTACGGACTTTGGTCTCGTCCGTCATGGCGAAGATATGCGCTTTACACAGACAGGGATCGTCGTGGGGACGCCTCACTACCTCTCCCCTGAGCAGGCATATGGTCGGCAGATCGATCACCGCTCTGACATTTATTCTTTGGGGATCGTCTTTTACGAACTGTTGACTGGAGAGCTTCCCTTTGACTCCAACAACCTGACACAAGTCCTCCTCGCTCACGTCCAACAACCTCTCCCAGATCCACGTAAGGTCGTCCCAGACATCCCCGAGGCGGTCGTTAAGATCTTGATGAGTATGTCCGAGAAGGATCCCAACGAGCGCGTTCAAGATTGTCGTGAGTTGTTCCTCGCACTCGATGCACTCGGCTACCAGGCGAGATTCCAGACGGGACAAGAGCGGGTGCTGAGCTATCATGGACACATCACTGGACACCACGCCTCTGCCAACACATCGATGATGGACGCGGTTACATCGAGACCTCAAAATGGCAATATTTCGCTCAATTCATCGATGGCACAACGCCTCTCGTCACTCAAAAATGTCTCTCTGACACAATTTAATCAAGACAACTTACTTGGGACGGTCTGGCTGAGTGGCTCAGGTTCGATCCTCGAAGAGAAGGGCAGCTTTACACCGGAGTGGTCCAACGCGCTCGTGATGCTCATCGGTCACGCACAACAAATCGAAGCCGCGACCGGGCTTGGTGAGTGGCAACATACATTGTTCGAGTCCGACAAACAGGTGATGACGATCTTCCCAAAAGACGAACACACCTGTGCGATGTTGTTTGGACAGACGATGGCACAAAATTCGATGAATCTCTCTGCGTACTCCATGGGAAGCAGCCAAGGAACACAGAGCGGTATCTCACCACTCGAACAAGTGCTCTCTATCGCAGGTGTCGAACATGCGCTGCTTTTTGATGAAGTTGGACAGCTGATCGACCACGCCTCACAACAGCCTCTTGATGCATCTCATTACGAGATCCGTTTGCTCCCTATCGTCCATATCCTCCAAAGCCTTCCGATTTCGTGTGCAGGGATCGATTGTTGGTTTGAACACGGGCGTACAATGATCTGGCCTGTCGGTAACCGCACGTTGTTTGTCACTTCAGGTGCACGCGTCAACAAATCGATGATCTCCATTATCATCGGACGCCAGCTTGGGCTCTTGTCAGGAGGGACTGCCAATGTCCCAGCCCAACCGATGAGGAATGTGACACCCACACACAGTGCATCGTTGCATGTCTCCAGCGCGCGACAAACGCCCTCAACCAATCGACTCTCGTCACCTGTTGTCGCGACTGACGGTGCGTGCTTTTCATCCGATGACATCAGTGTCCTGGGGAAAGAGTATGCCAAGTTTATTGGTCCTATCGCCAAAGCTGCGCTGAACAAGCAGATCAAGAAAATGGGATATACCAAACATACGCTCCCCATTCAGCTTCAAAAAACGTTGCTCAACGCACTCGCTGAACGTCTCGAAGAATCGAAGCGTGGAGTCTTCATCAAAAACGCAGAGGGACTGCTTGACAAGCTCGCAACCAAAAAATAAGGCTTGTCTCCCATTCATTTTCCTATACTCTATTTTTTTTGTGATTGATTGTGTCATTGAAACGCCACACATCATCGTGATGTGTGGTTGTGTTGTGCGTGCATATCTGGGAGAAGTCGATGAAAAAACTGGGACTCGGAATCAAGATCATGTTGTTGGCCTTTTTGCTGATTGTTATCTCTGCAGGCTCGCTGATCTATCTGTCATATCGTACCGCTTACAAAGATCTCGAAAAGCAAATTGGGATGCGCTTACAGGCGATCGCTTCGACCTCGGCGTTGATGCTCGATGGCGATCAACATGAGCAAATCCGTGGTGAAAAAGCTGCCAAAAGCGCCGCGTTTTTGGCCATGCGCAAAAAACTCCGTGAAGTCAAAAAAGCCAACGGTTTGGATACCGATATCTTGACCTACCGACCTGTCGATGGTCGGACGCTCAAATTTGTGCTGATGACGAACGAGAAGCCCTTCATTGGTCACACGTACCAAATTAAACAAGAGATGAAGCCGACCCTCAGCGAAGGGAAGCCCGGTTTCACCAAGATCTTCAAGGATCAACACGGTGAGTGGATCTCTGGGTACGCTCCCATCCGTAACTCCAAAGGGAAAATTGTCGGGCTTGTCGAAGTCGACGCCAAACTGAAGACCTTCCAAGAGAAGCTGAGCATGAAAGTGCGTCCGTTGCTCGTGGATTCAGTCGTGATCTTGTTGATTGGTCTGATCTTGAGCTTCTTGTTGTCGAGAGGGCTTATTGGTCAGCTTCTCTACTTGCGCGATGTCACCGAGAAAATTTCTCTGGGGCAGATGGACCAAAAGATCGAAGTCTCCACAGACGATGAGGTCGGTCAGCTGGCACAATCCCTCGAACGCATGAGAGAGAGTCTCAAGGTCGCGATGGAGATGATCGCCGAAGACGACGACGATTAAGCCTACCTGAGTCAAAAGTCCCACTCCTCTCCATCCCTTCCGCTTTGTGTGCCTTTTTAGCCACTTTCCTTTGCGCGCAGCGCGTTCTTGTTGAAACCTCCCTCACAACATGGTGACTATACACTGAGTCTTGTGGTTGCTCTTGACCGAAGGGGGCGTCGATGCTACCTTGCCTGGGTATCACAAAGCCTCTACTCTGCGGAGGTTGACAGCGCGCTTTCGTGCTCCTCAACTTTCCATCACCTTACCCTCACTTTTTTGCCGGCGCTGCCAATGACGATGTTCATGATGTCGTTGTGAACCTGGCTAGTCGTGAATAAATGTTCGCAGTGGGGTGTTTGGATTTAAAGAGCCGTCGACCAAGGCGTGGACCTGAGAGGTGTGGAAACGTTTTCTCGTTGAGGAGACAAACCTGTTTGCATTTCTGAGGTCGCCTCAGATCGATTTGTGTTGTGAGACGTGAAACCAAGAGATAACGTCATCATCGCAGGGATGATGATGTCGAGAATGAAATAATCAAAGGACCGACCTCTACTTTGTCACACAATGGCAAAAGAAGAGCGTCCAACAAGACCGAAAGGCACTTGCTGATGAGAAGCCAACAAGAAGTCGAAGCGCTGACTGCTCAATTTCGTCAGGATCTGCTGCGCCTGGAAGCAGAAATCAATAAGGTGATCGTGGGCCAGGATCTACTCGTTCGTGGTGTTTTGATCGGTATGTTCTGTGAGGGGAACGTCCTCCTAGAAGGGACACCCGGGTTGGGAAAGACACAGCTCGTTAAGACCATCTCCGATACGATGAACTTGAAGTTCGGTCGGATCCAATTTACGCCAGACCTGATGCCTGCCGATATCCTCGGTACCAACGTTATTGTCGAGCAGGAAGATGGACGTAAAGAGTACGAACTTCTTGAAGGCCCGATCTTTGCCAACATCTTGATGGCTGACGAGATCAACCGTGCGATCCCCAAGACGCAGGCTGCGCTGCTCGAAGCGATGCAAGAGCGCAGCGTGACCATCTTCCGAAAGAGCCACAAGCTCTCTCGTCCCTTCCTTGTCCTTGCGACCCAAAACCCCATCGAGATGGAAGGTACCTACCCACTCCCCGAAGCACAGCTCGACCGCTTTTTGTTTAAGCTCAACGTGCAACGTCCCGATCGTCAGGCGATGCACCGTATCCTTGAGCTGACAACGGGAGTCAAAGCGCCCAAGGCTGAATCCGTGATCACAACAGAGCGTATTCTCGAGATGCAATCTCTCGTACGTGAGGTCGAGATTGATCACCTACGTCGTGATTATGTTGTCCGTCTCGTCGAAGCGACGCACCCTGAATCCACCTCCGCACCTGACATCGTGAAACGATATGTACGCTTCGGTTCAAGTCCTCGTGGTGCCCAAGCGATTCTGCTCAGCTCGAAGGTGAGATGTTTGGCAGAGGGGCGCTTCTCCGTATCCTCCGAGGATATCCGATATGTCGCGAAACCAGCTCTTCGTCACCGTATGATCCTGAGCTTTGAAGGCGAAGCAGAAGGCATTACGTCCGACCAGATCCTCGATGGTCTGTTTCAAGCGATCCCTGAAGTGGAGAAATAAGACCTGTGGCCAATGACAGTCTCTTCAACCAAGAATTTTTGGCCAAACTCGATTACTTGTATCTGATCTCCAAGAAGCTACTCTCGGGACAGAACAAGGCCGAGCGCCGTAGTCGTAAGATCGGCTCGGGGATCGAGTTTGCCGATTACCGCGAATATGTCCCTGGTGATGACCTTCGCCATATCGACTGGAACCTGTATGCACGTTTGGGCAAGCTGTTTTTGCGCTTGTTTGAAGAAGAAGAGGATCTGTACGTGTACATCCTCCTCGACATCAGCCCATCGATGACGCTAGGAAGTCCGAGCCGCTTGGATTATGGTCGTCGTGTTGCGGCGGCGTTGGCGTATATCACGCTCAACAACCTCGACCGCATCAGCATGATCACTTTTGGCGACAAGCTTGAAGGTCGGCTCCCTCCTTGTCGAGGGAAGAACAATATCTTCAAGGTGCTCCAGTTTTTGGACGCCTTGGAGCCGATGAAGGGGACCCATCTCGAAGAGAGCTTGCGGACCTTTGTTCACCAGACAAAGCGTCGCGGTGTGGCTGTCGTGATTTCAGACTTTTATGACGAAAAAGGCTATGAGTCAGCGCTTAACTTTTTGCGCTATCACAAGTTCGATATCTACGCCTTGCAGTTGTTCGATCAAAAAGAGTTACAGCCGGATATTCGTGGTGATGTGGAGCTTGTGGATCATGAGACTGGAGAGGTCCTGACGACGACACTGTCTCCTGCGTTGGTGCGTGCGTATCGCGAGGCTTTTGAGGAGTTTTGCGAAGAGATTGAGCAATATTGTAAACGCTCGGAGATAACGTTATTCCGGACTGATATTCAGGTGCCATTTGAGGACCTCATTTTGAATATCTTTCGACAAGGTGGTTTTTTGGGATGATTTCACTCGCGGGTCTTTCTGCAAGTACGTTGTTGTACATCGGCATCGCTGGGAGCGCTATCATCAGCGTGCTTTACCTGTTGCGATTGCGCAAGCGCCGTGTCGTTGTACCTTTTTTGCCGCTGTGGCAGCGCGTCGTCAAACGCAAACAGTACCAGAGCTTGTTTCAGCGCTTTAAGCGCTTGATCTCGTGGTTGTTGCAGATCTTGTTTTGGTTGATTCTGCTGCTCGCCTTGGGGGACCCCAAGCTGCGCGCCGAGCTGATGAGTGGTCGCAATGTCGTCCTCGTCATCGACACATCGGCGAGCATGTCCACGCGGGATAATCACAAACGCACGCGGCTTCACCACGCCAAAAAGAAAGCCAAAGCCCTGATCAAAGAACTGATCGGCTTTGACAAAATGATGCTCATCTCGATGGATGGGGAAGTGCTCCCCATGACGCCTTTTACGGGCGACCAAAAGCTCCTCGAAAAGAAGCTGGATGGGTTGAAAACCTCGGACACTGCAGCAAAACTTCGACAAGCATTGCTGCTCGCCAAAGACGCCCTACAAGATCGAAAACGCGGAGAGATTATCGTCATCTCCGATGCGTCTTTCGGAGGACGCTCCCAAAGTCTCCTTGTGCCCGAAAAAAAGAAGGGAAAGAAGCCTCCTGAGCGCGTCAAGCCCATTGAAAACAAGCCCGATCCCCGCGCAAAAGCCAGTGATCCCGATACAAAAAGGGGCAAAACGCCCAAAGCACGTACAAAACCAAAAAAACGAAGACGTGTGCGGAGAAAGCGCAAGCGTAAACGAACGCGACGTGGGCGCCGAAAAAAGAAGAAGAAAAAGAAGAAACGCAAAGAGATTAAGCTCCCTCCCGGTCTCAAAAAGGTCTTCGATTGGAAGAAGTTTGCGACGGTCAGTGAAGCACATCGGCCTTTGCCGAAGTTTCAACTGATTCGCGTCGGTGAACGTGCCGATAATGTCGGTATTGTCGCGCTGAGTGCGCGGCGTTTGCCCGATCCTCCTCTACACTTCGCCGTATATATCGAGCTGCACAACTTCAGTCAGTTTCGTTCTGTTGGGTATCTTGAGTTGTACATGGATGGTTTGATCATCGAGACCATCAAGGTCGATATCCAACCTGGAAAACGCTGGCGGTGGAGCTCTCCAAAACTCTCGGCATCCGGTGAACGTCTTGAGGCGCGCTTGCGTATCGAGACTGGTCGCGACTTGTTAGAAGCGGACAACCGGGCTTTTGCTGTCTTGCCTAAAGCCAAACCGCCCCGTGTGTTGCTCGTCAGCAACGAAAACCTCTACCTACACGCGGTCTTACTCTCCGACCCGCAGGTCATTTATAGCCATGTCACGTGTGATGGTTTTGATTCGTACAACAAACCAACAGACATCTATATCTTCAACGCATGTGCACCCAAAACACCGCCAACAAAGGGACGCTATATCTTCTTTGATCCTCCTGAAGAAGGCACGCCATTTCGTGTCCAGAGAGGCAAAAAGATGCTCAAAAATCCACTCATCACTGAGGTGAAGAAGTCGCACCCCTCCATGCAGTTTTTGGTCTTGCGCGATATCAATATTAGCACCTCTGTTCGGTTCCGCCGGGCGCCTGGCGATATCACTGTCGCTGGCTCGTTTGGAAATCCTGTGATTATCGCGAGAGGTGATAAAAAGATGCGCAGTCTTGCAGTTGGCTTCTCGCTGCGTCGCTCTGACTTTCCTCTACGCGTCGCTTTTCCCTTGTTTTTGCGCAATTGTATGCAATGGTTGATCAGGGGCGAACGACCTGCTCCTCCAACAACTCGGAGCACAGGGACGTTGTGGAAGGTATACTTGCCCGATCACGTCAAAAGTATCTCCATCAAAGGCCCTAACACATCGTTTCCGTCGCTTCCTGTGAATGATGGTCTGGCTATCTTTTCTGGAAAACATATAGGGTTTTACCAGCTCAGTTACGGAGATAAAAGCCTGTGGCTTGGGGCGAATTTGGCCAACCCCAATGAGTCTCGTGTGCTCCCTGGTCAAGTCCAAAAGCAGTATCTGGTGGCTGTCGACAAAGACGGCAAAAAGAAGATCGTGCGTGAGTGGACTGTCTTGGGTTGGAAGCTACCCATCCCCAAGCACATTTGGTTGGTCTTGCTCGGCTTTGCGGTCGCGTGGTTGATGTTTGAGTGGTATACGTACAATCGAAGAATTACGGTATAGTCGCGTGATATTCGTGGCTTTTGAATACGGGAGTCAAACCCGATGAAAGGTACTTTCTGATGGATTGGACCTCATTAACACAGCTCCGATGGGAGGAATTGAGTCTCACACAGCCTCTGTGGCTATGGATTCTCGCCTTGTTGCCCCTGCTTATGCTCGTGCAACGCTTTTCTCTTGTTGACCTGAGCCGTGTGCAGCAGTTTTTCTCATTCCTGATCCGTGGTTTGATCATCGCATGCCTTGCGTTGGCCATGTCAGGTCTCTCCAGCCGAAGCTACAGTCAGCGAATGGGGGTCGTCGTCGCTGTCGACGTATCTCCCTCTGTCCCTGATGCATCGCTCAAGCGCTCACAAGAGTACATCGACAAGCTGTGGAAGTCTCGCAAAGGCAAAGACGAGTTACGTGTGATCTCCTTTGCCTCAAGCTCGCGTCTGCTCAAAACCAAAGAAGGCAAGCCACCTGTTCTGAAACGACATCCGAAAGAGCAAGCCTCCAATCTGCAAGGCGCGATCCGTCACGCATATGGATTGTTCTCCTCCGGCGTCCTCAAAAGGATGGTTGTGGTCTCCGATGGCCGCGAGACAAAGGGCAGCGTCCTCGAAGAGGCCAGTCGCGCAAAGAGTCGTGGTGTTCGCGTCTACAGTCGGGCGATTAAGGGACCTTATCCCGCTGAGGTGTTGATCCAGAACCTGATCTTACCCGAGACGATTCGTTTGCGGGCGCCTTTTATGATGGTGGTCGAGGTCTTCTCGACATACGCAGCCAAAAAGATCCCTCTCACTGTGTACAAAGACGGCTTTGTCTTCGCGTTTAAGCGCGTTGACCTCAAAAAGGGGCTGCAAAAGTTTCGTTTCCGTGTCCAAATCGACGAAGCGGGTCTGACGACTTTTCAGGTGTACATCAAGCCCAAAAAAGACCGCTTTAAAGGGAACAATGTCTACATCAAGGCCATCCCAATCCTCGGTGAACCAAGAATCCTCTATCTCGAAGGCAATCCTTCACAATCCCACTACCTGACTCGTGCCCTTCAAAAACAGAAGTTTCGCGTAGATGTCCGTAGTAGTTATGGTATCCCGACGAGTATTCGAGATCTTGAACGATACGACATGGTTGTGATCTCCGATGTCCCGGCTTACAGGATGTCCCGGTCACAGATGCGCTTGTTTGAGACGTATGTACGCGATCTTGGCGGTGGTTTGATCATGGTCGGGGGAGAAAACAGCTTTGGTCCTGGTGGGTACTTCCAGACGAGGATGGAGAAGATCTTACCTGTCCGCTTTGAGACCGAGAAGAAGAAGGAGACCCCTTCTCTTGCGCTCGTGATGATTATCGACAAGTCGGGCTCGATGTCGGGGAACAGGATCTCTCTGGCCCGTGAAGCTGCGAAGGTCACCGTCCGAATGCTTGGTGCCAATGATAAGGTCGGTGTGGTCGCGTTTGACTCTCGTCCAAGAAAGGTCGTTCCGCTGCAGTCTTCGAGCAACAAGAGCCAAATTATCTCTGACGTTTCGAGGATTCCGGCTTCGGGTGGTACAAGCATCGCGCCGGCGTTGGAGATGGCGTATCGCATGTTGAGTGGTGCGAGAGCGAAGATCAAGCACGTCATTTTGCTCAGTGATGGGCAAGATTCACGGCGTGGGATCTACGAGATTGTTCAGGCCATGAACGGCGAAGGGATCACTGTTTCTTCTATCGCTGTTGGCTCGGGAAGTGACCGCTCTTTGCTGAAATCGATCGCGGAGATGGGGGGAGGGCGCTCTTATTACACAGAAGATCCCTACAACATCCCCAAAATCTTCACCAAAGAGACCTCCAAGGTCAGCCGCTCTTCGTTCGTAGAAGAGCCTTTCCGTCCCCGGGTATCTCGCTATACACAGGCCATCAAAGGGATCAACTTTTCCTCCGCGCCCTACCTGCTTGGGTACGTCTCCACGAAAGCCAAACCCCGCAGTCAGGTCGTCCTCTCTACTGAGTATGGCGAACCATTGCTCGTCTCATGGCGGTATGGACTCGGGAAGGTCACCGCCTTTACATCGGACGTCAAGAACAGATGGTCTGTGCAGTGGCTCTCGTGGTCGGGATTTGGTCAGTTTTGGTCCCAGGTCATGCGTGACGCGATGAGGCAAGGACCGAGTCGTTTGTTTCGTGTAAAAGCCAAGATCGTGGAAGGCCAAGGCAAGATCGTTGTGGATGCTGTAGGACCGACCGGACAGTTTATGAACTACATGGACGGGAAGGCGACCATCCTCGATCCACGACTCAAGCGGATCAAGACGACACTTCGCCAGACAGGACCCGGCTTTTACGAAGGGACATTCCCTGCTGTCAGACACGGCTCCTACTTGGTCAAGGCGAGCTTTTCGCGCAGTGGGAAACCTGTGGGAATCGGTCAAGCGTCGGCTTCTTATGCATATCCAGCGGAGTGGTTGAGCGCCAGTCCCAATCTTGAGCGACTGCGCTCTATCGCAGAAGCCGGGGGTGGAAAGCTCGATCCTTCTATGAAGTTGCTCTGGCATCGTACGCCGAAAGAGCGTCTGCTGACCCACCAACCCTTGTGGCCTTACCTCGTGTTGCTGGCGTTGATTTTGTTTGTGTTTGACTTGTTCTTGCGACGAGTTCGTTTGTTTGGCCGAGCAGCCTATATCTCTTCGTAGGAGGCACAAGATGCGTATCTCGTTGTGGTTGGTGTGTCTCTGTCTGCTGTTTCCTTTGGACGTGAGTGCGTCTCTTGGTCGGCTGGCGGTGCTTTACAAACGCAAGAAGAAGAAGAAGCGCGTGCGCATCCCTCGTGTTGGGATGATCAAGATGAAGAAGCTGCGGATCAAGGGAAACATTGACAAAAAGAAACTCACAAATGCGCTGACATACCGGATCGGTAAGGTGTTGAAGTGTTACCGCACGTTGTTGCATTTGCACGCGAAAAAGAAACGCAAAGGAGCCTTGCTCCAGTGGTCTGGTCAACTGGTGCTCGCGTCCAAACTCAATGGCCACGGCCGGGTCAATGGAGTGAAGTGGCTCTCTGGTCACAAGGCCGCTCCACAATCCGTCCGCGATTGCTTTTTGTGGAATTTACGCGGGAAGAAGCTGTTTCCTCCACAAGGCCAAAAATCCTGCACCCTCCATACGACTTTCTCTGTCCAACCTGTGTATCTCTCGACGTCCAAGAAAAAGAAAAGAAAAAGGTAAGCACGTTGACCAACCCATCGACCTCCAATCCTGTGTGGGAGGCGCTGGAAGAGCGCTTTTGGTCATCTGACGAGCTTGCGATACAAGAGGAGATGGCGAGGCAAATGGTCACGCTTGATCCTTCCAAGGCGTGGGAGCTTTTAAAGAAGGGACTGCGCGCGCGACGTACACGAGCTTCGATCGCGGGGTTGCTCGTGCTCAGAGATCGTCGTACTGGTCCACTCTTATTAAAAACGATTCACGCTCGGGGCGGAAATGACGAGGAAATAGAGGCGTTGGTGCAAGCCTTGGGGGAGCTCGCGGATGTGGACGCGTTGTGTCAACTGATCAACGATCCATTTGGCGTGCCGCGTGTGCAGTTGTTGGCCTTGCAGGCTCTCTCCAAACATCATGATGAACAGGCGGTCTCGATATTTTTGCGAGAGCTCCACGCGTCGAGTCGGACGAGGCAGGAACTCGCGACGATTACACTTGGACGATGGCGTGTGAAAAAAGTGGTCCCTACGTTGTGCAAAAGACTTCGAAGTCAATTGCATACATCTTTACGTAAGCCGCTCGTGTTTGCGTTGGCGAATATCGGAACTCCTGACGCGATCGCGGGTGTGAGGGAGCTGCTGTTTCACGAAAAAGAGCAGCTGCGCGTAGAGACGGCTGAGCAGGTCGCGCAATTTGCCCATGTCGAGTGGTTACCGTTGCTACAGGCTTGTCGTGAGACATTTGAGGGTGTTGAGGACGAGACCTGGGTTGGGCGTATTGACCTCGCGATTGAGCGACATCAAGAGGTGATGGCGAAGCATCAACAGGAGAAAATTGAGCCGTGGATTGCGGAACTTGAGTCTGTGTTGTGGGATTCTTGAGGGTGTTACGAAGAGAAATAGGGGGATGTGTCCCATATCTTCATGGAGGCGTCTTCTGCGCCTGTGACCATCCATCGTCCGTCAGGACTGACACAAACAGAGTGCACCGGAGCACCGTGATCGAAGACTTGTGCTGAGACACCGTCGGGTAGGGACCACAGACGAATGGTGTGATCGAGACTACTCGAAAGCAAGAAGTCGCCTTGTGGCGAGGTTGCGAGGGAGACGACGCTCTTTTGGTGCCCCTTGAGGGTGTGGGTGATCTGAAATTCGTCGAGTCCCCATAACTTGATATTACCATCATCTGTCGCGGAGGCGAGCTGTTGGTGTTGTGGACAGAGTTTGATGGCGTTGACGACTGTCCAGTACTCTTCGAAGGTGTGAAGAAGGGCGCCTGTGTGGAGGCTCCACAACTTCACGGTGGTGTCTTCACTGCCTGAGGCGAGGACACCACGTTGTAGATCAATGTCGAGTGAACGGATGGGGTTTTGGTGGCCTTCGAGCGTCCCGAGTGGGCGTCCTGACTCACTGTCCCACAGCTTGATATGCTGTCCCTGTCCTGCGGAGATGACTTGTTTCCCTTGGTTTCCAAAGAGTACGCTGTAGACGGCATCTTCATGTTGGAACAGGTGAAAGAGACGGGCGGAGAACACATCCCATATTTTGATCGTGCAGTCAGAACTCCCGGATATAACGTAGCGTCCATCAGGGCTCCACTGGAGAGACTGGATGGTGTCGGCGTGATCACTGAAGGTGTGCAACAAGAACCACGATGAGGACTCCCATATCTTGATGGTGCAGTCCTCACTGCCGGAGGCGAGGAGTCTTCCATCTGGGCTGATCGCGAGTGCTGTTACGGCGCCCTCGTGAGCGTGCAGTGAGGTCATCGAGGAGGTCTTGAACTGACGCTCTACACGAAGGGTTTCCTTCGTGGCTGTTTTGGACGGTGGCTTGTTGAATTGGGGGCTTGGTGGAGGGGGAGGTGTCTCTGTGGTCCGTCGTTCATGTGGCAACACGATACGCTGTGCTCTGTAGCGCTTGTGAAGCGGTTCTTGTGGTGTGGAGGAGGAGGAGGAAGTATTTGGAAGCGTTTTGTGTGTCGTGGGCGCGAGCAGGGGAGGGAAGATCTGCTCGAAGGTCTCCATCCATTCTGTCACGGATTGGTATCGTTGTGCGGCGCGTGGGTGGATGGCTTTTCGGATGAAGTTATCGATCTGCTTGTTGAGCTGTGCGTTGAGTTCACTCGGAGGGACGGCCATTGCGACGGGTATCTCTCCTGTGAGGAGTTGATAGAGCAAAACACCAAGAGAGAATATATCGGCAGCGGGGCGAACTTCGTGACCACCTGAGAGTTGCTCAGGTGCGATATAATAGTAGGTGCCTCCGTGTCCTGTGTGGAGTGTGGGGTGTGTGTGCATGGCTTTTGCGATGCCGAAGTCGACGAGTTTGAGGCGCTCACGTCCATCAACGAGGATGATATTGGCGGGTTTGAGGTCGCGATGGATGATACGTTTTTGGTGGGCGTAGTCGAGAATTTCAGCGAGCTGTTTGACGCAGCGATAAGTCTCTTTTAATCGGAGTGGTGGTCCTTTTTTGCGATTTGCAGCGTTTTCGATGATGGCTTGTAGGGTGACGCCTTGGACGTACTCCATGGTGTAAAAGAGACACCCTGTGGGCATATCCTCATCGAGTGTAAATGTGCGTACAATTCCGGGGTGACTAAGTGTTTCTGTGAGTTTAAACTCTTGGATAAAGCGACGCGTGATGTTGTCATTTTGTACCACCCAGGGGTGAAGTGCTTTGAGGGCGTACTGGCCACCATATTTAATGTCCTCGACGAGGAACACACGACCCATCCCACCTGAGCCAAGCATGCGTTTGAGTTGATATCGCTCTCGCAAAATTTGTCCCACCTGGATGTGGTTGTGGGTTTGCTTTGTGCTTATCGCTTGTTTGGGAGCGAGAGAGACATATGCGCCACTGTCTCGTTCTGGGTGTTGGAACACGCGTGGTGGTTCGGGGTGGTGATGTGGAGTCGCTCGTTTGTGTGAAGAGGCGGCTTGCAGATCGTCCATGCTGATGGAGTGTGTGCCTATATTGTCGGAGAGATTGCCCACGTAATTTTTTTGAAGGAGCGAAGTGGAGGATGATTGCGATGACGCAGGTTGGATGGGGAGTGGAGGGGGAGAGGGGCTGGATTCGAGCCTCAGGTAGAGCGCTTGTTTCTCTTCTGCGTATTGCTCTTCGGAGATCGCGCCTTTGTTTGCGAGCTTCTCCAGGCGTGAGAGTGCCTTCCATGTCTCTCTCGAACTCATCGTGAGCTGGACTCCTTTTTGAGGCAGGTGGGTGTCCTTATACATATGGAGATAACGGCGATTTGTCGTACTTTTTTATATGTTTTTTTGGCAACATCGTCAAGCGGGTGCGTGCTTTTGTACGAGGGGAGAGAGAACTTCTTTTGAAGTGAAAACGTTTTGTAATTGTCATGAGATAAGGTCGCTTGACAATCGACCCTCGTGGTGGTATGTTCCGCCCTCGTTTCGATTGTTTAGTGTCCCTGAATATCGCGGTCTGAAAGGCTTTGCCATAACAAAAGGCGATGTAGATGAATCTCCAACAGTTGATCTTGACTTTGCAAAATTTTTGGGTGGAACAGGGCTGTGTTCTTCAGCAGCCATATGACATGGAGAAGGGTGCAGGTACCTTTCACCCTGATTCTTTTTTGCGAGCGTTAGGCCCTGAGCCGTGGAAGGCAGCCTATGTAGAGCCTTCTCGACGTCCGGCTGACGGTCGTTACGGTGAGAATCCCAACCGTCTGGGGAAATACTTCCAGTTTCAGGTGTTGCTCAAGCCCTCCCCACTTAACATTCAGGAGTTGTACCTGAACTCTTTGCGGGCGTTGGGCTTGGATCTTCTCGAGCACGACATTCGTTTCGTTGAAGATGATTGGGAGTCTCCGACACTTGGTGCCTGGGGTCTTGGATGGGAAGTGTGGGCTGATGGGATGGAAATTTCTCAGTTTACGTATTTTCAGCAGTGCGGCGGGATCGAACTGGACGTGATTTCAGGTGAGTTGACGTACGGTGTTGAGCGGATCGCGATGTACCTACAAAATATCGACAACGTGTACGAGTTGGCGTGGAACGACACGCTGACGTATGGCGATATTCGTCACCAAGAAGAAGTCGAGCACTCAGTGTATGCGTTTGAGGCAGTCAATATCGAAGAGACCAGGCGTTTGTTTGAGATGAGCGAAGCGGAGTGTTTGCGCCTCGTCTCGTTGGAGACACCCTTGGTGATGCCTGCCTACGATCAATGTATCAAGTCCAGTCATTATTTTAACTTGTTGGACGCGCGTGGTGCGATCTCCGTGACGGAGCGTCAGCGGTATATCGGGCGGGTGCGAAAACTTGCACGACGTTGTGCGCAAGCCTATCTCGCACAACGTGAGTCCCTGGGATTCCCACTGCTCAAAGGTGCCAAGGCGCCTGCAGAGTCAGCATAAAGAGAAGAGGAAGCATTGATGCAACGGCACGAATTGTTTCTGGAAGTTGGAGCAGAAGAGGTCCCCGCAAGCTATATCGGGCCTGCGGTTGAGCAGCTCGCGAATGATATCAAACAGAGCCTCCAAGATGCGCGTATTGCGTTTGGTGAAGTGAACACCTTTGGTACACCTCGTCGCTTTGGTGTTGTACTCTCCGACGTCGCTGAGATCGGAGAAGATGAGACGCAAGAGATCGAAGGTCCACCTGTACGGATCGCCTTTGACGACGAAGGTAACCCCAAAGTCCCCGCACAAAAATTCGCCGAACGCTTTGGACTCTCCGTCGACCAGCTCGAACGCATCGACACTCCCAAAGGCGAAAAACTCTGCGCCCGGGTGCTCAACAAAGGTGTGCAAACCACCACACACCTCGAAACACAACTCCCCTCTATTTTGGCTGGATTGTCGTTCCCCAAAACGATGCGTTGGGGCACGGAGAAGACGCGCTTCACGCGTCCCGTTCATTGGCTCTGTGCGTTGTTTGGTGAGACTCCATTGTCCTTCTCTTTTGCTGGCGCAACGAGCGGAAACAAGAGCCGGGGACATCGTTTTCTTGCCCCTGAAGAGTTTGAGGTCAAAGGATACGCCCAATTCCAAGAGGAGATCCGCAAACGCCACGTGATCATCGATCCACAAGAGCGCACGAGGATGATCCTCGAAGGTGGACGCGATGTTTGTTCTGCAAAAGGTGTCTCACTCGTCGAAGATCCTGAATTGATCGACCTCAACGCGTATCTCTCGGAATATCCCAAGCCATTACTCGCACATTTTGAAGAGAAATATCTCGTGTTGCCTGACGAACTGCTGAAGATGAGCATGAAGAAACACCTCAAGTGTTTCGCTGTTGCAGACGATACAGGTGCTCTTAAGCCCCACTTTGTTCCTGTCGCGGGCTTGAACTCGACAAATGAAGAGGTTGTCATCAACGGTTTTCAGCGCGTTTTACGTGCGCGCCTCGCCGACGCACAACACTTCTTCGAGAAAGACCAAAAACAGCGCCTCGAAGATCGTGTGGAGACACTCGATCGTATGACCTTCCAGAGTAAACTTGGAAGTTACGGTGACAAAGCTCGTCGCCTTGAGCTGCTCGCCTCGACGGTCGCTGAGGAAGTTGGTCTGGCTGATGTCGCGGAACACGCCAAACGCGCTGCGACGCTCTGTAAGGCGGATCTCGTGACGGACATGGTGATTGAATTTACCGATCTACAGGGTGTAATGGGTCGTTACTATGCCCTGGCTGATGGCGAGCCCGAAGCGGTCGCATGGGCGATCGAGGAACACTATCTCCCCCAACAACAAGACGATCCCGTTCCACCTTCAAAGACTGGGCAGGTTGTCGCTTTGTGCGATCGCCTCGACACTCTTGTGGGTGGCTTCGCTGTAGGCTTGCGTCCGAGTGGTAGCACAGACCCTTACGGTCTGCGCCGACAGACGATCGGGATCCTGCGTATCCTTAAAGAACACGAGCTCCCTGGACGTCTTGGAGCGATGGTTGAACATGCTGTCGACGCGCTCGGTGAGATCGTGACGGAGAAAGATGTCGTCGTTCGCGATGTCATCGAATACATGCAAGGGCGTCTCAAGCAGATGTTGCTCTCCGATGGTTGGGAGCGCGATCTTGTCGATGCTGTTTGTGTTCCTGCGTTGATTCGTCGGTGGTCCATGCCTCAGTTACTCACGTTGCTGTCGTCTCTTCAAGAGGCTGTCCAGTCTGGTGTTCTCGCAGGGCTCGCGTATAGCTTCAAGCGAGTCAACAACATCCTTACGGCTGCAGCGAAGAAGAAGATCGTCTCTGATTACGAGGGACTTGGCGCAGCGTTCTTCTCTGACGCTCCTGCCGCTGTAGAGGCTTCTGTTCTCCAGGAGGAGATCGAGAAGACTTTGCTAGAGACGACCAAGCAAGTCCAAGACGGTTTACACGACCAACTCGCGAAGAGTGACTTTGCTGGTGCGCTCAAGAAACTCCTCACGCTCCAACAACCCATTGATGCGATGTTTGATCATGTAATGGTGATGGCCGAAGATGAAGCGCTCCGTGACGCTCGTTTGGCCCTCATGAAGATGATCGCGCAGCTCGCGTTTGTCGATTTCAAGAGCATCAACACGGAGTCTGTTGAATCCTAAGACCTCAGAGTCTTGATGTTTCAAGGACTTGATCATATGATGCGCCTGCCCTTTGCGGACCTGGATGTCTCTGGTCCAATTTGTGCAATCAATCCCTCCTCTCACGTAAGCGCTGATGACCGTCACGCTGTCTTAACGGACTTTCTCGTGTCGCTGTCGTAGCGTTGTGTACAGACATGACGTGGGGATGATTGAAGACAGTGTCGTTTTTTTTCACACTTCTCAAGCCTTGCACGATGAAGAAAGCACACCCAACATCTTTGTAGGGTATGGTTGATTCGTGATGGACGATTTTGGAGGCAAGGTCGCTTTTGCAAAAACGTATGAAAGTATCCATGTATTTGAAAAGGCTTCTTCTTTCAGTCTTTTTGTTGTTTGTATCTTCGCTCGCTGTTGTGGGTTGTACGGGCACCTCTTTGGGGATCTCTCCCGATCCATCAAAGCTCCACTACCCAGTGGGGCTGGCTGTTCATCCTTCTGGTAAATTCCTCTACGTCGCAAACTCCAACTTCGATCTGGCCTTCACTGGTGGGACGTTGATGGTATTGGACACGACGGAAGACCCGACCAATACTAGCGTCGTCGATATCAACGGGGTGCAAACAGAGTTGATGACCTTGAAGCTCCTGGAGAAATCGACTGTTCAGGTCGGAACTTTTGCAGGGCAGCTCGCGATCAACGCAACTGGGACAGAGCTCTTCCTGGCTGTTCGTCAAGACAAAGTGCTTGGTTCATTTGATGAATGTACCTCCGACGCTGATTGCACCAAAACATACAAGGACGCGGGAGAATCTTGTGTGAGAGGACATTGTCGTCTCGCGCAGACCATCCAGGCTTCATCTGTCGTGCAATTGACCCTCGATACGACCAAAGAAGAAGGTCATCTCCAGTGTGATAACAAAACGCTCTCGACCAATGACACTGGTGGTGTCGCTATCGAGGGCGGAGATGAATTCCCTCCAGCACCCCTATGTGGCGATAGCTCTAAAATCTACCTCGAAGACAGTCCCGCGCCGTATGGCGTGAAGATCATTCAGCAATGTGTCGCGCTGCGTACATGCACAAGTGACGATGAGTGCGCTTGTTCGGCTGATGACAAGAGCAAGGGTTTATGTGTCGCTGATCAGCGATGTGACTTTGCGCGTTGTGTCGCCGGTTGTGTCGCAGATACAGATTGCAAAACAGGTGAGGTGTGTGAGAAGGGGCGTTGTTTGACGAGCGATCCGAAAGGGAGCGCTTGTAGTGTGGACACTGACTGTGCTGGTGGTGAGCGATGTGACAAAGGAAAATGCACACCTGGATGCCAAAACGACAGCGACTGCAAAAGTGGTGAGTCTTGTACCGATGGACGTTGCAAGACGAGTCAGTCCGAGACGGAAACCTACTGTGGACATGCGACTGATTGTGAGAGTTGGCAACGCTGCGAACAAAAACGTGTGCTCGTGACACACCTCGTCAGTGGCGGCATCTCCGAGTTGGAGATCCCTGCAGAAGGTTGGTCTTCGAAGACTGTTGAGGAGAAAGAGAAGCTTCGCTTGGTCAAAGGTAATACAGCTTTACCGAAAAGTGCGACCTCTTTGACGCTTTTGCCTTCTGGGGGACTCGAAGGATTGGGAGGACAAATCTTCCTATCCAGTCGAGAAGATGCGAACATTTACATGCTTCCACCCTCAGCGTCGATTTTGGATAGCTCATCTCTCGTCAAGTTCCCCTTTACACACCTTTCGCACTCAAGCTCATCTCTACCCGATGTCCGTGGGATTGTGATCGGACATGACAAGAAGAACAAGTGGGTGAGGTTGTATGTCGCGGTACGTAATCCAGACATCGTGCTTGTGTACAACCTTGAGAAGAATGCAGCTGGAGATGGGGTCTCCGCGACGCTCTTGAAGACGATTCCAGTTGGCGCAGATCCTGCGCAGATCGTGTATCGACCTGGATTGTTAGGGCGCACTGATTTGCTCTACGTTGTCTGTTCAAAAGATCGTCGCATTGATGTGATCAACACAGAAACATTTCAGGTGGTCCATCGTATCGCGGTGGGGCAACAGCCTTACTTTATGACGTATTACGAGCCACGTTCCGCGACAGATGAGGTCCGACACCGTCGCGCGTATGTCGCAAACTTTTTGGACACATCGATCACAATCATCGATTTGGATAAACACCGTGTCATTGGACGTGTTGAAGGTATTCGCACGTCGATTCGATTGGCTCCTTGAAGAGGTATGTATGTCGATTTTGCGTAAACTGAATCTTGGGATGAGTATGTGGCGCAGTGTGTTGTGGCTGGCGTTGGCCTGGATTCTCACCTTCCAGGTTTCTTGCGACAACACTGTGACTCCTGGTCTCAAGCATCTCAAGCGTCCGCTCTCTCTCGCGCCTGCGTTTGTCGACGTGAGTCAATGTCGCGCAGCCAACGCGACGATTGGCGAGGCTTTTTGTCGTCAGGACAGCGATTGTGGTGATGGAAAGACCTGTGTCGCGGAAGGCCGTCGCTACTATATGTACATCGCCAACGCCGATCTCGATAGACTCTCCGTTGTGTGGACGCTCTCTTCCGCATCCGGAGACTCCGTCTTTAACCGTGAGCATCTCATCGATCCCAGTCCAACATCACCTGGTGTGTTGTACATCCCTACGGGACGTTATCCTGTCGATGTTGTGACCGCTCCCGATCAAAAGAGAGTCTTTGTTCTCCACGGTATCGATGGCGATTTGATGGTGATCGATCCACAAACCCAGAAACCGGCTGTTGACAAAGACGGAAACACGCTTCGTTTTCCCGAGAAATGTCAGGACAACGATAGCTGTTGGCAAAACCCCTCCCGGTTACTGCTTTATTCAACGGACAATGGGTTGATCGGCTTTGTCCTCGTCCCCTCTGAGCGTGTCGTCGTTGTGGTCGATTTAAACGAATCGAGTGCTACGTACGGAAAAGAGACCAAGCGAATCGCGCTCGATGGACTCCCCAACCAGATGTTCTTCGATCCTCAACAAAAGAATCTGTACATCACAAACTCCACAAAGACTGCGATCGACGTGATCGATCCCAAGGCGCTGACCAAGTCATCCTTTGATGTTGGGCGTGCCACTCTTGGTGGATCGATCTCTCACGATCTTGCGTGGTTATACCTGATCGATATGGAGACAGGCGGTATCCTCGTCTACGATATCAACAACAAGAAAATCGTTCAACAAGGTGACTCTCGCTATCCCGAGCGCATCACGATCCAACCTGACGCCAACGTCTCCGTATTGAACATTGCGTTTTTTCCGGTTGAGACGTTTGTTACGGTAACGGACGCTGACGGGCAGCAAGCGAGCTTAAAGGGTGCATTCGCGCTCGCGACGGCCTCCGATGGATATGCCTATTTGATCGATACCACCAAGCACAAGTTGTTTAACGCCGATCTGCGGGGGCCTGCTGCTTCTACATTTCGTGTGTATGTTGGTGAAGAGGCGTTTGGTGACGCTCGTGAACCGACACGTAACACACTCCCCAAAATCAGACGCGCAAACTCCGATGACACTGGGGTCAAACTCGTGGCCGATCGGGTGGTCTCCGAGGCTTGGACGCTGACCTACAACAAGACCTTTATCTCCAATCGGAACGGACGCTTTTCTGACCTGAAGAACGGCGAATTTATCGAGCGCACAGGGTTTGACCTCGCGTCTGAGACTGTGCAAAAAGGGGATATCCTGATCTTGCAGGATTGCAAAGAGGAGACCAAAGAAGGCGGAGAGACTGTCTCTGTTGCTTGTGAGTTTCCGATCCTGGAAGCCGTTGGAGCGAGATTGAAGATCGATGTGAGTCAAGAGACTCCTCCTGAGAAAGACCAGTGGACGTTCTCGATCCGCACCAATGAGAGCTACCTTGTTGAAGGTTCTGTCAGCGGTAAACAGGAACTTCGTGCGACTGATGGTGCGCTTTACAAGAACGACTTCTTCGAGCTGCAAATCAGCGCAGGAAGAGAAGACACACCCACCGATACCAAATTCGAATTTACCATTGATGCGCGCTTTACAATGATGAGACTTGCACTAGGTGGCCTGCCCTCCAAGATGATCATCGCTCGCGATCGTCTCCCCTGTACCGGAGACACCGAAGATTGTAAACGTAGCTATTGCACCAATCATCCTCTTTGTCGTAAGACACAGTGTACCGCTCGCTCTTCAGATGATGCGACCAACGAGCAGCTGAAAGGGCAAGGCAAGATCTGTGGGGACGACGAGGTCTGTGATACAGACTCTGGAGCATGTACCGCGCTTGTACGACTTTGGGTTCTTGATCCAAGCGGAAGCCAACTCTTCGTCGTCAAATCCGAAGGCGAACTCACACGTGAAACGCCACTGCAATAACCACCATTTCCTCGCTCTGTAGGAAGGAATCATATCAACATGACTGGTAACCAAAAACGTTATCTACGTTCTCTCGCCCATGAACTTCGTCCGCTCGTGAAGATCGGAAAATTGGGCATCACACCTGGCGTGATTCGTCAGGTCCTCGACAATCTCAAAGCCCATGAGCTCGTCAAAGTCCAACTCCAAAAAGTGCATGGACCCGAGCGAAAAGAACTCGGTGAGGTCCTTGCTGAGTCAACAGAGTCCGAACTTGTCCAGGTCATTGGCGGTATGGTCTTGCTTTATAAGCCACACCCCACCAACCCTGCCATTAAATTACCCAAAGCTTCTTCGTAGACTTCACTCCATCCAACCATCCAATGACACTGAGCCCCTCCGACGCGGAAATACATCACAACAGATGTCCTTCTTATCTTTGAAAATAGCTGCGAGAGCGCCTTTTTCTGCCTTTTAGTGGGTACATTGTCGCCTTCGTTGTGCTCTTGTCCTCCTTGCGCAGAGCGGTGAAATGGTTGACGGTTCATGATTCCTCCGCTAGGATGTAAAAGAATGGCCTGAGCATTCTTGTGCAGTCTGTACACTGCATTTGTAAGTGTTGTCTGTATGTGCCATGGTCTATTTTGTATCTATTTGAACTTCCTATGAAAGTTTGTTTGGTGAAGATGTGTTGAGTTATATGCGCTTTTTGTGTTCGCTGTTGTTTTTGCTGTGGATTGGGGCGAGCTGCTCTGAGACTCCTGTAGGAGAGACAAAGTGTCCACAGTGCAAAGAGAGCGAAGTGTGTGATGTGAACACCAAGAAGTGTGTTCCAAGACGCACATGTCTTGAATGCACATCTGATGTGGATTGCGATAATGATGAGTTTTGTGACACGCTCATCGACAATTGCTGTCGCCGTCGGAATGCTTCTGATGGAAATACCACGACAGATGGCGGAAGCAAAGATGCTGGCGAACCGACCATCAAAGATGCAAACGGAGAGCCTGGAGCTGAGAGTACGCCCTCTGAGAAGACACCGACTGAAGGGACGCTCAAGGGACCTGGTGAAGCGTGTGCGAATTCTTCGGAGTGCCAAACGGGCTCAACCTGTGATAGCCAAAAGCAAGTTTGTGTGTGCACTGATGACGCGGCTTGTTCTGGAAAAACACCACGTTGCCAGAAATCAACAGGCAACTGTGTGCAGTGTATTCTCGATAATGATTGTCCGACGGGTTTTGGCTGTAACCGAACAAACTCTGAATGTCTCGATACATGTACCTGTCCATCCGGACAAAAGTGTGTGGGTCCAAATGCCTGCCTCCCCAATTGCCAAGGGGTAACATGTGGTACTGATGAAGAATGTGATGAAGCTACAGGTCTGTGTAAGGCAAAAGAGTACTGCAAGCCTTCTTGTACAGGGTCGGATAAGTGTTGCAAAGCGACTGGACAGTGTGCGCAGTGTTGTGAAGATGCTGACTGTACAGTTGCAGGTGAGACTTGTCAGAGTGGGACCTGTCAGCCAACACCTGTTTGTAACCCATCCTGTTCTGGTGGGAAAAAGTGTTGCTCCGCGACAAAGACTTGTGCCGATTGCTGTGAAGATGCTGATTGCGCTTCGACAGAGACCTGCCAGAGTGGGACCTGTCAGCCCAAATCTCCATGCAATCCAGCTTGTTCTGGTGGTATGAAGTGCTGCGCAGCGACGAAGATTTGTGCAACGTGTTGTGAAGATGCCGATTGTGCGTCTGGTTTTGAGTGCAAAACGGGCGTTTGCCAGCAAAAGAATCCTTGTGGACAACCCTGCACAGGCGGAAAGCAATGCTGTACAGCAACAAAAACATGTGAAGCGTGTTGTTCTGATTCTGACTGTGCTGCTGATTTCGAATGCAAGTCAGGTCAGTGCCAACCCAAAAACCCTTGTGGCCAGCCTTGTGGTGGTCTAAAATGCTGTCCTTCCACACTCAAGTGTCAGGAATGTTGCAGTAACTCCGATTGTGCAGGTGGTCGCACATGCCAAAAAGGGCAGTGCAGCGCACCCCGAGCATGTAAACTTGATGCCCCGCTTGATATCTGTGCTAAAGATGAAGAGTGTTGCACTGGACAAACATGCATCACAATCGTCCCGATCTTCGATATCAAAGCATGTGGTGAATGTCAGTCCGACGCGGATTGTCCAACCACTGCCTTGGGACAGTCCCTCAAATGTTGTACTGTCTCGATCCCATTGTCTGGTAGCAAAAAAGTCTGTCAGAGCTCTTGCTCTTAACATATACAACCAAAGAAGGTTTTACCTTTTTCTGTTATTTCATCACCACTTAGCAAGTCTATTGCTCGGTGGACCTCAATGTGCCTGTGGGCATTGATTCCTGGAGGATCCTCATGAAGATGTATGCTGGCCGGAAGGTCATTCTTCAATTGTTTTCATTGTTTATACTTGTATCTGGGCTTGTGGTATTTGACGCATGTGGAGAGCCCCAAGGAAAAGATTACTGCGAAAAGACCGCTGATTGTACCAAGAAGTTTGACCAGTCTTATCACTGTAAAAACAACAAATGTGAGAAGAAGCAAGTCATTGCATGTGAAAAAGACGGTGACTGTCTTGACGGTGAGATGTGTACTTCCGACGGTCAATGTGTGACCAAAACAGTTACGGAAGGCACCACAAACGACGAACAAACTGCTGATGGCGGCTCTGGTGAACCTGTCGTGACAAAAGATGACGGTGGCTGTAACTGTCCTGGTGACAAGAAGTGTAATTCTGCCACAAAAGAGTGCGTGGATTGTCTCAAAGATGCCGATTGTAACGGTGGAACTGACGCATGCACGACAGACTGCACAGGTTCTGGGAAATTTTGTAATCAAAACAAGTGTGAAGAGAAGGCTTGTGAGTGCCCACTCGGACAAACCTGTAACGCGACCTCCAAAGTATGTGAAACCACTGTCACCTGTCCTGACGGCTCCAAACCTGACGCCAGTGGAAAATGTCCCGTGCCTTGTTCCGGAACAACTTGTGGTGCAGGTGAGATCCCCGATCCCAACCAAAACTGTACATGTATCAAGACAAAATGGTGTTCTGCTTGTACGGCAGACGCAGATTGTGGACCTGGTGGTAAATGTACAGATTATCAAGGACAAAAATTCTGTGCAGAAGACTGCACCAACACTGGCGCATGCTCTGATGTCGCGTACCAGTGTTTGAACCACGGCGCGTACAAATCTTGTGTACCCACAAGTGGTTCTTGTCCATGTCTCGGTACAACCTGTCAGGGTTCACAAACATGCTGTGTGGCGGATGGTGCTTGCCACGAGTGTTGTGATGATTCCCAGTGTACAGGAGGAAAGATCTGCAACAATGTAACATTCACTTGTGCAGATGACTTGTGCAAAGGCGTCACTTGTACGGGTACCTCTGTGTGTAACCCAGGTACTGGTAAATGTGACTGTCCCGCAAACTGCCCACAAGGGGAGTGTTGTGGGACTGATGGTCAGTGTTCTGCGGCAGCTTGTGGCAGCACCTCGACTTGTAATCCTCCCTGCCAATCCGGTCAGATTTGTTGTAACTTGATGGGTATGGGACAATCCTGCCAACCACAGTCAATGGCTGCTCTTTGTGGTGGCGGTGGTACTGGCGGATGTCAGTCTGATGCGGATTGCACCGATCCTTCCAAGTCCAAGTGTTGTGCTGCTGCCATCCCTCTCCTTCCCAAGTCCTGTCAGGCTTCTTGTGGCGGTGGTACCGGTGGATGTCAGTCCGATGCTGATTGTGCCTCCGGTGAGAAATGCTGTGGTGGACTTCCACCCCTCCTGCCCAACTCCTGTAAACCTGCTGGACAGTGCCCCTAATCTCACCTGCCGTCCTATATGAGGACGTTTTCTCCGTGTGCTTGTAATCATCCACCCCAACAAACTCTCCACCCTGAGCCTTCGGCTCTTCCCTCCTCTCAAGCCTTTCGAGAGTAGGGTCCAACTAACCGATATATACGGGGTTTAGCTATAAATCTGCTCCGGCGGACGTTGCACCAGCGGGCGGCCGCTGGACCCCGGTTGAACCCCTTCGGGGTTGGGGCTTTACCACCTACAATGCTCTTCTTGCAGAGGCTTCTCT
>PCBK01000195.1 GCA_002731275.1 Deltaproteobacteria bacterium | reverse complement strand
CCTGCGCTTTGCTTCGGTCGACAAGGGGAGCGATGTAAGGGAGAGAACAGGACCCCCTCAGCCTCCCTTGCGGTCGGCAGCTCCCCCTGCTCAACTGCGTTGGCAAGGGGAGCGATGCACATCAAACGATATATCGCAATACAAGCGAATATTTCGTGTATATCGGATGAATGTCTGTAGGAACGGGCCTTGTGTCCGACCTCAATCTCCGTATATACCGTTTGAATAGTCCCTCCTCTCGAAAGGCTTGAGAGGAGGGAAGAGCCGAAGGCTCAGGGTGGTGAGTTTGTTGAGGTGGATGATTGCAAGCGAAGACGCAAAAAACCCACTGGAAACTCGTAAGCAGTCGAGCTTTACAAGGATATGGCTTGCTATATCCGCCTACAAGATAGGGATGATTTGGTGGAGTCAGGGGAGTTTGCGGAGACACAAGTGCAACGTCCGCCGGATCAGATTTCGAGTATACCCCCGTATATACCGTTTGAATAGTCCCTCCTCTCGAAAGGCTTGAGAGGAGGGAAGAGCCGGAGGCTCAGGGTGGTGAGTTTGTTGAGGTGGATGATTGCAAGCGAAGACGCAAAAAACCCACTGAAAGTAAGCGAGCAGCCGAGCCTTAAAAGGATATGGCTTGCTATATCCGCCTGGAAGGAGGGGATGATTTGGTGGAATCAGGGGAGTTTGCGGAGACGCAAGTGCAACGTCCGCCGGAACAGAAATCTAGTTTCCCCCGTATATACCGTTTGAATAATCCCTCCTCTCGAAAGGCTTGAGAGGAGGGAAGGAGCGAAGCGACAGGGTGGAGAGTTTGTTGAGGCGTATGTTGCAAAGCGCACGAGGCAAATAAGCCACGAAGAGAAGCCTCTCCGAGAAGGGCTCTGTAAGTGGTAAAGCCCCAACCCCGCAGGGGTTCAACCGGGGTCCAGCGGCCGCCCGCTGGTGCAACGTCTGCCGGATCAGCATTCAAGTATCCCCCGTAAATACGGTTTGATACTCCCTTCTCCCAAGATTGGGGATGGCGCTTGCCTTGGACGCAAGTGTAACGTCTGCCGGATCAGCATTCGAGTATCCCCCCGTATATATCGGCCATCCCAACATATTCGTATCCCACCAAAGTTTGTGTTATCATCAGGCTTTTGTTCTTGTCACGATGAGGGTTGTAGCATGAGTAAACAAACTTCTGAACGGAGCGCTGTGGAGCTGCCATCAAGTGTTACGTATCGGAATTTCCCGCGAACACGGTATCAAGGAAGTAAATACAAGCTGCTTCCTTGGCTCGCAGATTCTTTTCAGGCGTTGACGTTTGACACGGCCCTCGATGTGTTTGGAGGGACCGCTGCGGTCTCATATCTGCTCAAGACACTCGGCAAGACTGTCTACTACAACGATGCCCTCGCGTTTAATGCACAGGTCGGAACAGCTCTCATCGAAAACGCTTCTGTGACACTCGATGAAGACGACGTCGCATTCATTTTTACACAAGACCCCAATCGTACATATCGATCGTTTATAGAAGAGACCTTCTCGGACATCTATTTTACAGATGAAGAAAATCACTGGCTGGATATCGTCGTGCAGAACATACACACGATGGAATGTCCGTACAAAAGAGCGATGGCTTTTTGGGCGCTGTTTCAATCGGCGATCAGCAAGAGGCCGTATAATTTGTTCCATCGGAAGAATCTGTATGTAAGAACATCCAACGTGAAAAGGAGCTTTGGGAACAAAGCGACGTGGGATCGACCCTTTGATGTACACTTTCGAAAATTTGTCCGCGAAGCAAATAACGCTGTGTTTGATAATGGTCGGGACAACAAAGTGTTTTGTTTAAAGGATGAAGACCTTCAGGTGCGAGCTGATTTGGTCTACATGGATCCTCCCTACATCCCCGAAAAAGGCGCGCTCACACGGTATCGTGATTTTTACCACTTCTTGGAAGGGATCTGCTTTTATCACGAGTGGAAAGAGCACTTGGATAGGGATTCTAAACATCTGAAGTTACAATCGGAGTCTTCAAATTGGGAGTGCAAGGAGGGGATACATGATGCCTTTGATATGTTATTTGAAAAGTTTGAGGAGGCGATCATGGTGGTGTCGTACAGAAAAGATGGTATTCCAAGTATCGATTGGATTGTGGAGCGTTTAGAGAAGAGGGGGAAACAGGTGGAGGTGAAGGAGGTGGACTACAAGTACGTGCTGTCCAAAAAAGGGAACTTGAAGGAGGTGTTGATTGTTGCAGCTCAGAAGTGAATGGTGGAGAAGCTGACAGTTTGTGTTTGTGGTAAGGAGAGTGGGGGGGCGTCGAGTTGTGAGTAGCGTCGGCGTCGTTCCCATTCTGCGATCTTGAGGCGTTTGTTGTGTTGGTAAATGTGAATGGGTAAGGATATGAGCGGTGTCACAAAGGCTGCAATCGATGCCAGGACTGAAATCAACGCGAACCCTACGCCACCTGTCGAGGCTGCGAGAAGACCAGCTCCGATACACACGCCCCAGCCAATCACGTTTGTCAGACCTCCGACACGGTCACCTGCGATCCAGCTCCCGATGGCGAAGGGGAGGATGATATTCATAACCATCGGCAGTACCCATTTGATTGGCTTTTGCATTGTGCGGATGAACTTCTTTGTTTCGCGTCGTTGGTATCTGTCATAGAGTCGGTCGTAGTTGGGTCTGCGCATCTCTGGACGCAGGTCATATCGGTCATAGCGTCCTCGACGTCGGTCATAGCCTCGGCTGTCTCTGCGGTCGTCACGACGTCGGTCATAGCGTCTGTCATCACGGCGACGTTCATAACGTCGTTCATCTCTGCGACCTTCACGGCGATCTCTGCGAGACCTTCTGTCACGTCTGTCATATCGTCTCTCTGAACGACTTAGACGGGAGCGTCTGTTACTGTTTTCGTAGCGTTTGTTGTGGCGGCTGTCTTTGTCATAGCCTCGGTCTGCGAAAGTCTGTCCGAGGAAGCCGAAGAAGACGGTGAAGAGGACGGTGAATGTGATTTGCTTTTTCATGGGATTCTCCTTTTTGGTCTTGTTTGGTTTGTTTGTTTTGTTTCTTGCCCCGCTCCTAGTTCACAAACCAAGCCAACCCCATGCTTTTTATTTTCCTCTTTAAAAACAGTGTGCAAGTCGGAGCATCAGCGCTCTGTACGGATGGGTGTGTTCATCATCGACACAAAGTGTCCAATCTTTGGACAGGACACTTTGGACACATGAGCTGTTCGTTGGAGCGTGCTTCTGTTTTGGATGTTATCTGTGGGCGGATTGATGGGAGGGACCAGGCTTGTTTGGTGCTTGATTCTTTTTTTCTGATTTTGGAAATCGTCGTCAGATGGTGTTAGGCAAGATGACGAAGAGGTGCGTGTTCGACGAGGATTTGTGGGTAGGGCTCAGGGTGGGCACTTGGTCGTTGTGCAAAGCGTTGGTAGATCGCCTCAAGTTTGACTTGTTCGGTGGGGAGCTGGAGTTGATAGAGACTGCGCATATACTGTTCAGACGCAAAGAAGGCTATGTCTGCGATATTTGGGGTGCTGCCACCCATGTATTCTCCGTCGCCCACGAGCGCTTCGAGGAGTTTCAGCGTGCGTGTGTATTCAAAGTGAAAGGCTTGTGCAGCGTCAGCTTTTTGGTCGCGTCTCTCGACAAACAGAGGGCTTGCGTGGAATGTGCAGATGACTGCAAATGAGTAGGCTTCGTTGACAACAGCCAAAAGATCACGTGTTCGTGCAACATCTTCGGGGGTGTTGCCTATCATGTTAGGGGTTGGATAACGTTGTTCGAGGTATTGCAAGATGGACGATGATTGGCGGATGAATTGTCCATCATCTGTTTCGAGAACAGGGACTGTTCCAAGTGGATTTTTTGCCAAAAACTCAGGCGTCCTCGACTCTCCACGAACCACATCGATGTCCACAAGCTCGATGTCTTGGATATCTTTCTCTTTCATATAGATGTGAATTCTTCGAGGGTAGGGTCCCCAGGCAAACTGGTACAACTTCATCTGTTTTCTCCTTTGTTTTTTCTTTGGCTTGTTGTAGACCGTCAGCGAATGTTTCTCTACGAACCTTCTTCGTCGAAATATTCCGGCCTATTGATATGTTGATGTGCGCGACGCCATGCAGCTGGCGTTGTGCTGTGGGTTTTTTTGAACACACGGTAAAAATGTGATGTTCCCGAGAATCCTACGCGGATCGCGATCGCTTCAATACTTTCATTTGTTTTTGTGAGAAGCTCACGTGCGGTGGCCATTCGTGCATAGGTGATCCATTCGATGACAGTCCTTCCTGTCTCTTTTTTGACGAGTGAGGCCGTGTGTGAGACGGAGCGATGAATGGCTGCAGCGACATCTTCAAGGGAGATCCCTTCAAGCGCCTGGCTGTGGATAAATGCGAGCGCTTCGGCACACAAAGAGGTCCCTTGTTGATAGGGATGGACAGGACTTGGCGAGGCCCGAAGGATGTAACTTGTGAGCAACGCAAGATGCCCATTGATCGCAAGATCGCGAAAGGGTGCGTTTCCTTGAAGTTCTTCTTGTAGCATAATGAGGTGTTGCTCGAAGGGAGTTTGTAGAGCCGGTTGAAGAGAGCGTAGTTTTCCGAGTCCATCGGCTGGCGATTGGCAGATTGAGATGAGGGCGCGTCCAACCTCAGAGGACATACAAGATGTACAGAATGATAACACCCATGCGCTCCCATCTTGTGTGGATTGGACGTAGTGAGCCTGTCCTTCTGGGATGGCAAAGATGTCTCCACCCTTTACATGAAATTGTGTTCCGCACCAAATGACCGCTTCACCAGAGGAAAAGTACACGAGCGTTGCGTGTGGGTGGACGACTGTACGAGAGTCGGAGCCCACTTCGACGCTGTAAACGCGCTCTATGTGTATGTTCTGGTGGTTGGAGAGGTGTGAACGATGTGTCATGCAATGCCTCACAATGCGTTTGTAACGGGGTGATGAGTCGATAGCCAGCGCTATGAGTTCATCAACTCATCACAATATAAGGCATACCCTTTGCCGAAAACAATGGCTATTTTGATGCTTTTTCTACCTGATCTTTCGATGCTTGTCTTTTCTCAAGGAAGGTGTTTTGTCAGACTGTTGGCTGGAGACAGCATCCACTACAAATCTCTTTCGTGCGATCTTTTCCCTATAATATCTTAAGCGATTTTGTGCATTCATCGATGTCCAACGTCATACATGAATGGTTGAAACGCTTCTCGGATAGCCAAAAATCATCCAGCTATACTTTCATGTGCTAGCGACATAGCGCCCAAGTCGTTCTCGTATGATTTTTGATTGATGTGTAAGCGTCGTTTGTCGTTCGGCTACGGTGCAATTTGACCTCTGTATGCGCACAAAATCATTTTTGTACGGTTCAAAGTGCTTCTCGTATGCGTCCAAAATCGTTTTTGTACGGTTCAAAGTGCTACCAACATGCGCCTCAAATCGTTTTTGTATGGGTTGAGGTGCATAAAGAGGTCACCTTGGGGACTTCGTGTACGG
Source organism: Deltaproteobacteria bacterium (assembly GCA_002731275.1). Taxonomy (GTDB): domain Bacteria; phylum Myxococcota_C; class UBA6777; order UBA6777; family UBA6777; genus UBA6777. Next base: position 56,520 of record PCBK01000195.1, on the reverse strand, counting down.
TTTGGAGGAAGCTTTTTGAGTGGCATGAGGCTATAGAGGGTACTCTTTTTACGTTCGATGAAGAGTCTGAAGGTATACGTGAGCGAGTTGAGGACATCTCTTCTAGCGTTTTGAACCGTACGAAAATGATTTGAGGACATCTCTTCTAGCGTTTTGCACCGTACAAAAATGACTTGAAGACATCTCTTCTAGCATTTTGCATCGTACGAAAATGATTTAAAGACATCTCTTCTAGCGTTTTGCACCGTATAAAAATGGTTGGAGTCGCACTGTTCGATAGAACAGAGGGTTTTGAGGGAGAGGACTTCTAACTGACGGAAGGTGTCGAAGGATTTTCGGTAGGGCTGGGATGTTCTTCTTGTTTTGGCTGTGGTGTGGGTGTTGCTGACGTGATGCTCTCCTCAAGCACCGACAATAAGACTTCGAGCGCTTTGGGTTGATCGGACAAGGAAAACTCAGCGGAGTGTTTCAACTGCTTGATGACTCGGAAGAAGGTATTTCTTGCAGTTTGTGGGCTGCTTGTGGCTGCTTCTTTGTTTTCGAGTTTGAGGAGGCAGCCGTGCATCTCTTTGCCGAGCTTTACGATCTTGTTTGCTTGTTCGAGTGCGTTGTAATTGATACCGTGGGCTTTGAATTCGATGGACTTGAGATAATCAGCGACCTCTTTGTCTTCGATTTGTTTGGCGAGTCGTGAAGCTTCCCCGGCTTCATCGACGTACTTCATGCGGGTAACATTGAGACCATACGGAAGGAGAGAGGCTTTGACGCCGTCGGCTTTTGCGCGGACATTTTCGTCGTTGGTTGAGCGACTTGCGAGCGCCAGCAAGCCTTCAAAGATGCGGTTTGCTTGGTCGTGCTCATCGTCATATTTGCGAAGATTTTGACGAATGGCCATCTCCTGTCCAGGAGAGAGGATGATTTGTGGAGTGTCACGGGTGTTGGCCAGAAGGTCTCTGGCTTGTCTGAGATGTGGGATGAGGATTGCGAGCATTGGGTTCTTGTCCATGATCTGACGAGCTTCTTTGTTCTCAAGAAGGTATTCGATGACGTAGATCATTTCTCCGAGACTAAGACGTAACATTGACATTTTGATTCTCCTGACTTGATTTGAATGAGTTTGAATGAGTTTGAATGGATTCGTTTTGTTTCTTGCCCCGCTCCTAGTTCACAAACCAAGCCAACCCCATGCCTTTTATTTTCCTCTTTAAAAACAATATACAAGATTTTTGGTGTCCACTTGTGTCCAAAGATGTGTTCAACATCGATCCAAAGTGTCCAATCTTTGGACAGGACACCTTGGACACTGTGACTGTTCATATCCGTGAATGATGCTTGAAAAACAGTGTGTTCGGTGTGTTTGTGTGTGTCGGTATACATCATGCTAACGATGAGAGGGACCAAGGAAAAGGCGACACCTTTTTCACAATACAAACCTTTGTTCTCATAACAATCATCAAATAGGAGTTCATCATGAAAAGACTACATACCCTCAAAACACAAAGCAAAGTCTCCATTCTTCTTCTTCTCAGCTCTCTCCTTCTCCTCACCGCATGTGGAACACCCCCATCTAATGATAGTGAGCGCAAACCCATTCAATCCCTCCTTCCAAAAAATGACCCCTCCACCCCAAGTCATCCCCCTGCTGGTTCATCCACCACAACAAGCAACACAGGGAATACCGGGAATACAGGCTCTACTGGTAACACGGGCTCTACTGGTAACACGGGCTCTACTGGTAGCACAGGGAATACCGGTAACACAGGCTCTACCGGTAACACAGGGAATACTGGGAGTGGCAATACAAATCCCAAGCCCAAGCCATATGAATTGAAGCCGTTGGCGAAGACGACATTTGTTTACGCAAAGCGTGTGAGGGAGGGTGTAAGTCACTTGTACGCTTATGACATTGACACAAAGAAGACATGGCTCATTTCGAAGTTGGATGACGCTGTTGATGTGAGGCCTCGTCTTTCACCAGATCGAAAGTGGGTTGCTTTTTACGCGAGTTTTCGTATGTCGGCGGGGGAGTTGAATAGTGATTTTCCGATGGAGGCTGTGTGGTTGGTGAGTGTCGATGGGAAGACGATTCGTCGCGTCACACCTTTGATCCCTGCGTCCTACACAAAGGCCAGCGCACCATCTTTATACTCACGTTCTCTTCGTTGGGTTCGTTGGGCTCCAGATGGCAAGTCGCTTTGGTTTTACATTCATGAGGGGTGGACAGATTCCGATGGTTGGATTCAAATCATCCGGACTTCTTGGAATATCAATATCACAACAGGAAAGATCAAATCATTTTGGGGAGGTTCGGGCTGTACTATGGTGAACAAGGTCACACCCCAGCGCAATGGTTCTTTGATACTCGCACAACTTCAGGATTGTGTGCAGACTCGGGATGGATTCTATCTTTTTGATGCTAACAATCCAGGGCAGGCGCCTGTTCGTATCCAAGACCCAAGTGGGAATATCAAGCTTGAGGATATTGTAACATACCCAGGGTGGTTTGGTTCATCTGTATATCTGAACGCGACGGCGATTTGGAATGGTAGTCATCAACGTGAAGAGGGGATTGTTGGTTATAACACAAAGGATGGTACATTTTTCGGTGTGTACAAAAAATCCCAGGGGTTTGGTGATTTCTATCCAAGTTACGACGGCAAAGTCTATGTGTATTCGAACGGGAGTGAGACGGACAGACGTTTGTTTATGTGCGATTGGCGTACAAGTCAGCAGAATTGCAATCCCAAGGAGATTGTCTCCGGTGGTGTCAACGATTACGTGTCATGGTAACAGCTTAAGGCTGTTTTTCCTCATCGCTCTTGGGGGTGGATGTTTCTGCGGCCAAAGCGATTTTCATCTCGTGTAAGGCGCGAATCGTACAGGTGATGTTTGTGTGAAGAGGGCACCAGTCGTCATTTTGGTATTGTTTGGGGGTGAGGTCAGCGATATAGGTAATCAACAACAACGCAGGAAAACCCACCCCAATATCTATCCATGCGCCAAAGGGGGCCTTCGCAATCACTCTCCCATGAACGACCTGTCCGATGTGTAAGGTCTCTTGCACGACTTTCCATCGTTCGGAAGCATCTTCTGGAGGGAGGTCCGGGAATATCCTTTGTAAGTCTTGTCTCCAATCATATTCAATTTGAGGCTCTACCCCTTGGTGATGTCTCATCTTTCTCCTTCTATGGGTCTTCATGTGGATGCTTTTTTTTTGCATCCAATAGCCTTACAAAGTACAAGATCCCAGAAGCCTGTGCAATCTTTGCCTTACACACGCCTACGCAGTGGCTCCACACAGCGATACCTATTTTTTCCTTTACATACTATGTCGTTATCGCTTTCCAAACGGTTTTGCACACGGTTGTTTGTCAGGATGTGTGTATTCATGGTGATCGTGTATTGGATGGATATACCGAACTTCCAAGGAAGGAGATATGATGAAGAAGCAATTGATGATACAGGTGATGGCGTTCGTGTGTGGGTTGTTGGTGTGGGGGTTGTCTCATGTGGCGAGTGCTTGCTCGTCTCCTCGTGCTGGCATTTACGCACGCACCATTCTTCCCTCTGACAAGAGTCAAAACATCCCATTGAACGCGCAGATCTCTGTAGAGTACCAATACTTTGCTGGTTTTGGAAGATTTGGTGAATGGAGAGACCAAGAGAAGATCGTACTTATCAAGGCTGGTAAGGAGATCGACGTCGAGGTCAAGACATTTGGTCAGTACAGCGCGCTGAACCAACGTCATCTCATCATATTGACGCCCAAACAGGCGCTGATGCCGTCGACTGAGTATGAGATCCATTCTCGGATCGCACAGACTCCATGTTCAGAGTTTGCATCAAGTCCCTGTGTGGTTGGAGGGCTTGCGAAGATCGGTTCATTCAAGACGGGGACAGTGACAGACACGACAGCGCCAAGTTTTCAGCCTGCTGCCAAGGTCTCTTGTGGGGATGTTGAATCCTGTGGACATGGCGCTTGTTGTGGACCGTATGTTCGTGGTTCTCTCTCCATCCGTTGGTCCAAGGCTCAAAATGAAGCGCACGCAGACGCGATACGGTACAACATCTATCAAAGTAACGACATGACAAAGCCGATGTTAACGAGGGTCGATGGAAATGGTGTGACATTTTACAAGACGCTCTCGGGAGGGTTTCATTTTCCTGATTGGAGTCATTTGGGTGTTGCGTCTGGCAAGTATGTGATTCGTGCTGTGGACATCGCTGGGAACGAAGAGCAAAACAACACCCTGATCACTCACCAATGTCGTTGGGTGGAGCCTCCCAAGGAATTTTCGGGGCATGAGGTAGTCACTGGTGTGGACGGAGGAGAGGTGATTCGAGAGCGTCTTTTTGGTGAAGCTGTGCCCAAAGAGCCTCGTCCTGTGGATGGAGGTACCAAGGAGAATACACCTATAGACGCAGGAAATACACCAAAGTGCCAAGGTGAGAAGTGCGCCGGAGAAGGCGGCTTTGCTTGCCAAAGTGTGCCGGGTCAGATGAGCTTTGGGTGGCTGGGACTCTTCTTGTTCTTAATGTTTGGGGGACTCCGACTGATGAGAGCGCGAACACCTCAACAACGATAACCACACCTACCCCCCACGAATCGTGGATACAATGTGTCTGGGCAAGCAAAGCGCGGCAGTAGCGTTCGCAGAACGCAACACAGACGATGCGTGAGCATCGTGGGGTTTGGGGCGGAAAGCCCCAAGCTGATGCCATGAGAGACGCATATTCCTGAATCATCTACAATTCCAAAAATCAACCCACATGTTTCTCCTTCCATTCGGAGGAGAGGAGCGCATATTGGTATTCACTGCCCCATGCTCCTTTAAAGAAGATATTCTCGATAAAGTGGGCTTCTCGTCTGAACCCAACACGTTCTAGTAGAGTGTATGCTGGTGTATTCAGAGCATCGACTGTTGCGATGATGCGGTGTTTCTTCATGTTTGTGAACAATCGCTCCACAAAGTGAGAGAGTGCGCGTGTGGCATATCCTTTTCCTTGTGCGGTGGGGGACATTGTGAATCCAACTTCAACTTGTTGTTCATCGATGAAGTGGACGGCGAGGTCGCCGATGAGTTGATCTGTTGAGGCGTCTACAATGGCGAGCTGGAACCATTCACCGGGTGTGCCAAAGGGATGTGTTTGCATGTTGTGATAGAGGGAGAGGGCGTCTTCGTATGTGTATGTGGTCCAGCTTTGGTACCGGGCGACTTCTGGGATCGCCCTGTACGTCGCAAATGCTGAGAGGTCTTCTTCACGGAATGAACGGATGTTGATAGGTCCACATTCGATTGGAGAGAACATTGATGGCTCCTGGCGTTGTTTTGTTGGGCGTTGCTTCAACAAACATAGCAGCATGCCACGAGAAGGCAAAGAGGGCACGTTGTTGTAGCTGCCAGACAGTCCGATAAAAGCGTCAGACCGATAAAAGCGTAGAAAAGTGGCGGGTGAACGTGTATAGTTTGTGCATTCGTTGTATCGATATGAGGTCAGGGTTTCTTTTGCGAAGCAGCAGAAGGAGTTGATTGGCCGGCAACACGCGCTTTGTGCGTACAAGGGAGAGAATGACAATGGGAATAGACGCGATCGCATCATTTAACGCCGAGAGTACAGCCGAAGAGGTCACAGAGGGTCTTGATTTAACAGGAAAACGTTATTTGATCACGGGATGCAATTCAGGTCTTGGGTATGAGACAGCGCGTGTGTTGGCGCTTCGTGGTGCGTTCATCGTGGGTGCAGCACGTACTGAAGAGAAAGCCAAACGTGCCCTCGAAGAGTTGGGCATCGAAGGTCGTCCTGTTGCATGTGAATTGTCCGATCTGACTTCTGTTCGTGCTTGTGTGCAGGCTGTGAAGTCGGACGCACAACCTCTTGATGGGATCATCGCCAACGCTGGTATCATGGCGTTGCCAGAAAATAAACAGAAACATGGTATTGAGCTGCAATTCTTTACGAATCACGTTGGTCACTTTGTCCTTGTGACCGGTCTGCTCGATTTGTTGGCAGATGATGGTCGTGTGGTGATTTTGAGCAGTGGTGCGCACTTTAGTGCCGAACGTGGGCTGGAGTTGGATAACCTCTCTGGAGAGCACGAATACCACTCATGGCGTATGTATGGTCGTTCAAAGTTGGCGAACATCTTGTTTGCACGTGGCTTGGCCAAGCGCTTCGAAGGAACCAATCGTACGGCGAATTCACTGCACCCAGGTGTCATCCAGACCAACCTGACAAGGCATATGTCAGAAGATGTCCTCGGACCCATGATGAAGGGACTTAAGTTAAAGTCCGTTGGACAAGGTGCCGCGACACAATGTCTCGTTGCAACGCATCCCGGTCTCAGCGATGTAAGTGGATGTTACTTCAGCGATTGTCAGGTCGCCGATACCCTCAAAGAAGGTAAAGACGATAACCTCGCCGAAGAACTCTGGAAACGTACCGAAGAAATCGTCGCTTCTATCGCTTGATCACGCTTTCTTACTTGACCAACCTTCCATCCAGACCAACCATCTTTATCAGGCAAGTTTCCACTTGCTGTTTACTTGGGCAAGTTTCCACTTGCTGTTTACTTGGGCAAGTTTCCACTTGCCCTTACTTGCTGGCGCGCTCTGCTTGCCTATGTGGGTTTGCCACCCACACCCGCCTGGGGTTTGTTCAACCCCAGACCCCCGATACTGCGTATCGTTTGTTTTGCGCTCTTCGAGCGCTGTTGCCATCTTTTGGATATGCGAAACCCAAGGTTTCGTAGAGTGGACGTGCGCTCTCTTTGTTTGGACGTGTTGTGTCCACCATTCGTAAAAAGAGAGGGAGGAGAGTTTATAGAAGGAGGTGGGAGGGGATAATTCACTCTGAATGGTTGGAGGTTGTCTTGCGATTGTGGATGGACTTTTTCCTGAGATGAAGGGAGAGTAGAAGAAAAAGTAAGAGCACTAAGTGGGTGAGGTTGTGTTCTTCTTTGGGGCTTTGTGAGCATCCTATTATGTTTGTTTCACAGAGGCTGTTCGGATTGTGGATATCTTTGGAGTGCCAATGGTGCATGTGACAGAGTCTTTTGCATTGGTGGACAACTGTTGAGGAGAGATATGTGTTACATCCTTTGAATGTTCGACTATGGATATCGTATATTGGTTCGTTGGTATAGCGTGTTACGGTGCCACGGCTACATGAAATGAAATCTTTGCAGTGTTTTGCGTATACCTGTTTCTTTCTAGCGTACTCTGAGTTTGCATTCTCGCACATCTCAGCCATCGATTTGACATCACCTGTGTATTCCTTTTCTTTTTGGCATGATGTTTTGCATGTGTCTACCCACAAACCACGACCAGGATTCTTTTCGTATTCTTTGCAAAGTTTACTTATTTGTTCGCTACTTCCTGCAACCCAGCCGCTTTTGTGTAGGTACACTTTTCCGTCTTTGCAAGTGTAAATGTGGCCACATACCCCTTCACTTGGGCAGTCGAGCTTTGGGCAGCTCCCCCATTGACCATGAGAGCATGTTTGTTGAGAACTTTCTCCAGTGGTGCCACAACTTGGACCACAATCCCTCGTGTCACCATCTTGACAAGAACCTTCACCTGCGTCTTGAGTTGATTCTGCTGCAGCATATGAAGACATGAAAGACAGAAGTGTAATAATGACAAGTATTCTCTTCCTAACCATTGTGTTCGGCTCCCTCGTAAACGTGCCATGAATACAGATTCTTTTCGGAAGAGCATGTTATCCTCTCCTTAAGAGTTTGTCAAATCGGAGTTATTTGATTTGATAGGATCTTTAGAGTCAAGAGTATGTGGAGTTACGATCGTAGACATATCAAGGTGGGTTTTCTTGTTCATATTGAGTCGAGAGTTCGTAGTGTTGTTTTGTTTTTTGGTTATGTAATGTCGCTTCTAGCGTCCATGTCTTCTCATCTTTTTTGCGAAAAGCGTAGTATTCGAGCAACTCTTCGTTTGTTTTGATTGGGGAGCCTGGTGTCCATCGGGTGTGGACGACAGCCTGTTGGTGTCTTGCTGTACGAGCTGGGAATGTCACAGAGAGGTTCATTTGTTGGCGTTTCTTATTGTTTTTGGGGGAGGTTTTGTCTGTGATTCTCCAAACTTGTTCGATTGAATCCCACCGCCATGTTTCGTACCAATCATATTCAGGTAAGCCCGAGCGACTAAGAGGATGGCCTTTGTATCCTATAGGCCATGCGAACCCTCCGCTTGCTTTCCATCTTGTTTGGTGAGGTCGTAGCCAATGCGAACAGACACCAATCGTTGTGGTGATGTGTTGTCTGTTTGGGCTATTTTGGATGAGATATTGTGCATCATGGAAGATCGTATCGAGGGCTGAGCACCATAGATGAGTCGCATCAAGTGCTCCATGGAGATGGTGATTGAGGTGTGGGAGGAAGTATTGGTGATATTTGGTGTGCATGCTTATTCTCCGTATATGCCTGGAGAATATAACGGTTGGGGTGGGGAAAAGTTCGTTTGTATCGTCGAAGGAAAAAAGGTGTTGTTGCAAGAACTTGTGTTAAGAACTTGTGTTGAGGGCAGGTCTTTAGACCTGCCCATTCCGAACGATGCGATGCTACAAGCATCGCGTACCTTATCCATAGGCCCAGGTTTTAACCTGGGTATACAGCCATTCGTATCCTTGAAGTTATTCTTTGTTGTCTATTCTTTCGAGATGTCTTGCAATCTCGGCTGTATATTCATCAAGCGCAAAAGAGAAGGAGGTAAATTGCTTGGGGTATTCTGGATCATCCTCGTCATTTTCGTACCGGATGTCAGACCACGTCACCACATCGTTTTTTTGTTCGATATGGCAAGATATCACACCACAATAATGACATCCACAATGGCATCGGAAGAGCACAAGTCGACCCGAACCAAATTGGTTTCCGGGTTCTTGTTTACCTAAGAGTGCTTCTATTGCATATTCTCTCGCCAGACCAGTATCCTCGAAGCAGGTGCTACCAAACCATGCGTTGAGGTTATATTGTTCTGCGAGGGACATGCCATCGATGACAAAGTCACTTAAGAATGCTGTGGAGGGTTCTTGTCCCTCGATCTTTACGGGATATGCGTTTCTTTTCAATCTAAGTGTGTTCATGAGGTGCTCGTTTCGCTTGCTTCTTCTTGCAATATCCTGGTCTCAGGACCCCAACCCTGCATCCATGGTTGTGTGCGATATCGATCCCAGTTATCACAAAGAATGCTGACGACAGGGCCGTTGATGTCGTCTCTCATGGCGACTTGTAATGCTGCGGCCATGTTTGTTCCGGCCGAACCTCCAACGAGAAGGCCTTCTTCGAGTATAAGGCGCTTTGTCATCCCAAAGCTCTCTTCGTCTGAGATGGACAAGACCTCATCCAGGACAGAACGATCCAGGTTCTTTGGTGGGTCACTTGCGCCAATTCCTTCGACTGTATAGCTTCTGTCATCGGTGACAATGTCCCCTGTCTCAAACCAATGTGCGAGGCTGGAACCTATCGGGTCTGCGAGGATAATTTTTACATCGGGGTAGACTTCTTTGAGTCTTTTGCCCACACCTGAGATGGTCCCGCCTGTCCCTGAACCCGATACAAAAGCACCAATGGGTCCGTCGACTTGCTTGATGATTTCGTTGGCAGTGGTTTCGTAGTGGGCGAGGACATTGGCGGGGTTATTGAATTGATCGGCTAAAAACCAGCCGTTCTCTTCGGCCATTTGTCGTGCGATGGTCTTAAAGTAATCAGGGCTTGAAGGTGGTACGTTTGGTGTCACAATGACCTGCGCCCCGAGTGTCGCGAGGGCGACGCGTTTGTCTACAGACATCTTCTCGGGGAGGACACAGACGAGTTTGTATCCACGGGCAGCGGCGACGAGGGCCAGGCCCATCCCTGTGTTTCCAGCGGTGGCTTCGATGATCGTCAAACCAGGTTTGAGGAGTCCACGTTCCTCTGCGTCGTTGATGATATAGAGGGCGATGCGATCTTTGACCGAACCTCCTGGGTTCATGTGTTCACATTTGCCGAATAGAGGAGAAGATGCATCCTTGCCTATGCGATTGAGACGGACCAGCGGTGTGTTTCCAATATGTTTGAGTATGCTCATCAAAAACCTTCCTTACAATGAGATGGATCATCAACACGAGAAGATAACATGACACCCCATCCTCTTCGGCGCAATGATTTTCTCACACTTGTTTCTTTGGCTCTGGAAAAGATCTTTGTGTACATGGCGACAAATGATTATCGCCAACAAAGGAGCCAGAAACATGGAAGATGCGCACAAAATCTTGAAACGACCTCCTCTCACAAGGAGGATTCTGCGAGCTGCCGGGCAGTTGTCCTGTGGTGTCTTTGGTCGAGGTCCGTTAAAAGGTATATACCGACGTCTTGGAGGAATTGAGCCTATCGTTGTTCATCGTACGATTCTGGTGCCGAGATTACCTGTTGCATTTGATGGATTGCGAATCGCGTTGGTGTCGGATCTTCATCATGGTCCACTTGTTGATCTGCCTTTTATCGAGCGTGTTGTCGAGCAGGTCAATGAACTGCGACCTGATGTGGTTGTACTGCCTGGGGACTTTGTCGATAAACATGCTCGTTATATTACACCTTGTTTTCTGGCTCTTCGGCACTTGAAGGCGAAGTATGGGGTTTTTGCAGTCTTAGGGAATCACGATCATTGGGAGGGAGCAGACGACACAAGGCGAGCGATTCGTGATTGTGGGTTTGTTGATCTTACGAATGATGGCCATTGGCTTTTTTGTTACGAACAACGCCTACGTTTGGCAGGTGTCGATGACCTCAATATGGGAAGCCAAGATCTCCCTCGTGCGCTGGGAGACTGTCGCAAAGAAGAGGTCGCGATTGTTCTCTCACATCATCCTGACTTTGCCGAGAATATCAAGGATCCCCGCGTGGGTTTGGTGCTCAGTGGACACACTCATGGTGGTCAGATCTTGCTGCCTTTGGTGGGGCCTCCTTATGTCCCCTCGGCGTTTGGGAGAAAGTATCTACATGGCCTTGTCCAAGCACCACAAACGCAAGTGTATATCTCTCGTGGGGTTGGAGTTGTGGGGGTTCCTATGCGATTGTATTGCCAACCGGAGATAGATCTTTTGACGTTGAGGAAGTGAGCTGCGTGTCACCTTTTTGCGTTGGTATCTTGTGTGATTTGTACCGCATTGCTTTTGGCGTCTCTTTTTCTGGAGTTTTTGAATGTTCATTTGGAAATATCATCCTCAACCCATGAAGGATTGTTGTTCCTGAACAAATTGCTTGGTGTAGAGGTCGTAGTAGCGGCCTTTTTTCTTGATGAGTGTGTCGTGGTCACCATCTTCGACGATGACACCCTTATCGATGACAAGGATCCTGTCTGCCGAACGGATCGTCGACAAGCGGTGTGCTATCACAAAGGCGATGCGTCCTGACAAGACGCGCTCAAGTCCATCCTGAATCAAGCGTTCGGTCTCCGTATCCACAGACGAGGTCGCCTCATCCATGATAAAGATCTCTGGATCTGAGAGTAACGCCCGGGCCAATGAGAGCAGTTGTTTTTGACCCGTTGAGAGCTGGCTTCCTTGCTCACCGACTTGTGTCTCGTAGGTCTTGGGCAGACGTGAGATAAAGTCATGTGCGTTGACCATCTTGGCTGCTTGTTCGATCTCTTCGTCTGTCGCATCGAGTCGACCATAACGAATATTCTCTCGAATGGTCCCACTAAACAGATGAGGAGATTGCAACACAACACCGAGCTTGGAGTGAAGCCAGTGAAGACTGCGCTCTCGGATGTCGATCCCATCGAACAAGATCGCACCTTGTGTGACTTCATAAAAACGCGCGACGAGATTCACGATCGTGCTCTTCCCGCTCCCTGTTGAACCAACAAGCGCGATGGTCTGGCCTGTATGGACTTCGAGCTGAAAGTCCTTTAACACGGTCTCCTTCTGGTTGTACGAGAAGTCCACATGGTCGAACACTATATGACGAATCTTATCGGGATAACCGTCATGAGCGATCCCCTTTTGTGGTGTATAGCTGGCGATGGCCTGACGCACCAAAACGCTGTCCTGAATGGCTGGCTCTGTGTCCAACAACTCCTGAATGCGTTCAGCGGCCGCTTGTGCATTCTGAAGGTCCGAGAATCGACGAGCAATCTCTTCGATGGGATGGTACAAAAGTGTCGCATATTGCATGAACGCGATCAACGTCCCGAGGCTGATCCCCGCGCTCTTTTGTAGCCCAACTGTATACCCACCCATCCACAAGGCCAATCCAATCCCAATACTCCCAAGTGACGTAATGATCGGGAGATAGACTGCATTTTGTAGCGCGTTGCGTGTGGAGTGGTCGTACATCTCACCTGAGAGTCCCTGGAACTCCTTGAGATTTTCGGATTCCCTGTTGAGAGTCTTCGTCGTCCTGATACCCATCAGCGATTCGTTGAAGCTCGCGATAATCTTTGCGTTGTTCTTGCGGACATGACGCGCACTTTCGAGCAGCTTACGCTGAAAGTAGATGCTCACGAGGATCAACGGCGGCACAATCGAGAGGACGACCAGCGCGAGCTGCCAACTCTGGGCCATCATCGCGATGACCAAAAAGGTCAACAACGTCGTCCCCCATACGACATCCAGTGTGAGCCAGGGGACCAATGAAGACAGCTTGTTACAGTCCGATGTTAACCTCGAAAGTAACCAACCGATCGAATGTTTGTCGTAGTAGGAGAAGGACAACTCCTGGTACTTGCGGAACCCCTTGTCGCGTAAGTCGAAGGCGATCCCTGTGATGATCTTCCCGGCGAGCCAAATGAAGAACCAAACACTGAGCGCAAACATCACGACCATCACAGCATATCCAATGCCATACTGACGAAGGGACTGTGAGAGCCCGACTTTGGTGACTTCGTCGATCATCTTCCCTGTCATCCACGGAAAGAGCGTGTCGAGTAAGGCGAGAAAGATCCCCGCGACACCCATCCAGATGAGATGGGCGCGGTAGACGAGGGCGTGGGGTAACATGCGCTTCCAAACGTCCAACGAGAAGGGACTATGCGCGTGTTCATCGAGATGTGGTTGACTCATGGCGTTGTCCTTTCGTCGTCTGTGTGGGGATGAATTCATCGAGAGCTTGTTGCAGTTGCCAGATGCGCTTGTATGCGCCTTCTTGCTCGACGAGTTGCTGGTGTGTACCGCGCTGAAGGACCGCGCCGTGTTCGAGCACGAGGATCGTGTCGGCGTGCATGATACTCGACAACCTGTGGGCCACGAGCAGCGTACTCGGTGTGTGTTCTCTGTTGCGCAAAGCGCGCAAGATGCTGACCTCCGTCTCTGTGTCGACGGCGCTCAGTGCGTCATCGAGCAGCAAGAAGGGAGCCTCAACCAACAACGCACGAGAGAGCGCGATACGTTGACGTTGCCCACCTGAGAGGGTTACGCCGCGTTCACCGACGACAGTCTCGTATTGATCGTCAAAGTCCATAATCGAAGTGTGGACACATGCCTCCATCGCGACATGGACGACCTCTTCGAGGGTGGGTTGTTGTTTGGCGATGCCGATGTTGTTGTGGAGTGTCTTTGAATACAAGAAAGGCTCCTGCATCACGACAGACATCAAGGCGCGGAGCTGTTGATGGGGGATCGTCGCGATGTCGACACCATCGATATAGATCGCTCCAGATGTCGGCTCGTAAAAGCGCATCAACAGTTGCAAGATCGTGCTCTTTCCGCTCCCCGACGCACCGACGAGCGCCAACGTCTCACCTGCGCGCATCTTGAAACTCAAATGTCGCAAGACTGGCTCTTTGTCTTCATCATAGCGAAAGGTGACGTCGCGAAACTCCAGTGTGCCCTTCCATACTTCAGGGAAGGGTTTGGGCTCGTCGGTCTCTTGGTTCACCTGATGAAGGAGCTGTTCCGTCGGTTGTTCGAGGATATGTTGGAGACGATCGAGGGCGACCGTTGCTTTTCCGACCTCAGAGAGGATCCGTCCGAGCATACGGAAGGGCCAGATAAACATCCCAACAGCCGCGAGGAAGAAGTAGAAGGTCCCGATCTGGATACTGCCTGTCGCCATCCAATAGAGACCAAAGCCGAGCACGAGCCCTTGTTGGGTAAAACAGATGAAGTCAGAGGTCGACCAGAAGGCCGCGAGGGCTGTGTAGAGTTTTTCGTGGAGCTGTCTGTGTGTGCCGTTTGTGCCGACAAACTTCTCGATCTCGAAGTCCTGTCTGGCAAATGAACGAACGACACGAATCCCCGCGAGATTCTCCTGAATGGTTGTGGTCATCGCTGCCTCTGCTTCTTCGACTTGTTGGTAGAGGCGCTTAATCTTCAAGAAAAAGAGCAACGAGAAGACAAACACGAATGGGAGCAAGAGCGCCGAAACCAGGGTCATACCAGGATGAAGAGCGTACATGAGAGGGAGCGGGACGAGCAACAAGGTGATAGCGCGTCCGATCTCGACGAGTTGGTTGGATAAGAACATCTTCACGACATCGATATCCGATGTACATCTCTGGAGCAGGTCGCCTGTGTCGGCTTTATCGATGTATTGATTGGGAAGATGCTGAAGTTTGTCGTACACACGATCGCGTAAATCACGTGTGATTTGTTCACTGGCGAGGGCGGCCCAGCGACCTCGCAGGTATGTAAAGAGTCCCGCGACAAAGGTAAAGAGCGCGATCATGAGGGCTGGAAACCAGAGGTTCTGTGCCCACCATGTCCGTCCACCGGTGCCGTTGATCAGCCACTTGGTGAAGGCCGAACTTTTGCTTGGGTCCGTGTGCAAGACACCATCGAGTGTGAGTTGTGGGAGTAAATGGACGAGATACAGGAAACAAGACGCAACGACCATCGCAAGGAAAGCCGCTGCGTAGCGTGAGCGTTGCCCTTGTAGCAACCTCCAAACGACGCGAATGTGGGAAGTCATATGCTATCCATTTCGCCCTGTAGACGTCTCTACAGGCATGTGGAACTGTTTTGTGTGGGGCGTGTGTGGTGAGAGATACAATTCACCACGCCAGCGCAAAGCGAACCTGGAATGAATAGGGGCAGTCGTAGGTATAAAAATATGTTGGGTATGTCGACTGCGGCCTTGGGCCGTTGGATACAAAAAACGTACGCAAGAGGACAAGAAACGAAGCATCAGGCTTCAGCAACAACCTCTGTGTGCGTCTTTTTTTCTCTGTCTTTTTTTGAATCCAATGGCCTTATACCAGGCGGATGCGTGTGGTCGCGACAAGCGCTTTTTGTGATGTGTACATGGGCAGGTCTCCTCACATTTGGACGAAGGGTTTTGGGGGATCTGGTGGGTCCAGAATACATCTGGACGAAAAGGGGGGCTGATAGGTTCGGTGAAAAAAAGAAAATGTTTGAGGAGCGTGAGGAGAGGAGGCGCTGTGGCTTGGGAGAGGGGATTACATTTGGCCGATGAGCGCAGTAAAGAAGTCATTGACGCGCTGGTCACGGGTTTGTGTAAAGCGTTGCAATTGGGCCTGTGAGTACCCTGCGTCTTTGAGCTGTTGCGCGATCTGTGGCATTTGTTCGGGGCGGAGGAATTCTCCTCGCGTCTGGTTGAACATATGGTGGACTTGGCCCCAACCCATGCTTCTGTTGTTATCGATAGCTCTTTGAAGATCGCCGACCAATCTCGTGCCATTTTGACGGGCACTGTTATCACCATATTGGCGATGAGGTGCGGCGCTTTGGAGGAGCGCGTTAAAGGCCTCTGTGTTCTCACTGCCGTCCATATTGGTGAAGCGTCGGATGTCATGGTCACTGACGCCACGACGTGCGAGCTCATCGAGGACACCTGCAAGTCGCTCAGGTGGTAAATCGCGAAGGGTCTCGCCCGCAGCATCTCTACGTCCACCGGAGAAGCGCATGAATCCAGGTTCGGCGGCGATGATGTCATCGACGACACGTCCAACTTCACGTTGGTGGGTGGCGGCTTCAGCGGCTTCTTGTCGCCAGCCTGTGCGCAGCTCTTCGATATTTTGGCCAGGGAACATCTGTTCGAGCTCCGCGCGGTTTTCCTGTGCGAAGCGTTGCCAGTCTCCCTCTTGTGCATCTGTCGCGAGTTGGCGAACGTATGTTTCAGTGTTTGTCCCGATGGTTTCGGAGATGACCTCTGTTTTGGTCGCTTGCAATTGGAACTCACCTTCAGCAGCGCCGACGTTGAGCTCTTGTTTACCTGTGCCTACGGAGGAGGTGAGGCTCCAGCGGTGGTATTGTGTGTTGTACTCGCCATTTTCAAGGACGCGATTGCGTTCATAGGAGACGGTGAGTTTGCCGTTGGGGAGGGTGGGGCCTGCGAGTGCTGTTGTGACGGCTTCGACACCTTCCTGGTACTGGGCGTAGTTGGGATCTTGTGGTGTGGGAGGTGCGGTCATACCCATCGCGGCAGCGACAGTTGTCCTGATCGTGTCGCGGTTGGCGCCGGGGTTGAGTGTCGCGGAGATCTTCAGGTTGTCGTATTCACCATTGTTGTCGCCATTTGTATCACCTTGAACAGTCGATTGTGAGTAGGTGACCTGGACTTTCTGTCCGGCGACAGTTGCCTCTGCGTTGTAGGTGACCTCTGACTCTGTTCCCTGGCCGACGCGAGTGAATTCGCCATTTTCACGCCGGAAGTACGCCGTTTGGTCACCTGTTCGTGTGACAGAGAGCGCTGCTTCTGAGCTGAGTCCTGGTGGGATACCTGGGATACTGCTGAGACCTGGGATGGCGTCAACTTCTGCGTATGCTCCGACGTTTGTCCCTGCTTTTCGGACAAATGTGGGGGGTCTGGAGAGGCTGTAGTCTTCGCGATTCCCCATGTTGAGGACGGGGGAGCCGAGGGCGTCACTTGCTGTGTCGTTGAGTTTTCCGAATTGTTGGTGGAGCCATTTGGAGGCATCTTCGCTGTTGGCAAAGCGGGCTGTGACCTGTCCTTGCACGCCAGCTCTCGCGCCAATTTCGGCGAATCCAACATCAATTCCGAGTTTGGCGGCGACTTCACCGTTGAGAGAGAGTGAGATGGAGCCTGTGTCTGACTTGGCGACACCTACGCCGAGTGAGAGGTCTCCACCAGCCTCAAAGATACCTAGCAGTCGGCCTTCGACACCAGCGTCAAACTTGATACGACCGCTCTCTCCAGGCTCGTTGGCGAGGGCATCGATCGCGCCTCTCAATCCATCGACTGTGACGGGGTTTTCTCCGTTGAGGACTGTTGTGTCTGCCTGGATCGGTGAGTTGTCTGCGAGTCTCATGTTGGCGACTTCTGGGGGGATACCTGAGAGGTCGCGCTCTGCTGGCGGCTTGGACATCTCTGTGTCGAAGCGCTCTGCGGACATGGTGACAGGCTCACCGTCTTGCATGACAGGCTCGTAGCGTCCTTCTGCGCGAAGCTCATCCATCGTGCGCGCTGGGGCTTCGGGGTTGTTAGGATCGCGGAGGTTGCCATCACCATCGCGAACCATCAGGTGGCCTGCGTCGTTTCCATCTTCGTTGGTTTTGTCGCGCAAGAAGACGACGTCGGAGTTGGCGCGCTCTTCCTCGGGCATGCCCTCGATCATCTCGTGTGTACGGTCGATACAGTTGACGTTGTTGTCATCACGTGCTTCTGTGGCGAGTGTACCGGGAGCATCTGTGAGTGAAGAGGTGCTGTTGGTGTCCTGTGTCGCCTGTGTGCCGGGGGTGTTTGTCTGTGTCGTGGGGTCGAGTGTGGCGCTTTGTGGCGTTGTTTGTGTGTTGTCGACGTTGGCCTGTGTACTTGTGCCACGGAGCAACTCTGAACGAGCGGCGCGTCGCGCTGCACGTGCTTCTTGTCGGCGTGTGGACAGTCCACTTTGTGGGGTTGTTGTGTCGGCTGCGAGTGCGGGTTTTTGTGTGTCGAGTTTGTCGGTGAGTTTTTGTGATTGAAGTTGGGTGTTGACTTGATCGGTCTTGATGGTGGGGAGTGTGCCATCCTTCTTGAAGTCATCAACACGCGATTGTTGCTGTGTTTGTTGCGCTTCTGCGGCTTTCTTGGAGGCCTCTTGCTGTTGTTGCTCTTGGGCTTTTTTGGCAGCAGCTTCTTGGGCCTTTTTGGCAGCAGCTTCCTGGGCTTTACGAGCGGCTTCTTCGGCGGCTTTACGAGCGGCTTCTTCGGCGGCTTTGCGAGCGGCTTCTGCGGCAGCGTTGTTATTTACCTGTGTCATCACAAACCTCTATAATCACTCAACTCCACACCATTGTGGATCGTTTTTATTACAATCTTTTGATGATTCTCGGCATTCTTTTTATAAAGTTGTGGAAAAAATGCCGAAAGAACGATTCTTTCCGAATTTTCTCTGTTTTGTTTACTGCAAGTTGAGGTCTTGAGGAGTGTATGTGGGTTTGTCAGGGTTGAAAGCAGATGTAGTTGTCCTTCCAGGTGTGGGGATCTTTGGGTTCGGTGATCTGTGTACAGTGTTGTTTGTGGATTGCTCCATCACTCGACCAAAAGAATTGGATGGGGGAGTCATTGGGCAGACAGATGTAGTTGTCTTTCCAGGTGTGGGGATCGGAGGCTTCGTAGACACGTGTGCACTTCATGTTTTGGATGGGGCCGTTGTTGGACCAGCGCATCTTCAAATTTGTATGGGAGCAGAGGTAATTGTTGTCCCATCCGTTTGGATCGGAAGGTTCGTGCCATTGGGTGCAATACATGCCTTTGATGGGGCCGTTGTGTGACCAGCGTAGCTGTGGTTTTTGTTTGAGGGGTTTGAGTGACCTGCGCAATTGTGGTTGTTGTTTGAGGGGTTTGAGTGTCCACACACAATCTGGATTGGAGGCTTTGCATCCATTGTGAAGTGTTGCGATGGAACCGTGACGTGCTTTGCTCCAAGAGCTGAGTTTGAGGTTTGAGTGTCTCGCGCTGCTGAACATCCCTTGTGTATATTTCCACCGACAGTCGGGATTGGAGGGGGTGCAAGAGGAGTTGAGTCTGAGCACGGTGCCGTGTTGTGCTCCATTCCAGGCGTTGATCGCGAGTCGTGGGTTCCTGACGCTGACGAGCATACCGTTTTGAAAGCGCCACAGACAGTCGGGGTTGTTGTGTTTGCATTTTTTGTGTAGGCGCAGGATCGTGCCATCTTTTGCCCCATTCCAGGCGTTGAGGGCGAGCGCCGGATCTCGTGCGCTGACGATCATGAATCGTGGCTGTTGTATCGGTAACAGAGGAGGTCTTTGTGTTCTGTTGCTGTTGGTGATGGGGGGGGTCTTTGTGTCGGATTGCAACAGGGGTTTTTTGATGTTTTGTGGTGTTGCTTCGCTGTTTGGGATCGATGCGAACCAAAAAGATAAGCTTATAAGAAGGATGTTCTTCACGGTGTTCTCCTTTCTTGGGCGGGTTTTGAACCGTTGGATGTCAGGAGAACGTTTGGGGGGTGGGTTTACTTACAGTGTCTGGTTGGATTTTTTGTTTCACCAAAGTTTGGGGGGTTGGTTGTCTTTGGAGACGATGTGGTTGTTGGTCTTGGCGGTGAGGACGAGCGCAGTTGTGACACCACCACCGACGATGACAGCGCCGACACCGACCCAGACAACCCATCCATAGTCCGGTTTTTTGGCCACAGGCAGTCGTTTGGGGGGCTGGCGTCTGGCGACGATCTTGGGGGCTTTTCGTAGCTTGATGTGGACGTGTTTATGACTCCACCTTGGGAGCGCGATCGTTTGTGTGTTGGGCAAGTGGAAAGACGCCATCACACGGATCGTGAGTGATGTTTGTTTGGTTTGGAGTGTCATGTTGCTCAAACGCAACCAACGTCCTTTTCGCTTGAGCTCGATATACGCTCGTTTTGGGGATACGTGGAATGTGATGTGAGAGGGAATGAGCGGGCAGTACGAGGTGAACAATGACTGTGCGCGCTTGAGTCGGGCCGGGAGATCTGGGTGGACGCCCCATGTCGACCAGCTCTTGGGGAGGCTGGCGCGCATCTTTTGGATCCTAAAGAAGGTCTCACATGCACGGCGTCGCTGTTTGAGCTGCCATTGATTGTATCCGATGTGGTAGAGGACGTCGGACTGACCGAGTGTCATGATATGCCAATCTTTGGTACCTTTGGTGCGCTGTTGTTGGGTCGCTTTCAGCTTGGGGAGCAGGCGTTTGAATGCAGTGATCGCCTGTTTATGCTGTTTATTGCGGCTAAAAGTGAGCCCCTGAATGTAGTCTTTTTCGAGATCTTGTGTCGCAGTAAAGGGCGCGACAAAGAGCCACAGAGAGAGCCAAAATGACATCAATGAAATCCTTGTACAGAGAAGAGACCAATATGCCTATGGAGATGGTTGTACAAAAGAGGAGAGTGAGGGTCAAGGGAGGTGTTTTTTGACATCTTGTGTCTTGCAGAACTTCCAGGGCATACCAAGTCCACACTTGCAGATCTTCATGTTGTAGCGGATGTTTTCCGCGTTATGTGCGCGCGGGAAGCGTTTCAGAAAGGTGTTGAAGCGGTTGTACGCTGTGAGCCACTTTCGTCGTTTGAAGAGCCTATGTGTACCACGTAGATAGGTTTGTTGTGTACGCAGCGCTTGGATCGTTTTGTTGAGCGTGGGAGCGAGCGTGTTGTACGCGGGAGTTCCACGTAACGACGCGAGGAGTGTGCGGTATGCCTGGAGGGAACGTCCGAGATAGGCCTTGTCTTTGAGCTGCTTTGCGCGCGCCTGGAGGGTTGGGGTTTTGCCGATACGTTGTGACCATCTGCTGAGTGTGGTGCGATCTTTTTGGATGTGCGTGGTGAGCTTCCAATGGTCTTTGGCGTCAAGCTCGGCTTCGAGGCGTCGTGCGGTGTGGATGTACTTGTTTGCGCGTGTGAGCGAACCCTCTTGAAGTGCTCGTCGTGCGAGGCGGTAGAGGGCTCTGTACTGCTTCATTTTGTAAAGCAGATCGAGCTGCTTTTGCAGTTGTGGTTGTTGGGACGCGCGCTTGTCGCCTTCGGAGAGCCATGTCGAGAGCCCCTTAGTCTGGAGCGCTTGTCGTTTCTGTTGATAGAGCTTCAGCGCAGTAATACCGAGATGAATATGCTTTTCGGTGGCGAGAGATATGAGTTTTTGGAACGCTTTGTGTGTAATCGGAAGCGTCAGGTGTTCGAGAGGGTCGAGCTTCTTTTGAAGGTATCGTTTGGCCGCTCTGGTCTTGTTTTGTGCGAGCAAAGAGCTCGTCGTTCGCAGGATGGATTGTAGCTCTTGGATGCGTTGTTCGAGGGTCTTTTTGAGGACCTTGCTTTTTTGGGAGAGCTGTTGTTTTTCCTCGTCGCCGAGTTCGAGCTTGTAGAAGATATCTCTGTAGAGGTGGAGTCCGACCATCGGGAAGAACTTGGAGACCTCTTTGGCGAGCTGTTGTTGGACTTGAGGCATGGAGGGCGCGAGTTTGAGCGCGAGTTGGTAGGTGTGGTGGGCTTTCTTCCATTGTTTGCCTAAGAGGAGCTGACGTAGTTGTGCGACGAGGGCGTTCCCTTTAGAGAGTCGTCTGTTGAGATCCCTTTGAAAGCGGGGGAGCTCGACTTGTTTGATGTGAAGGGCCTCTTTTGGTTTTTTGGGACCTGCTTTGAGATAGCGTTTGTAGTAAACGACCGCAGAGTGTAAGTGATTGCGGCGTGAGAAGGCAACACCAATGGCCTTGTAAAGGTCTGGGTAGTACTCGCTCTCCTTCCACTTGGGCAGTTGGATGACTTTCTTCCACTGTTTGATGGCGTCTTTGTATCGATTCTGTTTGAAAGCCTTCTCACCTTCGACGTAAAGTTGGTCGAGGAGCGTGTTCTTTTTTACCTGCTTTGTCGGGCCAGGGAGAAAAAACACGATTACGATCGCGAGTACGCCGAGACCAAGGGTGCTGAGCGCGAGGATGTTCCACTTGTTGGCGAGGAAAGAGTGTTTGCTGTGTCCTGGAGGAGGGACGTACGCCTGTGGTTGTGGGAGTGTCTTTGAAAAATCCTGCGCAGGTGGTGCGATCGCAGGAGGGGGCGTCGGGGTTCTGTGTCCGACTGGATGTGGGTGTGGAGTGGGTGTGTATTCATTCGCCTGCTCTGGTGTGAGCGTTGGCAACGAAGAGATCGAAGAGGGCGCTGGTGTGTTGTCACTGTATGCGCCAAGATTTGGTGGATGCTGGAGCGCTTGGGCGTGAGGATTGTATTCGGTCTGGTCGTCAAAGTGAGAGGGATCGCTCATGGGACCGAAGGTGTTGATCGTCTCACCTTCTCCGTGGGGGAGAGGGTCAAGAGTGTGGTCGGGATCTTCGTTACCGACGATGTTGAGAATGTTTTGTGTGCTCGCGGGGATGTTTTGTTGTGTGAAGGGATGATGAGCGCTGTCAGGTGCAGCGAGAGCGATCGCTGTCTTCTCTTCTTCCTCGTCGTCTTCGTAATGGTCGTAGTCTCCGAACGCTTGTTCGCCGATGGGGTCATGTGTATCGATGTTCATCTCTTCGATACGCACACCTGTATGGGAGTCCTTGAAGGCAGGATATGCTTCCGTTGCAGGAGTCGGACGTGTCGTGAAGGGGAGCGCGGCTTGCTCGATCGCTGTTTTCTCGTTGATCTCGTCCGTCTCGGTGAGGTCGACCATATCTTTGATGACATCTTCGGTCGATGGGCCACCAGGAGGTTGTTTAGGGGTGATGTCGAGATCGAGGAGTTTTTGTGCTTCTTGTTCGAGCTTGAGTTCTTCGCTCGTGGGGATCGGGCGACTCGGCCCAAGTGGATCGTTGAATGCGCTGGCGGCGGCGTGGAGTTCTCGCCAGACCTGTCGCATATTGGTGGGTCGCTCTTCGGGTTGTTTAGAGAGCATGCGGGTGAAGAAGGCTTCGAGCTGTGTGTCTTTGAGGGCAGGGCGGTGAATACCTGCAGGAGGTGGGGTTTGCTGTAAGAGGGCCATCATGTGTTCGATGATGGTCTCGCCTTCGATGGGGAGTTTTCCCGTGAAGACTTGATAGAGAATGACACCGAGCGCGTAGATGTCGACGGAGATGGTGGTGACATCTTTTTGTGTGATCTGTTCGGGGGCGAGGTAGGCTGGTGTTCCGACGATCGCGCCGGTGCTTGTTAGCTTTGTGGTGTTTTGTCGTTCGAGGACCTTGGCGACGCCAAAGTCGAGCAGCTTGACTTGGTGTCTCTCATTGACTGGATCGGGGATGAGGAAGATGTTGGAGGGTTTGAGGTCGCGGTGGATGATCCCTGCGTCGTGTGTGGCTGCGAGAGCCGATGTGATCTGTTGGGCGAGGGGGAGAATACGGACTTTGCTGAAGGGCGCAAACTCCATCAGCGATTCGAGATCGTAGCCATCGAGCAGCTCAAGGACCATGTAGTAGCCAATGTCTTTTTCATGGCCAAAGTCGATGAGTTTGATAACATTTTCGTGGTCGAGTTGGCTGGCGGCTTCCGCCTCTTGTTGAAAGCGTTGGACGACCTTGCGATTGCGGCATAGTTCGGGGTGGAGGAGCTTGACGGCCCCTTCGAGCTGTTGTGTCTTGTGTCGGCCGTGGTAGACGACGGACATCCCCCCTTCACCTAGTTTCTCTTCCAGGCGCCAATGACCGACTTCTTCACCTTCTAATGAGGGGATCTCTTCGAGCTCTTCGTCTCGCATGACCTTGCTTCTTCTTTTGGCGCCTTGCCTTGGTTTCTACATATATAAACGATACTTCCGTAGACCCCAACATTTGCGCAACACTAGCTCTTCTCTTCAATCAAACAGCATGTGAGATCCAGTCGCATAAAGTACAATGTATCCCCTATGCCGTCAAGAACTCCACCACTCTTTGTCTGTGTGGTGGTGTTCAAGCTAAAGTCTGTGTGTGTTTGTCGGTGGGGTGGTTGGCTCACATTCTTTTGGTTGACGTTTGTGTTTTTGTGGTCATTTTGTTGCACATATCACAGACCCACGATGAATGATTGGAGCGAGCTGCTCATGTCGTGGATCTATCACCCCATTTTCACAAGACAAAGAGAGTAGACATGTTCAAAAAACACGCCCCTTTGAGTGTACTGTTCCTGATCGCGTTGGTTGCCCTGACAGGGTGTCCCAAAAAGAGCAAGAAGCCCGAGGTTCGCAACAAAGTTGAGAAGCGTCAGCCCACCTCTCGTCCCAAGACAGTGAAGAAAAAAGAAGCTCCCAAAGAGACCATCATCACCAAAGAGATCGAGTACAAAGCTGGTGAGACATCCCTCAAAGGATTCCTCGCATATGACAGCGCCAAAAAAGGCAAACGACCCGGTGTCCTCGTTGTCCACGAGTGGTGGGGGCACAACGATTACGCACGCAAGCGCGCCAAAATGCTCGCGAAGCTCGGTTATGTCGGGTTTGCGCTCGATATGTACGGTGAAGGAAAGAACACAGGTCACCCCAAAGACGCACAGAAGTTCATGATGGCCGTGATGAAAAACATCAAGGTAGGGGAAGCTCGCTTCAAGGCTGCCTTGGAGGTGTTGAAGAAGCAAGACGTGACTGATGGTGAGAAGATCGCCGCGATCGGTTACTGTTTTGGCGGCGCTGTCGTGCTGCACATGGCGCGCGCTGGGTTTCCATTGAAGGGTGTCGCGAGCTTCCACGGCAATCTCAAGTCGATGAAGAAGGTCAAAAAAGGTGGGATCAAAGCTGAGATCCTTGTGATGAACGGTGCGGCCGATCCATTTGTGAAAAAGAAGTCGATCAAGGCGTTCAAAAAAGAGATGAAGAAGGCAGGGGCTACGTTCAAGTTTATCAACTATCCCGGTGCTAAACACGCCTTTACCAATCCTGGCGCGACAGAGAAAGGCAAGAAGTTCAAGTTGCCACTCGCGTACAACAAAGAGGCCGATGAGAAATCATGGGCTGAGATGAAAACCTTCTTCGCTCGTATCCTCAAGTAATCCCCCCTGACGACCGCGCTTTGCCTCAAGTAATCCCCATGTGGGCTTTCTCACACTGCTCCCAAACACTTTACCCCCTGACGATCGTGCTTTGCCTACTTGGATGCGTCGAGAAATGCACTCCACTCCGGGTGAGGGGGTTTTTTGCCTTCGATGGTGTCTTTGTCGATGATCAGCTTATCGACGTGTTTCATCGAGGGTAACTCGAACATGATATCGAGCATGATATCTTCGAGGATCATCCGGAGTCCACGTGCGCCAACCTGTCTTTTGATCGCCATCTGCGCCATATGTTCAACCGCACAATCTGTGAAGGATAAGGACACACCTTCAAAAGACAGGATCTGTCCATATTGTCGAAGTAAGCTGTTTTTGGGTTCGCGTAAGATCCGCTGCAGTGCGTCAACATCGAGCGGTTCGAGGGTGGTCAGGACGGGCAATCGTCCGACAAACTCGGGTAACATGCCGAAGTGGATCAAATCCTCGGGCAGGAGCTGTGTAAGCAGCTCATGTGAACCTGCGACGTGTTGGAGCGAAGAGGGGGAGACTGTGGAGACTTCTGCTTTTACGCTCTGGCCGACGATCTCTTCGACGGCATGTGCGAGGTGAGCGTCTTCAAAGGAGGAGCGATCTTGGGACGTTGGGGTGTCGGCGAGGCGTCCGGCGATGATGTCTTCGAGACCGACAAAGGCGCCTCCACAGATGAACAGGATGTTACTCGTGTCGATCTTTTGGTATTGATCTTGTGGGTGTTTGCGTCTTTGTTGTTTGGGGATATGTGCGATGGTCCCTTCGAGGATTTTGAGCAGAGATTGTTGGACACCTTCACCGGAGACATCCCTGGAGAGAGAAGGGGAGGATGATTTTTTGGCGAGTTTGTCGATCTCGTCGATGTAGATGATGCCTTTTTCGGTCTTCTCTGGATCTTCGTCGGCTGATTGATAGAGGCGGACGAGGACGTGTTCGACATCTTCTCCCATGTATCCGGCCTCAGTGAGGGAGGTCGCGTCTGCGATCGCGAAGGGCACATGGAGGCAACGTGCGAGGGTTTGGGCGAGTAATGTTTTCCCCGAACCACTTGGACCGATCAGCATGACGTTGGATTTATTGAGCTCTACCCCAAATGAAGGGATCTTGCGCATATAGTCGATACGTTGGTAGTGGTTGTAGACAGCGACGGAGAGCTTCTTTTTGGCGAGGTCTTGTGAGATGACGTACTGCGAGAGAAACTTGTAAATCTCTCGCGGTGTCGGAGCAAATGAACAAGGCCGTTTGCTTTTTTCGGTTTGTGTTGGGGAGGGTTGGGCGTCGTTTTCAAGGGGCTTGTCTTGGACTGTTGTATCGCTGGACATACATTCCTCTGTGATTGTACGGCGTCTGGCCTGTGGAGTATCGACATCATCAGAGGATCACTCAGCGCAGGCGAAAGATGTGGTGAACAGGTCTTCCGGAGCATCGTCCGGAACTGAAATGTATGTTCACTGATGGCAACAATCAAGCTCGTTTTGTATTTCGTTTGTGCGGAGATGAAGGCACAAGGCGTGTGGGGAAAATGGTCTGTCTTATGGGGTGAGATTCTTGATGCGGCGAAGGTACTCTTTCCGTTTGGAGGGATTGGCTTTGATGAGCGCTTGAAGGATACGTTGTGCATCACTTCGGCGTTTGGCCTGCTTATAGAGCTGGAGGACATTTTCGAGCGCGTTGATCTTTTGTCGCTTGGAGGACAATTTGATGTATTTGTCGAGATACTGTCGTGCTTGTGCGTCTTTTCCTCTGCGAAGGGCTTCTTGACCCTGTTTGAACAGGCTGATTCGTTGGGTGAAGAGAGATGATTGAATCTCTGCTGTTGGTGTTTGTTTTGTGGGCGCGTCTTGCTCTTGGGGAGCTGAGGGTTTCGCGACGACTGGCTTGGGTGCCATTTTCTTGGGAGCTGGGGCGTTTGGCGTAGGCGCCTCATGATACTTGTCGACGGTGGATTTGCGCTTTTTGGATTTTTGCTTTGCGACTGTGTTTGATTTTTCACCTGGATATCGCCAGCCCCGAGGTCGTTTCCCGTCTGTATCGGCAGGAAGGCGACCGGAGCGTTTGAGCGAGAGCACATGAAATCGTTTGTGAAGGGGAGGTTTTTTGCGTTTGTTGCCTTGCCTCATGTCGCCTTTTGTGTTGGCGCCGCCTTCTTTTTTGCCATCGGTCTCTGCATCTTTGGTGACTTTTACGCCTCCAAGGCTTCGACCAAATGCTGAGCCTGTTGCAGCATCTTTGCGTGGGAGCGCTGTTGCCGCTGGGGGAGGTGGGGGAGCGAATCGTCTCGCTGCTTGTGTGCGCTCTTTGCGCAGCTTGGTCCGTTGAGCACCGATACTTTTGGAGCCTGCGCTGGCTCTGGGGCGTGGCACTGGTTTGGCGTCGGTGCTCGTTGTGCGTGGGCGGTGTTGTCCTCCTGCGTGGCGAGTGCGACGCCTTCTGCTACGTGTTCGACGTCGTCTTCTGCGTTTTTTGGCGGCGTATCGCCTTCTTATACGACTTTTTAAGCGCCTTTTGTAAGCTCTCGTAGGTGCAAGCCTCGCTGGGGGCAGTTGAACATCATCGAGCACTTCTTTCTTTTCATGTTTTTGGGGCTTCGGAGCTTTCGCGAGCGCAACACTTCGGGGTGCTGGGCTGCCTGGCTGTAAAGGCGTTGTCTGTTGGGAGAGAGTCTTTGGTGCTGGTCTACGCGAAAGAAAGCGAAGTGATTCGGGGGTGGAGTTTTTCTTTTTGGCCTTTATCCCTTTGATCAGGAAGCTACGCTTTGCGGGGATGTTTTTGGCCGAAAACCGGGCGCTCTCATCGGATTGGGGTGTGCCCTCTCTTCCTTGGAGGATGAATGCGCTGCCGACGACCAGCAACAATAACGCGAAGGTTGCGGCGTGCTGAAGTGAAGAGACCTGGAACAGGGCCTGCCACCAGGGGCGTTTGGGCTCTTCTATGTCGATGTGAGAGGGTGCTTGGCAGGATTCCTTTGCGTATGCAAGAATACGTTGGTCGACAGCTCTTGAAGGTTCGAATGTGAGCATGTCACGTCGGACTTGCGTGAGAGCTTGTTCGAGCTCACTGTGTAGCGTCTGGCAGGTCTGGCATGTGTGTAGATGCTGGCGTACGTCTTCTTCGAGAGCGTGTGCCAGTTCTCCATCAATATATTCCAGAAGGATTTTTTCGCAGTGTTGACAATCCATCCAACATTCCTACTTGCAGGAGTCGTGTGTGACACTGGTAAGAGGTCCTTCCTATGCCATTAGGCAATGGTTTGTAACATATCTCGTTACTTGTGTTGGACCTGTGCAGTGTCGAGACCTATGATCTCGGCGATCTCCTGATAATCTAGTCGTGATACCACACGAAGCAAGAAAATCTTCCTCTCGCTTTGGCAGAGACACCCATATACCACAAAGTGCTCTGGTTGTGTGTATGCGTGTGTGGTCCATCTACCGATGAAAGAAACTCCCCACATGCATGGGGATCAATACGCAGACGTTTCGCAAAAGATCTTTCCTTTCTCTACAAAGCCCTTCAAGTCCTTGCGCACACAGTAACTTTTTTGCGTTGTTTGGAACGACAGCTTCCTTATGATTGACAGAGAGCGAGGGGTTGTCGTAGTGTGCTTGAGTTGCTCTTCACGGCCTACCTGAAGCCACCACATACGAAAAGAGCCCACGCCGAGGTAGCAACGGTCTGCATCAAAAGTCAACAAACCACACTACGAACCGAGGAAGAACGTCATGGCTGAAGCGAGTCATCAAGAGAAGGTCCAACGCTTTCAACAACTTGTCCAGTACGGACAGCAGGTCAAAGACACCGACCCTGTAAAGGCACTCTCGGCGTTTCAACAGGCTAAGGAGCTTTTCCCGACAGCCAAAGGCATCGATAAGTGGATCCAGTACCTTGAGGTCATGGTTAAGCGGATAACACCAGCACCCACAACCTCCACACAAACTTCCTCAACACAGAGCCAAACGGCAGCCCCCACACAGCAACGTACGGCAACACCAGCGCCTACGCAGCAACGTACGGCAACACCAGCACCCACAGCCCAAAGAGCCGCAACGCCAGCGCCTACGCAACAACGTGCGGCAACACCAGCGCCCACAACACAAAGGACTGCGACACCGGCACCCACAACACAACGTGCAGCGACGCCAGCACCAGCGCAGCAACGTGCAGCGACACCGGCACCAGCGCAGCAACGTGCGGCGACGCCAGCGCCCACAACACAACGTGCAGCGACGCCAGCACCAGCGCAGCAACGTGCAGCGACACCAGCACCTGCAACCCAAAGGGCTGCGACGCCTCAGCCGGCGACCAGCGCGACACCAGCGCCTGCGGCTTCTGCGGGGTCGCTTGATCAGGAGCAAATTAAGCAGTGGGTGCGTCAGGCAGAGAAAGAGGTGAAAGCCAACAATATCGAGGGTGCAGTGTCTTTTATGGATCAAGCGCTGCAGATGCTTCGTACACACAACGGTCCCAAGAAGACACTCCTCAAGCTCCTCGAACGTCGTAACAAGATCTCAGCGTCGGCTGCCTGTCTCTTTGAAGCCGCCGAGATCTTTGTCGAGCAAGGTGACGAAGAGGGAGCAAGAAAGCGCCTGGAGCTTGCCGTTCGCAAAGATCCTGCACACCTGCCAAGTTTGAAGCTCAAGGTCGAGCTTGCCCGTAACTCTGGACAAAGTCACCAACTGCTCGCGTCATTGATGCAGTTGTCCGATGGCTTCGAAAAGAACGGTGACTTTAAAGCGTTTGATGATCTGCAAAAACAAATCCGAGAGGTCAAAGATAGTCTTCAATAGCCTTGACTTTCAAGGGAGACATCCAATGTTGAGGATGTAAAGAAGCCGCCCACGATCCCTCTCTTTCTATCGAAAAGGTTGTATGTATGGAGCAAATCGAGTCTCGTATCCAAACGTCCAGTCCCCAATATCAAGAAAACGACGCGCATAACCGTTCGCTTGTCGCGACCTTACGTGAGCGTATCGCGCTCGCCCGTAGTGGAGGACGCGAGCGCTCGATCGAGCGTCATCGCTCACGTGGTAAGTTGTTTGTGCACGATCGCATCGAGCAATTGATCGATCCAGGGACACCCTTTTTGGAACTCTCCCCCCTCGCCGCCTGGGAACTTTACGATAACAAGGCGCCTGGGGCTGGTGTGGTCACAGGTGTGGGACTTGTCCACAATACACCTTGTATGATCGTCGCCAATGACGCGACCGTCAAAGGTGGCACGTACTTCCCGATGACGGTCAAAAAGCACCTTCGTGCGCAACAAATTGCCCGGGAAAACCAACTCCCCTGTATCTATCTCGTCGACTCCGGTGGCGCGTTCTTGCCGATGCAAGATGAGGTCTTCCCTGATGTCGATGACTTTGGACGAATCTTTTACAACCAGGCGACGATGAGCGCGATGGGTATCCCACAGATCGCGTCTGTGATGGGTTCGTGTACGGCTGGTGGGGCGTATGTCCCTGCGATGAGCGATGAATCCATCATCGTAAAGGGCAACGGGACGATCTTCCTCGGTGGTCCTCCTCTCGTGAAAGCCGCAACGGGTGAAGAAGTCACCGCCGAAGAGCTCGGTGGCGCAGACGTCCACACACGTGTCTCTGGTGTCGCAGATCACTATGCAGAGGACGATGAGCACGCGCTTCAAATCGTACGCGATGCGATCGCTGGTCTCAACCTCAATCGTGGCTACCAAGTCGAGCGACTCCCACCAGAAGAACCTGCATATGACCCCGAAGAGATCTACGGGATTTTGCCTTCTAGTACGAGCATCAGCTACGACATTCGCGAAATCATCGCACGTATCGTCGATGGCAGTCGCTTCCGTGAGTTCAAAGCTCGTTACGGGACGACGCTTGTATGTGGCTTTGCCCATATCTTTGGTTTCCCTGTCGGAATCATCGGAAACAACGGTATCTTGTTTAGTGAATCTGCGCTCAAAGGGACGCACTTTATCGAGCTGTGTACTGCGCGCAATATCCCCTTGATCTTCTTGCAAAATATCACTGGTTTTATGGTCGGAAAGGACTATGAGGCAGGCGGGATCGCAAAAGACGGCGCCAAGATGGTTCACGCGGTCTCCAATGCCGCTGTCCCCAAATTTACGGTCGTCGTCGGTGGTTCCTTTGGTGCTGGCAATTATGGAATGTGTGGTCGTGCGTACAGCCCGCGCTTTATGTGGATGTGGCCCAACAGCCGTATCAGCGTGATGGGTGGCGAGCAGGCTGCCAATGTCCTGCTCACGGTCAAGATGCAACAGGCCGAAAGAGGTCACTCCGACGGAATGAGCGAAGAGGAACAGGCCGCCTTCCGCCAAAAAATCCTCGACAAATACGAACAGGAGGGGAGCCCCTACTACAGCACTGCGCGCCTCTGGGATGACGGTATCATCGATCCTGCTGATACGAGAAAAGTCCTTGGTCTCGCTCTCTCCGCAGCTCTCCTCGCGCCACAAACGGCGACAAAGTACGGCGTCTTCCGTATGTAATCCTTTCTGGTTGCTTCACACTCCACTTACACTCATCAATCACTCCAAACATTCGAAGGTCTTGTTTGTCGTAACAACACGACGTTACCGACGTATTGTATGGACTCATCGGGTGCAATCTGTTTGTCACAAATTCTCTTGCGAAAGGTGCTTGATATGAAGGCGTTAGGTTGTGTACTTGTCGTGTTGTGTGGTGTGTGTTTTTGGCGCTTGTGGTCTTAATCTCTGTGGTGCCAGCGTGAGAGGGCGACGAGGGCGGCCTGGATCTCCAGCCGCTCGTCGCTGCGCAGGAGGACGTTGCAGATGTCCGCGATATCGCGTTGTTGTTGTGTTGTGAGCATACGATAGAGCGCGTAGAAGGGGTCTTCTGGTTCGAGGGCTGGGATGATGGAGCCTTGTTTATCGACGAGCGCGAGTCTGTAGATGATCTCGTTATCGTCAGGGGTCATCACGACGATGCGATGAGGAGGGAGGTAGCGCCAGGCCTTGATCATACCTGAGAAGACCTTTGTGTAGTCGGCGATTTCACCTTCGGGGTGGGTGAGCATTTCGAAGAACGCGTCGAGCAGGAGGCGCCCATTGGGTGTGTGCGCAGGGGACTCTTTGGGCATAAAGCCCCAAAATCCGAGATCTCCCATCTGTGCGGACATACGATCGATCAACAAGCCGTAGAGTGCTGCCTCAAGTGGACCCATGGAGGTGCTGCTGAAGAGTTGTCGTGCCTCTTCGGGGTCTTCGCTGAGTCCGATCAAGGCTTCGCGTGCTTCGGGGTAGCGCGGGTATGTGGGGGTGCTCTGTGGGGGCTTGTGTTCGTTGTCGCTACGTGTTTTGGCCCAATTGACGTAGGACTCTTCATCTTGCTGTAGAGCTTGTGCGAGACGACGCGCGACGCTTGGTTTGGGGATCTTGGTCCCTCGTTCGATGCGCTCGATATAGCTCGCCTGTATCCCCACAAGATGCCCAAGTGCTTCTTTGGTGAGGCCCATTTTTTCGCGTTGTTCTCGGATCTTTGTTGGAAATGATTTTTCCATGAAGTGCACCTTCGTCCATACGCTTGGGTAGAGAATGTGATGAGAGTGACATGACGCGAAACATGTCAGTGATAGGTCTGATGTGAGGATACTCCGTCCCTTCACTTCGATCAAGGGCTATTGTTGAAAGGACTATCATTTTAGATGGTTGTGTCCTATATTTCGTATGGAGTGTGCAAAGCAGCGTTGGTCTTTTTTCCTCCAAGGGTCTCACTCATTGGGGAAAGCTGTCAGGTGTAACTTTTTTGTCCCCCATGAGACCATACTCTGTACGTGTCTTGATTTATTCGAATGTCGCGAGTGTGTGACATGTTGTGTTGTCTACATCGAAAAGGGTGTGGATGTTTTGTCGTGAGGTGAACATATGGCCTGGTTTCATAGGCGTCCTGGTTGGTATATCCCCGAGTCACAAGCTACTGATGAGTCCACCTACTGGAAGCGTCGCGAGATCGTGAAGGCTTGTGGTATTGGGGGCTTTGGTCTTCTCTCTGGGGCGCTATGGGGAGGCTGTGTGCCGACCTCCTTGCAGCCCGATGGAGGCGCGGAAGAAGGGGTCCCAGAGCGTCGTCAGCCGACCTCTCGTCCCGTCCAAAAGGACACCTTCACAGTAGGCAAAGAGCCCGCCGACAATTACCCGAGCAACGCGCAGGCACGTTCTCTGTATCCAGCCAAGCGAAACGAGTTGTACAAGGTCTCAGAGCGCGACGTGACACCGGAGAAGGCGGCGCAAGCGTACAACAATTACTACGAGTTTTCGGTGGTCAAAGATCAAGTCTGGAAGCAAACTGGCAGCTTTGAGACGGTCCCTTGGCAGCTTCAATTTGGGGGGCTCTTCGACAAAAGCGTCAAAATGGATGTTGAGGACATCATCAAGCAGATCGGCCTTGAAGAGCGTGTCTACCGCTTTCGTTGTGTTGAGGCGTGGTCGATGACCGTCCCGTGGGTCGGGTTCCCGCTCTCCAAATTGATCAAACTCATGGGGTATCCATCCTCTGCCAAGTACGTGCGCTTTTTGACCGCACACAAGCCCGATCAGATGCCAGGGATCGAGCACCTGAGCAATTACACCTTCCCGTACCATGAGGCGTTGCGACTTGATGAGGCGATGAACGAGTTGGCGTTTGTCGCCACAGGTGTCTACGGTCACCCTCTGACGCGACAGATGGGGGCACCTATCCGTTTAATTATCCCCTGGAAATACGGCTACAAGAGCATCAAGTCGATCGTCAGCATGGAGCTGACATCAATCCAGCCTAAGACGTTCTGGAACACTGCTGTCCCCGCTGAGTACGGTTTTTACTCGAACGTCAACCCCGAGAAGCCGCACCCTCGCTGGAGTCAGGCCAAAGAGCGCCTCTTGCCAGACTTCAAGGAGATCGACACCAAACCTTACAATGGCTACGCAGAGTATGTCTCTTCCCTTTACACAGGCAAAGAAGATTAAGTCATCCTCTCCTGACAAAAACCTCCTGCAAATCAGCACGCCAAATAGATCTCAACCCCCTCTACCCGTTCGTAGGGCTCCCTCCTCAATCTTTCGTCGGAGACGTCGCGATGTCTCCGGCGCGCCACTCTCGTAGGTCTTTTCTGCCCCTCTACACGACCGCACGTCTACCGCATCTTGTTGTATCTATGTCATATCTTGGCGAAAGGGGTTGCTATCTTCGTGTACTTGCATTACATATTGGTCGGACAACGTAGCTCTTATGAATAGAGATTCATTTTTTCAAAGAGAGCGCACACGGCAAGGAATTGTGATTGGAGAAAATATCGTGAAAACGACATATTTGGAAGCTGCTGATATCTTGTGGAAGACAGGTACTTTGTTGAAAATCTCGAAAGAGTCAAGTCGCCGAAGTACAGGTTTTTTGAAGGCCTCATCTTTTGTCGAAGAGTGTGGGGATGCCTTTTACACCCTGTCCGAAGAGGACATGGAGGATTGGGATCGCGTCACAGATGAGGCGAAAGAAGCTGTATTGACGCTCCAGTCGGAAACATCCTTTGAAGTCTATGACGAAATGTGTGAGCGTTACGGTGAAGGCTTTGCGGACATCGTGCGTATCCAAGGGATCGGCCGTGTGACTGCCTTGGCGATCAAGGATACCCTGGGAGTCACAGACCTTGAAGGGCTCGCAAAAGCCCTCAAAGACGAGTCGCTACTCGATGTCAAAGGTGTCGGCAAGCGCCTCGTCGGGATATTGGAGGTCGAGATCCCTGCGCTTCAGGAAGAGCTCGCAGCACGAGCCGAGCAAAGCGCTCGTTTGCGTGCTGAGGCCAAAGAAACATCGAAGAAAACCACGAAGAAAGCAGACAAGGCCAAAAAGGTCAAAAAGGCAGCAACTTCGGAGAAAGAGAGTCGCACCACGCCGACGAAAGAATCCAAAAGCTCGAAGAAGCCAGCCAAAAAAGAGACTCCTGCTGAAGAGAAGCCCGTCGATGTGGCGGCCAGACTCGCAGATATTGTCGGTGAACTCAAAGACGAACATCAACAAAGCACCGCTGAAGTCGCAGAGGAAGTTGTAGAAGAAGAATTCGTCGCTGCGCCGAGGGAGGAGGAGCACGTTCCTGCGCGTTCTTCCTCAGTGCATCCCTCCTTGCCTGGAGTGGGGGGTGTGCTCAAGTGTCCGGAGAG
The DNA here is from genome assembly GCA_002731275.1 of Deltaproteobacteria bacterium. Lineage (GTDB taxonomy): Bacteria > Myxococcota_C > UBA6777 > UBA6777 > UBA6777 > UBA6777. Next base: position 21,525 of record PCBK01000195.1, on the reverse strand, counting down.
TCAGGATGTCGGGATGCAGCTTTTGGAACGAGAGGCTGTGTGTGAGTCCTCTCATACCCGATATCCGATCCTCGATGGTGTGTTGGATATGATGGGGGACGACGCGTCTATCTCGACGAGTCCTTTGCTACGTTTGATGGAGCAGCCCCTTTACAGCCAGTTTTACGAGACGATCTTCCGGCCACAGTTGACGCGCGTTTTGACCAAGCGAAGCCTGCAAAAAGATATCGCTTTGAGTGTCGTACAATTGCGCGCAAAGCCTGATTGGGCTATTCTGGATGTGGCTTGTGGGACAGGGAATTATTCTCGGGCGATCGCGAGTCAGCTCGATCCACACAAAGGATTTACGATCGGTCTCGACATGAGCTGGTCGATGTTGAAAAAAGCTTCGCAGCTCAAAAAGCGCGCGGGGCTTAACCAGCTTCACTTCCTGCGAGCGAGCGCGTATGACATGCCGATCGCAGATGCAAGTATGGACGCTGTTCACTGTGTCGGTGCCTTCCACTTGATGCCAGACGTCGATCGGACGTTGCGCGAGATGTATCGCGTAACACGACCCGGTGGCCGTATGGTTGTGGGTGCCTTTTTGAAGACCCAGTGGCCCTTGTTGGGACAACTCCAAGATGCTTCATCGCCTCTCTTTGGACTGTATTGGCACGATCGTGAGACGCTTCTTTCGCGCATCGAAGACGTCGGGTTCGTTGTGAAGCAAGAGCATATCGACGAACTCGCGATCACGATTACCGCTGAGCGGCTTGAGGCGTGAGAAACTTGTCTCTCGTTCTTGAGAGACAAGTGAGCCCTAATCCCTGCCCCTATTGTTCATAACGAGGCACTTGTGCCGTTGGGTGCTTTGTTGTGAGATAAGGAACATTCCGCGTCGAATACTCGGAAGAGCAGGAGCAATTGCATGATCCCTTTAGGGCCATTTGCGTTAGAGTCCGTCATCGGTCAGGGTGGTATGGCCGAGGTCTGGAGCGCCGTGCATCGTGAGCAGGGGGAGAGGGTTGCCGTCAAAGTGATGACGGGTGAGAGGGCTCAGGAACCGCTCTTTCAGTCTTCCTTTCGCAACGAAGTACGCTCCATCGCAGGGTTAGATCATCCAAACATCGCGATGGTTTTTGATTGTGGTCGAATTGAGCCTGTGACAGAGGCCTTGTCTCAAGGGAAGTTACAGGCAGGATCGCCCTATTTGATCATGGAGTGGGCTGAGGGTGGGGCGCTTCGTGCTTTGTGTGGTCGACTTCCCTGGAATAAGATTCGTGGTATTTTATTGCTCCTGCTCGACGCACTCTCCCATGCACACGCACGTAAAGTGATTCATCGCGATATCAAACCGGAAAATGTCCTCCTACGTCAGGGGCGTTCAGCGCTTGTTTTGACAGATTTTGGTCTCGCACATGCCCTCGACAGTGTGACGCAGGTTTGGGAGTCCAACAAAGCGGTGGGGACACCTTCTTACATGGCACCCGAACAATTTATCGGGCATTGGCGTGATTACGGACCGTGGACGGACCTGTATGCGCTTGGGTGTTTGGGGTATACACTCGCGACAGGACGACCACCTTTTGGGCGCTCTTCTTCTTTTAAGGACATGAAAAAGCAACACATGTCCCAACCTGTTCCTCCACTGCGTCCCAAAACGAAGGTGCCTCTTGCGTTCGAGAGATGGTTGGGCAAACTCCTGGAGAAAGACCCTACGCGCCGTTTTCGAATGGCTGCTGACGCAGCGTGGGCGCTTCGGGAGATCCCTAACCCCGACGCCGGTCCATTTATCGACTCCGATGGGCGCTCCACGTCCTCTATGATGGCGATCTCTTCGCTCTCTTCGATGCAACGATCCTTCCTCTTTGGAGAGAACGCGTCGATCCCACAAGAGCTGCTCTCACAAAAAGATTACCCGCAAATCCAAAAGAAGAAACCCGCGATTTTCTCGAACGATTTGGAGACCATTGAGGTTGAATCCATCGCGAGTTTACATGCAAAGTTTCCCACGTCACCTCCGAAGCCACAACAGCCAGAGATCCCGTCTTCATGGCATCGGCCTTCTGTGCAAGGTTCACCGTTGCGCTTGTTGGGCGTTGGGTTGGGGTTGTATGGGTTGCGCTCCGTACCCTTGGTCGATCGAGAAGATGAACGCAATCGTTTGTGGGACGCGTTGAGGCGTGTGCGTCGAGAGAAGAAGGTGCAGGCGGTTGTGCTTCATGGACCTTCTGGTTGTGGTAAGAGTCGGCTTGCGCAGTGGCTGTGTGAGCGTGCACATGAGGTCGGCGCAGCGCAGTCTTTACAAGTTCTGCATAGCCCTATGGGAGGGGCTGGGGATGGACTCGCGTCGGCGATCACACGTTACTTTCGCTGTCGTGGGATGTCGCGTCGTGACATTCTCGTGCGCTTGGAGAAGATCTTGCGCAAACAGGGGATCCACGCGGCGAGTGAGTGGAATGCATTAACCGAGCTGATCGAACCTGCGACAGATGAAGATCTCAAACGAGGCGCGCAGCTGATACGCTTCCACAGTGTGACGGAGCGTTATGTTTTGGTACAGCGTCTCTTGCAGCGGATGTGTCGAGAGCGTCCTGTGATCTTGTGGCTCGATGATATCCATTGGGGGCTCGAAGCGTTAGGGTTTGTCACGCACTTGTTGGACGCCGGGGCTGATGGGCTCCCCGTCTTGATCGTGATGACCGCGCAAAGAGAAGCGCTCGCACAGCGGCTCGTCGAGCGCGGTTATCTCCAGGAAATCAGGAGCCGGCATGATGCTCAACAGCTCGAAGTTGGTGCGCTTCCGATAAAATATCGTTCGATCTTGATCCGAGAGTTGCTCGGTCTGGAAGGCGAGCTTGCGGCGCTCGTCGAGGAACGCACTGCGGGGAATCCGCTCTTCGCTGTGCGATTGGTGGAGGACTGGGTACAGCGTGGCTTGCTGGAGATCGGCGCGCGTGGATTCCGTCTCAAAGAAGGCGCAGAGGTCGACTTCCCTGACAGTCTTTACCAGGTGTGGGGAGGGCAGATCGACTACATCCTCCAGCATCACGGAGAAGACGAAGCCATCGCCCTTGAGCTCGCCGCGGTCCTCGGACAAACAGTCGATTATACAGAGTGGTTGGAGGCTTGCGCCGAGCTTGGTGTGTCTCCTGCACGTGGTCTAATCGATGAGTTGATCTCCTACGACCTCGCGACTCGACCCAAACGCCACGGCGACAAAACGTGGTCCTTTGTGCACAGTATGTTGCGTGAAAGTCTCGAACGACGTGCTCGTGAGGCCCGACGTTGGCAAGACCTTCATCTCGCATGTGAGCGGATGTTACGAAAGCACAAGGGGATGGACTTCTCTCGCAGGAGAGGGCTCCACTTACTCGCCGCCGGAAAATTTGAAGGGGCGTTGATGCCTCTTGAGATTGGTATCCACCAAAAGATCGACGCTGGAGATTTTCGGGCCGCCGAGATGTTACTCGATGAGCGTGAAGAGGCGTTGTATCTTCTCGACGTCGATGACACCGACGTACAGTGGGGGCGACAGTGGTTGTTGCGTTGTAAACTCGAACGCATTCGCGGCGAGTTTGTCGAGGCTTCTGATTGGGCGCGACGCACGATTGAGGTGGCGCAACGCTTCGCGTATCAGGTGCTTGAGTGGCAATATGTCCACGGGCGGGCGCTTCGAGAGCTTGGTGAGCATATGAGGATGCTCGCGGAGTTTGACACGGCGCTTGACGCGCTCTTGCAAGCAGAAGAGATCGCTATTGCGCTGCACGACGCGCGCTTGCTCGTCTCCAGTCGCCGGCAGCTTGGTCTGACGTGGCTTGAACGAGGTCAACTGGACAAATCGCGAGCGGCGTTTTTACAGGCGCTCTTTGACAGCCAGGAGCTCGACGATCGTATGGCGTCTTCGCACTGTCGCTTTGGACTCGGTTCACTCGCCAGACAGGCGGGCTATCTCGAACAGGCGATCGGATACCTGAAGGAGGCGATGCAGGGCTTTGCGCTCTGTGGGGCGCGCTCTCACGTCGCCAATTGTCTCAATACTCTCGGTGAGATCGAGCGCTTTCAGGGGTTCTTTCCACAAGCGGAGCAGTTTTATCGCGATGCGCTACGCTTGTATCGGGAAATTGGCACGACGACGGCGATTGTACCAGAACTCAACCTCGGTCTCTTGTTGCTTGAACAAGGTCGTTTTCACGAGTCGAGGGTCGCCCTTGAGGCGTGTCTGACCTCTTTACAACGGATCGGGAGGCGGGGGCTTGTCGCGCTTGTACATATCTGTCTGCTCCCTGATTGCGCAATCAGGGAGGATTGGTCGGCCTGGGATGTCCATCTGCAACATGCCATACAGATCCTCGAAGATGTCTCCTTTGTCGATATCGACCTCGCCCGGATGTTTCATCTCGCTGGTGATATGGCGATGGAAGCTGATGATACAGAGCGCGCGATGATCGCCTACCGACTCGCCTACAAACATTGGATGATCCTTGAGCGGCCCGAAGAAGCGCAGATGATCTCCGAGACCCTTCGAAACCTTTCGTATGGAGCTGATGATCTAATATGAGCGGAAAACAAAACGGTATCCCCACCTTCCATCCCACGGAGACCGAGAGTCTCCACTCTATCCCCACGCGCTTTTTGGTCGACGGGCTGTTGTCCTTTCGTACAGAGGGGGGATGGTTTTTTCGGGGTGAAAAGATCGACCACAAAGGAACACAGCGCTTCTTGAGTGCCCAATTACAACGCAATGAAGAGGGGCAATACTGGGTCGTCAATGGCCCCCAGCGTGTACTCGTCGAGATCGAAGACGTGCCTTTCTTGATCATGTCCATCGATTGCCAGCAAGAGGCATTGGTCCTTTTACTCAACGATGGAACCGAAGATATCCTCGATCCAGAGCGCTTCTTTCTCGCCGAAGACGGTGTCATGTACGCTGAAGTGAAGAGTGGCAAGGCTGGCGCGAAAGAAGGTGAGGGGCACTTGGCGATGTTGAGCAGGCAGGCTGTCTTCCAGATCAGCGATCTCTTCGAAGAAGGGGAGGATGGAGGATTTGTCTTACAGTGGAAGGGAGAGCGCTTTCCTATCAAGCCGAGGACGGCGTCGGTAGAGTGAGTCTATCTGGGGAGGAGAGGGTTAGGAGGTGCGCAGCAGACGTAAGACCTCGTCTGTGTCGTTGGCGGCCTTCAGGGCACCTGTAAACTCTGTTTGTGAGAAGAGTTTCGTGATCTCAGTGTGTAGACGGAGGTGAGAGCTTCTTTCGGTCACAGAGTTGATGGTACACACGACAATATCCGTCTCTTGCTCACTTTCTTTGTCAAACAAGATCGGGTTCTTGAGCAAAAAGACACCTATATACGGGCGTGTCAACCCTTCAACTGTTGCATGGGGGAGTGCGACACCATTATCCCAAGCTGTGTTGTCCTGACGCTCGCGCCAATCAAACTCCTCCTTCAGTAACTCATCGGAGATATCAGTAACTTTGGAGAAGATCTGGGAGAGTTCGTCGAACAGCTCTGCTTTATTTTTTACGTCGAGCTGCAAGCGGATCGTCCTGGCATCAAACAGCTCGCTGAGCTGTCGTGTTTGTTCGGACTCTTGCTGCATCACGAGATTTTGCGAGAGGAGTTTGGGGTGTGGGTGTTTGAGGCTGAGGACCGAACAGGCAGCACGCTCGAAGATTTGATCGTGTTCCGTGTGAAGATATGCGTCAGCTTGTTGCCCGTGAGGGAAGCCGATGATCAGGAGGTCGTACGAGATGGACTCTTCGATCACGGAGGTGATGCTGTTGCCTTGTAGGATCTGGCTTTGTACACGTTGTGTGGTGCACAGATGAGTGAGTTTGTCGTGGTAATCACGGTAGGAGATGAGTTGTCCTCGCTCGGCGTTTTCTGGGAGGACACTGAGCAGTGTAATCTCGGCGTCGTATAGCTCGGCGACTTTGTTTGATATGTCGATGACATATTTGTCTTCTGGGCCGGGCTCTGCGAGGACGAGGATCTTTTGGGTGACGCGGATACCCTCATTGCGGTAGATCGCGAGGTTACAGGGGAGATGGCTTGTCAGCCAGCCGAGAGAGCGACGCATTTGGCGGAAGGTGTTTTTACGTCCAAACTCGATCAAGCACCACGTCGCGCCGCTCTGCTTTGTATAGTCGTAGAGGGCGTGGCGTCTGTCGTGTGAGAGCAAAAAGTCGATGTTGGATTGTAAGCCCATGCGCTCGCTCATCAGCTGAAGCCTTCTCTGTAGGGCTTTTTGGTGTGCGTTTTCTTCGGGAGCGACTGCGCTCAAAAAGGTCTGATCGGGAAGCTCAATCAGGTGGACGACGGAGATCTTTTGCACACCAAAGGCCGAACCCAATTCGAGAAGACTCTCAGGTGAGACCTCACCTTCTGTGAGGGGGATGACCATCTCGGCTGGGATGACCTCTTCGTGACGCTCTTCTTGTTCCTCTTGACCCAGTGTTTTTGGTTTGGAGCGAACTTTTTGCAGCGCACCTCTGCGTCGCGTTTTGTGGCGGGCATAGTAGAAGTACCACAAGACCCCTGTGAGCATGAGACAGGCTGTTCCTACGAGGACAAACAGCCCGAGCATGGCGAGGAGGATTAGGCTACCCACGATACCGAAGACTTGGATGAAGGGGTAGAGAGGGGAGCGGAATTTGGGGGTGTACCATTGTGGATGACTTTCGCGGAAGATGATAATCGCGACGTTGATGGCCATAAACAACATGACCTGCATCCCACTCGCGAGCTTGGCGATTTTGACGACAGGCAAAAACAGGATTACGACAGCCATACAGGCTGCAGTAAAGAAGATCGAAAAGATCGGCGTGACGTAGCGTTCACTGATCATATTGAAGATACTTGGGATCATCGCGTCGCGGCTCATCGCGAGGGGGTAGCGTGAGGCCGCGAGGAGTCCGGCGTTGGCCATAGAGGCGAGGGCGATCGCCGCGATGACAGAGATGGAGATCGCGCCAGCGTTGCCGTAGAGATGTTGGGCGAGGAGCGCGATGGGCCGTTCGTTGCCTGCTAAAGAGAGCGCCGCTGTTGAGCCTTTGAGGGGGAGGACACCGACGAGGACAAAGGAGACAAAGGAGTAGAGCGCCATCATCAAGAAGAGGGAGATCAACATGGCGAGAGGGAGGTTGCGTTCGGGTTGTTTGATTTCTTCGGCGACGCTGGCGATCTTGGTGACACCTGCGTAAGAGATGAACACGAGCCCTGTCGCCGAGAGCAATCCCATCCCGCCATTGGGGAAGGCTTGTTGGAAGTGGCTCATGTCGAGCTGTCCTGTGCCGCGGATCGAGAGGGCGGCGAGGGATATCAAACACAAGACGACGACGACGATTTGCGCTTTCCCTACTTTTTTCACGCCAAAGATGTTGAGGACGGCGATCCCACAAAGCAAGACGAGCGCGACGGGGATGATCGGTAAGCTTGAGAAGACGCTCAAGTACGTCCCAATCCCAACGAGGGCAAAGGAGGCCTTGAGCATCATCGCGAGCCATGTCCCAATCCCTGCGATCGTACCAAACATGGGTCCCATGCTTCGGTCGACGAATACATAGACACCACCGGCCTTCGGCATGGCTGTGGCCATCTCCGATTGACTGAGCGCTGCAGGGATGATCAAGCATCCCGAGATTAGGTAGGCCAGCCATAAGGATGCACCTGTATACTTGGCCGCGAGTCCGGGGAGGATAAAGATACCTCCTCCAATCATCGAGCCTATCGCGATGGCGATAATACTCACCAGGCCCAGATCTCTATCGAGCTTCTTCAAATGACTCTCCTCTTCTTTATGTTGGGTCGTTCATTCTTGTCGTGTGTACACATCATTCATCCCACGAGGTGGGTGTTGTTTGATTGGGATAGACGACAAACATGAACGTCGGGTGTGTCTCTTGTTAGGTTGTAGTCGTTTGTATTGAAAGATTTTTTTGTATCATTCAGACGCCTATTCAGACGTTATATGTATACACCATTATGTGTACGGGGAGGTTGGAAGCAAGGGGGTTTGTTGAAAAGAGTGGTGGGAAGGTGACCGGAGAGCGAGGGCTTACACAACAGCTCGTTGTTTCTGTCCGGTGTTGCGCAAGGCAAAACCGACCGCGACGCCTGCTGCAAAACCGCCGACATGTGCGGCCCAGGCGACTCCTGGTGAGCGACTTAAGAGGGGGATCAAGAACTGGAGCCCTACCCACAACAAGAAGTACCATCCAATCGCGAGCTTAAAGCGGATAAACAAGATCACCACCCACACCTGGACCTTTGGAAAGAGGACCAGATAGGCTCCCATTAGCCCCGCGATCGCGCCAGAGGCCCCGACCATCGGCATATCACTCCCCTGTGTGACGAGGATGTGTAATCCCGCGCCCACAAGCCCGGCAAACAAATACAAGATGATAAACTTTGTGCGACCAAGCCGATCTTCGACGTTGTCGCCAAAGATGTACAAAAAGTACAGGTTGCCAAGCAGGTGTAAGAGTCCTGCGTGAAGGAACATATGTGAAAATAGACCGTGGTATCCTGAGCCTTCTGATATGGAGAGTGGGACGACACCCCACGCGCGGAAAAAAGCCTTCGCTTCTGTGAGTCTAAAGCCGTTTGTGAGGAGAAACTCCAGACCAAAGATGACGGTGAGGATGGTGAGCAGACTGAGAACGACGACGGCGCGTTTGCGTACAGGGTTCCAGACCTCGATGGGAAACCCTGTCAGCAACTGGAAGATATAGCTACCTACACCGGGGGCTTGATGCTCTTCATCGAGTTGGTCGAAGCTGAGGCGCTCGCTTCCGCTCATATTTTGTTCATTGGTTGCAGCCCGTGCGATGCGGTAGAGCTTGGTGCCTTCATTTGCGTCGAGCCACAATCCACCACACTCATTGCAGACATCGACTTCGACAGAGTCGCCGGCCCATGAGACCATATACGCGTCCATGTTCCCGTGCCCCTTCGCACAGAGCAACCACGAGGTGCCGAGGTGTGTTGTGGAGTCGAGCTGCTTCCAGGCATGTGGATCGGCGTACTGACCAAAGGCGCCTTCGACATGGCCTGGTGCGAGGAAAGACCCCCCACAGCGATAACAGTGATCCAGCTCGTTCCCTTGATGGGTGAGCTGTGTGAGGGGGTAGGTGCATCTGGGACAAGGCATCGACATCGTCGTTCTCCTGCTCCTAAAGGTTAAAAGTCAGCTGAGCCTGCTGCACGTGGGAAGGGGATGACGTCGCGAATGTTGCCCATTCCTGTGATAAAGGAGACGAGACGACCAAACCCTAACCCAAAACCGGCGTGCGGTGCGCCACCAAATTGGCGAAGCTCAAGGTACCACCACAACTCTTCTTCCGAGACATCCATCTCTTTCATACGTTGGATGAGGACATCACGTCGCTCCTCGCGTTGTGAACCTCCGATCACTTCACCGATGCCTGGGAACAATACGTCCATCGCAGCGACGGTTTTGCCATCGTCGTTCATACGCATGTAGAATGCTTTGATGTCTTTTGGGTAATCATACACGATCACGGGCTTTTTGAAATGTTTTTCGACGAGCCAACGTTCATGCTCTGCTTGCAGGTCATTACCCCAATCGATCAAGTACTTGAAGCGTTTCTTTTTGTAGGGCTTGGAGCGCTTGATCAGCTCAACGGCGTCCGTGTAGGTGATGCGCTCAAAGTCGTTGTCCACGACAAAGCGAAGCGTTTCGAGCAGACCCATTGGGCGGCGCTCTTCTTTCTTCATGTTCTTTTCGAGCTGTTGGATGCGTTTATCCAAAAACTCCAACTCATCAGGACACTGTTCGAGGACGTAGCGCATGATCGTCTGCATGAAGTCCTGTGCGAGCTCCATATCGTCGAACAAATCAAAGAATGCGACTTCTGGCTCAATCATCCAAAATTCAGCGAGGTGTCTGGAGGTGTGTGAGTTCTCGGCCCGAAAGGTGGGGCCAAAGGTGTAGACTTTTCCGAGGGCAAGGGCGCCACATTCGGCTTGTAGTTGTCCAGATACTGTGAGGTTGGTCTGGTGCCCAAAGAAGTCCTCTTTCCAATCAACAGCGCCGTCATCTGTGAGTGGCGGTGTTTGTGGTGAGAGGGTTGAGACGCGGAACATCTCTCCTGCACCTTCGGCGTCACTTCCTGTGATGATAGGCGTGTGCATGTAACAGTACCCTCTCTCATGAAAGTACTGGTGGATCGCAAACGCGAGCGTGTGACGAATGCGAAAGACCGCCATAAAGGTGTTGGTGCGCATGCGCAGGTGGGCTTTCTGGCGCAAAAATTCCATCGTCTGGCGTGCTGGCTTGAGGGGGTAGGCTTCAGGATCGTTGTCTCCGAGGATCTCGATTCCTTCGGCGATCAGTTCGATCGCCTGTCCTGCCCCTTGAGAGGCGACGAGTTGGCCTGTGACGGCGATACTCGCGTGAAATTGAATACGTTTGAGCAGTTCTTCATCAAACGCTTCGTAATCGACGACGACTTGGAGGGTCTTGAGCGTTGTGCCGTCGTTGAGTGCGATAAAGCGGTTGGAGCGAAAGGCCTTTACCCAGCCCATGACGCGATATGTCGAACCGATCTGTGGATCTTCGATGACTTGTTTGATTTCAGTGCGCTTTTCCATCAGACAATCCCTTTCTCCTTTCGTGGAGTCTGTGCCTTTGCAGATATCCGTATGCGGATACAAATACACCCGAATCTGTGCGTTTGCAAAGAGCTAGTTAATGCGATTTTGCGCGAAAACGCAAACAGAAAGTCAAGCCAGGCTCAGTGTCGAACCCTACTTGAATGTCTATGTACTTGAATTGTAGATTTAATTAGGTGTGTTGAGGTTTTGATTGCAGGAGGGATTGTGGGGAGAGACAAGAGATGATGTGAGGGGGAGAATGGCCCCATCTGGCGAAGAGGTCTTGTACATGTCTGTGAGGAAGTCAGAGAGACTCATGGACGCTCCTTGTGATTTGGTGTTCCATATGGATCCAAACGGAGCGGGAGTGGTTGGGGTTCGGTGGAGATGTGTTTTTTGTTATCGTTTGGTGGGTGCCTTTTGGGTGGTCGCTTTTTTGTTGAGGCGTGCGAGGGCTTGTTTTGCGGCCTTTTGCACCTTTCCATCGCGATCTTTGAGCATGCTGTTGAGTGCGCGTGTGATACGTGGTGTGGAGACGCCAACACGTCCGATCACAGTCAGTCCAGCTTCGCGAAAGGAGGCGTTGCCGTGCCCAAGGACTTCGAGCATCGTGGGCAGGGAGGGGCGACCAATTTTGACGAGTGTGTCGATGGCTTGTGTGCGCAAGGCTCCGTAAGATGGTTGGAAAAAGATCAGCAAAACCGCGACGGCTGCGCCTGCTTTGTCGCCGATTTGGCCGAGGGAGGTGAGCGCGTGTTGTTGGACTTGTTTGTCTTTGTCCATTAGTGAACGGCGGAGATAATCGATTGCTTTGTGGGATGCCTTTTGACCCATCGCGCCAAAGATACGGATCACAGCGAGGCGAAGCGCTTTGCTTTTTTTCGCGCTCTTGAGCATGTTGGGCAGCGAGGCTGGGGGGCTGTGTGCGAGCAGCCCGACGAGGATGTTTTGTACGGCCTGATCTTTGGTGTTGAGATAGGGCAGAAGCTGCTTGGTCGCGCTCTTTGCGCCGAGGGTCTTGAGCGCAGTGGCTGCGCCGAGTCGCACATTTTTGTTTTTGTGTTGTAAGAGGGGGAGCAGCGGTGCGATGATTTTTTCGCCGATAGGTGCGAGACCAAAGGTGCCTGTGTAGACACTTAACGCGGGACGATCCTTGAGGACTTTGAGCAGCTCTGGGATCGCGATCGCGGCGTCTTTCCCATAGGCTCCAATCGCTTTGATCGCTTGCTTAACGGCCTTGGTGTCCTTCTTTTCGAGAGCTTTGACCAAGATGCTGACTTTGTCTTCTGTGTCCATTTGTTTGTTCGCTTGTGCGGCAGGAGAAGCGACAAACATCGCGACAAGGGTGAGTAAGAAAACGTATTTTTTCAAAAACATGGACACTCCCAGTATGTGAAAGTAACGTAAAAGCAGAGGAATCACAGGGCACGAATTGCTACCACCGGGTTGTGTTGGAAGGAAAAATGTCTTCCAGCAGTCTCAGTGATTTGCAGACTTCATCGTATGTCGTCAGTGTAGGGAAAGGAGGGGGTGGGGTCAATCCACAAGGTGTGATTTTTTGTGTGAGAGCCGATTGTTGTATGGGGGGATGTTGTCTCAGAGGGGCCAGATGATCTCGTTGGCCCACTGTTGTGGCCAGACATGACCTTTATTGCCGGGGATCTCCTGACCATCAGGGGCTGTGACAAAGTTATCGAGATCTGCGAAAGCGCGCTCTTCGTTGGTGCGCCCATCGCGTTTTCTCATCGGTGTGAGCTGTCCGTCTTTGCGTATCTGGATGATGTCGTGTGGGCCCGGTCGTAAATCGACGAGTGCGCCTTTTTGTTTGGCGTTCATCAGCTGCTCTTCGTTGCCGATAGGGTCAGCGATGGTCTTGGCCTTCAAGGTCCACACGAGCATGGATGTGGGGTCCTGTCCGGGGTAGGGTTTCTCCAGTAGATCAGGCTCTTCAAAGAAGGACTTACCTACGTCGTTTTGATTGATGGGGCCAGCCATCATACAAAATCCGGCGAGCAGATCGCAGTCTTCAGGGAGGTTCATGACTCCCATCAGCTCACAGTACAGACCACTTCGTGCGGATGTCGCTCCGACCGCTCTGATCCCGAGGGTCCAATCGAGCCCGCTTGCTTCAATCGCGGATTTGGAGAGTCCACCTAGATAGATTCGTTGTCCTGCGAGCGCGAACGCCTTGCGTCCTCGGTCAACTGTGCGGCTAAAGAGTTTGCCCGTTGGGAGGTCTGCCCACTTGGGGAGATTGACGATGACTTTGTCCGTGACATCGTTGAGCATCTTGCGAACCTCTCGAATGCGCTCTTTACCTCCCGGCGTTAATACATCGATACGTTCGAGCAGGAGGAGCTCTTTGGCTTTATCCCGATCGACTCCGGTCCAGTGGCAGAAGGCGTTGTACGCGGCGCGACCTGCCTGTTCGGTGAAGGCATCGGAGACATTCATCTCTTGTCTGTGTTGGTAGGCCTCTGGAGATTTAGCATCGGCGTTGACGCCAGGCTGGACACGCTCGCTACGGAAGGAGAGGATGTTGGCGCCGACCTTTCGTGCGACGTCAGAGGAGAGCTTGAGCTGCTCTTCTTGTTGGACCTCACCGACCTGTGCGACGAGCGCGATACGCCAACCCTGACGCCTCTCTTTGGCGGTCAAACCACACATCGCTTCGATCTCTGTGAGCTGCGTTTGGTGGGTTTTACGTCGCTCTTCGTTGCAAAAAGGTGCCATGAAGATCTGTGCTTTGCGCTGTCCTGCCGACGCGATGACCGCTGCGCGCTCCATCGCATCGGCGAGGATACCAATGTGCAATTGTTGGAGGTAGCCAATCGTTGGGATGTCATCGACGTGCCAGAGCTTTTTGACGATGCCTCTCCAAGGGACGGTGAACAAACTCAAGAATGGCTTGTGTCCGATCATGGTCAACAGCAGTGTGAAGGGCGTCCTGTACGGACGTGAGAAGACGACATGTGTATACGATGCGTTCTCAAGTGCAGGTGCTTCGAGGTGGTCACATGTGTTGAGGAGTGTCGCGAGTCGCTTTGAGTCTTCGGGACCAAGTGTCGTCTGTTTGTGTCCTCTGTAGTTGGTCGATTGACGTGAGGAGAGGATCCCGAGTGAACATTCTTCAAACAGTTGTTGTTCTGTGATCGGTTGGGGGGAGGTAAAAGAGGTGGGACGTTCAAGGTTCAGGAGTGGGAGGCAGGCTTCGACCTCTTCGCGGGTCATGTTGATACGTGTGCGATATCCAACGGGGGAGTTGGATGACAATCTATTTGGCAAAGAGTGACGTGTTCTGCGTTCTCCCTCCTTCGCGAAGGCTGCGTCGCGACGTACACGTTGCTCTATTGGTGGAGGCTCTACAGAGAACGCCTGTAAGGGTTTTTGCAAACCTGTGTCCATATCCTGCTCCAAAAATGGGGGCTTTTGGATGAAGAAAGAGACTCTCTTCATTCGATCCAATGGCCTTGATGTTGTGTTGTGGTCGTACACCTTGTGCGGTGTGGCGTGTCAAAAGCGTGGGGAGCTTGGCAGATTTTTGTGGAAACATCAACCACCTGGATGGTTTGGCTTCGCAAGGTGTGTGTGTGGTTTGTGCAGCTGGGTCAGTGCTGGAGGATGCCGGAAGAAAGTGGAGAGGGCAAAAAAAAGCGACAGGTGGGAGCACCTGCCGCGAATTGAGAAGTGGGGTCACTCACCTCTCATGCTGGAGTGTGGAGCCTTCTCGGGAAAGACTCTTGGTAGAGAGGTTCTATGATGTTTTGCTCGTGCAGATACCTGTTGTTGCGCTGGCTTGTGTGTCAAACTTTACACGTGAGAGGTTTGGTACGAGGACAATCTCGATACGTCGGTTGAGCGCACGGTGCTCTTTGGAGTCGTTTGGTGCGACTGGTTGGAACTCACCAAAACCAGCCATTGAGATCATTTTGGGGGACATTCCGGTATTGATCATTTCGAACATCACGGTTTTTGCACGTTGAATAGAGAGGTTCCAGTTATACTTTGTTTCACCTGTTGTATCCGTGTGACCGGTGACCTGCCATCGCTGTTTGTATCGCTTCAGGATATTGGCGATCTCCTGGATGTTGTCGCGTCCTGTCGCGTTGAGTTTGGCTTTATTCAATTCAAACAACACTTTTTCGGGCATCTGAAGCGTGATCATCCCATTTCTGACGATAACGCTGAGGCGACCAGCTTTGATAGGTACCGCGAGGACACGGAGCAATTCTTTGTGCATACGACGTGTCATCTGGAGGTTGGTGCGCAGGGATTCGATCTCGGAGAGCGCCTGACGCAGTTCTTTTCTTCTCTGTTCATCAAGTCTATCATCAGCGGCGAGGGCGGCTGTACAGCGCGATTTGGCTGTTGCGAGTCTATTGAGACGCTCATTCAACTCTTGGTTGGATTCTTCGAGCTTCGCGATCTTTGAGGCGGTTTGATTGGTCGTTGCACAACCTGTCAACATAAGCGCCGCCATCGACATACATACAATAAAATATCTCATTCCATATCTCCTTTTGTGAAGAGTTATTCTCATTCTTTCATGTCGCGAGCTTTATCTTGGGACAAAAACATATGAGTTCTTGTCTCTTGGCTCATATCCTTGCGACGCCCTAACTATATTGCAGATGCTATGCCATGAGGCTATGTGTTAGGAATGATAGGTCTTTTTGCGTTTTGTGTTCGAGGGGGAGAAGGAAGGAGGGACACAAGAGGTCTTTTGGGGGGAAAATGAGTTGTTTTGTTCTCTTAATGTCTGTGTTGGGAGTTTTTGAGATGTTTTTTACACGGTAAAGAGTTTTTTGGTTCTCATTGCATTGAATGTTGGGATGAAGACGTTACATATATGTGGTTGTTTGTCTATGTGCTGGTGTTGTTGCAGAGGCCGAAGGGGTATGTTGGATTGCACGATATGGAGGTCGGACACGAGCCCTGACCCTGTAGGTGCCAACGTAAGGCGCAAGTCTTTGCGATTGTAAGCGATACTAGGCGATACAGCTTGTGGGTTGGCTGTGCGTGCGCGTCCCCGGCCACACCCGCTCAGGTTCATAGCCCCCGAACCCTATGATGCGTTACGTCGCTTTTGTTGCGCTCTCCACGCGCTATGCAGCAGCTCGCTGGCTCCCGCCTAAGTGGTCCTCTCGCGAAAAAGACATACAACATCGAGGTCGGACACAAGGCCCGACCCTACGGGGGAAATGCAACATCAGACTCGTGCGTTTACTTCGCGAGAGGACCACTAAGCTCGACTGCTGTTTCGTAGCGCTCTTGCGGTGCGCGTCGTGACTTTCGTCATGAAAGGAATCTGAGGAGGAAATGTGTAGGAGATGAAAACGCTCGGGCTGGAGAGTCCGAGCAATGCCAATGTCTCAACAAAGCACCTGTTCTAACCTTTTGTTTGTGTCTTTTCTTGAACTAGCGCTTGTGAGACTTGGCCCTGTGGGGGATGGTGAGGTTGTGTCTGTGTGTTTGTTTCGTGAGAGGATGATTTACAGGGCGTAGGCGTCTTCGTAAGGGATGAGCTCTACATCGCGTTTTTTGGCCATCTGGACAAAGCGTTCGCGGTTTCTTTGGCCCAGGATACCAACACTCACGAGGGTTTTCCCTTGCTCTTTGGCCTGCTCGATGTGATCGAGTTCTTTGTCGAGCTCGTGTTGTTTCCAGAGGCCACCAACGAGTGCACCTGAGAACCATCCAAGTCCCATCCCGACAGCGATGGAGAAGGTCCAGTGTAGAGTTATCAAGCTCAACAATGAGAGCGTGAGAAAGGTCGCTCCACCTGTCATCCCACCGAGGAGCATTCCCCAAGTGAGTCCTGAGGGAACTTTATTTTTCCAGAAGATCATCTCAGGTGTACCGAGATGACCTGAATGTCGTTTCCACATCAATTTGCCTTGTAAGGTGTCATCTTCTTTGAGTGTGGAGAGCAATTCTTTTGAGTCACGTTTGTTACGAAAAATAGCCAAAAAATGTGCTTTCATCATCATATTCCTCCTAAATCTTTCCCCTTCTTACATTCATACATTCCAATCGTCGAGTCGAGCGATAGCCGCTATGAGTATGCGTTGAGTTGTGGCTCTTCAAGTGTGTGTTTGGCGGGCTGTTTCTGTTTGACGATTTGGATCGCGCTGTCTGTTTCGAGTTCTTCCAGCGAACCCACTCTTACAGTGTTCACGCCGCTCCCGATAGCAACAAGACTCGCCTGTAGCAATGGAATCAGGCGTTTGGGGAGTGTACCTTGACGCATCCACTGAACGATCTCTTTGGACGTGACCTTTTGTTGCTCAGGACGTTGCTCAATGGGCTCTTGCCATACGACCTCAAGGGTCGCACCTGTTGTTGAGGTGGCGAGACTCTGTGCGATCGAGCTTGGCTGTACCCACAAGAATCGGTTCTTTTTGTCCACGCAGATGGGGGAAAGAACGGGGACATAACCGCCGTCGAGCAGGGGTTCAAACGCCTGGAAGTCGATCTCTGGTGGGCCTCCGATCCTTCCAAGTCGCTCCATATTGAGAAAGGACGAGGTCATGCTCTTCAGGTCAGCTCCCGAGAGTCCAAGTGCGGGGATGTCTTGCCGCGAGAGGGCAAGTGTGAGTCGCTTGTTGGCTGCGAGACACAGCATCACCATGGTTGTTTCGAGTTGTAACTCGAAAGTTTCGCGTTTGGCTTTTGTTTTTTTGGGATGTTTACTTCCCACTTCTTCAAACGTTTGGTATGCGTCAGTGTAAGAGTAAGGGCTACTTGAAGAGGATTGCCCTTGAAAGTGGGAGAGAAAAGATTCGAGTCCGTCTTCTGCGTCGTGGACGATCATCACCTTGGATTGTTGCAAACAATGCCTTACATATGTACTAAGAGACTCGATGAACTCCTTTCTTACATCGTACTTTGGCAGTACCATGACGGTGAGTTGATTTGTTTGCTTCATTGTCTTTCCTTTTGGTCACAAAATTCATGCAATATGTTTTTATCTTTTTGTTTGCACAACACATGCCATGTGTGAAAAGTGTATGTGTAATCATGCTTTGAATGTATGAGGGGAACCTTTTTGCATGGGGGGCAGCTCTTTTGGGGGGATAAAGGGGAAGGTGGAATCTCAAAAAAAGATGTAAATGAGTGCTTGACATCTCATTCATCGGTGTACATACATTTTGTAGCCTATATTATACAGAAAACGCCAAAAACGAGAGGATAGAAGCGTGAAAGATGTTGAGATTGTAGGGTTGTACTGTCGGGAGTTTTCAAGTGGACTTGAAAATTTGGGGATCAAACTTCGCAGTGTTGAGAGTGTGAATGAGATCAGAAGTATCCAAAACATTGAACATGTTCGCGCATTTTTGTTCCGTGTGGATGTGATTGAGGAGCTTGAGCCTAGTCAACTCGTTCGGAATCTTCGTCGTCGTTGGCCTTTACTCGATGTGATCTGCTGGTTCCCCAACGCTGCTGGCAGTGATGTGCGCAAGTTGATACGTGCCGGCGCGAAGGACGTGATTGTCGACACCTATCCGACCGCGATCTTTGACAGTATCGAAGAGGTGATCTCCAACCAGACGATTTTGCCGAAGGTCCAGGAGTTGGCTGAGTCTCCCGTCAGTCGCACAAACTTCGAAGGGATGAAGAGTCGCAGCTCGAAGATGTGGGATATCTTTGAAACCTGCGAACAGGTCGCTGAGACGCCTGCCACAGTCCTCGTCATTGGAGAGACCGGGACAGGGAAAGAGCTCGTGGCACGTGCGATCCACCGTCGCTCCAAACGCAGCGGGCGTTTTGTCGCTGTGAACTGTGGTGCCATCGCTCCTGAGCTTATCGACTCCGAGCTGTTTGGGCACGTAAAGGGGACCTTCACGGGCGCGATTGAAAACAAGAAAGGACTCTTTGAGCACGCCGATGGGGGGACTCTTTTCCTCGATGAGCTTGGTAACATCCCACTGGACGCGCAGTATCGTTTGCTGCGTGTGTTGCAAGAGGGAAAGATCCGCGCCGTCGGGAGCAGCGAGGAGGTGACTGTCGATGTCCGAATCGTCGCTGCGACCAACGCTTCTCTTCAGGATATGGTCATGACTGGCGAGTTTCGTGAGGACTTGTTCTACAGGTTGAATGTCATTCGCTTGGACATCCCAGCGTTGCGTGAGCGCCAAAGTGATATTCTCTTTTTGTTCTCGCACTTTTCACGTACGTACACCGAACAATACGAATTGAAGCGTCCCAAGATCGATGACTCTCTGTTGGACGCTCTGCTCAATTATGAATGGCCTGGAAATGTCCGCCAACTCGAAAACTTTGTTGAACGTATTGTGTTGATCTCCGGAGATTCTCCGATCACTGCGCAGGATTTCTATCGGTGGGCTGAGCACGAAGCACCGCTCTTAGAGAACAATATACAGTCGTCAACACCTATCCCCCAAAGCTCAACGCCTGCCTCCCAAGCCCCAATGCCTGCCTCCCAAGCCCCCACACCAGTCCCGCCTCATCGCGATATGTATGCTTCACAGCCTCAACAGCCTTATGCTCCGCATCATCCAACACCACAGCAGCCCTACACACCACAGCAACATCTCCCACAACACGCCCCTCCCGCTTCTGCTCCCTCCACGCCAGTACACCCACATCTCAACCCTGCGTATCCAGTTCACTCATCGGAGCAACCTATGACGGGTCCGATGATGGGGGCACAAGAGTATATGGAGACCCCTAAACAGTCGGAGTTTGTCCCTGATCTTGGGAAAGGCCTGAAGGAAAATATTCAGCCACTTCTCGAAAAATACGAGTACCTTTATATCGACGCCTGTATGAAACAACAACGCGGACGTGTCGCAAAAACAGCCGAAGTGGCTGGGATCAGCCGCCGCACTCTTTTGCAAAAGATGAAAAAATACAACATCGATAAAATGAGCTATCGAGATTAATATAGTCGGATTCAACGACGTCTGCGCAAAGTGATGCGGTCGCAGAGGGATTG
Source organism: Deltaproteobacteria bacterium (assembly GCA_002731275.1). GTDB lineage: Bacteria > Myxococcota_C > UBA6777 > UBA6777 > UBA6777 > UBA6777. The sequence continues at coordinate 1,965 of PCBK01000195.1, read as the reverse complement.
TATTTGACCGTGTCGAGATGGGTGTTGTGTCCAGCTGTGATGTCGTGTGTTGTTTGTGAGAGTATCACTCAACTTTCCTGAGAAGCTCGTTTCCTTGTAGACGGATGAATGACATGCTTGGTATGCATGTTGCAAAGGTAGAAGGGGAGATATACCAAATCTTTGTGTGACTCACGTCAAAAGACGAGGTGTGTCTAAGTTTACGACAAGGTCGTTCTCATGAAAAAACGTTCTCCATACAGTGCTGTTTTTGCTGAGATGACCTCATACCAAGGAGGAATCATGAAGCAAGCTTTTGCCAAACCGACAACAAAAATAACACGCTACGATATGCAGCGTGACATCCATGAACTCAAACAAAACGCAGAAAGGCTTGTAGCACCTTCTCCTGTGATCCCCCCCCTCGACGAACAAGAGGCAGCACAAGAAACAACGACGAAGACAGCCGAAAAGATCCCATTTCCAACGCCTATCGTGAAGCAAAAAATCCCAAAAGTTGGGATCTTTGGTGCAGATCATTTGATCGCCACAACACTGCTTGAGTTGTTGACAGCCCACCCCTATGTCGAGCTTACGTTCGCTTGCTCACACACGGCTGCTGGGAATATTCTGTCTTCTGCACAGCCCCGTGTGCCTTCTTTGTACGTCTCTGATCCCAACGATGTGGAGCTCGATGAGATCGATATCCTGTTTGTCTGCCGAGCAGATCACACACTTGAAGAGTGGATGGCTAGCTGCATCAAGAAGGGGGTTCGTGTACTCGACCTCTCCGGACAATTACACCAGACAGACTTGCTCGATATTCGTTCATCGAAACCCGAAATCTGGGGCTTGCCAGAGGTCGTATATGGTCTGACCGAGTTCTGTCGAAACTCCCTCAAGGACGCGCAATTTGTCGCAGTTCCAGGGAGCTATGCGACGTGTATGAACATCGCGTTGGCGCCTCTTGCCGCAGTCTCTCAACTGTCATCGACTGTCGTCGCGAATGCTCGTATTGGTACGAGTTGTATGTTGCAAAGTCCACTGTCACCACAAGAAGAATCCGCGCCGCTCAAACAGGACACCCTCCCATATCGCCGCGCGAGTTTCCATGAACAGGTCTCACGTGCCGAGACCTTTCTTTCTCAACAGGATGATGATGAGCAACAGTACCAGGTTCTCTTCGCACCTCAACTCACAACGCGAGAGAAAGGTGTCCAGATGGCGCTCACGACAAGGATTCCCGATCTGACCTTTGGCGAAGTCAAAGAACTCTACGAAGATCAATACGATGGCGAACCCTTTGTCGAACTCAAACTCGATGGTGAACGCGCCTCGATCGAGGAAGTCTTGCAGACCAACACGGCGATGTTGTCTTTTCATCGCGTCCCCAACTTCCCCCATACAACGATCTACGCTGCGATCGATAATCTCCAAAAAGGTGCAGCTGGACAAGCCATTCAAAACATGAATGTCATGATGGGATTTCGCGAAACGGCTGGCCTTGATTATACTTCATAATCCCAGTGGGTTTTCGGGGAGAAAAGAGTAGGGGGACCGATATGCACGGGAGATTCTAGAATGCTGATCCGGCGGACGTTGCACTTGCGTCCAAAGCAAAGCGTCCTATGAGGACGTTTGCTCCGTGCGCTTTGCAACATACGCCTCAACAAACTCTCCACCCTGAGCCTTCGGCTCTTCCCTCCTCTCAAGCCTTTCGAGAGGAGGGACCAATATACCGGTAGATACGGGGGATACTAGATTTCTGATCCAGCGGACGTTGCACTTGTGTCTCCGCAAACTCCCCTGACTCCACTCGTTCGTCCCCATCTTTCAGGCGGATATAGCAAGCCATATCCTTGGATTCTCTTCTGCTCGCGGGATTGCAGTGGGTTTTTTGCGTCTTCACTTGCAATCATCCGCCTCAACAAACTCACCACCCTGTCACTTCGTGACATCCCTCCTCTCAACCCTTTCGAGAGGAGG
>PCBK01000194.1 GCA_002731275.1 Deltaproteobacteria bacterium | reverse complement strand
GAGCAGTTGACGCAGTTGTTTTTGCCCGTGTTGGACGCTGTGATGTACGCACATGACCACCAGATCGTACATAGAGACCTCAAGCCCGCCAACATTTTATTGACCCAGGTCGATGGTGTGCTCGTCCCCAAAGTCACGGACTTTGGGATCGCCAAGATCTTTGAAGATGAGGGGGTGACATCGACGGGGTCGATGATGGGGACACTTCGGTACATCGCTCCAGAGCAATTGAAGGACAGTAAACACATCGATCACAGAGCAGATGTGTATTCGCTCGGTGTGATGTTGTACGAGTGGGCCAATGGAAGACCTCCGTTTGTTGGGAAAGGACCACAGTTATTTACAGAGATCCTGGGCAAACCGATTCCTTACCCACATCAAGCTCCTGAGCGCTTCCAAGATTTTTTGATGCAATGTTTGCGCAAAGATCCTCTCTATCGCTTCCAGAGCGCAGCCTTGATGAAGGAAGGTTTGTTACTCGCGATGGAGGGAGAGGGAGAGGCTGGTCCACCTACGCTCGCTTTTCCGTCAGAGGCTACCGTCTCTGATAGGGAGTCATTGCCGACTGGTCAATCAACAAAAGAGCTAGCTGAACATGTTATCGTTTCCAATCAAGGGAGCTCTCATACTAGGAGTGATCAAAAAACCCTTTATCTCGTCATGGGTGGGATCTTCATCGGTTTGTTGCTCGCTGGAGTGTTGGTGTTTGTTGGTTATTCCCTTTCAGGGATGGAAAAGCCTGCTCCTCCTGTCGTAAGAAAAACGACGAAAGTCATGAGTGTGTCTAAGCCAACACCACAAGGCATCAAACCTTCCAAAGCGAAGGTAGAGAAGAGCATCCCTGATAAAGCGCCCAAAAAAGACACAAGCGCCAAATCACCCTTAGGTGACAAAGAGGGTGAACGAAGGCCTCCGAACAACAGCAAACCCGCCAAGCCTCCCGCGCGATCAGGCACACCAACAAAGAAGTCATCTCGGAAGAGGAGGGCGCGAAGACGTCGTTCTTCTGTGTTCGGATGGTTCGGGGAGTTCCGTCGCGTACATTTGCGCAAAGACAAGGCTTGGTTTGCGATCTTCAATCACAAGAAGTGTGAAAAAGCCCGAAGGTTGATGGGAGAAGGGATTCGCATCGATCGCTATGGTAACATTTACCTTTTGCTTTCGTTTCGTGGCGAGATCCGTCTTGGAGGTAAGAAGTTCTTTTCTCGATATGGGGGAGAACTGTTGGTCAAGATGTCTCGGTATGGGAAGATATTTTGGACGCGTTTGTTTGATCAGGTGCTTGGGGATTCGATGGAGCTAACAAGCAAGGGGCTTTGGGTTCGGTTTCGTGTCGAGAAGGGCGCACAAATTGGAAATTACCATCATCTCTCTTATCAAAAAACATATGTGATTGCTCGATTGACACTTCGTGGGAAGGTGAAGTGGGCTTTGCCTCTTTTGAGCCCTCATCGAGTATACATGCGTGGGATGGTTTTGGGACATAAGCGAAGCCTGTACATGTGGGGAGAGGCGTTTCGAACGATGTCAATTGCTGGAAAACAAGCATCTTTTAAGGGGACGCATATTTTCTTGGCAAAGGTGAACGCAAGCGGTAAAGCTGTATGGCTCAAAACGCTCCCTAAAAGCAGAGGACTGCAACTCACGAGTGTCGCGATGGCTCCGAGTGGAGACATATATATGACAGGTGCATACCGCAAGCCGTTTACGTGGGATCAGAAGACGCACTTAAAAGATACATTTGGCAATCGCTCTGTTGGGTTTTTGATGCGTTTGAGCGGAAAGACCCGAGAGGTACGCTGGGTCAAAATCTTTCCAAGAATCTATAGCCGTTACGTGAAGGTGGTGGCAAGTCCTCGGAGTGGTCCTCTGGTTGTTTTGAGCACCAGCTATCAGAGCGGCCGAAAGGTCTATCGTTTGCGTGATGTGAATATTCCGATGGGAAGATCGAGCCGAACATTGTATTTGAAGATGTCGCAGGATGGGGAGATCTTGTGGTTTAAAAAGTCTGTCAAGTGGCCGAAGAGAGTCCGGCTCCTTCGCTACAGTTACTACATTGTGTCCAGTCGCACATATTCAGGGCGCTCAACGGCTGGATGGTTTAAGAGGACGACTCATCGTGGTATACACAGCGATCTCACCTTGCAACGCTTGAGTATGAAGGGGAAGTGGTTTTACTCACGTAAATACGGTGGTCATACAAGTGAAATCTTTTCGGATTTTGATGTGGATCGAAAAGGTAGGGTGTGGGTCGTGGGGATGTATTGGAGTGTGGATTTGAAGCTCAAAGGGAGGGTTTTCAAGAATTGCAAGCAACGTCGCAATATGCTGCTTTTTGTGAAGGAGTAAGCGTTCGGCGTGTTGGGTTATGATTTTCGTTTGTTCGTGGGGACACATACACCTGTCAGTTTTTCTTTCGCTTGTTCAACGAGGAGCGCTTTGAGTTGGGGGATGAAGACGATCTCTGTACGTCTGTTCAATGCGCGTCCCTCTGTTGTCTCGTTGCTAGCTCTTGGGCGATAGTGTCCGTACGCTGCTGCGGAGAGTTGTTTTGCAGGCATTTCACTTTTGAGCATCACCTTGAGCACAGCCATCGCACGTTGGTATGACAACGCCCAGTTAAACTCCGCGCTCCCTCTGGAGTCTGCGTGACCAGCGACCTGCCAGTTATATGGTTCGTTTGCGAGGACCGCAGCGACCTCTTTGATCATCTGCTTTCCGTCCTCTTTGATGTTGGCGCTGCTCGTCTCGAAGAGGACTTTTTCAGGCATACGCAAGATAATCTTTCCGCGCTCGAATTTCACGGCAAGTGTACCTTCTTTGATCTTGATGCTGAAGCTTTTGAGCAGTCGCGCGTGAAGATCGCGCCAGCTGTTGAGCTTTGTTTCGAGATTTTGGATATAGTTGAGCGCGCTCTTGAGTCTACGAGCACGTTGAATGTTTTTGTTGGTGAGTTTCGCGAGGTTGTTTTGGCAGCGACTTTTGAGATTTAAGAGCTCTGCGAGGATCGCGCTGTTTTTGCTTCTGAGGGCTTTCTCTTGTGCTTCCATACGTCTTGCACGGTCGATGAGCGCGAGGCGGTGTTCTCGTTTGAGTGTGCTGACGACTTTCTCGTGGTAGCCCTTGGTGACACAACCAGAAAAGAGACCGATTAGGGCGAGCAAACAAGCATATTTCATTCCTTTTACAAACATTCGTTTCTTCATGTTCTTTCCTTTCATGTGGATACAGCAAGATAACTGATTCCAATTGTATCTATTGGAAAAATAAAAGTTTTTCTTTCGTTTCTTGCCCCTTCTATTACGCAACTATTGTGCCTGGACCGACATGTCATTGATTTTGTGGGTGTAAATCACAAACGCGGAGGTTTCTTGTACATTGTCATGGCGTCATGAAAGGGGAGAGTATAAAGTTTTGGGAGTTTGTTATCTCTTTGTGTGCGATGGAGCACTTTTTTTGAGATGTATTTTACTCTTTGGGATATTTTGTACTCTTTTTTGTGGGGGTGGGGAATATAAATGAGATGATGATGATACTTCTTTTCTTTGCAAACGGTTTTGCACACGCTCGTTGTTGTAAGGAAACTGCTTTCAAAAGCGGAGTGAAGCCTTCACTGGCACGATTTGCAAAGGAGAACGTCGATGAAGAAGCTATGTACCAGTTTTGTTTGTGTTGTTTGTATTCTTTTGGCTGTCGGTTGTGGGGACGGGACGAAGGGAGAGGGGAGCCAAAAGGAGAGCACTCAAGAGACGACTGTGTTGGATGGTGGGGATGAAAAACAGGGTGTTGCTGAGAAGAGGTTTGAACCGATAACACCACCTGATTGTGGCTGTGCGGGTGAGTGATTGCCAGGAGGAGTGTCTTAGGCTTCGAGCGGTTCTTGGTAGAGAGGGGGCCAGTGTAAGGAAGTTGCGTGTTCGATACTCATACGAATGGCTTCTTGGACTTGTTGGAGGGCAGGCTTTGTCATTCGTTGTATGGTATGTTTGGGGTGGGATTGCTGTATCGCGAGTGTGGGGTCTTGTCTAAGCTCAGCGACTTTATCTTGGATGACATTGACCTCTTCGATACTTGTTTCTGCGAGTAAAGCACGTAGACCATGTCGAGCGAGTCGAGCGCGGAGATACTCCCAGCGCTCACCTTGCATTTGGGCGAGTACCTGTGCGACATCGAGCTCTGGATTCGTTCGTTTGTTTGTAGACATGACATACTTCCTTCGTTCTCAGCATGTTTGTGTAACTCACATCTATGAAGGTAAGACGGCATTTTCTCTGCGTCAATTCAGTTAAATTGTTTTTTTTCTTCGATGGCGTCGTTTTGTGAGCTAGGTCACACTTTTTGAATGCCCGGAGTACCGAAGCTTTAGGGAATCTTTTGGTCGATTCGAAAAAAAGTAAATAACCTCAGTGTGTTGAAGGTTTTTTTGTGGAAAGTGATTAGGAGACTAAACACCTGTGTAGTGTGTCTTATTTGTATCCGATCCCTGGCGAGGGGGTTGTTTGTGAGTGTGTTGATGCACTCGCATTTTCGTGAAACAAAGCTCTGTGTCCAAACACATCGTCAGGAGAGAGAATGTCCCAAAAAACTTCGGATATGACCTGGAGGGGGGGTGGAGTCGATATTGTCTTTGTGTGGGGTTTTGAGGGGGGAGATTATTTGGACAACTCTTTGGCGCGGGCTTCAGCTTTTTCCCACAAGCGGATGTATGCTTCTGCGGAGCGGAACAGGGGCTCCAATTGCTTGTCTGTCACACCATCACGACGAGCGTCTTCGATCAGCTCAGGCAACAACCCAATGTGGATCATCCCTTCCTTGTTGAAGTCGACCTTTCGTTCGCCAAGCTGGGGTTGTGTGAAAGTGACTTGCCCACTGTAAGATTTGAAGGGGTAAGTGATCGGCTTTTTTTGCTCGGTCTTACACTTCGAGTCCTCTCCAAAGCGTGGACGTGGACCCCCTGCAAAGCCATTTAAGTCAAAGCTCAACGCCTCGGCAGGGTAGGCTCCTTTTTTCTTCGCCAAGGCCACGGAGTTGGCCAATGATGTCCCCATGCTTCCCGGTGTGCCGTTGCTACAACGATCGAGCTTCGTTCCAGTCATCCCACCAAGCGCATACAGACGACCATCGTTGCTGTCTCCGTGTGTCTTTGTGGCCGGGTAATTGTTCTTTTCGAGGAGTTTGTAAGCTTCACTCAATGCTTTCTGAGGCAGGTGCGCGATGTCGACGATCATACCTTTCTTCATCATCTCGGTGATCAGAGTCGTGCCGAGTGGTGTCAGGCCGTGTTTTTGACAGTATTTCCCTTCGAGCTTGGGGGCTCTGATGTCGGACAAGAATGGGGCCAGTGCGGCGATGGGGTCATCTACAAAGCCGGACATGTCGGCGGGCGCTTTGGTGTTGTACGCATCACGTGGTTTGTTCAAACCACCAAAGATGACATCACCTTTGTCGAAGGATGTTGAGATGCCTACACAATCTTTCACAAAGCTCGAATAGTGTCCGCTGTTGATAAAGTTACCCAGTTCGATGATACCTCTGTGGCCGTCTCCAGCAGAGAAGCCGTTGTCGAACTTGTGAACAGGGAAGAGAACACGCACACCCCGTTTGTGGTAGTGGTCGAGCTTGGCCTTGACTTGCTCTGTGGTGCAGGCTTTAAAGCCCTCAGGTGGGTTGAGAAAGCAATCGAACAAGTTGGAGATTTCGATCCCCAATACAAGCGCCATTTTGCCCTGATTGATCACATCACGAGCGTCTTTGGGGGTCGTGACAATGCGCAGCCAACCTTTTCCTGGACCGCCGGATTGTGCGTCGATATATCGCTCCAGTGCATAAGCTGCATCGATCGAGTGGTCCACGCTCACCATGTCATTACACGAATACATCGTCTTTTGTGCTTTGACTGCGAGGGTCAACTGACACATCGCCGAGTTCCCTGTCGCGTGTTGTACCATCAAGCGTAGGCCACCAAGGTACGCGCGCTCAAGCCACTTGTAATACATGGTCTGGTGGGTTGAGCGGCGCCATGTGTTCGGCCACTCTGTGAATTTTGGGTATCCAGCTGTGAAGTGATTAAACTCTGGGACTTCACCATTTGCCGCGATCGGCAGCAGGGAGTTCATGTCAAAGTCTTTGCTTTGGTCGTAGAAAAAGCCCATCACATCGCGGCGGCCTTCTTCACCGTGTGAGCGTGAACAGTCTGGTAATGCGTGTTGTACGCCCAATCGGTGGAAGGGAGAGCCGTGGAAGATGCCGCCGCCGCCAAAACCGTGGTTTGTCATCAAGTGAGAGTGGATCTCCGCGATCCCGTAAACAGCACCATCATCCCATTTCTTGGACCTTACGGTTCCCGTCGCGTCGACACTCAGCTCTGGATAACTCGTGCAGCCTTTTGTCGGGTGCAGCGTGATAATCGCGGCCTTGGTCTTGTCATCAGTCAAACCTGATGTGCTCAAAAAGCGGCCTGTTGCGTAGTGCAAAAGTTGGAAACGTTTTGGGTCGCGCTCGGAGACTTGCAGTGTCCACTCCGCTGGTGACTTGTACTTTTCATCGAGCTTGTCCTGCGCAGAGGTCAGCTTGGCGATCCTGTTGAACACCCACTTGTCGGCATTTTGTGTCGCTGTGAAGTAGTAGCGCTTTGCATCGTAGAGAAGATATGTTCCGAGATCCGACGCACGTAGGTGAAAGGGGGTCGCGGTCTCGAAGGTCTTGGCCGTAAACGCAAACTTGTCCTGTGATTGTCCTACACTAATGTAACGAACACCCTCTTCATCATCGAAGACTTCGATCGCATAGCAGCCGTTAGCATAGGAATAAACGGTTCCTTGTGGTGGGGCTGTCCTGCGATCGTCACATCCGACTGACAGGAGCAACAAGACGAGGAGGATTGGAACAAGAGGCCGGAGAAGAACCCGGCGAAAACGCAATGGGTTGGCAATGGACATAGTGATACCTGTATGTGGGGCGTTTGTCTCAAATGTGTCAAAACCAAAAAGGGAATTGTTCTTTCTGTTTCGGTAGGGTAGCAGGGGAGAAACGACCTTGTCAAATCGTCTTTGTTGTCGTCGAATGTGCGGTTCTTTCCGAGTCGGGCACTCTATGGCACTGTGTGTCAAAAACGCGCAAAGGGGATAAGAGAGGGGAAGAGAGACGGAAGCACACGGGAGTCGAACCCGCCTGCGGAGGAACGCTCCGCACATTGGTTTTGAAGACCAAGGACGCCGCCGGGCGACAGGTGCCTCCACATCGCAGAGTACTGGGCGTCCTGTGCGATGTCAAGGGAAGTTAGCCAAATACCTTTGACATCTGTGAAAATGAGAAAATGTATGTTCCTTTTGCTGGCAACTCTTGACAAGATTCATCATTGTGGCTATCACATGTTCAAAAGTTTGAACATGTTAAATGTTAAATTCAATGAAATATAAAAACCAATGGTATGTTCAATCTTTTTGAAGTCATTGATATGTCGTAGAGAGCAAACACTTCAAGTAGTTTTGAGCGAGCGATTGATTTTGCTGAGGAGAATTTTGAATGAGTCAAGCCAACGAAGCGAGCGGAATTTCCTGGGGACAGGAGGTGATGGCGTCTGTTGTTGTGTTTTTGGTAGCGTTGCCACTGTGTATGGGGATCGCTGTAGCCTGTAAGGTGCCGCCTGCGCTTGGTCTATTCACGGGTATCATTGGTGGTATTATTGTGGGTTTTATCGCAGGTTCGCCGCTTCAGGTGAGCGGTCCTGCGGCGGGGCTTGTGGTCCTTGTTGTCGATGCAGTGGAGAAGTTTGGCCTTAAAGCGCTTGGTGTGATCGTATTGGGTGCTGGTCTTGTCCAACTTCTTGCGGGAGTGTCTCGTGTTGGGCGTTGGTTTCGTGCTGTCGCACCTGCCGTCATTTACGGGATGCTTGCGGGGATTGGTGTGATCATCTTCGCGAGCCAGTTTCACATTATGGTGGATGATAAGCCCGTTAAGAGTGCCTTGATGAACCTGCTCTCGATTCCCGGCGCGATCTACAAGGGGGTCCTTCCTCTTGATGGCAGCACGCACCACATGGCTGCAGGTATCGGCCTTCTCTGTATCATCGTCCTCGTCGTGTGGAACTTTGTCCGTGGTCGCCTTGAGAAGGCGGCTGCCAAGGATGAAGAGGCTTCCAGTCCAGTCCTTCTTCTGCGCTTTTTGCCAGCTCCCTTACTCGCTGTGATCATCGGTACGGCAGCGACTATCCTGCTCAAGTTCCCCATCCAAAAGGTGAAGATCCCTGCTAAATTACTCGACTCTTTGAACATCCCATTCGTTGGAAATTGGACGAACTTTACGACAACAGGTGTCTTCGCGAGTGTGGGAACGATGGCGTCAGAGTCTTTTGCATTGTTGGCGAAGGGTGAGATCATCGTCGCGATTTTGGCGACCGCGTTGATCGCGAGCGCTGAGTCGTTGCTGTGTGCTTCTGCTGTGGATAAGATCCACCAAGGCGTGCGTACCAACTACGACAAAGAACTCGCTGCGCAAGGGATCGGAAACATTCTCTGTGGTTTGATCGGCGCGTTGCCCATGACAGGTGTCATCGTCCGTAGCTCTGCAAACGTCGCAGCTGGCGCAAAGACTCGTTACTCTGCGATTCTGCACGGTGTGTGGCTCTTGGCGTTTATCATCGCCTTCCCTGCGCTGCTCGCGCTTATTCCAAAAGCTGCACTCGCCGCGATCCTCGTGTATATCGGTTATAAACTCGTCAACTTCAATACGATCAAAGATCTGTGGAACACCAGTAAGAGCGAGTTTGGTATCTATATGGCCACACTCATCGTGATCGTATCTTTCGGTCTGCTCAAAGGTGTCATGGTTGGTTTTACACTCTCTGTGATGAAGCTGATCTACAACTTCACACATGTCGAGATTGACGTCTCCAAGCGCGAAGACGAAGAGAACGTTTACGACATCGACCTCCACGGTGCGTTGACATTTGTACGGATGCCTGATCTGGCCGAGACGCTCGAAGCGCTCCCGACCAACGCTGAAATCCACATTCACTTGGGCGCACTTCAACACATCGATCACGCTTGTATCGAGTTTCTTTGTTCTTGGGATGAGCAGATCGAGACAGCTGGTGGTTCGCTTATTGTGGAGTGGGATACTTTGAGGCGAAAGTTTAATGATAGACCCATCGAAGCTGTCAAGCAGAACATGGACGCGAGAAACACAACCATGCCTCCCACTGACTCAAAAGCTTCGACTTGAGAGAGGATTTGGTTCTATTGTAGTACTCCTCCGTCTTTGTGTTTCCCACCCAAAAGGGTGGCTCTACATCAAACTTGTTGTTGGGACATGACAAACTTGGTGTGATCGAGTAGCATGGCTTGAAGGAGTGTTGATCATAACCTGTGACTAGACGGAAGATTCATTATGCCTGCGCGCGCAATAGTTGCCAACGAACTTGCTCGGTTTTTAAGTGCTATCTCTCATCCTCATCGCGTTCAAATTATCGAGTTGTTGCGTGATGATGAGAAGGACGTCAATACACTTGAAGAGGAGCTGCAGATCAGCCACTCGAGTGTCTCTCAACACCTCTCAAAACTTCGGGCGTATCGTCTTGTAAAAATGCATCGTGAGGGACGACACGTGTTTTACTCCCTCGCGAATCCTGATCTCGCGTTGTGGTTGCTCGAAGGTCTCAAATTTACAGGCTTGGAGCTCGAACGCAGCCAAGAGCTCCACTCTGCGCTTGAAGATCTGCAACAAATCCTCAAAGAGCGCAAAAACTCCACCTGATACAACGTCTTCACACGCTCCCCCAAACGTTTTCCTGTCCTCCTTGTTTGCCACGAATCAATTTATTCCTATATTCATCTCAACGAATGAATGAGAGTTCATTTTTGATCTTTCAAAGGAGCAATATTCACTTCATGGAGTAAGGAGAGGAATGGATGAGCAAGGTTCTTGATGAGTTGTTGGCGTTGTTGTCGCTTGAAGCGATTGAGAAAGGTATCTATCGAGGACAAAGTCAGGATCTCGGTTTTGGTGCTGTTTTTGGTGGGCAGGTGATTGGTCAGGCCTTGTCAGCGGCAAAAGAGACGATACCGGAAGATCGACATGTGCATTCCTTTCACTGCTACTTTTTGCGCGCCGGTGACGCGCAAAAGCCGATCGTGTACGATGTCCAACAAGTCCGAGATGGTCGTAGTTTTCATATGAGACGTGTGGAGGCGATTCAACACGGTCAGTCGATTTTTTACATGACCGCGTCTTTCCAGGTTGACGAAGAAGGACTCGAACACCAGGCTGAGATGCCTTCGGTCCCACCTCCTGAAGAGTTGATGTCCGAGCTTGAGATCGCACGCAAATACCAGGAACGTATCCCCGCGCATATCCGCGAACAGATCACCTGCGACAAGCCTATCGAGATGAAGCCTGTTAAATTCCACAATCCGCTCAATCCCAAACCGATGGAACCTGTCCGACATATTTGGTTCCGTACAAATGGAAAGCTACCTGACAATCCGATCGTCCATCGTTACTTGCTCGCCTATGCGTCGGACTTTAATTTTCTACCGACAGCAACACAGCCCCACGGTATCTCGTTCATGTCGCCAAGGATGAAGATGGCTTCTTTGGATCACGCGATGTGGTTTCATCGTGATTTTCGGTTTGATGATTGGCTCCTCTATAGCATCGATAGCCCAAGCGCGAGCGGCGCGAGAGGTTTGGTTCGAGGCCAATTCTTTACGAGAGATGGCAAACTCGTCGCCTCGACTACACAAGAGGGCTTGATTCGTCTTCGGCCAGAGAAGTCTTGATCTTCAATTGAAGGGAGTTGAGAGCAGATAGAAACATTGGGGGAGGGGGGACATTTTTCTGGGCAGAAGCTCTTTTGGAGCGTCCATTCACTTGAGGGCCTTTTCAATTGCCTTGGTCACTTTCGCACCATTGGGTTCATCTGATGAGCCGAACCTCGCCAAAATTCTCCCATCTTTTCCGATCAAAAATTTGTTGAAGTTCCACGTAATCGCCCCACCAAAAGAATGCTTACTTTTGTCCGTCAACAGCGCGTAAAGTGGGGTTTTCTTTTTCCCTTTGACTTTGACCTTTGAGAAGATCGGGAAGGTCGTCTTGAATTTGCCTGTACAGAAGGCTTTGATCTGCTTGTGTGTACCGGGCTCTTGACCTCCAAAGTCGTTACATGGAAATGCGAGCACAGAGAAGCCTTTTTTGGCGTACTTGGTGTGGATTTCCTGCATCCCTTTGTACTGGTAAGTGTACCCACATCGGCTCGCGGTGTTGACGAGTAGCAGGACTTTTCCTTTGTATGTTGAGAGCTTCACATCTTTTCCGTCGATGTTTTTCACGGTCAATGTGTGGATAGAGGGCGATGTGTTTGCCTTGGTCGGCTTTTTGGCGCTCGTCGTCTGGCCTGCGAGTACAAGCGCTATACTGGCAAACAACGCGATCTTCAAACTTCGTGACATGTTGATCTCCTTTTGTGTAAATCGGAACGCTTTGTAGAATAAAAACGATTATTGCTGTCGTCAATGGTGCTGTGTGAGGTTTGTATTTTATTCAAGTTATATGGGGCGATGGTGAGGGGTTTATTTAGGGGGGCGTGTTTGTTTCTGTCGTCTTTATTCTGAGTTTGCTTCTTGGTTTCTCTTGCTCTCTTTGCGCTTCTGGGGAGCTACTTGGGGAGCTGGGCTTTAAGTGTTTCAAGCAATGTCTGATCTTCGGGCGTGGTGCGGGGGGAGAATCTCGCCACAACGTCTCCCTCTGGATTGATCAAAAACTTGGCGAAATTCCACTTGATATCGCCGGGACCGTCGGGCGTGGTCTCTTGGTTTGTGAGATGTGTGTACAAGGGATGGCGGTTGGGACCGTTGACATCGAGTTTTGCGTAGAGAGGAAAGGTGACATTGTATTGCGTGGAGCAGAATGTCTTGATCTCTTCGTGTGTTCCGGGTTCTTGTGCACCAAATTGGTTGCAAGGAAAGGCGATAACTTCGAGACCTTTGTCCTTGTACTCGTCGTACAACGCTTGAAGTCCTTTGTATTGGGGGGTCAAGCCACATTTGGAGGCGACATTGACGAGCAGTAAGGTTTTGCCTTTGTATGCTGAAAGAGGGGCCTCTTGACCATTGATATCTTGCAGTGGGATCTCGTAAATGGACATCTTCTCTCCTGGTATGTGGGTATTGTTGTGATGTGAGCACCTTTGTGGTGTCATGGTGGGGACGCAAGGGCGCGATGGCAACCCTGGAGATGTTTGTCTGGGAGTTGGGAGTAAGGAAAGAGAAGAGTGATGGAGCAGCCTTAGAAACAGATCGCCTTGTACTTGACTTCGATGGTCGTTCCGGCTTGTGGAGACGACGCGAAGTCAATGCTATTTGTGGTGGCGTTATACGTCCATGTATTGGCGCCTGTGTTTTGAACGACACCGTTGACTTTCACGACGATTGTTTTGGGGTCAGCGGCTCGACTCAAAAAGAAGCGCTTACGCAGAGAGAACGTAAGTGTCCCAACTTTTCGGAAGACCGACGACCAGTTGGTGTTGCAGATGGACTCGACCAAACCATTTGTCTTGTTGGCCACATCTGCATATCGACCTGAAGAACTACCACCATCGAATGAACCACCACTTCCCGTTTTACAGTTCTTGATATTTTTGTTGGAGGGATCCACACCGATGACCGCGTGCAAGCGGAATCGGTCTGAGCGTGCACCACCTTTCAAGTTCTTAAAGAAGTTGATGTAAAAGCCTGTGGCTTCGGAGGATTGATCCGGTTCGTCGGAGACTGCGATGATTGTGAGGGTGGCATCTTTTCGCAAGAAGCCTTTGTTGGCGCCTGTGGTGGAGAGGGGTGGGGTAAAGGCTTGTCTGGCAGCCTCCAGACCGGCCTCGACGCCGAGTCCCCCAGTTCCCACGTTGGCGTTGTTGCTAAAGACGGTTGTCGGGTTGGGGGTGCTTGTTGTGATAAATGGAGGCGAACCTCTCAGTTTTCCTGGTGTGGCTTTTGGGTCGATCTCTGTCGTGGTGACGCCGATGTGGAAGTCTGCCTTCAGGGTTTGTGCCCACTGGACGAAGACCTTGAGGTTGCTTCGAAGGGAAGATTGTTCATCGGACATGGAGCCAGAGTTGTCGATGACAAAGAGGATGTCGGCTTTTTCGTTGTTGGCCTGTTTGAATGTGTCTGTTTGATCTGCGCTCGTCGTGCCTTTGGCGGAGAGCGCGGAGGTCAATGGTGAGAGCTGTGTGAATGAGTGCTCGACCTCGACGACAGCGTTCTGCTGCTTGGCTGTTGTCGCTCTGTATTTGACCTCGATTGTCGCGGTCTTTCCACTCGCTAGTTTAAAGGGAGTATTCGGTGCTTTGGTGAACTGGAACCCATTCGCGGCGTTGTTTTTGAATCTGATTTTGTTGACCGTGATCTCTGTTGAGCAGGTGTTGTAGACGAGGATCGATTCGTTACGTGATGCGCAATTGATCGTGATCAGACCGAAGTCAATGGTATCTGGAACGATTGAGACGCAGCCGGGCAAACCAATCCCATGAAGTTTCGCTTGGCGGATGCTGGGGGTTGCGTTTGTGTTGACGGAGACAAGGCCGTTAAACCCTGGTGCACCGAGAGTTGGACGCTCCATCGTTGGCAAGAAGGTCACATCGACGGTGAAATCATTACCTGCTTTGACGGTCATCGGGGGATTACAGGTTCCACCTGGACATTGTGTGGGGAAGTTGCTCAACGTAAAGACGTCGGGACCGATGTATGGGGGGAAACCACCTTTGTCAGTGGAGACAGCGATCCTGTTCACAATACAGTCGGAAGAGCCCGTATTGTAGAATTTCACCTTTTTGGTGATCGATTTTCCAAGCGCACATAACCCAAAGCTGGTCTGTGTGGGTTGCGCGATCAGATCGCAGATCTTGGGCGCGAGTCCGTTTCCTGTGAGTGTGACATCGACGATGGAACTGGCGGGGTCATTACTTTTGATACGTAGTTTTCCTGTGTCATCGACTGCATCGACAGGTTGATAGACGACACAGAGCTTGTCGTTGCCGTTTGGTTGCAGTGTCAGCTTCGCGGGTGCTTTTTCGAGCGTAAACTCAGGAGAGCTGCCTGCGACGATCTGGGCGGGAGAGACCTCAAGGGGTTGATCGCCGACATTTGCGATCGTCACACAGAGGATCTTCTTCACAGGTGCTTTACCAAACGCGAGTTTGGTCGGAGTGACCTGGATCTTGGGAGCGGAGACTTTTCCATTGAGTTGTACCTCCACACTTTTTCGCGAGGGGTCATTGCTCTCGATGACGACTGCGCCTTTGTTTTCGATCACAATACTCGGGCGGTATTGGACGGCGACCTGTTTGCTCGCGCCGGGAGCGATGTCGATGTTTTCCAGTGTGGGCATGATAAACGCCCCTGAAGAACCTGGTTTAAAAGTAATTTGGGAGATGTTGAGTTCAGCCCCGCCGTTGTTTTTGATTTTGAACGTCTTGCTGACAGTCGTTCCACTCGCGACAAAACCGAAGTCGATCTGTTGCGGCGTCACCTCAATCGAGGGAACAGCAATGGTCCCACTGAGGGGGAGTGTATAGGGATCTTTTCGGTTGTTAGGGTTGGGATCTTCTGGTGCACAGCCGCCTTTGCACGTAAACAAGATAGCGCCAAGATCGGGTTTTCTCTGTGTTGGGATAAACTTGATCTTGAATTTAAAGCTCTCACCTGGCTTGACTTCGAGGGGTGTTGTGGGCAATCCATCTGGAAATGTGAAGGCGGGGCTTGTGCTGGCGTCTTTTTCGATTTTTTCGATGTTGAGGACCGCACGACCTTCGTTTTTGCCAACCACTTCGATTTCTTTCTCTTGCCCTTCTTCAAGACCCCCAAAGTTTGCGGGGTTGGGAGTCAATGTCAGGCGTTGGTTGTTGAGCTGTGTGAGCAGGGGGATGTCGAGTTTGCCTTCTGCGGGGATCGTTGAGTCACTTACGATTCTCAGGAGGCCGGAGCTTGGGATCCCTGCGGGAGCTTTGTATTTGATCTTGAGGACAAATGAGTCCCCTTCTTCGAGGTTCATCGGGAGCGTTGGGAGACTTTCCTGGACGATCGTGAAGTTACTCTTTCCCGTGATAAGCTTGATCTCTTCGATGCCAACGATACCTACCTTGGCTGTCACCTTCACATTCTTCGTTTGTTCTTCGCCCTCTTGGGCATCATACGAGAGGCTCTCAGGGCTGGCGACGAGGTGTCTGGTCGAGCCTAATCCTCCGACATCCTGGCAGTCGCATCCGCTTCCCACCAACGCGAAACTCAATATCAAACCGGCAAACAGACGTGCCAGATGACGTATCTTCATGTTGGACTCCTTTCCAATATCTAGGGAGACCGATAAAATCGGTATATCAATGTCTTGATGAAGTCTATGCAGTGTACGATGAGGGCACCACTCGTTGACCTCATCTGTATGTTTTTGCGTACTTTGTGTATACAACAGGCTATTCTATTTTTCTGCGCAAATGCAACATTTGTTGCTGATTTTTTTGTATTTTGTTTACTTTTGTAAGAATGAGTGAGGGGGAGGGCCGGTGGTATCTTTCTTTTCAGTGGAGGTCGGTTAGGGGAGTGTGTGTTTGGAGATGTACGCAGGTTCGAATGGTTTGGTTTTGTGCTCTTTGCGTTTGTTTGGTTGCTTGGTGGAGAGTGGAGGAGCCCGGAAGATGGGTTGTCGATCGACGAAGAAGTCTTCAAAGGAGGGTTTTTTGGCGTGACGGAGCTGCTGCGCGATGCTATCGGCTTTGTCTAGCTGGAATTGGATTCCGTGTGCGTTGAGATCGCCGTGCATTCTGTGTTGGAGGGATTGAATTCTTCGGAAAGTCGAGAGATAGGCTCCCTTCCATATTTCGAGGTGGGGGCGATGATCCATGGGGTTGATCGACAGGAGTTGTCGAAGCCGGTTGCTCGGAACGAACGTGTAGGAGCTGACATCGGGATGTTTGCGTAGCACCCAATTGCGTGTGTTTTCGTAGCGAGTAAAGGAGAGGGTGCGGATGTCTTGGTCGATGTTGTAGAGGATCCCACGTTTGTTCGCGTACCCGACCTCCTTGGAGACGAAGGGGAGGAAGGGGTCGAGAACGAGGACAAGGCTGGCACCACGGCGGATCGCTTCGGCGAAGTTGGATGTTTTCGTGACCGCACCATCTTCGTAGTAACGTCCGTGCAATTTGACCGCAGAGAAGGCAGGGTGGATGCTTAGGGATGCTTGAATCGCTGAACTGATCGGGATGTTACAGTTTGACTCGGAGCCAAACAGTACGTGCTTACGGGCATCTTGATCGGATGCGCCGATATACAACTCTCTTGGGAGCTTTTTGAAGTCGTTGGTCGCGCCTGTCGCCGTCAGGATTTTGTTGAGCATGCTTTGGAATTGGTAGGAGTGGAAGGGGGGACCAACGCTCTCAAAGTAGCTCGTCAGGAAGGCGTCAATCGCCGGGAGTTGCTTGCGGTAGAGCGAGTGCCAGATGGACCCCCAAGAGGACGTGACCGCAGAGCTGAAGCGTTTGAGCAGACCATTTGCGTTAAAGTGGTTGACGCGAAAGAGGTTGAGGCTGAGTGGAGGGATGCGTCCGCCTTCGTAACCGACGATCGCTCCCATCATCTCTTCGAGGGCGTATCCCGCAGTCAGAATGCCCGAAACGACTGCACCTGCGCTGATGCCAAAGTACATGTCAAAGTCGTTGATCATGGGGATGGAGGAGCCCGTTTGAGAGAGGCAGTCATCGAGGCACTTGAGCGCACCCATCTCGTAGTAGATCCCTGTAATCCCACCACCGGCGAGGCACATCGCTGTTTTACGCGAGCGGCGTTGGAAGATCAGTGAGACAGACTTGTCCATCACGCGTTTCACAAATTCGGTGTCATCGTTGTCTCCTGTCGCGGGACGCTCTCGAAGAATGTATTCAATCCCTCTACGTCCGAACTCCGTCAAGAGTGTGTCGATGTACTCTGGGTCAGGACCAGAGAGCAGCAGGAGAATGCGGTGGAAACCATAGCGGGATTCCATATCTTCTGCGTTATCGAGCTTGTGGACGATACTCCTGGCTTTGTTGATCGTCTCTTCAAAGCTTTGTGGGTCCATCCCTTGTGTCCAACGTGCGTCGATGATGAGGAGGTTTGTGTAAAGCTGTCTGAGCAGCTCGATGGTCTCTTCTGCGTCGTGTTTGACGAGCCATTCGAGCTGGACATCTCCAAAACGCATAGTAGGGCTTTGTGTTTGGGTGCACTCTTGGCACTCAGGGAGAGTGTTGAGCGCATCCATAAAGTGTTGGTACCGTTCATCAGAGGGGCTGTAATAGAGGATGCGTTTTGCTTTTGTCGAGGAGGGTTGTGACGTGTTGACCATCGATTGGACCTCATGGTGCCTCAAAGACAGATGGGTGCAAAGATGACAAAGACACCCATGTCTTTGATGTGTGGTGTAAGGTCACAAAACTGTAGCAAAGAGGGCGAAGGGGGTCAATGTTTTGTGGGGATGGGGGAGGAGTGTTGAAGGGAGGAGGTCAGGTTTTGGCTGTGTCCATCAAGCAAGGCAACCCATCTACCCGGAATTGGTTGTACTGGTAGCCTGCAGCCTGCATGATCGATGCGAAGATGCGAGTCGGCGTGATGATCACACCTCCATCTGCGGGTTCACCTGTGATGGGATCCACGGTCATGGGGTTGAAGCCACTGTTGGAAGTGGCACCGACAACTTTGTTGTGTGGGACACCAGCGCCAACGAGCAGTGAGGCGTTTGCGAGCCAGTGATCGCGACCACCTGATGCGTTGAGGATGGGGGTTCTGGAGAACTCCGAACAACACATGATGGTGGTGTAATCGATGAGTTTGGCACCTTCCACGGTGGGGTGTGGGGTTGCTTTCAGGTCATCGACGAGGACACCAAGCGCTTTAAACGCATCGTATTGTCGCTGTGACTGTGTTGTCGCCCAGTTTGTACCGTGTGTATCAAGACCACCTGTGAGGTGGATCGTGATGGTCTGTGCGACGTTGTGCTTGATGGCTTGGAATGCCATCGCTGCTTGTGCGCCGCTACCAGAGCGAGTGTTGTATCGATCGCGGATGTCGCGGAGTTTGCTGCTGTTGAAGTCGAAGTACTGGTTGAGGTCCTTCGACACCAAAGAGCGCGCCTTGACTTGTGCGGATTGGATCATGCTGAGCAATCCGTCCTCATCGAGGGCTGCGGGATCACAGAAGGTATTGTTTTGTCTGTAATCCTCGATGTAGTGCCGCATCGTCTTGTCGATGCTCTTGGGGTACATGTCCGAGAGCGTGGTTTTCAAGTCGTTGACACCGGAGACTTTCAGACCACTTGCGTAGGCTGGAAGACCACGGTTGTACGATTCGACACCAACGACGAGGTTGGGGATTGGGCTCTTTGCGCCTTGCTCTGAGACAATCCAGGAAGACAGTGATGAACCTACGGCGTTTTGTCCGCGTGGCATCATCCCAGTGATAAAGTAGCGACGACCGACAACGTGAGAGACTGTATCCATCGCGACACCGCGCACAACACAGCTGACGTCAAAGTGACGTGCAAAACCGCCCATGACTGGACCCCAATCGATGTTGGAGCCTTTTGGCATGAGCAGATCTGGGCGAAATTGTGCCGCTGTGTTGGTCGGAAGACGATCATATCCCGGTTGGATACGTGTCTCTTTGATCCGGGAGTCCGTGAACTTGCCGGGATCTCTGGGGTCGAGGCTGAGGAGAATATCCCAACCACCGCTAAAGTAGCACTGGATGAAGTAGCGCTCGGGCTCTTCGGGATTGGCCTTGACTTTTTGGATGGGGGTTGATTGAAGGGACGGTGCGAGCATGTACGCGCCTGCACCGAAACCTAGCGATTTAAGAACGTAACGTCGTTTCATGAGAAAGCTCCTCCACGTCTAGCTTAGTAGGCGAAAAATTCGGGTGCAGTAAGGACGGCATAACAAACAGAGCGCCACGCTCTGGATGTGCTGCTGCTTCCACCTGTCTGCGTCAAGACGTTGTCATACAACTCACGCAGCTGCTTGATCCCTTTGTTGGTGCTCTCCGGGACGTAGATCGTATGAAACTTCAGTCGCAAGTGACGAAGGGTGCGATCGATGTCTTTTTGGTCGAGGACCACCATGCGCTTGGACTCATCTTTCTCTGCGAGGTCTTTGCTGACCGCTCGATCGCAGAGGTTGGTCGCCATATCGTCCATAAATTTCATGAACAACGCAGTCGCTTGTCTGTTGGTGGAGGTGAGGTAAATATAGTCAGCCTCTCCAAGAGTTCGAGCGTATCGGTTAAAAAGGTTGTTCCCTCTGCTATCTTCCCAAGTCATCCCGTCGAAGAGTTTGGGGATCATGGTGCGCAGCTGGGCAAGGGTAAGCCGACGTCCCAGACGTCCGTATGACGGGCTAACCTGGGTGCGGATGGTTTTCTTTTGGGTGGGTTGGATGCGGCTCCAGTGATCATTGATATACCCGGTTGAGGGGTTATCTGCCGTCTTGGTCACTTGTTGTCCTTCACACGCGAAGAGCCACAAAAGAGCCGGGATCATGAGTACGACTTGAAATCGTGACATGACGAGTCCTCCTTTAGTTGCTGGTGTGGAGGCGACCGAGTCGGTACTCAGGCCTCGTCACAATCGTTTTGATCAATGTACGCATGCTGTATTTGCTGCCTTTAAACGCCCCAGCGATCTCCTGGATGGTGTCTTTGTGCAGGTTGTTGGTTCCGGAGAACCAGGTCCACAGCTGTTGAGTTGCGCAGGTTGAGAAGGCACCACTTTCGATGGATTGTTTAGCCAATCGGATAGGACCTTCGTCGACATTTTTGCGCATTCTGTCTGTTAAAAAGAGGTAGGACTTGAGGTAGCCGCGATACCGCTCTTCATCAGGGTGGCTAGGTTTTGTAAAGTAATGTTTGCACTTGTCACGATCGACGCGGCTTCCCGCGCAACTTTCGTTGAAGGATTGGAACTTTTTCAGATCAAGCGCGTTGATCCCACTCTGCAACCAACGTCCCCAGTGTGCTGCTGCCGGCTCCAATGTCGCGTGGCAGTACTTGCACCCACAACGTTTTTGCAGGTTGGGTTCTTTGTGGCAGGTGTCTTGTCCTGGAGGGAGACCGCCAGGAGGTGCTTGAAAAGGTTTGCACAAGAAGGAGTTGTAGAAGCGATCTGCACGGCCTCTGTTCGAGGCAAAGCGTAAGAGATACGCTGGCATCGTCAGGATCCCTGAGTGCAATGTGCCACGATCGACGCTCTTCCACTCTTCTTGCTTGTGGAAAGCCACGACTGGAATGTCACCCTTGATGTTCATGTCGCCGACGCTGATCCCGTCGAGAGTGTTCATTTGGTGGCGCATGAAGTGGGAGAGTGGCCCATTCACATACATGTCTTTTGCCGTGATCAGGTCGGTGTAGGGACGCTTTGATTTGTAAAGCGACTCTGCATACATCACGAGTTGGTTGATCAAGGACTTTGTGATGGTCTGTTGTGTCTTGGCGTTGTCGACCTGGCATTTCTCCAGATTTTTCCCACATCGCCCTTGTGCATCAAATGCACACACTTTGACCTCAGTGTCAGGAGCGTAGTATGGCTTCACCATGACATACCCTTCCTGACAGACTTTGGTGCCTTCTTTGTTGGTGCTGCAGGTTGTGACGGGTTTTCCGTCTTTAAACTCTGCAGGCTTGTCGAGACAGCTAGTGTCTGGACGACCCATCAATTCAGCTGTGTAGCTGCTCCAGTATGGCTGATCCTTGCCATTTCCTTTGTTGATCCGCCAGTCATTGTCAAAAGACAGCGTCCCAATGTTTGCCCACAACAGATCGCGGTGGTAATCGCGAAGTTGTTTGAGCAGCTCCGGAGAGTCGAGCATGGTGTCGATCATCTTCTCGGGAACCTTTTGGGCTTTGATGACTTCTTTGGCTTCGTTGGGGGTTGGCAGATATCCTCTGAGGTCGAGACTCAGACGTCGAAGATACTGCAACGCGAGGTGGGGCTCTTTGGATTCACACACCTGGGCTTGTGGGGTGGGACTCCAAAAAGTGGTGAAAGCGAACGGGATGAGCAAAAATACAGGTAGTATTTTAAGTCGGCTCATACTCTTTTCTCCTTTCGGTGGAACGGATCCAACCAATCCTTGCATCCATTGCAAGGGTGCCTTGGCCCTCTCGGGCTCGAATATCGCTGCACTGCGCGCTCACGGAATAAAAAATGTACAATCTGTGGTCCAGGGTTCGATGCTTAGGGCTTGAGGCCTTCCTCTACCCATTTCTTAAGGAGCGAGATATCACCGCCGACGAGGGGTTTTTTATCCGCTGGCATCGATTCGTTTTCGATCGCTTTGATCGAATCCTGGATATACGTTTTGGTCAACTCGTAACTGTTAATGGGGCGTCCTGGGCCCACATCGCCGTGACATCGAAGACAGTTCTTGTCAAAGAAAGGTTTGACGTGGTCCTTGTAAGTGATTGGACCCGATTTGTTGACTGTGATGTGAAAGAGCGAGGTGCCATCGTTGAGCCACAGGTCACCTGTGTAGCTTGCACTCGCCGAGATAATCGTCTTTAGTTCTTTTGGACGCTCTGCATAGCGTGCGCTTTCAAGTCCAATCTGAAAAATCTTGTCCTTGGTCACGACCCACAACGTCCCATCGAGAGACGACTGGGCAATGTATTCGACCTTAGCGGCATCCTGACCTTCCTCTGTGACCAATTGGTAAGCCCACCATGCGGACTTGTCTTCCTCTTTGCGCCATTCGTAAAGGCCTTCTGCGGCGACACCCCACAGCTTGCCTCCAAAAGAGGGCACAAGTTGTGTGAGAGAGAGCTCTGATTTGGAGAAGTCACGAAGGTCATAGCCACTAGCAGCCGCTGCGCGTATTGATTTGAAACTACCACCTTGCTCTTTCACGAGCAGATCTTCTGCGCCCAAAAACGTCGAGAGGTGCTCGACGTGACCAAACTGGTTGAAACCTGCGACGTCGTTGCCGACGATGAGCCACAGTTGGTTCTTAGTCCCCACCCACAACTCCGCCTCTTTTTGGACGGCGATCGATGTGATGGTTTTGTCTTCTTCTTTCTCTGTTTGGCTGAACTCTTCATTCACATTGAGGCGGTGGATGGAGCCATCGTAGACTTGCAGGAACTTTGGACGTGCGATGACGAGGTATTTACTCTTCCAGGCTTCGATGCCTACGGTGGGTTGCTCTTGATCGAGAATGTTGAATTTTTTTCCGTTGAGGATATAGAGGCCGCTCTTGACACCGATAAGTGTTCCGAGGCCTTCGATACTATTGACGGTGAGTGTGTTGTCTTTTGCGAGATCGTCGGGGAGGGTGTGTTGTTCGACGATCAGGGAGAATGCTTCAACTTTGCGGTTACTGCTTTTGGTGGGGTCGTCCCCTCCGCAAGCTGTGTAAAGGAATATGTATACGAGACACAATCCAATGCCGATGAGTGAATACTTTTCTCGCCACACATGATTTGCGGTGTGTGGATTTGCTTGAACATTCTTCAAAACGAACCGTGCTCCTGTGATGGAGTGCAGAACGATGGGATATGAGCGGAAGGACTGGCAAAAAAGAATCATCCATGCTTCTCTCTTCGCCCAGAAGCCATCATCACAACCTTGTTGACATAGCTTATTGGATCCACTTGGGATATGCGGACATACTCGAAAGTATACCCAGAAGCCGAGAAAAAAGAAAGCCTTTTTCCTACGCTTTAAGGGGCTTGGGTGGGGGTTGGGTGATGTCTACGGTGTGTTTGGTTGTTGGGGAGAGTGCTGTTGGGAGAGGAGGGGGGATTCAGGGGAGGATTTCCCAGATAAATGTGTTCCCATTTGCGTTGCCTGCGAGCAGCATTTTGCCTTCCGGACCCCAGGCGAGTCCTGCCACTTTATGCTTTTTGGGTTGCAATGTGCGCTTGAGTGAAAAGTCTGTGCTGTCCCAGATTCTGATACTTCCATCACTAAACGCGCCTGCGACCAGGTTGTTTTTCGGGTTGGTCTTCAGTCGTATGATAGAGGCTGGAAAACACAACTCTTTGTGTTTCTTGTAGCCTGTGGTGCTCCAAATCTGCAGCTTATTATCCGAAGATGCCGACATCAAGAACTTTCCATCTTGGCTATACGCGAGGGCGTTGATGGGACCATCATGTGCCTTCCATTTTTGTTTTTGCGCGCCATCACTGACACCCCAGACAAACACAAAACCATCTTTCGACCCGGACGCAACAGACTTATTGTCGGCTGAGAAGCTGAGCGCGATGACTGCGTCTTCGTGTCCACGTAGTAGATCCAACAGTTGGTTTTTCTCGTCCCACAACCGCACCGATTTATCATCAGAGCCGGAAGCCAAGATCTTTCCATCAGGGCTAAAAGCGACGATATTTACGGGCTCAGTGTGTCCTTCCAGGTTTTTGGCGATCTTCCCAGAGGCGACATCCCACAAGCGGACGTTCGCGTTTTTATACGCCGCGACGAGCTGCGTACCATCTGCGTTGTAAGCGATGGAGCGGACGTCTGTTGAGTCGCTCATCTTTTTAACTTCTTTGCTCTTGCTGCCGACTGTGTTCCACGTCTTGATGCTCTTATCAAACGAACCAGTCGCGACAAACTTGCCATCAGGACTAAACGCGACGGCGGTGACGCCTGTCTTGTTTTTGCTATACACATCTGTGAGCGCTTCTTGGATACCCCACACTCTCGCTGTTTTATCCTCAGAAGAGGTGACGATGGACTCTCCATCAGGACTAAAGACGACGTCAATGACTGGACCGGTGTGCCCTTCGAGAGGTTGGCGTAGGGTCAGGTTGTTGTTCCAGACCTTCACGCTGTTGTCGTACGAAGTCGTCGCAAACAAGCTCCCGTCTGGGCTGTATGCGAGACCGACGATCCCTTGTGTGTGAGCGTTACTGATGGATTTGGTTTGTCGTTTGTCCTTGATGCTCCAAAGTCTGATGCTTTTGTCGAAGGAGACGGAGAGCAATCCTCCTCCTGTTGGGTGGAAGGCCACCATACTGACTCCACCTGAGTGGCCTTTGAGCTCGAAACTGTACTCTCCCTTTTCGAGATCCCAGACGATGATTTTTTTGTCGTAGGCACCAGAGGCGAGGAGTTTGCCGTCCGGACTAAAGGAGATACTTGTGACGTAGGCTGTGTGTCCTTTTTTGTTGTTGTCGATATCTTCTTCGAAGGTGTACTTGACCTTTCCATCTGCTGCAGCCCACACCTTGATACTCTGATCGCCTGAAGCGGTTGCAATCCATGTACCATCTGGACTGTAAATCGCCCGGTAAATGCGATCTTTATGCTCTTTAAACTCGAAGACCTGTTTGCCTGTCGCGACATCCCAAATACGTGCCGTTTTGTCGAATGACGCAGACACGAGGTGTTTGCTATCTGGGCTGAAGTTCAAACCAACGACTTCGTCCGTATGTCCTTTGAGCTCTTTGACGACTTTGTAGGTGTTTGCGTCCCACAGCTTGATGTTCTTGTCATCTCCAGAGGTCGCGATGAGTTGTCCGTCTGGACTGACTGCGACGGATTTTACCTTCTTCTCATGTCCTGTGAGCTCGGCTTTCAAGCTATCACCAACATCTGTCAACCAAAAACGTACGAGTTTATCCCAGGCCCCTGTGATAATGGTCTTTCCATCGGGGTGGTAAGTGAGTTGGTTGACATGTCCGCCGTGACCGCTGATCGAGTATTTTACCTTACCATCTTTGAGCGCCCACAATCGGATGGATGAGTCGCTTGAGCCAACGGCCAATAGATCTCCCTTTGGAGAGAAGGCCATACTTGACACTTGGTAACCGTTGCTTGAGCTTCCTTTAAATGTGAACGAGAGCGCACCACTGTCACGTTGCCAGAGTTTCGCGCTTTGGTCTCTTGAACCTGTCGCGACGGTTTTGCCATCTGGACTAAATGCGACCGCTGTGACACCGGCGACATGTCCTGTGAGGGTTGCTTTTGCGGCACCAGATGCGTCCCAGATGCGGCCTGTTCCATCGTCAGAGCCTGAAAGAATCCATTTTCCGTCTGCGCTGATGGCGACGTCGTTCACGAAGCCTTTGTGTCCTGTGAGGGTTTTGGTCGACTTTCCACTCGCGACATCCCAAATCCTCACGGTTTGATCATACGATCCACTCACAAGGATTTTACCTGTTTTATCGAGCGCGAGGGAGGTGACACTCACACTGTGTCCTGTGAGGGTTTTGGTCTCTTTGCCTTCTTCCACATCCCAGAACTTGATGGTCGCATCGCGGGAGGCTGAGATCAACGTCTTGTTGTCTGGCGCAAAGGCCAACGCGAGGATACCGCCTTTGTGTCCAGAGAGAACGTGAATGATGTCTTTCTTCTGGATATCCCAAACGTACATGTTGATGTCATCGCCTGTTCCGAGCACGATGTACTTTTGGTTGGGGCTGATCGCGAAGTATTGTGAGCGGTTGTTGCGGATGGAGAGGACTTGCTTGTTGCTACCGTCGCTCGTATTCCAGACACGGATCGTCTCATCGCTTGCGGAGGAGTAAAGGCTTTTCCCGTCTTGGGCATATTCGACGTAGTTGATCGATGACGAGTGGCCTGTGACTTCGCGGATTTTTGAGGCATCTTCTACTTTGTAGACGACGATCTTGCTGTTGTTGACACCAAAAGCGACTTCTTTTCCATCTGGGCTGAATGAGACAGAACGCCCGCGTTCACCCAAATCGACATTGTGCAGTTCTTTTTGTGTCTCTACTTCGTAAATTCTACCTTTTCGATCTTCGCCGGCGGTTGCGATCTTTTTTCCATCTGGACTGAACGCGACACCTTGTACGTAGCTTCCGTTTCCTTTGAATTGGTAGAGCTCTTTACCCTCTGTCACATCCCACATGCGGGCTGTTTTATCTCTCGAACCTGAGAGGAGCATCTTGCCGTCAGGACTCCACGCGAGTGATTGGACGTTGGAGCTGTGCCCTTTGAGTGTGTGGACGGCTTTCCCTGTGGCCGCGTTGATAATACGGACCTCACGCCCCGAACCTCCAAAAGCGACGAGGCTTCCACCGGGATTGAACGCGACCGCGTAGATGTCACCGTTGTATTTTGTACGTGAGCGTTGTGTACCTGTGTCGATATTCCAGATGACGAGATGATCGTCATAGGAGCCAGACGCGACCCACGTTCCTTGTTTGTTAATCGAGACTGCGCGGACACCTTGGGTGTGCCCACCAGAGCCTCCCATGACCTTGTGGAGTTTCATACCCTCTGTTTGCCACACCCAAACCTCTCTGCCGTCTGCGGTGCCTGAAACCAGGTACTTTCCATCTGGACTTAGGGCGATACTACTCCACGTATTTCTGTACGAGTTGTAGTTGCTGATCCCATGTGAAGTCCATTGCTGAAGGATTTTGGCGGATAGACAACAACCTTTTTTGGCTTCACAGCCAGGAGGGACGACTTTTTTGTCGGTGGTTCCACCGTCTTTGTTATCTCCTCCGTCTGGATTGGTTGCCTTTTCAGTGTCGGTAGGGGTGCCTGTACAGGCTGTTAATGGAGAAAAGAGTGAGGCTGTCAGGAAGAGTCCAGCCCACAAACAGAGTTGAAAAGTTGAAGACATTTTTGTGATAATACTTTTGAATATACGATACATTGTCATCCTTGACTCCACATACAGTTGAGGACAATCAGGTGTTGCCTTGGCAAACATAGCAGGGTACATCTTTGTGTTGTATGCCACCCTTTAACTGTAGCACTGATAGACCTGTTGTGAAAGGCTTTGTTGCTGGAGAGCTTTTTGATGAAGTCGATTAGTTGGGGGAGGTCAAAGGATCTGTTGGCGTACCCAATGATGCCATTCGATGAGTTGGGTGGCTTGTGTGTGGCTGAGCGTTTCGAGCGATTTGTCGAGCAAGGTTTGGATGATGTTTGGATTGTCTTTCAGGTGCGAAAGCTCGATGGCTACGCGCTGCATCATCCATCCAGAGAAGTAGTGTTTCTTCAACGCGTTTCTTGTCTCAAGCGCAAGTTGAAATGACTTTTGCGCATACTTGATACGATTTTGTCGCGCGTACAATGTGCCCTGTAGTACGTGTATAAAACCTTGGAAGATGGGAAACTCGTGGAGATATTGCTTACTCAGCTTTTGGTTGCGTTTGAGTTGTTGTATGATCTCTGCTTCTGAACCGCTCTTTGTGTCGAGCTGCCAAAGCAGTGACTCCATGTGGTTGAAAAACAGCAGATGGGTGAAGCCTGAAAAAAGGTGTTGGGAGAGGGTCAGCTCAATGGCCTCTTCGAAAAGTCTGGAGGCTTTCTTGAATTGTCTTTGGAAGAACGCATCGGCTGCAGATATGTGTAATGCGATCAACTCCCATCTCTGCAAGCTCTGTGCGCGTGCTTTTGTGAGCGCGGATTGTGCGTATTCACGTGCTTGTTGTGATTCTCCCTTCATAAAGGAGGTCAGCGCGAGTCCACAAAGTGCGGAGGTCTGGTAGACAGGGTTATCGAGCTCTTGAGAGAGTGTTGAGATGTAACTGAAGTCTTGGAGGGCGTCGTCCCATTGGCTTAAAAAGACCCGAAACCACGCCCACGTGTGTAGCGAGCGACAGAGGAGCTCGCGATCGCCTTGTTGATTTGCGAGTTGCAGAGCGAGTTGGAGGGAGCGTAGTGTTTTGGTGATATCGCTGTAGCAAAAGGACGCGATCCCAACTTGTGTATGGAGCCTCGTGAGCGCTTTCAGATCGTGTATCGCGGCAGCATCGCCCTGTAGCTTTGTTTCTAGCTGGGCGAGCTTTGCCGGGTGGTTGATATACTCTGTTCTCGTCAGCTGGATGGCTTCTGCGTCGAGCTTCATACTTGGGTCGTCGAGCTTATTGGCGAGCTGGAGATACGCAAACGCGTGTGTGTCAAAGCGCTCCCCATCGGACCAGTACAGTCGCTCCAGCAACGACACATGCAAACGTGCACGTGTTCGAAGTTTTTCGGGATCATCTGTGTCTTGCTTGCTTCCCCATCCTCGGACCAAAGACTCCCACCCTGAGCGCCACTTAAGTGAAAACTTGCCTGTTGGGAGCTTGTCACCAAGCAACTCCAAAGCGTGCTGTATATGGGTGACGCCTTCGTCGAGTTGTCCCTTTCGGAAGTAGCATTCCCCTAACATCCTGTAAGTTTCGGTCTGTTCAGTTGGAGAGTCGATCAGCTTGAGTAGCTGCTGGTAGTGGTCGATTGCTTCGTCTGTATCGCCATTCTCGAAGTGGGCATGGGCCAGCTTTTTACGGAACCAGATGCGGAGGTTGCGTTGCTGTGTCCCTGCTGGGAGTTGTCGAAATCCTGCTTGGAAATGTGCGATCGCTGAGGTGTAGTCTTTTTCTTTAAGTGCTGCTTCGCCTGCTTGTTGTGTGTACAAGACAGCTCTTTCGAGATCGTCACTTTGTCCAAAGTGATAAGCGAGCTGTGATAAAGGCGGCGCAGTCTCCTGTTCTAAGAGGGTTCCAATCGTATGGTGGATGGTTTGTCGCTCCTCTGGAGAGAGCGCTGTGTACAATTGGACCGCGATATTTCCCGACTCGAAGGTGTAAGCGTCCTCGGAGGAGCGGCCTTGTACACTCTTGATAACACGAGCATGAATGGCCTTATCGACGACGTCGAGGAGTGTGTCTGCGGGAAGCCCTGTGAGCTGTTGCAAGAGTTTGAAGCCAAAGTCCTGACCAATGACAGCGGCCATTTGAAGAGTGCTTCGGACTGTCTCTGGGAGTTTTTCAACGCGCTCGAAGACGACCTCTTCCATGTTTCGTGGGGGCGCCGCTTTAAATGTTTCCGAGGGTTGCCAGTGGTTTTTTTTGTAGATGAGTTGTTGTTCGTCTATCAACGCCTGAATGTACGTCTTGGCGAACAGGGGGAGTCCAGCAGCTTCTGGTAAGAGTGTTTGAAGCAGAGGTTGGACATTGGAGCGCTCTTTGGTTTGCTCCTCTTTCAGGCCAAGCAGCGCGAAGATAAGTTGCTCGATATCTTGATCTTGGAGTCTCTGTAAGTCGAGTATTGCGTAGGTGTGGTGTTTGTTGAGGATCTGTTCGAGTTTTTGTCGGCTCTCACCGGGTTTGACTGTAAGGACGATACAAGGTTGCGAGGGAGAGTCCTGTGGGAGAGCGTTGAGAATGTTGTTCAGGTAGGCAAACGCGCCTGGGGATGCATCGTGGAAGTTTTCGATCAACAGCGCGCTGTATATTTTGCTGGCGATAAACCCAAGACGTCTGGAGAGCAACGTTGCGCGTTGGATTTGACTCGTCGTGAAGCCAACAGGTTTGGGGTCGATGGAGACGGCATCTTCTGTCGATGCGTGTGCGCGTTGTGTGTATTGCTCTTGTTTGTTGAGCTGCTCGATGTCGATTTCGACGGAACTGTTGAGCTGCGCAAGTAGCTCTGGGCTGAGTGTGTTGGTCGGGAGCATCGCGGGATCTTCCCCCCACTCATCGATGTGAGCTGGGTGGATGACGACCTTCGGAGGTGCCGATGGTTGAAGCTCTGCAATGTCGTCAAGGGCGAGTCTGTCTGTCCTCGCATGGATCAGACTTTCGAGCTCTTCGTTGGAGGGGGGAGTTTGGAGGGCCGAAATGTTCGAGGGAGGGAGCGTTTGTGTGGGGGAGAGTGGATCGACCGGAGGGAGATCTTGTTGGCTGGCGGAGACTTCTTGTGGTAACGCGTCTTCTGCAGTCTCCACAACTTCTTCGAGCAGCTCGGGAGCCACGGCTTCCAGGTCTTCAAGTGAAACGGCCTGCATTTCCTGCGCGCTGGTCGCTTGTGAGGAGGGGGGTGCAGTGTCCGTGACCTCCTCTGTCTCAGAGGAGGCGTTTGGGTGTTTGAGTGATGCGAGGATGCTGTCGATTTGACCGAGGGTACTTGACAACTCACCCATCAGATTTTGTGTCGATTGGCTGACATCAAAGGAGGCGCTTTCTTCTTGCTCGGGGGATGTCGCAGCCTGTTTCTCTTCGGACTCTAGTGTCTCTTCGGGCTCTAGTGTCTCTTCCTGTTTGGAGACCGGCTCCTCTTCGGAAGATGAAATGGCTTCTTGCGCGCTCTCTTGCTTCTCTGCGAGTGAAGGGTGGAGGTCAAGGTCGTTCAGATCGAGTTGGAAGTTGGAGGGGATTGTTTTACCAGGATCCAAGCTCTTTGCGATACTGGCGTGTTGTTCTTTTGGGGGGTCCAGTTTGTCTGTGAGATCTTGGGTGGTTGAGGTGAGTTCGTCCTTTGAGAGCAATTTGCTGCTTGGAGGGATAATCTCGTAATTGGCGGTTGGTGCAACTGCTGCGAGAGACGAGAAGGAGTCATTGCTCTGTGTGGTGGCTGTCGCGAGCTGCTGTTTGAGTTGCTCTGTGAGCAGGTTGGATTCATCTGTGAGGAGCGTTTTTCCTGCGGGGATAGAGTCTTCCGCGCTGGTTTGATGTTGGTCGAAGGAGGACTGCACGACGACGGAAGGGGATTGGGAGGGGATGGCTTCGCTCTCGATGAGATCGAGGTCATGTTCGGAGATGGCTTTTACTGATGCATCTGTGGGAGCGAAGGCCGCAGGCTCATGCGCATTGTTGGGGGTCAATTGTGCGAGGAGCGAAGGATCCAACACCAGACCCGCAGACGCTGGTATTGTCAAAGAGGCGTCGACTCCATCGAGACTTTGGCTGGAGTGAGAGTCCATCTGTCTCAGGAGCACAGGTGTTGTGTTGGAGGGAGGATGTTTGCGCAGCGCAAGAGCGAGCTCGTTGATCTCGTCTTCAATTTCCTCGAATGGGGAAAGAGACTGGACGGCATCCTGTCTGGCCCAGGCATTGATGATGTGGATACCTTTCTCTGAGAAATGCGTGCGCAGTGTGTCGAGTAGGTGTGTTTTGCCGACCCCTGTTTCACCTGAGATGACGATGATAGGGGGGGCTGGATCCTGGTTGTTGAGGATCGTCTCCGCTTTCTCAAGCAACCAATTCAGTTCCTGCTCGCGTCCAATCAAGGGGGGAGAGAAAAGAAAAGCCTCTGATTCCTCCGAGGGGATCGCCTCGATGAGGTGTTGTGGCAAGGGACCAAAGGTTTCGAGTTCTTCTTGGAGAACCTGGAGGACTTCGAGTGCACTTTGTGGGCGATCTGAGGGTGATTTTTCCAGCAGTCTTTGCGCCAATATCTGGAGCGTAAGAGGTGCCTCTGGAGTTCGTTCTTGTAAGGGGATGGGTTGTTTGTCGAGGTGGCTGCAGAGGACTTCAAAGAAGTTGTTGGGGTCATCTGCGACAAATGGTGGCTGGCCACTCCAAAGGTAGTAGATCAGGCATCCCAATGCGTAGAGGTCTGTTCTTGGATCGACGCTCTCACCACGTATTTGCTCTGGGGACATGTATGCCATTGTCCCGATCATCTCGCCGACTTTTGTCACGGCAGACTTGGCATTTGTGTTGGAGGTCTCGATCTTAGCGAGTCCAAAGTCCGCTAGCTTTGGTACAGGATGTTCGCCCTGGCCTAGGAGAATATTCGCAGGTTTGAGGTCACGGTGTACGATACGTAGACTGTGGATATAGGCGAGGGCGGCTGTGATTTGGAACAGCGCGCAGAGCTTTTGATAGGGAGAGGCTTCGAGTAGGTCGGAGAGATCTCCGCCACGGATGTGCTCCATCACGAAGTAGTAAAGACCTCTATCGGAACCTTCGTCGAATACTTTGAGGCAATTGGGATGGTTGAGTCTGGAGATGGCACGAAATTCCCGGAGAAATCTGTGTCTTTGTCGCTCGTCTGTTGACAGCTCTGGGCGTAGGAACTTGATAGCGACGACGTGATCGAGCTGTGTGTCTAACGCTTGGAACACACTCCCTACACCACCACTGCCGAGCTTTTCTTCCAACAGATATCGTTGGTTGAGCAACTCACCTTTGGCCATTTTGGGTTTTGAAGGTTTCGATGACATCATGCCTACTGTGCTAACTTCGCGTCTCTGTGGTCTTTGGGCTTCAAGACCGAGACGATGTATCCCAAGTGTTCTTTCCTGAAGTAGAGGATTCTGTGTTTGATACAGAGTTGACACTATAGAGTAAAATCGGCCGTTTTGTCAAGGTGTACGGAGCGTAGATGGGATCGAAAAAGAGGGGGCCTTTGACGCAACCATATGAACTTACAGGAGGCCAAACAATCGCGCCGAGGAAAATAGAATGACGAGCAACAAAAGCCACCGTATCATACGCATGTCGACTTTGGAGGCGAGGGTTGTCGCGAGCCACGCGCCCAGCGAGTTACCGACTGCGAGAACGAGTCCTACGACAAAAATGACCTGACCTTTCCAGAGGAAGACTGCCGTCGCGAGCAGGGTGCTCAAGAAGAGCAGCTGCGATTTGACCGCATTCGCCCTGTTTAGATCGTATCCTCCGACAAGAAGGAGCGCGAGGAGGCTCCAGATACCTGCTCCTGCCTGGATGAAGCCGGCGTAGATTCCAACGCCAAAGAATAAAATCATCAACCAAACAGACGGATGCTCAGGGGCTTCTTGTTGGGAGGCTTTGTGGGGACGCATGAGGGGGACGAGTGCGATGAGCATAAAGACACCCAGCGCTTTTTTGAACAACTCAGGAGAGATCACGACCGCAAGATACGCGCCGAGGAAGCTACCAACAAGGGCTGGCCCTGCCAACCTTACGATGCTCTTTGTGTCGCGGACACCTCCCCACCAAAACCCCGAAACTGACGCTGCGTTTTGAAAGACCAAGGCGAGTCGATTGCTTGCGTTTGCCTGATGAGGAGGAATCCCCAAGAAGATGAGCAACGGAAGGGTGATGAGCGAACCACCGCCGGCGAATGTGTTGATGAAGCCACACATCACACCGACGACGACGAGCAGGCTCCAGGAACCCCACCCCAACGAGGGCAGGGAGAAGAGTGTGGACATCCACTACCCCATTATTTCTTCGATGATTGTGCGTTGGATACGCGGTTCATGTGCGTTCAGAATATCCTTGATATGGTAGAGATAGCGACCCTCCATGTCTTTGTCCATCAAGTCGACATAGTAGGCTTCTTCACCAGCGGGTTGAAACAGGAGTTTGATCACTGGGCGGTTTTGTGGGCGCCCCTGCTCTCTTGAGACGACTATATATCCGATGTCTCCTGTGTTTAGCTGGACGACCGTCCCAAGCGGCATGGGGCTAAACCAAGCGATGAATTGGCGCACAAGCGCGGAGTTGAGTTCCTTGCTTGGTGTCATCGCAAGCTCGGCCATTGCAGCGGGGGGAGATTTTGCCTGTGGGCGGTGGGGGCGTGATGTCGTCATGGCGTCGTAGCGATCGATCAGCATGATGAGCTGGGAGGCGAGGCTTTGTGTGCCACGACCATATTGTGGGTACCCACCTTGTTGGGCTCCTAGATGATGGCTGAAGGCGACATTCACAGCGCGAAGGATTGCGCTGTCGATGGAGGAGGTCTTCAAGATAACTGGAATCGCGTAGGCTGGATGTTGTTCAAACTCCAAACGCTCTCGCTCTGTGAGGCCTCTTTTTTCCTTTAGCGCCGCTGGAATTTTGACCATCCCGATATCGTACAGAAGAGCTGCAATGCCTATGTCCCGCAATGTCGAACGTTTAAGACCCAGATGGTGCGCGAAACCTATCGACAAGATCGCGACGTTGACGACGTGATTGAAGTGGTAGTCGATGCAATTTTTGACTTGTGTTAAGAACAACAAAAAGTCGATATCTTGTTGAGCGCGTGGGTTGTGAAAGATTTCAACAAACGCCTGGATGATCCGTTTGGCTGTCTTGAGCTTGAGTGGTTTGCCTTGTTCTGCCTGTAAGTAGAGCTGTTGGACGATCTGTATGGCGTAAAAGTACGTCTGTCTGATGTACGTCCGAAGCTCCAGCCTACCGATCGATTTGTGTGACTCTTCTTCAAAGCGAGAGAGCGTGAGCCACTGGACCTGAAAACGCCAGAGCTGTGTTTGCAACGACGAAAAGGGATCTTGTTGTTGAGGATTGGTGGCGTGGAAAAGTTGCGCAAATTGTGCGAGCTCTTGGTGACTTGGGAGGGCTGTGATGTTGATGCCACCGATCTGGCATCGATCGAGCATCGTACCGAGCTTTTGTACCAAGTCTTGAAGCTGTCTAGACATTCGAGCCCATCGGTCATTGACCATGAAGTCTGTGCCTGTGTAGACGATGTTGATCTCGTATTCAATGGAGAGCAAGGTGTTGATGGAGTCGATGAGCTTTTCTGTGACTTGGTGTGTTGCGTGGTTTTGTGCGTCGTGAAACGTCGTCGTTCGCAATAAAGTGTGCAGATTGATAAGCAGGTCTTGTGAGGCACGCGCGAGTTCTTGTTGTTGATCTGCGTCTAGATTTTTGACCTCATCGTTCTCGGACAGGTCATATTTCCAGTGTTGTGTCATGTCCCCTCGTGTTTAACCTTTGCTCAATTCTTTGCTTAATTTGCGTAGGATTTTGGCTGGACTTTTCTGAAGTTGTTGGAGTGCTCTTTGTGTTGGGAGTGAACTCTCATGAAATAGAGCATGGAGTACAAAGCGCGGAAAATCCTGGTTTTTCATTCCGGAAAAGAGCCCTTTGTATCGCTCCTCAAGGACGCGAATCAACGTATCGAGGAGCGCCGGTTGTTTCTTTCCGATCTTCGCGATACTTGAGGCCAACACTTTCAGGACTTCTTTGGACCAAGATTCGTACCACTTCTCTTCGAGCACTTGTTGAAGCAAGCGAATACCGTGCTTCGGAGTGAGCGGAAGTTGTCGTAACACGTTGAGCTTCACCTGTGGATCCTCGTCGAGGATATGTGCTTCCAAAATGTTGCGAATTCGCACCGCTGAAGCGTCTTTCAGGTCGAGCTTTACGATCGCTGTCAACGCCTCGCAACGGACCAAGGGGTGAGCGTGTTGGGAGGCTCGATCCAATAGCGAGAGAGCCTCTGCGTTTCCCGTTTTTCCGAGGATTCTGCATGTCTGAATCACGAGTGGTTCGGCATGGGTTCGGATGCCAGGCATCAACATTTTTGGTTGGTGCTCAAAGCGTTTGGCGAGCACGTTGGACCAAAACTCCTCTGTTTGTTTGTTACGACATTCGGCGAAACCGTCGAGAAGTGGTTTGGCATCGTGCGGGGTGAGGAAGTTCACATAGCGTTGAATGATCTCTCGTGTTCGTTGATCTGTTGGATGCTTTTCGTATTTTCTGATCAGCTCACGGATGGCCTGTCTGTTGGTCGCTTGGTGTTTGATTTCCTCCAGAGACAAGAGCCAGGCCTTGGCTTGTCGGCTCTCACGATGTTGAAAGACCAACATCAATTTGTCGATGAGCTCGAGAAAGCGAAGGATGTGCTCCGGATCATCGAAGCCGAGCAAGAGCGGCTGGAGATGTTTGAGTAGCCGGACAAGGCTGTCGAGATCGGGGTGTTCTTTTGTGTAGGCAAAGACGAGCGAGAGGATCTCAAAGAAACGTTTGACAAGTCCCTCTTCTTCATCTGCGACGTAGTGAATGAGCTGTTGACGTTCTGCTTCGTTGAGCTGTAGGCGGCTACGAGACAGCGAGGCGGCTGCGTGGACCGCGATCTCTCCACCACTCACCTGTCCCATGACGTTCCCGGCATCAAACCCTTCGAGATCTTGGTAGAGTTCTTCGAGTTGGGGGATGTACATCTCTGTGAGATCTTCGAGCAAGTAGTATTCGATGTTGTCGAAGTGATGTTCCCATAACAGCGTAACAATGTCATCTTGGAGAGAGCGGCTTCTGGAGCTGAAATGGAGGATGTCGAAGAACTGGATGCATTCGTCGA
Source organism: Deltaproteobacteria bacterium (assembly GCA_002731275.1). Classification (GTDB taxonomy): domain Bacteria; phylum Myxococcota_C; class UBA6777; order UBA6777; family UBA6777; genus UBA6777. Next base: position 67,126 of record PCBK01000194.1, on the reverse strand, counting down.
GGGTCAGATCTTCGTGAAAAATCAGTCGTCTGATACCGTCTGAGTAGAGCAGGAAGATATAGTTGTTGGAGGGGCTTTGGTCTTCGAGAAGAAGCTCGTCTTTGTAGTAGATACAAAAGCGCTCAAGTCGCAGCGTGAGGTGTTTTTTGTATTGGAAAAACTGCTGCAGCTCTCGGAACAGATCCTGGCAAAACTGCTGGACAATTTTGTGGTTGAAGGGGTAGAGGCCGAAAGCTTGGTAGGAACGATGTAGTAGAGAGACGACACGATGCGCTTGCTCTGCGATATGTGGAGCTTCGTAGGCTTCTTCTAGCTCATCGAAAGAGGCGTATTTGCTGTCCGTCGAGAGGTTTTTTTTGGAGAGGATGCGTTGCCCTGCTTTGGGAGTGTGTGATTGTAAGCTTCGTTGGGCTTGGAGTTTGGGCATTGGCCCAGTGTCGGAGTCAGGGAGCGCCTTTTGCACCGCACGAATGTTGGAGCGGGAGAGACTATACTGGCCAGGTGGTGTGTGAGATGATTGTTGAAGGTGCTCCTGGCTGTCTGTGTGGGGCTTTTTTTGCGTGTTTGTATGCGAGGAGCGCTGTGTATGCTCGCCTGGATTTGAATGAAGCCCGGAGGGGCGGAATTTTGCGCTCATCGTACTCCCAAATACACGTGGTAAAGTGCGTACTCTCTTTGGTGTTTGTGGTCTTTCTGCTCGGACCTTTGTGGAGGATTATATCGCTTTTTGATTGTGAGTCCTAGACATATTTTCGCTCTCCATGTGGAGTCTCCCATCAATCTGGTTCAATGACCATTTCTCTATCCCCATTTTTTCGCATTGTGATTGTCATCAAGCGGGCACTTTTGCGCTTTTGGACATTGCCTTGATATTGGTAATTTTATTTGCGCTGTAAGTGTGCTACAGTGGGCGGTGTGTATTGGTACGAGTTGATCGTTCTTCTTGTAGGAGAGATATAGATGACATGGAATATGCGTCTGGTAAGTGTTTGTTGTGCGTTGGTTTGTTTGCTCATTGGGGGGAGCGTGCACGCACAATCCGTTTCCTTCTCGATTCGTGTACCACGTGTTCGAGATGCTGGCTATCTTAAGCGAATGGCAAACAAAAAGATGCGTGCACGACTTGTTGCCAACAGTCTCTCTGTTCGTTCGCGGGTGAGCAAGGGGTACCATCTGAAGCTTGCGATGTCTGTATTGGAGGAGACTGACACCGGTGATGTTCCTTCCTGTACCATTCGATTGCGCATGCAAATGATCATGATGCCCGAGCGCCGAATGGTCGTGACAGCCTCTTCGAATGGTCGAGCTGCTTTTAATCGTCCTACAAAAATGACGACCCAACACTTGCGTAAGTTGCGTGGACTTGCACTCAATCACGCGATTAAGAACCTCGCAGATAACGTCCCTGCGACGATCCAGAAGGTCGAAGAGAAAAAGAGCAGCTTGCCCAAAGGCACGACACTTGGCAAAGCCGTACGTGGTGGCTCGCGTGGCAGAGGGAGTGGGAAAGGTGGAACGGTTCGCGGTCGAAAACTCAACGGTCGTATTCCTCGGCTCAAAGTGATCGCGCCTGGTTTTGTCCAGAAAAGCGAACGTCCCCCTTTGTTTGACAACGCAAAACAATAACTTTACGCTCCAAAGAGTCCACTCTTTGTGCTTCTGCCTGTTGCTTACATAAGGATATACGATGTCGAAATCTTCTGCATCCAGTCCAAAACTCGACAAAGCGCGTGACTTTTTCCAAAATTTTGCTGTGGCGCTTAAAAACATCTCACTGTACCGCCACCAAACAGATGGTTTTTTGCGCTTCCTCGCCCCTGCCTACCAAAGTCTTGTCCTATACCATGAGTCTTTTGGCTCGCTCAACGTCAAAGTGCGCCCCTTCGAGTTTCACATCGGACATGAACCTGTCTTTACCGATGATAGCCAAGAGAGCAATCTACCGTACAAATTTTATCGCGAGGGGTTTCGTTCGCTCTCCTTCGAGGTCGGTATCACTGATCGTGCTTTGTTGGCACTGCTCGACGTGATCTTGCGTGTTCCGCGAGATGTGAGCGGAGGAGTCAATATGAACTCCTTGCTCTGGGAGTCTGATATCGAGGGATTCTCTTACCTGATCGTAGAAGGCTTCGAAGAAGACGAGGATGACGAAGAAGAGCACGAAGATCTCGAAAAGATTATCGACTACCTGCGTTCTCAACTCCACTCCGAGAGTCCCCACGCGGTGAACTTTCGCGGACTCTCCGGTGAGGATTTGTCCTTGCAAGAAAACCTCGCATCAGCCCAAGCACAGAGAGGGTTGCGCGTCAACGTCCAGCCTCTTGCTGATGAAGAAGTGCAGGCCATCCACGACCTGCTCGCCGAGGAAGAGGACGTGCTCCCCCTCAAGTCAAGTGAGCTCGTCCTCATGCTGCTCACACAGTTCGATCATCCCAATGACATCGAGCAGCTCAAGGATATCATCCTGCCCATCGCTGAAAACCTTTTGCTCATCCACGATTTTGGAGCGATGTGCTTTCTCGTCGAGGATCTGTTGGCGATAGGGGAGGAGCTCCAAGATTCGACGCGACAGGCCTTTTTGCATCTACAACAACGACTGATCGCCCAACTCGGGACACCCGAACGGTTAACCCCTGTCTTTGATCTGCTCTCTCAAAACGCCAAGATGAACGAAGAGCTCGAAGAAGATCTCTTCTCTTATATCTCGCTGCTCGGTGAGCAAGCCCATGAACTCCTGATCGAACGATTACCTGTGCTCTCATCGGCTGGACGTCGCTTGATTTTGGATGTGATCCTCCGGCAGCCGCAAGGCAAAAATGTGATGAAGCAGCTTGTCAAAGAGTACGCAGACGAACCCTCTGTGATTCTCGATATCCTCGGCGTTGCCAAGAGGATCCCAGGCTCATTTACGTTGCAAACCCTCGAAAAGTTTATTCAGAGTCCTGTGCCGTTGATTCGGATGGAAGGGCTTCTCACTCTTGGAGCTTTGTATCCAAAGGAGGCCGTCGCGATCGCACACCAGCTGCTGGAAGACAATCACACCGCGACACACCGTGCGGCGATTGAAGTGCTCAGCAAATCAGGCTCCCAAGGGATCTTGCTGTTGATGGATTATGTGCGCTCCAAAACGTTCCAGAAGCTCTCTGATCAGGAGAAGCAAGCGGTGTTTCGTACTCTCGGAAAGAGCGGAAGTCGCTCGGTGTTTTCCTGGTTTTTAGAGCTGCTACAAGCGAAAAGTGGGTTGTTTCGGGGGCGTGTGGACAAAATGAAGCTGCTGGTGATCGATGCGCTTGTGCAATCAGAGCACCCCAAAGCCATCCAGCTTGTCGAACGTACGCTCAAGAATGGTACTCATTCCAAATTGGTTCGGGAAGAACTTACGAAGTCGATCGATGCCTTGCAATTTAAGGCCAAGCGCGAGTTTGAACACATGAGGAGCAAGCGCGAGTTTCAGCGTTAACCCCTGAAAAGTCTACCCTCTGGAGGATTTCTGCATGGCGAAACAAAAAAAGAGCCTGGAAGAACGGCGAGATGAAGACGCAGCAGCACGTTCGGAACGGAAGTTTCAGGAACTAGGGCGTAAGATTGTCGGTGGGTTCTTTATGATCATCCGCTCACTGAAGCTGTACGACATCGAAAACGACATCTTTGTAAAGCCTCTACATGAGCTGGAGTCGGCGATCAACTGGGTTGTTGCGAAAGAAGGCTTGATCTCGTTGTACGGCTCTTCATCGACCATTTACCTCAACCAGACGTTGCTCAAGTTTGATCGCAACTCTCTGGAGAATGTGAATTTTCTTCTCAAAGAGTTCGAGCAACGCGAATTGGCTGGTTTTACTGTCGAGCATCCGATCACCCTCGGCCAACTTCAGGAGTTTTTGCAGTATTTTCGACCTGAAGTTGGAGGGGCGCCTTTGTCTTCTTCGGCATTTCGGGCTGAGCCCTTGAAGAAGATCCGCGAGAAGCTCAACCAGATCGAAGAAGAAGAGCTGGAGAAGGTGAAAAACCAGAAGGCCGACAGGCGTCGCTACGCGGTCTTGCTTTATGGTCGTTTGCTTCGGTATATTCGCACTCTATATGATCCAGAAGCGCAGAACCCTGGCGAGCGTCAGGCGATTCATATTTTGCAGGAAATTATCGACCTGTGCAAAGGACACCCCGTTCAATTCCTCGGCTTCTCAAACGAAACTGATCCACGTGAGTATCAACATTACCATATCGCCAATACGGTGTTGTTGGCGTTGTTATTTGGTGACTATTTGGGATTGGAGCGTTCGCAACTCTTGGAGTTAGGGCAGATCACGATCAAGCATGATCTTGGCAAAATGTCTTTGCCGCCGGAGATTCTGGAGAAAAAAGGTGAGCTGACACCTGAGGAGCGACGAGAGATTGAGCGGCTTCCTCTTTACACGGTCCGGAGCTTGCTCGATGGTGGGTTTGATTGGCGTAAAATGAAGGCTGCAATTATCGCGGCTGGATTGACGTTACGTCCTGCACATGAAGAGCCGCTTCCGATGAGCGAGACGGTTGTCGCTTCGCCCTCTTGGCTCTACAGCCGTGTCATCAGCTTATGCACATGCTTTGACGCGTTGTGTACAAGACGTCCCTACCGTCCTAAAATGGAGCCTGGAGAGGCTTTGGTCTTTATGCAACAACGTCTTGGGAACCAATTTGATCCCTACTTGTTGGACCGTTTCTCTCGCTTGTTTCGTCCGATGATCGTCAAGGCCATCGGTGGCAAGAAAATGCCTCGTCAGGCCCCACAAGAGCCAAGACAGATGAAGAAGAAACTTGCACCACCTGTCTTGCAATCCCTACATGCCGAGATCGAAGAGTATCGTATGCTCAAGCGCATGCGACAACGCACACAGGAGCAAGAACACCGACTTGATTTCTTGCGGAAGTTTTTGGCGTACCGATTGAAAGACATGCAACAACAGAAGATTGGAGGCGCGCTGAGAGGGGGGAGATAGCTCAGATATTTTTGTTGGCCTTCGAAATCTCACTCGCTTCGAAGTGATCTTCTTTGTGTGTGCGTTGGACGAGGCGAGTGTATGGGGGGATATCATGTGTGAGCCAGACGTTACCACCAATGATAGAGCCTTCACCGATTGTGACGTTACCAAGGACTGTTGCGCCTGAGTATACGATCACTTTGTCTTCGAGGTTGGGGTGTCGTTTGATCCCTTTGATGGGGTTACCTTCTTCGTCGAGTGGGAAGCTCTTTGCGCCGAGCGTTACACCCTGATAAATCCGCACACCTTTGCCGATGGTCGCTGTCTCCCCAATGACAACACCTGTTCCGTGGTCGATAAAGAGCCCTTCGTCGATCGACGCGCCAGGATGAATGTCAATTCCGGTAAGCGTATGTGCGCGTTCTGTGATGATCCTGGGGATGATGGGGACGTCGAGAAGATATAGCTCATGTGCGATGCGTTGGTAAGCGATCGCGAGGAGACCTGGATAGCAAAAGATCACTTCGTGTGTTGAGGTCGCAGCCGGGTCTCCAATGTATCCTGCATACACGTCTGTACAGAGCATACGCCTTATATGGGGGAGTTTGCGCAAAAAGGTGTGAGTGATGCGCTCTGCTTTGTGGCGACATTTGGCCATGCTCATATCTGCGACGGGGCAAGTAAAGCAAAATCCTCGACGTACCTGCTCTTTCAGAATGCGAGAGACCCGATCGATGGTCGTCCCCATATGAAAAGGGATACTTTGGAAGGAGACTTCGGACTTACCAAAGTAGCCTGGGAAGATCACGCTGAGCAGCAAATCCATCACTTCGAAGATATCCTCACGGCTCGGTAGAAGATGTCCCCCAAAGGAAGAGTAAATCGGTTTGACTGGAGAACCACAATTGTTTCCCACATCTTGCAACTCTTGCACAAGCGACGAGATGTCAATTTTGTCGGATACTTTGAGCTCCTCTTCGATCTCCTTGATATGCTCTTCGGATTCTTCGTGGCCAAATGGTTGGTGGGCGAGGGCTACGTTACGCCGTGCCTTTTCGATCATCTTGCTTCCTTGTGCTTGTGTGTTCGAGCGTGTGGGGATGGATGGTTGATTTGTCACTGATGCTTCTTCTTTTTCTGTCATCTTTTCGTTACTATGCTGTTTATTGTGTATTTGGGCGCTCTTGTCAAAAGAGACGCCCCAAGAATATGTGGGCGCCCCATGAAAAATTGCAAATGGATTTTGGTTTTTTTGCTCTTGAGTGTTTGTTTGTTTGGTTGTTTCCCCGAAAGGAACCCGGATTGTCCGTCTCCTGCAGCACTTGCGGAAGATAGCTCTCTGTGTTGTGATGTTCTCTCTACCTGTTGCGCTGGCTTAAAGAGCCCCGAAGAAAAAGAAAAATGCGAGCAGTATGTGAGCGATACTGCTTCTGCAACATGTCAGGCGTACTATCAGGAATTGTTTACAAACGATAAATGTTAAACACCATTGTGGATGGTCGTGCCGGTCCTTTTGGATATGGCTCCACACACTCCGGACTGCGAACTGTCAGCTTTGACAGCTTCTCGCATGTCTGCCTTTGACAAAGAACAGGTCTGGCCCTGTCTTTGTTGCAATGACAGCGACCGCCATTGCAATCAAAAGACACCATCTATGTGATGTTGGTACTGTTGAATCACGAAAAGTTGAGGTGAGTATGAGACGAGTTTTCCGTTCGTTTGGTCTTTTGGGATTGGGGGGGTTGTTGTGCGCAAGCCCTGCGATGGCGGCGACTCCTACGAGCAAGTCCGCCAAGGTGTCCAAGAAAAAGGACACCGCAAAGAGCCCAGAGAGTCGCCATAAACAACACTTAGAGTATCTCTCCATCATGCGCAAGGAGATGAATCGTAACCTTGCATTTTTCTCCAAACGTCCGCGTCCAAAAGTCTTTTATCTCCGATACATGATGGAGATCTCGCGAGGTGTCAGTTTGCGAGCGACCAATGGCGTGATCACCGCCAGCGCGGATACCCGCAAGAAACCTTTCCGTCGTGTTCATGTCGGATTGCGTGTCGGCGATCATAAGTTCGATCAGACTGGTCGTGATGGCTACGATTGGAAAATCTACCGTAGCCTGTTGCCTGCTTCTACTTACTGCCCAAGGGAGTTAACCTCCTCGGTCCTGCGGAAGATCTTGTGGCAAAACACAGATCGCAAGTACCGTATCGCTTTTGGCCGTTACTGGCGTAAGCGATACGTTCGTAGTTTGAAACCCAAAATTCTCGACAAAGCAGGGGACTTCAGTAAAGAGCCTCCAGCGATCTACATGAAACCTGTCGAAGGTAAGCTGACATTCGACAAAAAACGCTGGAAGTCGATCCTGAAGAGAGTCTCCAAGCTCACCAAAAATAGTAAGTACATTGTCAGCTCGAATGTGACGCTCTCTGCGAGTGAAAAAGTACGACTCGGGATCGCAAATGATGGCTCCCAAGTGCGGCAAATTCGCAGGAGCTATAACTGGTCGATCTCCCTCTCTTACCTGAGCGGAAAGACCAAAGAGTACGTGAGCAACAGCGACTCCGGGTACGCTCAGACGGAAGACAAGTTGCCTTCGGAGAAGTGGCTCACAGACAAATTCCGCGCGTTGTGGAAAGATGTGAAAGAACGTGTCGCGAGCGAGGAGGGCGATCCTGATGAAGGACCCGCGATTGTTGGACCTCTGATCGCAGGGGCGATGTTCTACGATATCCTGATGGTACAGCTCGAAACAGGTCGTTTCTTGAGAAAGTCCGCTCAACGTGCCTTCGCTAAAAAGTTGGGCAAACAAATCATCCCTTCGTTCCTGAGCATCGTCGATGATCCCACACGCAAGTTCTTCCGAAAAACGCCCTTGAGTAGCCACTATCTCTTCGATGATCAATGGGTCGCGGCGAGAAGAATGGTCATGATCAAAGATGGCGTGCTCAAGAACTTCTACATGTCCAGGAAACCGTACAAGTCCTACAAGCGTTCAAATGGACATGGTCGTGCGGCGTTTGGTTACAATGGATTCAGTCGCCCTGGTACGACGATCGTGTCGAGTAAAAAGGCATACTCTCTCGACGTCCTTCGCAAAAAGCTCCTCGCGGAGATGAAGAAGCAAGGCAAGCGCTATGGCTATATCCTGACAAAATTCCAGGGGTACAGTCGAGTCTACCGTGGCACCTACTCCCTGAAACCTGCGAAGGTCCTGCGCCTCGATGCAAAGACCGGAAAACTTGAACGTCTCAAAGGACTTCAAGTGAATATGCCTTCACTTCAGGTCATTCGAGGTATCCTCGCGACTGGTAACGATTACACTGTCTTCAATGGCTCCGACTCCGAAAACTCCGGGAATATCCCCATCACGACGGTCTCACCAAGCTTGCTGCTGCAAAGACTTGTCTTCCGACGTATCGATCTCACGGAGAAAAAAGACTTCACTCTACCTCCGCCATTTAAGCATTTGAGCTTGAAGCAGATCGTGAAGAAGCGCAAAGCGAAAAAAGAAGTCAACAGCTGTGTTGATATCTGTAAGCAGTGTGCAGCGTGTCAAAAGAAGAAGTAGACGTGAATGTGAAGGAGGGGGAGGGGGACTTGTTCTGAGCGGTTGTTTTAAGAGCGGGTGCTGTGTGTTTGGTGAGCTTCAAGCTCGAATTGACCGAGGGGTTCATCAGCGAGTTCAAGCATCCCGTGGTAGCTCAAATGATCGGATTTGAGTTCCGGTTGTTCGGGCATGTCGCGAGCGACATCATATGCAAATTTTTCCAACTTGCTTTCATCCATATCAGCGCTACCAATGGTGATAATGCCATTAAATGGAGCGAAGATCTTCACACGATCACCAAAGCGGATTTTCAGGTCACTCAGGACTCCTTTGAGGAGAGCTGGGTGCGCTGCGATTGAAGCTGCATCACGTCCCATCAAAGCGACCATCTGGACTCCACGCAGAAAACCTTTTCTTGTGACGTAGCGCAGAGAGTACCGCTGTACTGGAAGATCCCGCTGAAAGAGAGCTTCGGCGCGCTCAACATCACCATTGACAGTGCGAAGTCCATAAATGACGTGGTGTTCGCATTCATCAGTGTAGATCTCGACAAGATCGTCACCTCTCTCTCGAAAGACAAAGGCAGCAGGGTCTTGTAGCAACTCATGGGAGCACTCTTGGAATCTGCTCTTGGACATCAGTCGTTTACCGACATATCTGTTGCACTCACAGGACTTGTGAGAGACGAGCCAGCTGACGAGACGACCGAGAGCTTCGTCATCTGTGGGCTCGACGTTGTCGGCAATGTGTGCGAATGTCAACAGCTCAAGTGGGTTGTCTTTGTTGCAGATCAACAACTTGCCTGGATCGGTCCACTGCGCAGAGTATCCAGGGGGGAGTCTGTGAGAGAAACGCTCAAATACTCGCTCTTCCCTGTTGATCGACTTCATCAACTGTTCGAAGGTCGTCCAGATTTGATCACTGAGCAGACGACCTTTGTAAATGGCTGTCAGTTGAAGCAATTCGAGGGGGGGGAATTTACGTGAAATGCCTGTGTGAGTTGTCATCCACCATTGTGGATCGCCGCCGTCTTGTGGAATGATCTCATCGATAGACACGCCGAAGTGATCGGCGGCATTTGCACATCGTTGCAAGGCGATGCTGTCGATCGTAAAGGCCATCGCGTGGACGCGTTGTTCTTGGAGCGCTTTGACAACCTCCTCGTCCAGCCACTCACTGTAAATGCCATCTGTGAGACCGGCTGATTCGCGTTGTTTTTCGCTCCATCGTTCGATCCCGAGTAGGCGTCGACGGGGAATGGTCTCATTTTGGAAGTGATACCAAAAGTCCTCGTCTGCGAGTTCTCTCATTTGGCATTCGACTTCTACGGAGTTTTGTGTCGTCGTTGCGAAGATGTAGTAACCATCCTGGACTTTTCTAAAGGCTGCGCCATGGTCGAGTGCATCGTACAGGACAGCGTTCCAGGAGGAACGAACGCTCAGTACGCGGTTGAGCTCTTCGATACACAGCTCGTCATCGATGAAGTCGGGAGAGCCATCAGGCGGACGTGTGCGGAAGTAGTCCGGGTGCTCTCGGAAGTACTGAATGGGATCGGAGGTCGCGTCAAACCGAAAACGAATGCGTTTGGTTTCGCCTTCTTCGATCACAAAATCGCACAAGATACATCCTGAGCGGTCGGGCATTCCGTATCCAACAACTGCACGCCGTGCGTGTGTAGCCTCCGCGCTCTTTCCACACTGTGAGCAGTGGGTGTCGATGCGTTGGGGGATACTGTTGATCTCTTCTACGAGCTTTTCCGGTGTGACCTCATCAAGAAGAATTTGTTTTCTCGAAGGGTAGTAGTAGCTGTGGCCACATGGACATAGCATGACGACGTAGTATACGTAAGAGGTCCAATGTGGTTGGTGAGGTGATGGAACAATGGTTGAACAACCCATATCACTAATCCTTGCCATGATGAAAAACTTGCGGTTTTCGACTGATTTGACTGTGCCGATCATACAATGTGAAGGATGGGAGTCAATTTTTTGGCAAGAAAAAAATGGTGACACATGATGTGAGGATATTTTTATCGGATGGCTCGGATGGATGGTACTGCTGAGCGGAGAAACAAATAGAAAGCATACGCAGTGCTCAGGCCACCAAGTAGCTGCAATCCCCTTGAGAAATACGGGACGATGCTTCCCCTGGGAATACTCACAAGATCGAGATGCAGGTGCAATGTCGTCTCAAACCAACCCCCAAGGATAAACAGGACGACACCTGTAAGCGCTGCGATCCACTGTCTTTGTGCGAAGGGGGCCGAAAAGTTCGAGTGTTTTGGGAGAATCAAATGCGCGATGCCTTGAAGCCACAGCGCAATACAACCACCAAGGATGAGATATGTTTGGTTACTATGCCATGTGGGGCTAGGTGTATATCCCATCATTCTCAGTAATGAAAACGCTGACATGGAGAGCAGCGCTCCGAACAAACAGGCTCCCCCTAGAACGATGAAGGGGTGCCAGTCTTTCGATGTTTTCTGGAGCTGCTCGTGATAGCGTGCTTGTTCTTCGTCATTATCGGGAAAGCTCGGTGGAAGTGTGTCCATAAACATCGCATGAAATGTAGAGGCCGCGCCCCACCATGAACGCAACGCCGGTAAGCACAAGAGGAACAACAACAACAGCGCAAATTGTAAGAGCAAAATGAGACCCGAAGATCTGGTGTTGGCAGAAAAAGCAGACACACACAGTGGGAGCAGTAAGATATACCCCCATGTAAATCCAGAGAGCCGCTTCCTGTCGAGTACGAAGAGACGTTTGGTGCTTAAGGGAAGGAGCAGCCCGAGCACTGGCAAGAGCAATCCCATGCCCAACAACAATTGCACAAATGACGGCGAGAACCAGCGGGCAGCGCCTGGGATCGCGATAAATCCGAATAATGCGACAGGAAGGCTCCACAATCCCAGCAGCCAAAGAAGCAGTGAGGGAGAGCGAGAGGGCCACTCTTCTGGGAGGTTGAGTGTCGATGCGCCTGCAATGACTGAGCCTGAAACCATCAACGCACCGTAGGCTTCTGGCTGAAAACTCAAAAAAGGCAGTTGTGTGTGGCGACCCATCAAAGCGCTAAAACAACCCCATGCGAGCGCGAAATTCCAGGTCCAAAACCCCAACTCCCATACAGGAAAGTAGTCGAAGATCGGCTGGGCTCGAAGTCTACGAAGGCGTAACTGCCAAAATCCTACGAGCAGTAAGTACACACCGCCGAAGCAGATGAGGTTTCCTGCGTAGATTTGGAGATGTCCTGCACTCAGCAAAAAGCTCCCCGAGAGGAAGGAAGGTGCGAGCTGTTGGGCCAGTATGATCAATCCCATCAACCCGCCCAGCGTCAGCCAAAAAAATCCCGCCCAAAAAAACTGTTGCCAAAGTTGCGTTTGTTTGTCCTGTACACGCCAAGGTAACATAGTCTGTCCCTATAAAAGGATGGTGACATTCACCATCACATCGTTTGTATCGTAAAAGAGGAGGCGATCAGTGCTCTCCACGGCTCTCGGATTGTAGTCGTTGCCTCTTGAACGTCAAGACAAAACAAAAAATGTACGCTTTGAGAAGCCTGAAAAGTCTAGTGGATCATCCCACCTGGCTCCCGTGTGGAATAAGAATACAGGGCGACTGTTTTCTCGGGTGTGGTCTTTTTTGATGAAAAAGGTTAGGATGCAGCTCTTGATTTTTGAGAGGTGCTCTCTTGGTTGAATGATTGGCTCAATGGCTTGAGCCAACAAGAAGATGAGGCATGAATGGATCCTTTGGCAGGTTACCAGTTGCAATCATACCGCTTGCTACATCAAGTCGGGAGTGGGGGAATGGGAGCTGTGTATAAGGCTGAGCACCGCCAGAACCACGCTCATTACGCGATTAAAATCCTCCATCCCGCATACTCTCAAGATGAGGTCATGGTTGAACGCCTGCGTCGAGAAGCCATGCTCGCTTCGCAACTTCAGCACCACAACATCGTTCAAATCTACGATCACGGTTGGGACACCAACGTTGGCTTCTACATGGTGATGGAGCTGCTCATTGGGAGGGGGTTGGATCAACTCATCGAGCAAGAGCCAATCCTTCCGGTATCTCGTGTTGCTGGTGTGATTTATCAGGTCTGTGACGCGCTGGAGGTTGCACACAGCGTCGGTGTGATTCACAGAGATCTCAAGCCTGCAAACGTCTTTTTGATGCGCTCTGCCGAAGGGTACGAGTTGGTCAAACTCGTCGATTTTGGGATCGCCCGGATCGAGAACGCGAAAGGGCAAGCGCTGACGCAGATGGGCAAACACTTTGGTACACCCGAGTATATGCCTCCCGAACAGATCCTCGCGCAGCGCGAGAATATGGGGCCTGCAACGGATATCTACTCCCTCGCGGTGTTGATCTTCAAAATGTTGACAGGTCGTCTGCCTTTTGTGAGCAAATCCCTCGTTGGGATGATGAACCTCGTCATGTTCCGCTCACCACCACCCCTCTCCAAATTGCAACCGCGCTTTCAAAATACACAGCTTGAACGACTGCTCTTTCAATGTATGGCCAAGAAGCCCGAAAACCGCGTACAAGATATCGCGACCTTTCGCCATCGCTTTTGGGAGGCGATTGAGCAAGATCCATTGATGCGCCCGATGCTCGACGCACATCACCAACAGCTCTGGAAGCTTCGTGATTATGAACCACTTCCCGACGATTCAATTGGCTACGGTGAGGATACAGAGCACAGCAACACGACGGATCATTCGTTGGAAAATGGGATGCTTGAGGATGGTCAGAGCTTTCAGTTTGGCGACGATGAATACCAGATCCAAGGAGACGAAGTTGTCTCTGCCACGGCGGTCCACCCTGCGTTCTCGACGATGTTGGACGATGATGATGACTGCCCCACGATGATCAACCGTTCCGTGACACCTGGACACTCTCCGCATCACTTGTCTGTTGCCGAAGATGAGCAGCAAGACAGTTGGGCGGCGGAGCTGCTCCACCGAGACGAGACGTTTGATGAAGGTGATCCAACGCTCATCCCGACCTCGACGAATCATCTGAAGATGACGAAGCCTGTTGGCTCTTCACCTTTGGCCGCTGAGACCGCTGCGGTTGAAGCGATGACGATGGCTGACAGTGGTTTTTCGTACGAAGAGGTGGCCAAAGCGAGAGGACTTGAGCCCTTTGACACAAAATCGACACAGGAAGAACCCGTGCAAAGCGATACTCCCAAGCGTGCACGTGGATTGCTGTGGGTGGGTGTCTTCGTTTTTGTCTCCTTGGTCGGGGGGGTTGTGTTTATGATGTGGCCATCCCAAGAAGTGATCCTACAACCGGCTTCAGGTTGGGAGGTCTCTGTGACGTCCGGTCAACCTGAGAGGGGTTTGTTTCGTCTCTCGATTGTGACCAAGCCTCCTGGCGCCGAAGTCGTTGTGCAGGGAAAAAGGCTTGGTCGTACACCACTTGTATTGAAGAGACCGAAGGGAACACAGATGGATTTCGTTGTGACTAAAGATCATTATGAAATGGCCGTTGGATCATGGAAAGGTATAGATAGCCGAGAGATGAGAATGGTCTTGCTTCCTCGGGGGGTCCCGAAGCCTCGAAGGTGAGAGTGTATGAGTGTGATTCAGCGGATTGGGCAACATGACGTCATCTTTATAGATGAGTTACCGACACCAACACAGGACGACGTGATCGAGTTCGTGCGTCTGTTACGTGGAAGTCTTATGAGCTGCGGGTTTTATCCCGCTGGACATAAAATGATTTTCCAAAAAACAGAAGATTTTCACAAGCTCCTGCAAAAGCTTCTGGCAGACACTGGCGTTGTCGTGATGTCGTGTACGCATACCGTCGAAGTGAATGGTGTGCGTATTCTACGGGCTGGGCTTGAGCAGGAAAAAGCCGAACAAACAGCCGATATGTTTGGATTAAAGGGGATAGAGAATATCGTCTTTTTACCGGAGTCTACGGTGGAGTCGCTCGCGACGATCTTTCACCGTTGGTACAAAGACGAGGGGGACTCTACCGCAGCTGATTGGTTTAAAGGGCTCGGACATCCCGGTATGAATTTGAATATGCTCCTTGTGAAGCGCACGGGAACAACGCTCAACAGCGACAGCTTGATCACCCCTCAGGGGATGTCGTTGTCTGAGTCCGAACAAGAAGAGATCATGAAGCAGGCTGCTGAAGAAGGGCTCCGGTTGAGAGCACAGCAGCCCACGAGCAACCAAAAGTTGAGCCCTCCACGAGGTCTTGAGCGCTTGAGGCAGGGGCAGACAAAGAGCGTAAACACATATCGCTCTAGCTCTGGGGTCTTTCGTGCTCCGGTCGTACGTGATTCTTTCGAGAACACACCAGGACTCGGTACTCCTCTTCATGGCTCCACACAAAGCCTCACTGGTTTGCGCGCATCTTCAATGAGTCACCCGAGTATGCCTGCGATGAGAGCGCCAACTCCATCTGGACATCAAAGGGCTGCCTCTTCACAAGGTGACACGATCGTCATCAACCCACAACAGCTCGATCAGAGCGATCTTGATCTCAAACAGTTCGACTTCCAGCGCATCGATCCCCAATCCCTCTTTGCATCGCAGCGATTCCAAGACTTTTTGCGCAATGATGGTTCTGATGCTTACTTGTCCAACTATCTTCCTGGTCTCTCACAGGAGGGAGGAGGGGGCTCGGGTTCCTTTTCCCCTGGCGGCGGAAGAGGGCAGGGAGCAGTGCCTGATGGAGCACATTTGCCACAACGTACGCAAGCGATTGACTCGTTGATTGGTGCGATTGAGCAATTACCTGATGCGACTCTCCAGGAAGGGCTCCTGCAAAAAACAGCTGATATGTTGACAGAGTTACCCTCTTTTGATCTCGCTGAGCATATCGTACAGTTAGGGGATAAACCCAGTGAGAACCTACTTCGCGAGGAGATCTTTGAACGACTCTCTGGCGAGCAAGCCCAGCGAGTTGAGAAGGTCTTCTTGAATAAAATTCGCGATGGAGCCAAAGGGGCAGAGCTCGACAGAGTGATCCAAAGCCTCAAAAAAACGACGACCAAAAAGCTGCAGCAAAAGGGAGGGATTCGAGATGTCCTTTCTATGGTCGGAAAGCTCGGTCAAATCAAAGATATGTCTCAGCTCGATGGGGAGCAAAAGCGGCAGCTGCAGCCACTGCTAGAGACCCTCTCCTCTCCTGAAGTGACACAGTCCCTGTTGCGTATGGCTGTTTTGGGGAACGCAAAGCAACAAACCGTCGGTGTGCTTGGGTTACAGGCGTTGGGACTTGGCACCTCTCGATTGTTCGCCAATGCGCTCAACCGCTTCAAGGAGCCGACCAAGAGAACACATCTGCTCAAAATCATGAGGACTGTCCTCAGCAAGCTAGAATACACAGAGAAAGAAGAGTTTTTTTTCTACCTGTGGCAAGACATTGACGACAGTGATCAGGGCCTTGAGGAGCAACTTGTCACCTTGACGAGGCAAGAGGCCCCCGACTATCTCGAAAAAAGATGGCTTACACTGTTTTCCGAATACGAGCGGGACGAGCAACAGCTTATGCGGCACTGTCAACAAGTGTTGACCTTCCATACACCTGCCTTGCGTAAACAATTGTTGCGACTCTTAAAGCAACGACGTATGGCGAAGACACCTGAGTTGGAAGAGCGTATTTTACGTGTTCTTACAGAGAGCGGGACGATCGAGGGGGCTGCTTTTTTGAGCCAGTATATCTTCCTCGACACCTATCCTGAGGAACTAAAAGGAAGCGCGATTTGGTTGCTTGGGCGTTTGAAGAGCATTGAGGCGCTGAAAGTGCTGGAAGAGATCTTGTCTGCGCGAGTTGGTTTTCTCCGACAGCCGGCGTTTTCATCGGAGCTTAGAGTTCGTGCATTGGACGCGCTGCTCGGTTTTCCATGGGGGATGGTGGAGGAGCTTGTCGTGCAAGCTTCACGAGATTCTGATGCAGATGTGCGAACCCACGCGTTGTTGATGTTACCCGATTGATGGAGTGGTGAACAGTAACCTTGTGGTGTCTTCTCCCTGCCTCACACACATCATTTTTCCTACAAAAGTCTCCACTTGAGCAGAAGAGCTTGACGGTTTTTCGGGAACTCGATAGAATGCCCCCGACATACGGTTACAAACCCGTCAATGTTCATCATTTTGGTATCAAGGTGATGGCTGTTGGCCACCTCGTTGAGTGACGCATTTGCGAACGGGAGTGCACGATGAACGAATTGGATTCATTAACGATTGGTATCGAAGAAGAGTACCAAATCATCAATCCTGAAACCCGAGAGTTGACATCCTTTATACAAGAGTTTTTGGATCAGGGGGCCGTTGTATTTCGCGATCAGGTCAAACCCGAGTTCCTACAATCACAAATCGAAGTAGGGAGTAAAGTCTGCCAAAACATCCAAGAGGCAAAGGACGAAATTCGTCGACTGCGTGGGATGGTTGCAGAGATCGCGGAGAAGAACGGTCGCAAGATTGTCGCTGCAGGAACACACCCTTTCTCCCGTTGGGAAGATCAACTCGTGACCGAGCACGAACGATACAAACAGCTCGTCTCCACGATGAGGATGGTCGCACAGCGTCTTTTGATTTTTGGAATGCACATCCACGTAGGGATCCCGGACCGAGATCTTCAGCTCGATATTATGGGGCAAATGAGTTACTTCATGCCGCATATTCTGACGCTCTCCTCATCTTCGCCTTTTTGGTGGGGTCACAAGACAGGGTTGAAGTCGTATCGCAGCGTGATCTTCGAAGATCTGCCTCGGACGGGTGTTCCTGAGCGTTTTGAGACGGCTGACGAATATGATCGATACGTCAACACCCTCGTAAAGACAGGCTGTATCGAAGATGCCTCCAAGATCTGGTGGGATATCCGTCCCCATCACAACTTCCCAACGCTGGAATTTCGAGTGTGCGATTGCACAACCAAAGTTGACGAAGTGATCGCGATTGCTGCGCTCGTGCAGGCGCTCGTTGCGAAATTGATCCTGCTCCGTCGCCAAAACCAAACGTGGCGCATCTACCGTCGAGGACTGATCGCCGAAAATAAGTGGCGCGCGTTAAAAGATGGTCTTGATGGGAGCATGATTGATCTTGGACGTCGAAACGAGATTCCTACGAAAGATCTGATGCTTGAGATGCTAGAACTCGTGGATGATGTTGTTGACAGGCTTGGCACACGGAAAGAAATCGAGTACATCCACACCATGCTCGAAAATGGTTCGAGCGCAGATCGACAGATCAAAAAGTTTGAAGAGACCGGTGATCTCAAAGACGTCGTCGACATGCTCATTCAGGAAACCGTCGAAGGCTGTTAGGTCTTCGACTTCTTTATAC
The DNA here is from genome assembly GCA_002731275.1 of Deltaproteobacteria bacterium. Classification (GTDB taxonomy): domain Bacteria; phylum Myxococcota_C; class UBA6777; order UBA6777; family UBA6777; genus UBA6777. Next base: position 49,313 of record PCBK01000194.1, on the reverse strand, counting down.
AGCGAATTGCTTTGTTGGAAGCCTTTGCCTCCTGTTGGGGAGACAAGGGCTCGTTCTATTTATGAATGGTCCTTCAGGGATCTACACTATGGACCTTGTGGTCCGTCTAACATGTCGTTTACATTAACGAACATGAACTGAAACGGGAGATGCAAATATGAAGTCGAAGTGGAACAACATCAACCTGGTTTTTGTTGTACTCGCGTTGGTTGTCATGTTGGGACAGGCGCAGGCGTCAAAAGACACGCACAAAGCTGCCAAGAAGGCCGACCACCATGGGAAAAAAGCCAATGCTCATGGTAAGAAGGCGGACAAAAAGCACGATACACACGCGAAAAAGCACGATACACACGCGAAAAAGCACGATACACACGCGAAAGCGCATGCATGGCATGATGGTCACATGTTGTTCCACGAAGCGCATAAAGAGCGCTTTTGGAACGGAAAACCCCGTTCATTGGCGGTCCATGCGATGGTTCGTTACCACAAAGGTAACAAAAACGTCGATAAAAACGTACATTACGGCACATGGAAGTGGTGGTGGTCAAATGGCCGCGTCAAGGTAGAGATCAACTACTGTGACAGCAAAACGGCACACAAGCACAAGTGTCATTACGGTCGCAAACACGGTGTCTCTCGTGGTTTTTACGCGAGCGGTAAATTGCGCTGGAAGGCGGAGTACAAAGATGGCTCATCATATGGTCCCCGTGTCGAGTACTACGAAAACGGGAAGAAGAAGTCGAGCCAACAGTACGAGCAGGGCAAGCGCAATGGTGCGTATGTCCAGTGGTGGTGGAACGGGCGTAAAGCTGTCGCGGGTCAGTTTGTGAATGGCACACGCGCAGGTGTGTGGCGTGAGTGGTATGAAAATGGACGCGTCAAGCGCAAGCAAGTATACAGCAACGGCCTTTTGGATGGTGTCACCAATGAGTATTGGTGGGTTTGCCGTCCCACCGGATGTGCACACAAAAAGATGCTCTCTGGTCACTGGGCCAAAGGAAAAAAACACGGATCTTGGACGACTTGGTCACTCGATGGAACTTCGATGACCCAACAGTGGAAAGATGGTGTTCGCGTACAATAAGAAAAGCTTTGTCATGAGGCTTTCGGAGACATTTACATGACAGAACAAGAACTGCAGCCAACAGAGATCAGCGAAGAAGAGTTGGAACGACGAGGAAAGCAGGCCTGGAAAGTGATCGGTTTGATGTTTATGGCATCGATCGCGTTGGGCGGGTTTGCTTACTACCAACTCACGACATCGGCGCAGTACATTGAGCGTTCTCTCAAGGCGTTTGGTCCGACAGGGAAGCAAAAAGATCCAGTGCAATGTGTTGAGACGGCGATGACATGGTTTAAAACATGCAAGGCGCTCGATATTTTGTGCATGGACGCGCTCCCCAAGATGATCGGCGCGTGTTTGAAAGCGCAAGATCGCAAGCCAGTGTGTGCTTCTTACAAACTCCATCAGCTTCGCGCAAAGTACACATTTGCGATGTGCAAAGGCAAAAAGATGAAGGATGGAAAGAAGCTCAACCGCAAGATGAAAAAAGCGTGTTCTCGTGGGTATGGGACCATATGGGGATACTGCAACACATTGCTTGGGAAAAAGATCGAAGCGAACGCGGTGAAGCCTTCGTCTTGAGCGACACATCCTTGCTCCTATCTATACACTCCTCCCCTTAGCAATTTTTTTCAACGTTTGAAAATAGGTACAAACTGTGAAACGTAAACGCATCGAAAATCCGACTCGTTTTCAGGATTTTATGAGTATGACCAAGCCCTCCATCACAGGCATGTGTGTGTTAATGGCAGGAGGCGGGTACTGGTTGGCTCCCGGACTGCTCGATATTTTTGAGCTTTTCTATTTGTTGATCGGTACGACGTTGATTGTGGCGGGTTCTTGTGTGCTGAATATGTACTTTGAACGCCACCACGACAAGAAGATGGCGCGGACGTCTCATCGTCCTCTGCCATCAGGACGCATTGAGCCGAAAGATGCGCTGATGTTTGCGCTCTTTTGCTCATTGAGTGGTTTTTTGATCTTGGGCTTATTGCTCAACTGGTTGACGGCCTTTTTGGGGGCCGCTGCGCTGGTGTCGTATGTGTTTGTGTACACACCGATGAAGCGTCGCAGCTGGACTGCCTTGTTGATAGGTACGATCCCAGGTGCAATGCCTCCTTTGATGGGCTGGACAGCCTTCACTGGTCAAATTCAATGGCCTGGTGTCGTGCTCTTCTTGATGATGGTGGTCTGGCAGATCCCACACTTTATCGCGCTCTCTTTGATGTTGAAGAACGATTACGAAAAAGCGGGTATCAAAACGTTGCCAGCGAGCCATGGTGATTGGGTTGCGAAATTGCAGGCGCTCGGATACACACTCGTGCTGTTGCCCCTCAGTCTGGCGCTTGTGCCGATGAGGATGGCAGGTCTTTTGTACTTTTGTGTGGCCCTTGCGCTTGGTGTTTGGTTTGCGTTTGTCGCGCTGAAAGGTGTCATCGCTCCTTCAAGAGGGCGGTTGTCCCACCAGCTCTTTTTTGCATCCTTGATCTACTTGCCCGTGTTATCTCTCGGCCTTGTCGTCGATTTACTCGTGCTCTAAGGAACCATTTATGAGCGAAGTGTCCCAACCGGCCAAAGATGAAAAGGCTGCACCTGAGCAAAAGGGTGCGGTTGACGAAGGACCGGAAACAAAAGAGCCGACCAAATCACCATTTTGGCACAGTCCATATTTTTGGTTTATGGTCGTTGGCTTGATCGCGATCCCTTTGATGCGACCGTTGACACAGCGATATCCAAAGGCCCCACCAGTCTTTGGTGCATTGCCTGCGTTTCAACTCGTCGATCAAGAGGGGAAACCCTATGGACGCTCCAACATGAAAGGAGATGTCCACATCGTGATGCTCTTTTTTACACGGTGTCCGACGATTTGCCCCAAAATGATCAAGGCAATGAAGCGGCTTCGTAAAGGGTTTGCTTTTCACAAGATGCCCGTGAAAATGTTGAGCATCACCGTCGATCCCGGACACGATACGCCAAAGATCTTGCGTGCGTATCGCAAGAAGTTTGGGATCAAGGGACAAGATTGGCGTTTTTTGACAAGTAAGGACGAAGCGGCTGTGATGAGGCTCGCTCGCCAGGGCTTGAAAACAGCCGTGAATCGTCCAAAGAAGTTGGAGAGTATGTTTGACATCTCTCACTCCGGAAAATTGATCTTGGTGGATCGTAAAGGCCGAATCCGAGGCTATTACAGCACTACAAAGCAGGGCCTCAACGAAGCCTTTCATCGGACACAGCACGTGGTCTACAAGAAATTTCATCAATGAAAACCTGTAGACCTTGCGTATGTGAAGAAAACAGCGGCTTCTCACTAAGATAGATAAAAGCCTACGATTAAGCTAGGTTTTTGTCGGTTGAAAAAGGGTTGCGTCGGTAGGTGAAGCGTGGTATACGAAGAGCGGCTTTCCTTTATGAATATTCTAATGTTGAGGAAAAGTCGTGATGATCGTTCACGAGTTTGTGAGCGATGTATAAGCCGTTTCGCCATCTGCTGGCCGTCTTTTAAGAGGAAAAGAAAGTGGCAGTTATATTCCCCCGTTGGACAAATTGGATCCCCCTTGTTGTGGTTGGAGGCCTCGCGTTGGCTGTTCCATCCATAACATTTGCTGTACTTTATTGGTTCTCCCCAGAGTACACAGATGTTGGTTACGCCCCCAAACAACCCGTCCCCTTTAGTCACAAGCTGCACGCTGGTGAGCTGGGGTTGGATTGTCGGTATTGTCACTACACTGTCGAAAAGGCCGGTCATGCGGCTGTGCCTTCGACTGAAACTTGCATGGGTTGCCACACAGCCATTCGCAACAAAAGCGAAAAGCTGACGCTTGTACGCGAGAGCTACAACACTGGCAAACCTGTCGAGTGGATACGTGTACACATGCTGCCGGACTACGCTTACTTCAATCACAGCGTTCACGTTGCTGCTGGAGTAGGTTGTGCGACCTGTCACGGACGCATCGATAAGATGACCGTCGTGCGACAGGCGAAGCCGTTGAGCATGAGCTGGTGTTTGGATTGCCACCGTGCACCCAACAAACACCTGCGACCACGTGAGCAGGTCACCAACATGGCTTGGACTGGTAAAGGTTATACGCCTTCGGTGAAAGAAACTCACCGAAGCAAGCGTGTTGATATTCAAAGATTGCGCAAAGCTCTCTTGAATGAAACTGCTAAAACTCCCGTGCGCATGGCTCAAAAATCGCACGGTGGGAAAATGGCAAAAGAGAAGATTGAGCGCATTGTTGTTAATCCCCCTGAACATTGCTCGGGGTGTCACCGATGACAAAAAAGAATAGCGAAATGAGTTCCAAAATGAACGAAAAGTCGTCCTTATGGCGGAGCCCCGAGGATCTTCAAGGGGCTCCTGAGTTCTCCGCTGATCTCGATAACGAGAAAGCAGCGAAGTCGCGTGGTATGTCTTCGGAGACATCCGGTGTCAGACGTCGTGATTTTATGGCGTTGATGGGTGTGTCGATGGCTGCCGCAGGACTCAGCGGTTGTATCCGCAAGCCTGTCGAAAAAATCTTGCCATACGCTCGTCGCCCCGAAGAGATCGTTCCAGGTCTCCCTGTCTTCTTTGCGACCGCTGCCAACCTCGGTGGGCAGGTGCTTGGACTCCTCGTTGAGAGCCAAGAAGGTCGCCCCACAAAAGTAGAAGGGAACGAGAAACACCCCATGAGCCTCGGTGCTACCGATACATGGGCGCAATCCTCAGTCCTCGATCTCTACGACGCCGATCGCAGCCAAAAACCCACCCATGGCGGAAAACCTTCCTCCTGGAGCAAGTTTTTTAACGCTGCAAACAATGCTTTGAACCCGCTTAAAGCAAAAGAAGGTGAAGGGCTCGCGCTTCTCGTTGAGAACGTTCCTTCTCCTACCTTTCAAACATTGTTGAAAGAAGTCAAAGCGAAGTTTCCAAAGCTTCGTATCTTTAAACACGATCCCATGTCTGCACAAAACGTCGAAGACGCATGTGCTCAACTTGGTGTCGCTGGTCAACAACCCGACTTCCTCGTCGACAAAGCAGATGTCCTCTTGGGCATCGACGCGAACTTCCTCGACGCAGGTCCTGCAAATGTTCGTAACTCCCGACACTTTGCAGAACGTCGCGATGATAAGGCTATCCACCACGGAATGAACCGACTCTACTCTGTAGAGGCTAACTTTACTGTGACTGGTGCAGCTGCTGACCATCGCCTTCGCGTTGAAGGTTCCGAAATCAGTGAGTTCCTCGTGATGCTCGCTGATGAGTTGTTGACTGCGCACAAGCTGAAGACACCTGCAGGTGTGGACAAGTCCTTTGTGAAAAAACTCTCCGAGAGAGCTGCGCATTTCCGTAAAGCGCAAAAAGCACGCCATAAGAGCGAGCCTTGGAGCAAGTGGATCAAAGAAGTGGCTGTTGATCTCGTCGCAAACAAGGGGAAATCCCTTGTCCTCGTCGGTGAGCAACAACCCGCTCGTGTTCACAGCCTTGGATTGTTTGTCAACGCTCTTCTCGAAAACGTTGGCAAAACAGTCGTCTTCAAAGCTGGTGTCGATGGACCCGCGACAGAAGACATGTCGGCCTTGGCCGCTGCGATCCGCGGTGGTGCTGTTGAAGGTCTCGTGATGCTCGGTGGAAACCCTGTTTACACTGCGCCCGCAGATCTCGACTTCACGCGCTTGCTGCAGAGTGTACCTTTCTCTGTACACCACAGCCAATACGTCGATGAGACATCCCAAGTCGCAAACTGGCATGTCCCTGCAAATCACTACCTCGAATCTTGGGGCGATTTGCAATCCGTTGACGGAAGCGTCGCGATCCAACAACCATTGATCGCTCCCCTGTACGACACATTGTCTGGACTTGAGCTGCTCGCGTTTATCTCTGGTAACGAGAGCAACAAAGGCTACAACATCGTCCGCGCGTACTGGAAGCACAAACTCGGCAAAAAAGCCAACTTCGAAAAGTCCTGGAAACAGTGGCTTCACGATGGTGTGGTCTCGGTGTCGGGGAAAGCCACGGACGCAAAGATCAAGTGGACTGGCCTCAGCACTGCCTGGGAAGGTCTCGGTGAGCTCGCTGCCAAAGATTCCTATGAAGTGAACTTTGTCATTGATCCCACTGTTGGTGATGGTCGATTCGCAAACAACCCATGGTTGCAAGAGTTGCCCGATCCAATGACCAAGTTGACCTGGGAAAACGCGGTCTACATCAGCCCCAAACTCGCTCGCGAGAAGAAGCTGAAAAACGGACATTTTGTGAAACTCGAGTCCAACAAGAAAACACTTGAGGCTCCAGTCTTCATCGCGCCTGGTTTGGCTGATCGCACATTGTTGTTGCCCCTTGGTTACGGTCGCAAAGTCGGACGTTACGCAACAATGGAAGGCGGCTTTGACGTCAATGTGCTGCGTACTGCGGAGAGCTCCTATCTGTTGAAAGGTGTGTCTCTCTCCGTCGTGCCCTTCAAGCCACCTGTCAAACTCGCGACCACGCAAGAGCACGGCCGTTTGGTTGAGCCCATCACTGGTCGCAAACGCTCCGATATCGTCCGTGAGGCTGATGTCGAGACGTACAAAAAAGATCACGAAGTCATCGAGAAGATGAACTTCATCAAAGATGAACACCACATCAACTCGTTGTTGTGGGATGAGCCCAACAACACTGCAGGCCAACAGTGGGGGATGGTCATCGACCTCAACCGCTGTAATGGATGTAATGTGTGCACCATCGCTTGCCAATCAGAAAACAACATCCCCGTTGTTGGAAAGTTGGAAGTTCTTCACGGACGTGAGATGTCTTGGATTCGTCTCGACCGTTACTACACCGGTAGCGAAGACAACCCACAAGTCTTGGTTCAGCCCATGGCATGTGCGCATTGCGAGACTGCTCCATGTGAGAACGTCTGTCCTGTTGCAGCGACCGCACACAGCAGCGATGGTATGAACGATATGGCATACAACCGTTGTATTGGTACTCGTTACTGTGCAAACAACTGCCCATACAAAGTTCGTCGATTCAACTACTTCAACTTCAACCGTCGCAATGACGACTTGTCACCCAACTTGAAGATGCAGCGTAACCCCGATGTTACTGTGCGTTTCCGAGGTGTGATGGAGAAGTGTTCCTACTGCGTACAGCGCATCAACGAAGCAAGAATCGAGGCGAAGAGAGACGGCAATGGTGTGATTCCTGATGGACGCATCAAGACAGCCTGTGGGCAAGCCTGTCCTTCTGGAGCCATCACGTTTGGTGACATCGCAGATAAGAATTCGCGTGTGTCGAAGCTCAAGAGCGGATCACGTAACTACGCCGTGTTGAGTGAATTGAATACACAGCCACGTACTACATACTTGGCGAAAATCCGTAACCCTAATCCGAAGTTGGGATAACGATGGTATCGCGAGCGCAACATTACGATTCACAAATCAAAGATATGGAGCCCATCAAAGGACGGGTTCCATTGGTTCTTGGTGAACAAAGCTTCCATGATATCACAGAGACAGTCTGTGCACCTCTCGAGTGGAAGCCACCAATTGGTTGGTATATTACTCTCTTGATCTCAATGTCCTTCGTTGGTCTGTTGCTTACGAGCATCGGGTACCTTGTATTTGAAGGGATTGGTATCTGGGGTGTCAACAACCCTGTTGGTTGGGGTTGGGCCATCGTCAACTTCGTTTTTTGGGTTGGTATTGGTCACGCTGGTACCCTGATTTCTGCAATCTTGTTTTTGTTTCGACAAAAATGGAGAACCTCCATCAACCGTTCTGCAGAGGCGATGACGATCTTTGCGGTTATGTGTGCCCTGATCTTTCCAGGGATCCACATCGGTCGTATTTGGGTGTTCTACTATATGCTTCCATTGCCCAACCAAATGGCAATGTGGCCAAACTTCCGTAGTCCACTGATTTGGGATATTTTCGCGGTCAGTATCTACGGTACAGTCTCCGTACTCTTCTGGTACGTCGGCCTGATCCCCGACCTCGCGACAGTCCGTGACCGTGCGAAAGGCAAGATCTCTCGCTTTGTCTACGGTTTGTTTTCGCTTGGTTGGCGTGGATCACACCGTCACTGGTTGAACTACGAGCGCGCGTATCTGTTGTTGGCAGCGCTGGCAACACCACTCGTTCTCTCCGTTCACTCAGTCGTATCCTTTGACTTTGCGACGTCCAACGTTCCTGGTTGGCACACGACGATCTTCCCTCCATACTTCGTTGCTGGAGCGATCTTCTCCGGTTTTGCGATGGTGTTGATGTTGTTGATTTTTGTGCGTGTGATCTTCCGTATGGAGCACCTTGTGACGATGCGCCACTTTGAGAACATGACAAAGATCATTTTGTTGACAGGTTCTCTCGTTGGTTACGCATACGCGATGGAGTTTTTCATCGCTTGGTACAGCGGAAACCCTTACGAAGGTTTTGCATTCTTGAACAGGATGATGGGACCCTACGCATGGGCTTACTGGTCGATGATTACATGTAACGTTGTCATCCCCCAGATCTTCTGGTTCCGCAAGGCCCGCACACACATCCCAACGATGTTTGTCGTGACGATCTTCGTCAACATTGGTATGTGGTTTGAGCGATTTGTCATTACGGTCACCTCGCTGCACCGTGACTTTTTGCCAAGTAGCTGGGCATACTACAAGCCGACATTCTGGGATATTTCGACATTCGTAGGTAGTTTCGGATTGTTCTTCATGATGTTCACCTTGTTTGTTCGATTCTTGCCAGCTGTCGCGATGGCAGAAGTCAAAACTGTCATGCCAGAAGCCGATCCCCACTTCACTGGTGTCAAAGAAGAACCCGTCAGCTAAACCGACGGGCACGGATAAAAGGAATAAGTGATGACATCGAAGAAAGAACAAAATTCGAAGTACTACGGGGCTTTGGCTGAATTTCCGACGCCATCGTCACTGTACCACGCATGTGAAGAAGTCCGGGACGCTGGTTTTCGCAAATGGGATGCACACACTCCTTTTCCTGTTCACGGACTGGAGAAGGCGATGGGTATCCCTGCTTCCAAAGTGCCCTGGATCGTTCTCGTTATGGGTTTGACCGGTTGCTCGCTTGCACTCTTGATGCAGTGGTGGATGAACGCCATCGACTACCGTTTTATCATCAGTGGTAAGCCCTTGTTTAGTCTTCCGGCATTTATCCCTGTTACATTTGAATTAACAGTCTTGTTTGGCGCTGCAGGTGCTGTTTTTGGCATGCTCGCACTGAATAGACTTCCCCAATTTTATCACTCGCTATTTCATTCCGAGCGATTTGCTCGTGTCACTGATGATAAATTCTTCATCTCCATCGAATCCGTCGATCCACAATTTGACGTGGAAGATACTGTCGCATTCTTGGAAAAGATCGGTGCCGAACATGTCGAATTGGTCGAACCGTAATAGCTTGCTTTGGAGTAAAGACCCTATGATGCGCCTCAGGCTGAACTGGATTGCATTTGTCGTTCTCGTAGGAAGTGTGACTTGTCTCGGGTTGACCGGGTGTCGAGGAAGTGTTTCCAGTCGTCCACCGATCCACCTCAATCCAAACATGGATAACCAGGCCTACTTGCAGCCCCAAGAGCCGAGTTCATTCTTCCGCGATAAACGAGGGATGCGTCCTCTCGTAAAAGGAACTGTTGCGCGCGGTTTTCTGCGCGCAGATGAGCACTTCTACGCTGGAAAAGTGAAGGGCAAATATGTGAAAACATTGCCCAAACAAATTAAATTGACCAAAGCTCTGCTTGCACGCGGACAAGAACGCTACAACATCTATTGTGCTCCCTGTCATGGTTTTCAGGGAGATGGAAAAGGTGTTGTTACGTATTACTCTCGTGCGATTAACCCCGCGAACCTGCACGATGATTTGAGAAGAAGCCATCCTCCTGGAAAGATCTACGATTTGATCGCCAACGGGAAGATGAGCGGAAAGCAAATCGCGATGCCTAGCTATCGCTCCCAACTGTCCGTGAAGGACCGATGGGCTGTCGTTGCGTATGTTCGAGCCCTTCAATTGACTCGTTACCCCGTTGCTGCGTTGAAAAAGGGGCAAAAGTAATGAAAGAACACCCAACAGTACCCCTTCCAGAAGAAGCGGTCACTCTTCCCGAAAACAGCATCTGGCGAAAACTTCCCCTGATCGCTGGCGTGGTTGGTGTGATCTCACTTATCGCTTCTTTTGGGACCGCATTGTATATGAAAATGCCGTTCTTTGCCGGCTACTTAATTGCATTCTTGTACTTTCTGAGCATCGCGCTCGGTGGCATGTTCGCCGTCCTCATTCACTTTGCAACCCGCGCAGGTTGGAGTGTTGTGATCCGTCGTTTGGCTGAGTTTATCCTTGGCACATTCGCCGCGCCCCTCGGAAAGATCCGTTTCCCACTGTTTTTGATTCTCTTCATCCCCATCGTTATCGGGATGTCGACTCTCTACCCCTGGATTCCTTCACATGGTCACAAACTCGATCATGTCATCCAGGCCAAAGTGGGTTACCTGAATGTCACCTTCTTCTTGATTCGTGCGGGAATTTACTTCCTCGTGTGGTTCTTGATCGCTCGCTTCTTTGTGGGCTCTTCTATTGAACAAGATCGCACAGGAAACCCCGAGCTGAGTCGCAAAATGCAGTTCTGGAGTCCTCTCTCCATCGCTTGCTTTGCGTTGACGCTGACTTTTGCTGCCTTTGACTGGATCATGTCAACCGATCCCCACTGGTTCTCCACCATCTTTGGTGTGTACTACTTTGCAGGGTCGTTGATTGCGATTTACAGCACATTGTTGATCTTTGTGATTTCGCTTCGTGGGACTGGTGTCCTGAAGGGAATTGTGACAGCAGAACACGATCAAGATATGGGTAAACTGCTCTTCGGATTCAACGTTTTCTGGTCGTACATCGCGTTCTCCCAGTTTATGTTGATCTGGTACAGTAACTTGCCCGAAGAAACACTTTGGTTTAAGCACCGTTGGGAAGGTGGATGGAAATACTTGTCCTTGACGCTCGTCTTCGGACACTTTGTGATTCCATTCTTCTTCTTGATGTCTCGTCATATCAAACGTAAGCCATTTTTGGCTTTCATTGGCGCTGCTTGGATCCTGCTCATCCACCTGGCGGACCTCTATTGGCTGATTATGCCAAATATGTACCACCATGCACACCACATGAAACTTCCTCATGATCACTTTGCGATGATCCACTTGCTTCCGCTTGTGACAAGTTTCATTGGTATCGGCGGCATCTTCTTTGCTGTTGTCGGTTGGCGTATGCGCAGTGAGCACCTGGTGCCCAGTCAAGATCCTCGACTGGCAGAATCTCTCTCTTTCGAGAATGTATGATTGGGGTTGAATCGTGAGTAACCATACTGATAATCAGAAAGCTCTTACTCGTGAGGAATTGGCAAAGCGAGGATTCGAGAGCGACATTCCTCCTACAGCGATTGTTGGCGGACTCGTCTTCGGTCTCGTAGTCACTGTCGCGATCGCTGTCGTTGCTTTGTGGCTGTGGTACCAAAATATCGGAGCCAATGCCCTGACACGAGCTGAGAATACAACAAACAAAAAAACACTTGCACTTCGTAGCAAAGACAAAAAGCTTGCGATGAAACACGCTGATAAAGGGATGAACCTCTTGTTGGCGAACAAACACTTGATCGCTGGTCTTCCTACTTTGCCGAAAAAGAGTGCAGCGGCTCCTGCAAAAAGAGCAGCAGCACCTGCAAAAAGAGCAGCAGCTCCAGTCAAAAGAGTTGTGGCACCTGCAAAAAGAGTGGCAGCTCCAGTCAAAAGAGTAGCAGCTCCTGCAACACGTGCTGCAGCACCTGCGCCGGCTAGAAAACCTGCTGTGCGAAAGGCTGCACCTGTGAAAAGAGCAGCAGCTCCAGCGAAGAGAGCGGCAGCTCCTGCAAAAAGAGCAGCAGCTCCTGCGAAAAGAGCGGCAGCTCCTGCAAAAAGAGCAGCAGCTCCTGCGAAAAGAGCGGCAGCTCCTGCAAAAAGAACTGCAGCTCCAGTGAAAAGAGTGGCAGCTCCGGCGAAGAGAGCGGCAGCTCCTGCAAAACGTGTTGTAGCACCTGCACCCGTGAAAAGAGCAGCGGCTCCTGCAAAGAAGCCTACTGTTCGAAACGTTGCACCTGTTAAGCGTACTGCACCCGCAAAACGACCTGAAGCGAACAAGCCAGCAAAAGCTCCTTCAACGAAGCCTGCCGCTCGCCAATGATCGGAAGCTCGCTGCGAACTATACGTAGCGATTGAGAAATTGGATGAATCAAAACCTATACATTGGGGCTTGTTCGTTCATATTTTTCAACACATAATCAACTTCCAGTTTGTTCTTGTGAGATGGCAAGCAACGTCATCTGACGATTGCTTTCCGTCTTACCTAAACTTTAGGTGATTTCTTTGAATTCTCTAATCCAATCGCTCACCTTTGTGCTCTGTACTTCGTTTTTTTTGGGTACCTTTGCATATGCAGAGGAAAAGCTCCCCAAAGAGTTGCGTGGTGTGGAGGTCAAACAAAAGCTCGGTGCGAGGATTGACCTGACGCTTCCTTTTGTCGATCACAAAGGCAAAGAGCGCACTTTGAAAAGTTATTTTGCTGACAATAAGCCCGTGTTGTTGACGCTGAATTACTACAACTGCCCAATGCTTTGTACAATTCAGTTGAACTCTTTGGTGGATGCCATGAAAAAGCTCCCCAAAGGATACGGGAAAAAGTTTCGTGTCGTCACCGTCAGTATCAACCACCGAGAAGACGCGAAACTCGCAGCTGCGAAGAGAAAAAATTATCTCAAACAACTCAAGCGCAAAGACATCGAGTGGGAGTTTATGACAGGAAAGAAGAAGCACATCGAAGTGCTTTCCAAAACTGTCGGATTCAAGTACCGTTATCTTCCCAAAAAGAAGCAGTACTTACATCCGGCGGTGGTCTTTTTTGTCACTCCAGACGGAAAGGTTTCCCAGTATTTGGGTCTTCCGTACGTCACACGAGATGTCAAATTTGCCTTGGTGACGGCTTCAAAAGGCCGGCTTGGTTCGATTTTTGAAAAACTCATCATGAGTTGTTTCATTTACAACTCCACTGATGGGCAATACACTCCTTATGCGTATGGTATTGTTCGACTCAGCGGAGTGCTTACAGTCATCGTTCTCGCGATAATGCTACTGCTTTTTTGGACGCGAGAACGTCAACGCGTGGAGAAGATGACGTGAGTGTGAAGTTGCTATCGACGTTATTGGCTACTTCTTTTGGTTTGCCAGAGCAGGCCTCTACTGTAGCTCCCAGTGTGGACAGGGTCTACCTGATCATCCTGGGTCTTTCAACATTCTTTTTTGTCGCTATCATCGCTACTTTGATCTACTTTTTGATCAAGTATCGTCGAAAAGATCCCAATCAGCGAACAAGCCCCATTCACGAAAACCTCGTGTTGGAAATCACATGGATTATCATTCCCTCTGTGTTGCTTGTCTGGATCTTCCTCGAAGGTTTTTGGGCCTGGGTCCCAATGAACTATGCTCCTGCTGATGCTATTGAAGTCCGTGTGACTGCTCAACAGTGGAAGTGGTTGTTCGATTATCCTAAGGCAAACGTAAAGAACGCTCCCGAGCTCGTCGTACCAGTCGGCAAGCCCGTGAAGCTGATCATGTCCTCCGTTGACGTGATCCACAGTTTCTTTGTTCCTGCGTTCCGCTTGAAACGTGATGTGCTCCCCAACCGCTATACGACGCTGTGGTTCCAAGCCACAAAGAAAGGTGTGTATAACATGCTATGCACCGAGTATTGCGGTAAAGATCACTCCACAATGGTGACGCGCGTTCGTGTCGTTGATCAAGCTGACTTCGACAAGTGGGTCAAAAAGAAGCAAGACGAAGGCGCAAACGGAAAACTCTTGTATGCTAACTTGGGTTGTAACACCTGCCACTCCATCGACGGTTCGAAGAAAGCCGGTGGTGGACCTTCCTTCAAAAACCTCTTCGGTAAAATGGAGAAGGTCAAAGAAGGTGGCGTTGTGAAAACTATCAAGGTTGACGAAAACTATATTCGTACTTCCATTGTCAATCCCAATCAGCACATCGTTGTAGGCTATCCTCCTTTGATGCCGACCTTTAAGGGACGCATTACCACCTCTGAGATTAATGCTTTGACAGACTATATCAAAGAGCTCAGCGGTGCGAAAAAGAAAAAGAAGTAAGAGTACAACAACAAGATGAAGAGGCTCTGTGCTCGCGGAGCCTCCACAACCCTATAGGATACGTGCTATGTCTACAGCTTCTGATGCCGCAAGTTCGGTTGAAAAAGATTCGAGTGCAGAGTCGCACTCGTCTGAAAACTACTTAACCGTTGCAAAGTCATGGATTTTTACGCTTGACCACAAGCGTATCGGCTTGATGTACCTCGCTTCTATCCTCTTCTTCTTCTTTGTGGGAGGGATGTTGGCGATGGGGATTCGCTACGAATTGCTCACGCCAAAAGCCGACTTTCTGAGCGCCGGAACCTACAACAAAGTCTTTACTTTGCACGGCGCGATCATGATCTTTTTGTTCTTGATTCCCTCTGTCCCCGCTGCCATGGGTAACTTTATCTTGCCCCTGATGCTCGGAGCGAAAGATGTCGCTTTCCCCAGGCTCAACCTCTTGAGCTTCCACATTTATGTGTGGGGTGCGTGCTTCTTCATCTACTCTCTGCTCGTCGGTGGTCTTGATACAGGTTGGACGTTTTATACGCCATACAGTACAAGCTCCAATGGTGCGGTGATTTCCGCGACGTTCGGCGCGTTTATCCTCGGTTTCTCTTCGATCTTGACTGGTCTGAACTTCATCGTGACCATCCACAAGATGAGAGCACCTGGGATGACTTGGTTCAAAATGCCTTTGTTCTCATGGGCACTTTACGCAACTTCTTTGATTCAGTTGCTCGCCACTCCCGTACTCGCGATTACATTGCTTCTTTTGATCTTTGAGCGTGCCTTTGGTATCGGTATCTTCGATCCCAAACTCGGTGGTGACCCCGTATTGTACCAGCACTTCTTCTGGTTCTACTCTCACCCCGCCGTTTACATCATGGTTCTTCCCGGATTTGGCGTGATCAGTGAGCTGGTCTCCATCCACTCCAGAAAGAACATCTTCGGATACGTATATATCGCATTCTCCAGTGTCGCGATTGCTGTGATTGGCTTCCTCGTCTGGGGACACCACATGTTCGTCAGTGGTCAGTCACCTTTTGCTTCGTTGGTCTTCTCCGCGATTACCTTTGCTGTTGCTGTTCCCACTGCGATTAAAATCTTCAGTTGGGTCGCGACGCTCTACAAAGGCTCTGTTGCATTTACAACTCCCATGGTCTACGCCATCTGCTTTATGTTTGTCTTCGCGATTGGTGGATTGACAGGTCTCTTCCTGTCCACACTCGCAACTGACATCCACTTGCACGACACCTACTTCGTTGTGGCTCACTTCCACTACGTCATGGTCGGTGGTACGCTCTTCTCCTTCTTGGGCGGATTGCACCACTGGTGGAGCAAAATGTTTGGTCGTAAATACAACGAAACTTTGGGTCGTATCGGCGCTGTGATGATCTTCGTTGGCTTCAACGTGACCTTCTTCGTACAGTTTATCCTTGGTAGTTTGGGAATGCCCCGTCGTTACCACACTTACCATACGATTCTGAAGCAAGATCTTCCGCTCTGGACCCAGCTGCACCAGATTTCTTCTTACGGTTCTTTCTTCGTCGGTGCATCTTTGTTCTTGATCCTTGGTTATCTCGTGTACTCGCTCGTTGCGGGTGAGAAGACTAACGATCCTAACCCCTGGGGCGGAAAAAGTCTCGAATGGGAAACTGCAACTCCTCCAGATGAACACAACTTCCACGAGCAGCCAGTTGCCATTCATGGTCCCTATGACTTTGATGAAATCGATTACGCTAGCGAAAAAGGACATGTAGCAAAATGAGCCATTCATCTGAAAACGCTCACGCAGAGCATCCTTCCTTTTTACAACACCACTTCTACACTCCTGAGCAGCAAGCTTCGGCTTCCAAACTCGGAATGTGGTTGTTTCTTGGACAGGAACTCCTGTTCTTTAGTGGACTGTTTATGGCCTATATCGCGATGCGATATATCTACCCAGAGACATTCCTCGCAGCACATGAGCACCTCAACGTGATGATGGGCTCGATCAACACCGTTGTCCTCTTGACCAGTAGTTTGACAATGGCACTCGGTGTTCGTGCAGCACAGACAAGCAATATGCGACTGTTGAAGTTTCACATGCTCGTCACCATCGGCTGTGCGTTGCTCTTCCTTGTGATCAAATACTTCGAATACTCACACAAGATCCACGCAGGGTTTTTGCCCGGTCAATACTACAGTGGTACTGGTATCCCAGGAAATCCCGGGGTGTTCTTTAGTATCTACTTTGTCCTGACTGGTATGCACGGTCTGCACGTTATCATCGGTGTGGGTGTGTTGATCTGGATCTACATGGGTGCACGTCAAAACAAATTCAGCGCTGAGTACTACTCTCCCGTTGAAAACGTCGGTCTCTACTGGCACCTTGTTGACTTGATCTGGATCTTTCTCTTCCCGCTACTTTATCTTGTGAAATAATTCGAGGAGTTTCTCATGGCTACGGATCAAAACCACGCACACCACGCACATGGGGAAGACGGACACGAACATCATGTCCTGCCGTATAGTGTATACTTCTCCGTTTATTTCGCGTTGCTCGTTCTCACTGTGTTGACTGTTCAGGTCTCCTTTTGGAACCTCGGACCTCTCTCACTGCCTGTCGCAATGCTCGTTGCACTCGTGAAGGCCGGACTCGTTGTCGGCTTCTTTATGCACTTGCGTTACGACAACAAGTTCCTCAGCCTGATCTTCTTTGGATCAGTTGTGTTTATGGCTATCTTCTTCTTCTTCACAATGTTCGACCTCACCACTCGTGGTGTGCTCAACCGCGAAGAAGCGCAGTTTGCTCTCAAAAATGAGAAAGTACGCAAACAAGCCGAGTCCAAAAAAGTCTCTGCTCACACCGAGACCGCTTCGGCACTCACGCTCGCGTCCACTGCTGCAAAGAAGGCCTTCAAACCTGCTGTTGGTGTTAGCTCTGTTTTTGTCGCGAAGGTCGACCGTACCTTCCCCAAAAGCGCGCCTGCACTTAGCAAAGAGATCCTTCAATTGGGACACACCGAATTCCAAAAGAACTGTGCTTCCTGTCACGGAGCAAAGGGACAAGGAAACGGTTCACTCGCGCCCACTTTGAAGATCAAGCCCACAAACTTTGCCTCTGGTAACTACCGTTACGGTGGTACACCAAAAGGTTTGATGCGCATCATTAACAACGGTTCACCCCGTTACAACATGATGGCTGCATGGAAGAACCTGCTCCCCGAGAAAACTCGTTGGGCGCTCGTTCACTATATCCTCCAAATGAACCCCAAAACACGCAAACAAGTTGGTGCAAAAGCCGCTCCTGCAACACGCAAAGCTGCTCCTGCTCCCAGAAAGTAATGCGTAAGACCTCCTCAACGCCTCTACAAACCCCCACATACCTCTCTCTTCTTCTTGTGCTCCTCAGCTCGCTATTGACAACCCAAGCATGTAAATCAGAGCCCAAGATCGACGTGAAGACACTGAAAGTCCCTCCATCCACATCTGCGTCTATCGCACGTGGTAAGAAACTCTTCTCCTCCTTATGTGTCTCATGTCACGGAAAAGAAGGTAAAGGTGATGGACCTGGCGCGAGAGCTTTGTACATCAAACCCACAAACCTCGCGGCAGGCGCCTACCGCCACGGAAAAACC
This sequence comes from Deltaproteobacteria bacterium, assembly GCA_002731275.1. GTDB lineage: Bacteria > Myxococcota_C > UBA6777 > UBA6777 > UBA6777 > UBA6777. The sequence goes on along the minus strand of PCBK01000194.1, from coordinate 31,498 downwards.
CCCGGACACCTGTTCAAGGTGATCACCGAAGGTTCTCCAACCACCCCATTGATGGCACCTTGGAGACATCTCCCCGAGAAAGATCGATGGGCCCTCACGCACTTTGTCTCCTCCCTCCCAAAGAAACCATCACAACCCTCCAATAAGCCAAAGTAATTTTCTCTTTCCTGTGAACATTGTCATCGCTTTTCGCAAAGGCATGAATGATCATTCATTTTTTTTGCAAATACATAAAGCTATGATGTGTATCTGTTTTTGATTCAATCTGTGAGGGTTTTGGGGGCTTGTCTCGGGTGCATGCCCTTGACGCGCAGAAGAATAATGGCGATAAATCCCACCACATTCGATGATCTTAACCACAGGCATGAAGGAGAAGAACTGTGAGTGAAAAACAGAGTTGGAATATCGAAAAAGCAGCCGTTTTAGGGTCCGGTGTGATGGGTATGGCCATCGCAGCTCACTTGGCGGGCTGTGGGATCGATTGTCTCGTGTTGGATATTGTTCCCTTCGACAATATGCTCTCCGAAAAGGAGCAGAAACAACGGGATGCAGGCGATAAACGTGTTCGCAACAAGCTCGCAGCTGCAGCGTTGAAACAAGCGATGAAGTGGAAGCCACCAGCGTCGGCATTCTACTCCAAAAACGATGCAAAGCGCATTACCATCGGTAACTTTGATGATGATTTGCACAAAATCAAAGATGTGGATTGGGTCATCGAGGTCGTCGTCGAGCGCATGGACATCAAAAAAAGTCTGCTCGCAAAAGTCGATGAATACCGTGGCGAAAACACTATCATCACAACCAACACCTCTGGTTTGAGTGTCGTTGAGATGGTCAGTGATTGTTCCCCTGAGATGCGCAAAAACTTCCTCGGAACGCACTTCTTCAACCCCGTGCGCTTCATGAAGTTGCTCGAAATTATCCCCCATCCAGAGACCGCACCTGCGCTCGTCTCCTTCATGGAATCCTTCTGCTCCAACGAGCTCGGAAAAGGCGTCATCCTCGCCAAAGATACCCCCAACTTCATCGCAAACCGTATCGGTATGCACGGTATCTCCCTGACGTTCCAATTGATGACAGAGATGGATTACCGCATCGACGAAGTTGACGCGATCTGCGGTAAAGCGATCGGTCACGCAAGCTCCGCTGCGTTCAAAACAGCTGACCTCGTCGGGATCGACACTATGAAGCACGTTGGGATGACTGTCTATGACAAATGCCCCAACGATGAAGAGCGCGAAATCTTCAAGCCACCCGCATTTATCGACCAGATGATCGAAAATGGTTGGTTGGGTCGTAAAGCGAAGAGCGGGTTCTACAAACGTGGTCCCAAGAAAGAGCGCCTCGTGCTCGACTGGAAGACCATGGAATACATCCCCCAAGAGAAGCCCGAGTGGCCCTCCCTCGCAAAAAGCAAAGAGATCCGCAAGCCCGGCGCACGCCTCGCAAACATGATCAACAGCGACGATCGTGGTGGAAAGTTCGCGTGGAAATTGACCGCTGCGAGTCTCCTCTACATCGCACGACGTATTCCCGAGATCGCTGACCATATCCTCGACATCGACAATGGTCTGTGCTGGGGATTCAACTGGGAAATCGGTCCCTTCGCGGGATGGGATGCGATCGGCCTTCGTACTAGCGTTGAGCGCATGAAAGCCGACGGTTATGAGATCCCCGCGAACATCACAACGATGCTCGAAAAAGGCAACGAGTCCTTCTACAAAGAAGAAGATGGTGTTCGTTACCAATACGATCTCGTCAACCAAGAGTACGTCGCGATCAAACCCGACGAGAAAATCATCGTCCTCAAAGAGCTCGGTGATGACCGCAAAGTCGCAAGCAACGATGGCGCAACGCTCTGGGATCTCGGAGACCGTGTCCTGTGCTACCAAATGCACACCAAGATGAACGCGATCGACAATGAGACCATCGAGATGCAAAACAAAGCTGTCGATCTTCTCGAAGCTGACGAGTTCGACGCGATGGTCATCGCGAACAACAGCAAAAACTTCTCTGTTGGCGCAAACCTCATGCTCGTGTTGATGGGACTTCACTCTGATGAAGAGAACAAGTACGACCAGATCGAAGAGATGGTCAAGGCACTTCAAGACGTCAACATGCGTATGAAGTACTGTAGCAAGCCCATCGTCGCTGCACCCGTAGGTTTCACCTTCGGTGGTGGTTGCGAGATCGCGCTGCACGCACACCGCGTCGTCGGTGCCGCTGAGACCTACGCTGGCCTCGTCGAAGTTGGTGTCGGCCTGATCCCCGCAGGTGGTGGTACCAAAGAATTGGTCATGCGTGCCCTCGAAGGTGTCGACATGAGCAACAGACCTTCTTTGTTGCCTTTCCTCCAAAAAGCATTCGAAAATATCGCAAAAGCCGAAGTCGCAACTGGTTTGAAAGCCGCGATGGACCTCGGTATCTTCCGTCAGACTGATGTCATGGTGACCAACGCAGAGTACCGTATTTACGAAGCGAAGAAAGTGGCCCTCGGTATGTTCCTCACTGGACACAACCCAGGAAAACCACGCACTGACATCCCCGTCGGTGGTGTCAGCGCAACCGCTGCCTTCATGATCGCTGTGGACGGTATGGTCAAGTCCGGTTGGGCTTCTGAGCACGACCGTCTGATCGCAGACAAAGTCGCATGGATCATCGGTGGTGGTGACCGCGCAGAAGGTCAAACAATCAGCGAGCAAGAGCTCCTCGATATGGAACGTAAGGTCTTTATGGACTTGCTCCGTGAAGAGAAAACTGTTGAGCGTATCCAATACATGCTCATGAACAACAAACCACTGCGTAACTAGCAGCCGTTTGTCTGGACCGTTCTATCTATCGAGTCGTCCATGCCCGGCCCTTTACAACAGAGCCGGGGTGGACACATCTTTTACATACAATGTGTGTGCGAAACGGCACACAAAATATAAAGGAGAAGATCTATGAGAGATGCCGTGATTGTTGGCGCCGCCCGAACTGCCGTCGGTAAAGCAAACAGAGGCTCCCTTGTTCACGTCCGCCCCGACGATATGGGTGGAACTGTCCTCAAAGGACTTGTTGAGCGCGTTGGGATCGACCCCAAGCATATTGACGACGTCATCATGGGATGCGCCATGCCCGAAGCTGAGCAAGGCATGAACGTAGCTCGTATGTGTGTCCACCTCGCAGGCCTTCCTGATGAAGTCTCCGCGATGACACTCAACCGCTACTGCTCTAGTGGTCTGCAATCCATCTGGCATATCACCGCAGACATCATCGCTGGCGCGATCGACTGTGGTATCGGTGGTGGTACAGAGACCATGTCCATGATCCCCATGGGTGGTAACAAGATCGTCCCCAACATCAAACTCGCCAAAGATTTCCCCGAAGCCTACATGGGTATGGGACACACCGCTGAGAACGTCGCTGTGAAGTACGAGATCTCACGCGAAGTGCAAGATCAATTCGCTGTTGAATCCCAAAACAAAGCGCTCGCAGCGCTTGAGCGTGGTGACTTCAAAGAGCAAATCGTTCCCCTCCAAGCGTACAAGTACGATGGAGATGGAAATAAGGTTGAGTTCACCTTCGACACTGACGAAGGACCACGAGCTTCGACTGTTGAAGGTCTCGGAAAGCTCCGCCCCGCGTTCGCCAACCCCAAAGCTGGACCCGGTATGGGAACAGTCACTGCTGGTAACTCCTCACAAATGAGTGACGGTGCAGCCGCAGTCATGGTGATGGAACGCAAAAAAGCTGAAGAGCTTGGCATCAAGCCCATCGGAAAGCTCCACGGATTTGTGACCGCTGGTCTCGATCCCGCGTACATGGGTCTTGGACCTGCGCTCGCAGTACCCAAGCTGATGGAGCGCTTTGGTAAGCCTCTTGGTATCGACTACAAAGACATCGACTGTGTCGAAGTCAACGAAGCATTCGCTAGCCAGGCTTACTACTGCGCACAAGACTTCATCAAACGTGGTATCAAGCCCGAAGCGATCAACCCCAATGGTGGCGCTATCGCTCTCGGACACCCCCTCGGATGTACCGGCTCCAAACTCACCACTCAACTCCTCTACTGGTTGAAAGACCACAAGAAACGCTGGGGTATTGTCACCATGTGTATCGGTGGTGGTATGGGTGCTGCTGGCCTCTTCGAAAACTACCTCGTCGACTAATCCATCCTCGCCTCTACAACACATCCCCCCTCTCTTCGTTCACCACCTCTCATTTCTTCTCAAAACGTTTACGTGCGTTATTGAGCCACTTACTATCAAAGTGTTTCATGAAATGCTTTTTGCGTTTTGCTCGGCGCAGGGATGCTTTATGTGTCGGAAAAGAGAAGTACATGCCCAGCTGGAGCTGTTTCCCTGAGCATCGGTTGTGAATTGGTAGAAAGAGTCTGACCGCTGCGACGTGTGGTCGACTTGTGTGGATGTGGTGAAAGGCGAACTGTTTGGTCAACTCTCCGAGGATAGGGCGGTTGCGTTGTAGCAGTGTGGCCAATGTATCTCCGTTTTTGTACTTGATATAGCGACGAAGGTATCCGTCTTTTCGCAGCGATGTCATGAGCTCTTTTGGGGAGACCAGCGATGAGAGGTCGAGCTGTTTTCCACTGTTCAGATCGATTGTGCGGACCTTATGAAGGCACCTTCGACGCATCCCTCCACAGGACAACTCCACAAATCCAGACACAGAGACCATTGAGCCGACAAAAGACAACACTTTGTTGAAGCGACTCTCTACTTTGCAATGAGAAGGGATGCGGAAAAGACCTTCAAATAGATGTCTTGTCTTTCCATTCTTTTCCTTTGCGATACCTTCACTGCCGCCCCAATAAAGCGTCCAAGCTCCCTGAGAGGCTTTGTATTGAAAGGACATCTTTGCGGATGAGTTGGGTACTCCGGGCAAAAGGAAGACAGAGGTGAGCAGAAACAAGCGTAGCAATTGTACCATATCGATCATTCTCCTTTTTGTTTGTCATTCTCTTTACATTTGTCGAATGTTCTTTCCAGGATGCACTCTTTGTTTGGGGAATGTCTTGACCTTATCGTTTGTCTCCCTTTAGGATGCCGTAAAACCGAGACAAATTGAATAGGAGTCACTGATGGACCAGGGACATTCGCGTATGCTGCTCTTTGTGGCGCTTGTGTTGTTAGGATGTATGCAGTATTTTCTCGCGCCGTTTTTTGCGCCAGGTTGGGTCTTTTGGGGGTTATGGGTTATGCTTGCGTTACTCGGCCTCTCTAGTCTTATCGAGACAAAAGATGATCTTCCCGTGGGGATGGGGATCGCTCTGGGGGGTGTGGCTGTACTTGGTCTCTCTTTCCCCATGTATCGCTTCTTTGGTGCATCGACTCTTGGAGGTCTTGGTGGAGTCTACGGGCTGGAGGTGTTGCTGTGGCCTGCGTTGTTGTGGGCATGTGCGCTCGCTGGTCTTCTATGGGGAGCCATCTACACAGCGCGGACAGCGGCACCGCTTCCTCTCTTTGCTGCCCTGATCATGTCGCTGCTCCTCGCCGGACGGCAGTTGATGTCTTTTGGTCCCTTCTCCTACGTGATTGTGGGCTTACTTTCCGGTTTCGCCGGTGCTTTGTACAGTGCTTTTACCGAACCTGCTGAGGAAGAGATCGAAGAGGGCAGTAGAAAACCCACTCCACGAGAAAAAGCCACGCGATTTGTCGACGTCGCTTGTTTGTTGGGTGTACTTTTCCTCTCTTGCTTTGTGGGTACACTCCAGCCTTTCACTCATGACAAGCAGGCTTTTGTGAGCATCTCGCTCTTTGTCGTACCCTGCCTCATCATGTTCGCCTCTTTGTGGAGCTTGCGGCCTGTTCAAATCACCAAAACGGACAAACAACAACGTTCATTTTCGTACATCTTTGGTGGTGTCATCATTGGGATGTTTGTCGTCTTCTTCATGGGAAAACATACATTCCTGATTTCGTCGACGTGGGGGTTTTGGTTTGTCTGGGGCGTGCTTGTCATTTTGGGGACGGTTGCGTTCTTTTTGTGGGTCATTGCGCAAGAATACAAGACCGAACACACTGCGGTGGGGATGACTGTCGCTGTCTTGTTGTTCTCGTTGTATGGGGCGTTCCCGTATATACAGACCAATCTCTTCTTTCACTCTGCAGCGCGCTCACAGATGACGCAGGCTTATCTTCAATGTGCAGAAGGAAAGAAGAAGGCGTGTATTCAGGCTCTTCACGTATTGAAAACGATGGGAGACAACGCACTACCTGAACGTATCACACTCTCGCATTTTGCCTGTAAGGTCGGAGATGTCGATTCTTGTCTATGGCTTGCCTCAAAGTTTAAACGGAGCCTCAAGAAATTACAGTGGCTTTATGGTACAGCCTGTGATTATGGCAGCGCGGAGATGTGTTTTCAGTACGGTCAGCTGCTGGAAGGTGATATCCCACAGAGGGAAGATCCCAAGGCGTGGTTCCTCAAAGCAAAGAGACGAGCGTGGTTGCTTGCCTACAGAAGAGGTTGTGAGCGTGGTTCTTGGAAGGCCTGTCAAGGTCTCCTTCGGTTTGACGCCTTGCCACCTAGCGACGCGCTCTTTCCGGAGCTGATTTCTTTTTACTGGAAGAAATGTGAACAAGATCTGGAGAAAGCTTTTTGTTACCGCGCAGGGATGCTCTTTTTGAAGACGAAAGGACTCGAAACGCGTCAGGGAATGGTCTTCTTACGATCTGGTTGTCAACTCGGTCATGCACCGTCTTGTCAGAAGCTCGCCTCCATTTATGCGGGACAAGATGGTATTGGAGCACAACTCGTCTCCTACCGTTATCACTCTCTCGCGTGTCAATTCTCGAAGAAGCATTGCAAGCAACGAGACGCACTCCTTCGGAAGGTGGATGCAGACTGGCTCAAACCCTTTTGTGGTCATCAGGCCGAATATTGTCTTTTTCTCTCCAAACCCTTTGCAGAGCGGGTATGTCTGCCCAAAACACCTTTCCAATGCACTGAGATCGGTCGGATGCATGTGGGCGTGTATGGTGAATTATCAAGACAGGGTCGTGCTCCCTTTTTGGCACTTGATGCGTTCGAACACGCGTGTCGTTTGGGCGATACTCCCGGATGCTACTATCTTCGAGAGATCCTGGCGCGTTTGTACCCGGACTGGAAGTACTTGAAAAAGCACCTGCGTTGGAAGGATAAGGGGAAGCATTTTGTTCGTGACATTCATTTTGCGAGACGTGCTTGTACACGTGGTGAGCTGCACGGTTGCAATGCGATTCTGTCGATGCTTACGCAATTCTTGCTAGGCAAAAATCGTTTTTGGACTAAACTACCCGGTAAAGAGAAGGTCCTGTCAAAGCTCTACTTTTATGGCCACGCTTCCCATCAAACACTCTATCCTCGACTTTCTGATGAAGCGTTTCATTCAGGGATCTATACATTACAAAACACCTACCAAAAGAAGTCTTGTCGCCACGGAGACGGGGCCTCCTGTTATAAACTTGGGGAGCGTCTGTGGACGAAGGCTCAGCGCGCAACTGGTCATGCCAAGGAGCGCTTCACCAAGCAAACTGTGTCTTTTTACAAGCGAGGTTGTGAATTCCAACATGCCGACTCTTGCAACAATATGGGGTGGGCACTCGATCACAAACATACTTTGGCGAAGGCGCCAAATCGACAACGGCTCGCGAGAGCCTACTTCAAAAAAGCCTGTGAACTGGGCTCAGGTCGAGGTTGTGGGAACTGGAACCGCTATCTCCAAAGTGGGATCGGTGGGAAGAAAGATCCTGTACAGGCACTAAAAGTCGCGCGTCTTGGTTGCAAAGGCAATGGAGACGGGTACGCTTGTTTTCGGGTGGGAGAGGCGTATTACTACGGTCGCGGTACCAAACAAGACTACACATTCGCGATGACCTCCTACCAAAGAGGTTGTCAACTGTACAACGCTGCATCTTGCTACAGCGCCGGCTGGCTCTTGCTTAAAGGGTTGGGGGTTCAAAAGAACCAAAAGCGCTCCTATGGGTATTTTGATCGAGCGTGTGGTTTGAACTACAAGGATGGTTGTGTACGGCTTTGTGAGCTGCGTTCCGATTACGCCAACGTGATTGGATTCCGGGCGTGCAAGAGAGGGTGTGAGTTTGGTAACATTTGGAACTGCCAAAGGGCTGGCTACTTATTGGATGCCAAAAAACCATGTGCGGATGATGCTTTCACATACTACGGTCGGTGTGTTGTGCGTGCTATCAAGACAGAAGGTGACTGGGCCACAAAGGACATCATATATTTCAGTGAATGGCAACGTTTCTCCGCGGCATTCAAATTTTTTGAGAAGGCATGCAAAGGGAAGGAGGCTGTCGGATGTTACAATGTCGCGAATGCCTACTACTACGAGCGAGGCGTCACGCAAAACGTCAAGAAGGCCTATGTGCATTACAAGCGCGCTTGTGATCTGGGATACGCCAAGGGTTGTCGTGAGGCTGCGTGGTCGAAGTTGAAAGGATGGGGAACCATTGCGGAGCCGAGTATGGCGAGAGTCCTCTATGAAAAGGGGTGTAAACTCAAAGATGGGTTGAGTTGTGAGCAGGTCGCAAACCTCGACGAAGAAGCTGATATGGCAGGCGTTGGGTATGAACGTATCAACCAATACTACCAACGCGCATGTTCACTGGGAAGAAAGGGCGCATGTTCCCATTTGAAGAAGAGACAACGCCAAAGGAAATCAAGTGGTGGAAGACGTGTCTATAGACGCGCTGGACGTCGGGCTTACAAAAGCGGTGGTCGCTCGGTGTATCGTTCATCGCCTGGGTTCAGGGGAACATATCGCGGTGGCTATCGAAGTGGTGGTTATCGCGGTGGCTATCGAAGTGGTGGCTATCGTAGTGGCTATCGAAGTGGTGGAGGGAAATGGTAGGAACATACAAAGAAGGGATCGTGTCTTTTTTCTATTCAACACTCTCAGACGTGTTCAGATGACATTTTGGGGAGTCTGCTGGAGGTATTGTTCGACATTTTTGATGACTGTCGAGAGCAGACGCTGCCGTGACTCTTTGGTGGCCCATGCGATGTGAGGGGTGATGTTGCAATGAGGTGCATTGTAAAGAGGGTGTTCGGCTGGAGGTGGCTCTTCACTCAACACATCCAGCCCGGCACCACCAATCTGACCTTCATGGAGGGCGTGTGCGAGGGCGTCTTCGTCGATCAATCCACCACGGCTCGTGTTGATCAAGAGCGCAGTCGACTTCATCTTTTCCAGACGTTCGGCGTTGATGATGTGCTTGGTTGAGGGCAGGAGAGGACAGTGAAGGCTCAATACATCGCTCTCCGCGAGGAGATCATCGAGACTCTTCCACGTGATACCTTCGGGCATGGCTTGATCTTGAATGTGTGTGTTGACCAGGATCTCCATACCAAATGCTTGCGCTGCCTTCGCGACTGCCTGTCCGATGGCGCCGAACCCGATGATCCCAAGCCGCTTACCTGACAACTCCATCAATGGGTGATTCCAATAGCTGAAGTCCTGACAAGATGCCCACTGTCCTTCTTGAACGCTCTTCGCGTGAGCAGCGACGTGATGTGTCCAGGCGAGTATGTGCGCAAAGACCGTCTGTACAACGGATGGTGTGCTATACATCGGGACGTTGGTCAGGGTGATGCCGCGCTCTTTGACGAAAGTTTTGTCCACAACGTTGATCCCTGTCGCCATCACACCAATATACTCGATGGAGTCTACTCTGGAGAGCTCCTCGTTTGGCAAGAGAGTTTTGTTGGTGAGGATGATCTGCGCGCCATCTATACGGGTGAACAACTCTTCTGGTGTGGTGCGTTCATAGAGCTCGCACATACCGAGCGTTTGCAAGGGGGACCAGTCCAGATCACCTGGATTCAGCGCGTATCCATCGAGAACAACGATTCGTTTCATCAAAAAGACCTCTTTGTGCGGATGAGAATGCTACCAGCCGGCCCAAAAACGCAAACCGATCATCGGCCAGATCAAGAGCATGAAGCTTACATTCGCAAGTGATAGCATAATCGAATGCACACGCGCAATTGTGTTCATCTCTGTTACATAGACGCTGCGGTACGCTGTGTACAATCCCGCGACAGAGAAGAGCGCAAAGAGCGACGTACACAATGTGAACAGCCCTGAGTATAGGCTAAAGCGCGTCAACATTGGGAGACTCGCGAAGCTCATCGACGCGACCGCACCAAACAAACTCAACACGGCAAACAAGGGGACACTCCTCGCCCACAAAAATGGGAAGCTGGCCTTGGTAAAGAGTCGTCTGGGTATCCACACAAACATGAACAAGATCGAGCTGGCCATCAACAGGATGGTGCACACGATCCAGATCCCGATCAGAGGAGGCCACACAGCAGCCTGCTTTCGGAACGCGCCAAAGCCGATAAACATCAACGTCTTACCTTTGTCATCTTTCACGAAGGCGTGGCTAGCGTCAGCTTCTGTCTTTGTCCTGAATCTCCCATCGCCGAGGGGCAATAGTTCTTTCTTGCCGCTCCAATTCAGGATCGTGAATTGCTCCCTGTACAGCTTCCCCTTCTCTAACCGTACACGTAACCAACCAAATGTTCTCGCAAAGTCGAAGAGTTGGTTGCGAGAGTGGATCTGTTGATATGTCCCTACGTACTTCTTTAAGGATGCAGGCTTTTGTTTTTTGATCGTCGCGAGTCTCGGCTTTTTGAAGGCTGCGATGCTCTCCGCGATCGCCTTCTGGATCTCTTTGAGCCCAGCACCGTTCACGGAGTTGAGCAAGATGACATAACCCATTCCGGCGTCGAGGCTGTAGCGGGCCGTCGAGATAAATCCATCGATCCCACCGTTATGGCCGTGTGTTTTGAGTCCACCAATAAAGCCTACGTAATTTCCGAGACCGTATGTGTTCTTGAACCCTTTTTTCGCAGAGAGCGCGGTCATTGGGGTCTCCATACGTATGATCGAGGTCGGCTTGAGCAGTTGCTTGCCCGAAGCTAGCTTACCCCGACGGAGTAGGAATTGAACGAACTTTGCCATCTCTTTGGGCGATGCATGAAGGCTCCCGGCGGGGCGGTGGTAGATATGGTAGTAGGGGACCTTTTTGTTCTGTGGGCCAGGTTCATATCCTTGGGCGAGTCGTTGTTTGAGCGCCTTTGTCAGACGGAAGGAGGCGGTCTTCATGCCGAGTGGTCGGAGGATGACGTCGCGGATGACGTCCTCAAAGGGGCGCTTGGCCTTCTTTTCGAGGATATAGCCTGCGAGTCCATATGCTGGGTTGGAGTAGGAGATCCACGTTCCAGGTTTCCAGCGTGCTGTGCGCGCGCGTGGATCGATCGCCAGCGCGTCCTTCATCGAGATGTCCGGCTTGTGGTGGATGTTGTACAACTCGTTGAAGTGCATATCATCGAAGCCTGACGTGTGTTCGAGCAGGTGGACGATTTTGATCGGGGCTTCTTTGGACCAGGGGTTTTTGAAGACGACATCACCGACGAGACCTTTGATGTTGTCGTTGAGTGTCAGCTTGCCTTCTTCGGCCCATTTGAGGAAGGTGAGGGCGAGGAAACTCTTGGAGATGGAGCCGACGCGAAAGACTGTGTCTGCCGTGACTTTCTTCTTCTTTTTGACGTCCGCGAACCCCAACCCTCCCTGCCAAATGACGTTGTCTTTGTCGACGATTGCGAGTCCAACACCTTGAAGTTTGTGTTTTTTGACGAGTTTGCTGAGTTGTTTTTTGAGGCCCTTCAGGTCAAAGGTTTTCTGTGAGGTGGGTTGGCTCTTTGTGGGGGTGGAAGGGGCGCGTTTGGTCGTGGGGAGCGTTGTCTTTTCGACGCGCTTGGCCGGTGGGTTTTGGGCGCAAGCGATGGATGGAGAGAGCAGCTCCAAGATGACTGAGAAGACGAGTGCGATCCAAATACATGTCTGGATGAAAGCGGATTTGAGCGCAAACCAAAGGCAAAGCATGTGTTCTCCTGTTCTGTGTATCGTTCGTGTGTCTATACGACAGACACCATCTTTTTATTCCACACACAAAGAGCGCTTTGGATTCGCGAAATCTGACAACATTGTTTTGGATGATGTGTCAAGAGTTCAAACAGTAGGACGGAGAGTCTTCCATTTCTCGGACTTCAGGTTGTTTTTCTTTCTTATGATGCTATCCAATCCTGACATGATTGGTGTCTGTCTGTCGGTCGAGAAGGGTTTTTGTTGATGTTTCAATGTTTTGCCAAGCGAGGACGGCTGCATTCCACCAAGCCTGCTGGAGCACAACCTCCTGGGCTGAGCTGGCTGTCTGGATCTTTGAGATGACGTCATCAAGTTCCTGTACAAACGTCTGCCACGTTGTACGGAGAGATGTCATCGCGAGATCGAGGCTATCAATGTCATCCAACACGATCTTGGTGCTCATATTGAGCGCGTTAAGCGTTGCGACGATTTTTTCGTCCTCGTTCAGTGAGTGTTGTTCTGAGACGATCTGTCCCTGGTAGTTTGAGATAGAACTCTCCATTGATTGGATCTCATGTTCTGCATCGGAAATGGATGAAGCACCAATCCCTGCGAGAATGAGGGAGGCACCTCCTGTGAGAGGGGCAAACACACATCCAAAAATAGTTTCAATGATCCCACGCTTTCGAGCAGCCTTTGCTTTGGAGATGGCTTTGCGATCGACAGAGATCTGGTGTTGGAGAGCCTTGATATGTGTGTTGATCGCACTGATTTCGCTTTTTATCTTACTCTCCTCTGCTTGTACATCTGCGATGGTTTGGGTCATTTGGGAGTGTGGTCCCTCCATCTGCTTTTGGAAGTCTCTGAGCCTTTCCAGGTAGCCATCAATGGTTCCATCCAGCCCTTTGATCGAGGTTTTAGCTTGGTTGAATTGAGCAATGAGCGTCGCTTTGTTCGTGGGGGTTAGGCCATTTTTATTGATCTCGTCGAAGAGATGCGTGATTGAGGTGTTGAGTCCTCCGATCGTTTGGCCTACTGAGATGATTTTCTTTAGGACGTCTGTTTGGAAGTAGAGGTAGCCTGACTGTCGCCATTCCAATACTATATTTTCGGCCGCACCTAGTTCTTGATCCAGTTTTTTGTACCAATCCGACGAGACTTCTTTGATCTCATCTTCGATCACAGCTTGGCAAGATGAACTCAGCAACAGCATCGAGTTCATACTGCTTACGATCTCTCCGTTTACAGTATCTGCGTTCAATAGCTTCTCCTCTGAGAAACAGGTCAAAAATGCCTCTCACCCCACGCTGACGTGGGGTGAGAGGTGATATGAGGTTCAAGCGGCGTTGCTTTGTTTGATGATATCACCAGACATGGACATCGTCGCGGATTCTGTTTTGGCGTCTCCACCAGCCGTTGCAATTTGGTTTGCAAATTTTTCGGCGTCCAGCCATTCGTTGAGGGCGGCTTGTGTGAAAGCCGCAGAGACGATGACCTGGAGTGACTCATCGGCTTTTTGGAGTTTGTCTTTTACACTTGTGATTTCTTGTTGGAATGTGGACCACTCTGTGCGGAACTCGGTGAGGTAAGTTTGTGCCTGTTCCATGTAATCGACCGCACCTTTTGCGGCGGTGGCGAGTCCTTGAAGTGCGACCAATTGGCGTTTGTCGGCTTCAAGTTCTTTTTGGTCTTTTCCAATTTCATCGAATTGCTCATTGATTTTGTGTTGCATCACCCCCCATGTCACAGCGCCCCCGACGACGAGGAGTCCACCTCCTGCGGCCACCAGCAAGGAGGTCCCACCTGTCTCGGGTGCCAACGCGATCCCGACGACCGTGAGCAAAAGACCGAGTCCTATGCCACCTGCAGATGCCGCGATGGCAATATTCTCTTTGTGGATCGCAGAGCGCAAGTTCGAGATCGCGTTGTTCATTTTGTCGATATCTGTTTGTAAGTCTGTTTCGGCTGCTTGGATAGACGTCGCTCCGTCGGACAGTGCGTCGTGTGCCTTTTGAAGCCGCTTGCCCCAATCAGTCATCTGAGTGGCGGTCTCATCGATCTGCTTCAGGATATCGCTGACGGAGCCTTCGAGACCCTCTACAAGCGAATGGACTTCTTTTACGTATTGGTTGTCGGCTCCTTGAGCATTTGGATGTTCATCGGCGATTTTCTGGATGGATGCGGAGAGCGCTTGGTAGGTTGTTGAGTAACTCACAACCTTTGCAGGTACACCGCCAGCGATGCTGGGACCGAGATTGTTGAGCCAGTCTCCTGCGACGCCTTGACTGTCTTTGAGCTTTTGATCGAGACCATCAAACCAGTCCGGAACTGGATCGAGGCCTTTTTTAGAGAATTGTGTATTGAGTACGCCCTGACAGGATTGATCGATCATCCGCAGCACGAGATAGGTGGACTTTGTTTTTTGTTGCAATTTTTTCGTGGAAGTGTTTGCCATGATTTTTCCTTTTGTATAGAGTCAGGTCGCACTGAGGAGGAATTGTTGCACTTGATCATTGCCTGGTAGGATTTCACCTGTACTAGTATCGATCTCAACAGGTTTTCCTGGAGTTGTGTGAAAGGTCGACATCTTATTGGAGAAGTCTTTCAGCTCCTGCCAAATGGTTGATGCTGTTTGCATCGTTTGAAGGTCAAAGTACAGTTTGGGATCTGCGCCGGCGTGAAGGCCCTGGATGATTTCATCAACCTTCCCGGATTCCCCTGTCCAAATCTGTTGAAGACGCGGCAGATCTGTTTCTACTGAGGAGAAGTTTTTATCGAGTTGATAAAGGAGTTGTAATACCATCTTGGTCGCCGCTGCGGCTTGTGCGACTTGTGTCGCTTCTGTTTGCAGCTCCGTTATTTTTTTGAGATCATCGACGATCTGGTCGGTCTTGCTGATTAAATCGTAGAACGATTTACCGATGGTGAAGGCTAACGATACAACGGAGAGATAGGGAACTGAGACCCCACTTGTGCTCACCAGTTTGTAGAGAATCGAGACGGATGATGAAGTGACTCCCTTTCCGCTCGAAATCACGCCCGATGTGATCTGAGAACTAAGTGTGGCAATTTCATCTTGTAGCTGTGTAAGAGCTACTGCAATTTCTGTGATTTTTTCCTCTTCATCGGCCAGATCTTGCCAGCCTTCTTGGATGCTCTTTTCCATCTGAGGGATCACTGCACGAAATTGACCAATATGACGCATCCATTCTCTGGTGATATCAGATGCTTGTGTTGTGGCGGCGTCGTATTGCTTCTTTAGGCCCGTCAATAGCTCGATAATAGCAGGTGTGTTCGTCTCTTTGGACTTCAACATCTTGGTGATGGTGTCCGCAAACGCTTCAAAGGTCGAACTCAGCGTAACTATTTGTGCTGGGATAAGGCCGATAAACTCAGGTGATTTATCCATCCAACTGTTTCCGGCGACCCGAAGTTCTTTCAACTCTGTGCGTACACCGTTTAACCATTGTGGGTTTGTTGGGACTTTTCCAACAACTGTATTTTGAACCGTTGTTGAGTAGCCGTTTAAAATGGTTTTTTGATTCCAAATGGAAGAGAGAATGTCTTTTGTCATCACTGCGTCAGGTGCGAGCATCGTTTAGTCCGCCTTTACAACCAAGAATGGATCAAATGTCATCGCCTTGCCATCCGCTGTGACGTTGACGGAATACTGGTATGTTTTTGATTTGCCCTGCGTCTCTACACGGCTGGTCCAGTAGGTTTCTCCCAACGCGGTCACCTTCTCTGGATTGCAGATATTTTCACTGATGATTTGGCCTGTAAAACCTGTGATTTCCACATCGTTGCTGACCGCAACTGGTTGAATCCGCCATTGGATCACTTGCCCATCAAGGCAGGCCGTTCTCAACTCCTCCTGGCCTTCGGAGCCAGAGCCAAAGTACTTGTTTGTGTCGATCAAATAGACGTTTTCAGAAAGCGTGCCTGCAAGCGCGCCTTCGACGTCAACGACGATCAGTACGTCAATTGTTTTCATTCGTTTCTCCTTTTGTTGATGGAAATAGTTGTCTTAGATGACTTTTTTTACATGTTAGACAACTTTTATGGCAGCCGAAAATGACATCGATTTGCCTTCAAATTGGAGGGTGCAAGAGTATGTAAAGCTCGCAAATTGACCGCGACTTTGGACTTGTCCAACCCAATGAACCTCACCTAGGGCGCTCACCTTTTCTGGTTTGCAAACATGAGATGTGAGCATCTGTCCGTCGAATTTGACCAACGAGACAGAGTCTGTCGCGTTGATCGAAGTAACAGACCAGGAAATCTGTTGTCCATCTTTGCAAATCGTTCGAAGTGAGTTTGTCCCCTCCTGCCAGGAGCCAAGGTAACCTTCGTTGTCAACGCAGTAAACGTTGTCTTTTAGAGAGTGGCTGGCTATCGCTCCCTCTGTATCTACAACAATTAGAACGGATATTTGGTTCATCGTGAGATAATATCCTCCTGTACGTGAAGAGAAGTTCACTGTTTCTGAGAGAAGCGTAAACAAACCAATCCAGAAAGCGCATGTCTTCCTTCTATCGCTCGAGCATGATACTTGTCGTTTCTATGCTGCGATAGCCCAATCTTAGAGCTGCAGAAAGACTGTGTCCTATACGGAAACATGCGCCCAAGAAATATTCCAGTTTGTATGCTTGAAAGATTTGTTTTCCTTCTCTCCGAAGGGAGAAAGGTACAAAGTCTTCCTGCAACAAGAACTTCTTTTTGTATGTTTTGATGTATATATTCTGTCTGCATATTGTATGCCAAGATGTTTCTGTTAGTTAGGGGGAGGATTATATAGAGTATTCATGCTCATGTCTTACTGAGAGTCTATATTGAAGTCACAAGAAGTACTCGATCGATGACTTTTGGGTCATGGATCGATGACTTTTGGGTCATGGATCGATGACTTTTGAGGCAGAAAAGACAATTGAGGCAGAGAAGACAAACATGTGGTTGTTTGTTGGAGGGAAATGCACCAGAGGGGACTTTTGCTCTTGCTTTGGTCGTTCTTATGGGTTGTATATCATTCGTGTGCCTATACGACAGACACCATCTTTTTATTCCACACACAAAGAGCGCTTTGGATTCGCGAAATCTGACAACATTGTTTTGGATGCCTGAAACATCCTTCGACATCAACAGTGGGGTTGACTTCTTAATGATAATGGATTATCAGTAGTGGTGGGAGAGCGAGTTAACAACTCACTGAAACACCTCTTTGCTTGGGTGAACCATTCAAAGTCATAAGTAAGTCAATGGTGTAGGAGGTCCGAGAGGTGGTTTGTGAGAGCGTATTCAACGAGCCAAAAGGCATACATATGAGGAGAAAGCATGGAGAAGCGATTACCAGTCACAGTCCTTTCAGGATTTCTAGGCGCAGGAAAGACAACTTTGCTTAATCAGGTACTTAACAACAGGGAGGGACGTCGGGTTGCGGTCATTGTCAATGACATGAGCGAGGTAAACATCGACGCTGCGTTGGTCGAGCGTGGTGGTGCAGAACTTTCGCGAACAGATGAAAAACTCGTTGAGATGAGCAATGGCTGTATCTGTTGTACTTTGCGGGATGATCTGCTCGCAGAGGTTTCGCGGCTCGCGCAAGAAGAACGCTTTGACTATCTCTTGATCGAATCGACAGGAATATCTGAGCCGATCCCTGTCGCGCAAACATTCACTTTTGAGGACGAGAATGGCGTGAGCCTCAGTCAGGTTTCCCGCCTTGATACGATGGTCACTGTTGTAGACGCTGCGAATTTCTTGCGTGATTACAAAGCCGCTGAAGCGCTTAAAGAACGTGGCGAGCACTTGGGCGAAGAAGATCATCGGACCGTCACTGACTTGCTCATCGACCAGATAGAGTTTGCTGACGTGATTGTACTGAATAAGCTCGATCTCGTCAGCGAGGAACAAGCGCTGAAGGTAAAAGCCATCATCAAAGCCCTGAATCCCGTCGCGCAGATACAAATGGCGACGCGTGGACAAGCTCCACTTGAGAGTGTTCTCGACACGGGGTTGTTTGACTATGAAAAGGCTGCGAGTTCCGCTGGCTGGATACGAGAGTTGCAAGGAGAGCACACCCCCGAGACTGAAGAGTATGGGATCTCAAGTTTTACTTACAAAACACACCATCCTTTCGATGCAGAGAAACTTTGGTCTTTTCTTTATAGCAACGAGAATCGACGCAAGTTGCTGCGTTCCAAGGGCTTCTTTTGGGTTGCCGCGGATCACCGTGTTGCATATGCGTGGGCGCAGGCTGGAGGCATTAGTGAGGTCCAGCCTATGGGGATGTGGTGGGCTGCCGTTCCCCGTGAACGATGGCAACACCCAGAGGGACGGCGACCCGACCAGCAACCCAATTGGCACCCGCGCTACGGCGATCGCACACAACAACTCGTTTTCATCGGCCAGGATATGGATGAGTCAACCATGCGAAAACAACTTGATGCGTGTCTCCTGAACGAACAAATGGCTTCTGCTGATAGCAAACACTGGAACGAACTCCGCAATCCGTTTCCTTTGCTGCAAACCACCGGGGAAGCAATATGAATGGTACCATGGAATGGGTTCTTTCACACTCATTCACTCACATAAGTGTCGCTGAAAGAATGGGACGTTGTTGGTGTCCTCTGCTGATCGGAAAGGAGCGCGGGGCATGCATTTAGCTGAAGGTGTGCTTCCACTCGGTCAGGCGATTGGATAGAGTGCTGTCGCCGCTCCTGTCGTTTTTTGGAGCTTCATGAACAAGTGAGAGTCGGGCTTTACGCACAACATACTGCAGAAGAGTTTGACCTCACAATGAAGAGCGTGGATGGACAGGTGATTCCTGTTGAAGTTGAACGGGTTTGGGCTGCACAACACGAACATGACGACGAAGTTGGTTCTGTTGCGATCGAGGTCTATGGTGATGTTGCGCCCGAAAAGTTCAACGTATGGATGGGAAATTTAATTCGCGAACGTGGTGTCGATATTTTCCGAACAAAGGGCTTTATCAGCTTTGCAGGGGAGCCTGAGCGCTTTGTCTTTCAGGGGGTTCATATGCTGATCACTGGGCAACCGGATCGTCCATGGGGCGATGCTCCTCGGCGGAATCAACTCGTTTTTATCGGCCGAAATCTCGACGAAGAGAGTATGACACAGGGGTTTAAGTCATGTCTGGTTTGAACACCAAAGGGACAATGGGCATCCTTCGCTCGGGGTGGTCGACAGAGGTTGGTGATTATGCGATCGCGGGAGGTTGGATCGAAGGTGGGAAGGCGCTTGTTGTCGGCGATGCTGCGGGAGGTCTTTACGCGTTTGGTGGGGACTCTGGCGAAACCATTTGGAAGCAAGAAGGCGTGCATGAAGGGGGTATGTTGGCTTGCTCCATTCACCCCGACGGGGTTGTGTTGGCGACGACTGGCCAAGACGGGCGCGTGCTCATTTGGGATGCTACAAAAGGTCAGATCGAGAAGGCCATAGAGCTCGGAGATGGTTGGGTCGAGAATGTCGCCTGGTCGCCTGACGGAGCGTGGTTGGCGGTATCGATGTCTCGAAAGGTCTACGTATTCGATGCTGATGGTTCGGAAGTTTGGTGCTCTGATGAACACCCCAGTACGATCAGCGCGCTGGCTTGGTCTACATCGGAGTTGGCAACGGCCTGTTATGGACAGGTGAGCTTTTTTGGTGCGTTCAGTGGGAAGATACAACAGAGGTTTGAGTGGAAAGGCTCACTGGTGTCGATGGTGTTGAGTCCTGATGGGGATGTTGTTGCGTGTGGTAGCCAGGATCGCTCCGTTCATTTTTGGCGTCGTTCAACAGGTGAAGATTCTATGATGACAGGATATCCCAGTAAACCTTCTGCTCTGGCTTTTGATACGAGGGGGCTTCTTCTGGCGACAGGTGGTGGGGAGCTTGTGACGATGTGGAGTTTCAAGGGCAATGGTCCCGAAGGCACACGACCTCACGCGTTGTCCCTCCATACTCTGCCTGTGACGACACTTTCCTTTGCCCCAAATTCAATGTTGCTTGCGTCGGGGGCGAGGGACGGTTCAGTAGCTGTGTGGTCTCTTCAGAGCAGCGGGGAGGGGATCCCTGTTGGAGCCTCTGTGACTACAGATGCAGTTTCTGGTTTGTATTGGAGGCCAGGCAACGGTGCTCTCGCAGGTCTTGACGCGCAAGGAGGTGTGACGACTTGGTTTGTTGGCCCTTGACGAGAGTCACCTTTACAGTTGGGCTGTGAGCCAGACACCGCGGAAGTCTTTGGCTTTTAAACGACCTTCTTCGATCCAGAAGGTGTAGCTGAATCCCTCTCCTGGCGTAAAGTGGTGGGTTTGTTCTGTGTGGAATTGGAACAGAGGACGCCAGACTTTGCCTTTGTCATTGGACACAACGGGCTGCTCACTGCGCGGGTAACCGAGCAATTGCATTGATGAGCCTCCCATCCAACTGTGTCTCTTCCTCAGCTTCCAAAATGTCCCCAAGAATCTTCGACTCTCCAGGGGGACGATGTTTTCGCCACTGTCGATCTGTTGTCGTGTGTTGTGTGGTGGTAGATCCCACGTCTTGCGCAATCGCACCCTCACACCTTCCGGGTGAGTTGGGCTTTTGTGTTGTGCTGGTGACGTTGAAGACCACTGTGATGGAGACTGTGTGCGGCTCCAAAATGCCCAAAAGGATTTGCTTTTGTTGTTCAACTGAGGTTGCTTCCAGCTCTGGGCGGCAAACCAAAAGAACACGCTGCTTTTTGTCGGTTTGGATGGATCGCCGTCTTCTGAGAAGAAGGACAAAACACCTGGAACATTTGGGAAAATCGAGGGAAAGCAAGCGTGCAGATCTTGCAAGCCGAATTGAGCGATAAAGTGCAGCGGTGTACCTTGTTCGGAGGTTGGCCACTGGACGCCTTCGGGGATATCGGGTGCGCCTCCGATCTTGGAACATAGCGGTTTGATGGGCATCGCACCATCGAGCAGGATGGTTGTTGATTCGCTGAGTGTCGGCATCAACTCCCAAAAAGAACCTTGGTGTTCTTTGGCAAAGAAGGCGTCAAATTGATCTCGTTGAAAATCCGACCAACACAGCGCGATGGGACCAGGATCAAAGCTGTCTTCCCACTTCCATTGGCCTTTCTTGAAGCCCTCTGCGTTGAGCTGGATGTTGACGTTTTTAAGCTCTGCTCTCGTCGCAAGGATGAGGCTACTTGTGCTCTCTCCATCCCATTGCAGTAATGAACGCAGCCATGTGTGAGAGAGAGGCTCTTCACTTCTCATGCCGACGTCGTAGCAGATTTTTTGAAAGAGATGGGTCAACTCGTCGAAGAAGTCGTGCAGTGGATGGACTGCGTGTGTATGAAGGATGTCGATGATCTCGGAGGCGTCACGTTCTTGTTCGAGGTGGACCTTCCAGAAATCCGCACATTGCCGATAGTATTCGGTTTGTGTTTGGGTGAGACGAAAGACTCGCTTTGGCCAGCTTTGTTCTTTTTTTTGTGGAATTGCCATTGTTTCTACCTCGCCTTATTCGGTGTAGCGCCCGTGGTATTGTGTGGTCTTGTTGACAGCAGAGACCGATAACCACGTGAGCGATCATGTTCGCTTTGTGGTGCGTTTACATCACTCACTATAGGGGAGGATCGTGTCAGAACATGTCGTGTGTTTTGGTTTTGTGCGGTGTGGTGGGATTCTGCTTGTGTGAGACTTGAAGAACGATCCTGTTTGGGATACAAATGATCCACCAACAGGAAAGGGACGTGAATGAGTCGTTTGGTTGTAAAGATCGGTGTTTGTTGTGTTTTGTTGCTCGGCGGTATCTCTGCCTGTGTCTCGATGGAGAGCGCTCGTGGCAATATCTGTCAAATTGACGATGATTGTTGGGGAGGGATGCCTTGTGTAGGGGGGTTCTGTGGTGGTCGACCCGATTGGTACGAGCCTATCACCGAAGAACCCAAGTCAGCTGATGGCTCCACATTGCTTCTCGATACTGCGATGCCGGAGAAAAACGGTCCTGAATCGACATCTTCCACGGAGTAGGCGAGAGCATGAACATGTCCAATTCTTTATTGTTGTCCAGACGTCTCAGAAGCGCGGCTTGTGTGTTGTGTTGTGTGATGCTTGTATCGTCTCTTTGTCAGGCTTCACCTTCACAGAAGCGACTTCAGGCTGCGATATCGACACGAAAGATACCCCCTAAGGTCTCCGTAAAGCGTGTGCATGGCGCGGCATTTTGGGTGGGGATTGTGACAGGGGCGTTATGTCTCGCAGGGGGGACGACGTTGTTGACGATGGGGTTGTTGAAAGTCCAAGAGACGGACGTTGTGTACAAGGATATTGAGTCATTCAATCGAGGTTATCAGGTGGAGCATCAAAAAACGGGGATCTCTTTGCGGTGGTATATTCGTTTGAATGAGAGCAAGTACGAGAGTTATCTCGATGATCTGCGTGGGTATCGACGTGAGCGGGAGGCCGCAACGGGGATGGCTGGCCTCGGTGGTGTGCTCATGGCGCTTGGTGGTACGAGTCTTGCCTTGTCGTTGTTGTTTATCGAGCCAAAGGTCCAGAAAATGCGTTCTTTTGTGGGGGGATTATCAGGCAAGAAGGGGACTGTTTTGTTTATTGGGAATTGAGCAAACGCTTTCTTCGTAAAACCGACAAAAGGAGGAAAAGCCCAACCCAAGTAAGGGGAGCAGGTTGACTTGTGAGGGTTGAGCAGCCAAAGGGTCCACCACCACTGCATTTGATGGGGTCATCTTGCCAAGGAACAGTGCCAGCGTAAGGGGTTGGAGCTGGTTTGTCTTTGGAGCGCTCACAGGATGAGGTTGATGTGACCTCTACTTCGGTGTAATAGAGAATTTTATACCAGTCTGGAATGTCTTTTCCTTCTGGACAGGCGTAAGGTTCGGCAAAACCATAGCGATAGAGTCCAGGTTTGATACATTCATCGAGATAACATTCTCCCACCCCACAGTTCTCGATGCGAACGATCTCTCCTGTTTTTACATTTTGGCGCAAAAGCGTTTTACCTTCCGGACATTTAGAGTTTTCAAACTCCTCAGCGACGAACTTCTTACTGTTTGGAGTTTTGCCTGTGATGTCCAAGTATGTACAAATAAGAACCGAGTGTTCGCCTGTGTACGTTGCTCCTTGGTCGTTGTGGGCTATGTATGCTTTTGCCTTGGGGGAGCTGCCTGCAAATACGAGGGTGGGAACAAACACCAGAATGCAAAGGCATACACTTACAACATACGTTTGTTGAGAGGTGCCCTTGGGGGTTAGGTCTCGGGAGTGATTCATAGACCGCAGTTTCTGACGTGGTGATCGCGCCAAGGTACTTCTCCTTCGTATGGTGTTGGGAGTTTTGCGTTTGATTTCCTCAAACACGTTTTCAACTCTTCATCGGACCACTTTTTGGTGAAAACGGTCCTGTAGTATTTCACCTGAAAAGGAGGCATTGGTTCTGTGTCTGGTGGGCATGTGTAGGGTTCTTTGTAGCCATATTTGTATTCTCCTTCAGGGACGCATACGTCGACAAAACATTGTTGGAAGCAAGTATGGATTTGGACGACTTCACCGGTTTTTACATTTTGTCGCAAGAGGATTCGACCTTCGTTACAGTATCTTGGGTATACTTCAACACCTGGATAAGCAGTGTTCTAGTAAATATCCGGGCAGAGTAGTACGTTTTTCTCGCGAAAAGAGGAATGGTATGACTTGTGAAGTCCTACTCCCTCCACACATCCGTTGTTGAGTAGGAAGGAATACACAAAAAGTGGGATGATGAAGCGCAAAGGCATCTTATGCTCCCCTTCAAGTTTTGGTCATGTTTTTGCGTCGTGTGGCGAGGCCCAGTGAGATGAGGTGGTTGCGGTTGGTGACGACAATCTTGGCGGTCTGTGACCACTCCTCCATCCAGGCGTCTAACTCGAATAGTATTCGTGTGCGTTCTTGTGTTGTGTCGGACTCGGAACGCTGGGTTGGGGACTCTGGAAATGTCTCGACAATATCGATCCATCCTTGAACCTCCTTGAGGGAGTCTTTGGAGATGATCTTGCGGTCGTACAACAACTTGAGACCCGCCTTACTGTCCTCTGTATTCGAGGACGGATCTTTTTCGAGCGTTTGTATGCGAGCGAGGAACATCCTCGTCTCGATGACATGCGCAAATTTTCCCTTGCTCTCCATACTCTCAAAGAGGAAGTTGTACAGAATGGGGTATCGACGCTTTAGCGTTGTCTTCGCAAGTACGAGTTTCTTTTTGTTCCACTCTTGAAGTCGTGCGAGGAACTCGTCTCTATCCTCTTGTTGCGCTATCTTTTGCTCAGTGGGATATGCTGCGAGTGCGCCCAAAAGCTTCCAGGCTTCCTGGTGCTCTTCTTCTCGGTAGCCGGCCTCACGAAGCTGCGCGAGGAGTGTTGGGTAGCGTACAGCCATGTTCAAAAAGCGAAAC
This sequence comes from Deltaproteobacteria bacterium, assembly GCA_002731275.1. Lineage (GTDB taxonomy): Bacteria > Myxococcota_C > UBA6777 > UBA6777 > UBA6777 > UBA6777. Next base: position 7,203 of record PCBK01000194.1, on the reverse strand, counting down.
ACCCGCTCTGGAATGTACTCCGCCTTTCGCAGTGACATACTCTTACCTTCATATACAAGCTGTTCCTTCGAAGATTTTGCCATGACACCTCCACAATAAAGCCGCGCTTATGCCCGAAAACCAACATCTCATGCTCGAAAATCATTTTTTATCCTCGACACTCAGATGATACACCACGAAAACCTGCAAGGATACCCCGAAAATCATTTTAGGTTACTCGAAAACCAAAATAGAGGCTCGAAAACGTAAAAAGTATCCCCGAAAATAAAAAGACTATACTCGAAAATGTGTATCAAACTGTATTTTCACGTTTTTCAAGAGGGGATTTTGACTTTCGAGGAGGTATTTTTGGTTTTCAGGGAGGAGGTTGTGACACAACAAGCCTGTATTTCGCGTTTTCGGGGATGTTATTTTATTTTCGGGGCATGTTTTGCCATTTTTGAGGTGTGTGTTTGCATTTTCGGGGATAGAAATCGTCGAGAATAAGGACGCCTGAAGGAAAAATACTTGTATTTGGATGGTTGTCACGACACAATGCCAAAGAACATCATCACCTTTCACATCATTTTTTGAGGCTATACACATGCCAGGATCGACCTTTACAACAGGAGCGCCTCGTTTGGCCTTCTTCAGTCTCTTCTTCGTTCTCTTTGTGGCCCTTGGACAGTCGGTTGGGTGTGGTACACCTGCCAACCAAAATGAATCGACAACAGAGAAGCCTGTTGGAGCCACGGAGAAGTTCGTGGACTCGACGCAACCTGATGCATCGACGATACAAGAGACGACACATGAACAGCTCCCTGATGACAAGCTTCACGATGTTGCAAGCGGCGAAATGATCGCAGATGTTACCCCTGATGTGGCGCAGGATGTCGGTCCCTCTGATCAAGGAGAGGAAGCTCTGCCAGAGACGCCTGTGCAGCCAGAGGAGACAAAGGACGCAGGCACAGAGAACGTCCTTACTTGGTGGGAATGTCGCCGAATGATAGGAAGTTTGACTGCTGCCCAGAAAGCACTCTGTGACAAGCTCCACAAGACACCACTGACCAAGGCAAAGTACGCTGTGCGGTGGGTGTTCCTCTACGATACACAAGGAGCGGAGGCGTGGATCAAACCACGGTTGGATCTACTCAATCAAAGATTTGCGAAGGCCAACATGTCCTTCACAACACACTCTACAACGATCCTCAAAAGTACCGCGTTGGCGACGAATGGAGAGTATGACAATCGTAACTCTTTCACTCTCCAGCAACTCAAGGACGACATCATCTCGTTGTTGGGGCTCTCTGGGAACACGACGGCGGCCAATGCGTTGGATGCATTCAAGAAGCGTTTGTCTGGTGTAGGTGTTCTCTCTGCACAGGTCCAACGGTTGACGCTCAATCTGAAGCTCGCCCCCAACGCCTTCTTGAATCGTATCGCTCGTGCGGAAGACAAGGAGATCTGGGTCTTTGTTGCCAAAAAGTTAATCTCCAGTACCGGCAAGACACCGGGAGGATATGCAAGCTTGCCGTCGTTCGAGCATCGCAGTATCAACCGGGGATCGATCTTCATGAAGGAGCAATACAGAGAAGACGCTCTCGCACATGAATTTGGACATTACTTTGGATTGACCCACACACAGGCGACACAAGCGACACTCGATCCGACAAAGCTCCTGGCGAATGCTTGCAAGACAAGACTGCTACCGGGAGGTGTAACGGACATTCAGAAGGTCCTTAGAGGCCACTTTGGAGCAGATTATAAGAAAAGCCTTGGGCAACCCTTTGTGCCATATGATGTGAGTGCTAAGGGGCTCAGTGATTTTCGAAAGCTACGTTGTGCGATGGGTGGGTTGTGGATTCATCGTATCAACACCTTTCAAAAGCCAACAACAGACAAAGCCACGTGGAAAAACTTTGCGTCATTTGCGGACTTTGCGAAGTTCTTACTCGACGACCGCAAGCCTGTACATCAAAAACTCTTCCCGGTGGGTGGGGCTGGGTACAATTGTCGCTTGGGCACGACCTCCAAGAAGATCGAGTGTACGTTCGATGGGATGACATTTTTGGGGGATCAGCCTCTTTTGACTGGTAGTATCGCTTTCCAACAAGGGAAGGCGAGCAACTTGATGAGCTACCTTAACAACAAGACGAGCTTTCCTGTCCGTCTCCTCGCCCCAGAACAAGATGAGATGCTTACTTTTCACGCCCGGACCGCTGACCGACTCGCCCTACAAAACCTTCTGCTGACACCCTAGTCCATGCTCGCTGTCGGGCAAGTGGCACAGGGGTAGGGCAAGTGGCATAGGGGGAGGGCAAGTGGCCACTTGCCCTTACTGTTACTGTCGTGGCTGCTGTCTACTGTCGTACTCTGTCGGATACACCCATCAAGGGATGTGGGCCTCCTGATGCGAGAGTCTCGTTGGGGTTGTGCGCTTTGGGTGCTGCATAGATAGTGCATTGTGCGTTGAGTTGGGTTGAGCTGAGATGGTTCGGGTTGGTCTGGCTGATATGAGGTGTGGGGGTTGGGTTGTAACTGTTGTCCGTTTTTGCCCTGTGTGATTCGGTTGCTTTGGTGATTGCAGGAGCTTGTTTTTCCTTGCGATGGTTTTACGTGGGAGACGAGTTGAGATGTACTTTTTGCTATATGCTTGGGGTGATAGTTTTGGGCTTTACATTTGGCCGTTGTTAGGGATGATTCTGTGGGGGATGGTTCTGTTTGCGAGAGCTTATTTTTCGATGCTCCATTTGCGGTGGGGGTTGAGCGTCGCAAAGCGGCGTGATTGGAGTGTGGGAAAACCTAAACATTGGTCGACAATGACAGTTTCGGGGTTGTTTGAAGAGGTGCTCTACCGCAACGAGACACCCCTCGACACAGAAGACATGATCAGCCTCATCGATGGTCGTATCTCACCTCTTATTCGTGCAAGTCGCCTGATTGGAATGATTGGTGTGGTCTCTTATTACGCTGGGATAGTCGTTGTGGTTGTAAATGTCAGCTTCGCATTCCAAAGCCTCGACGTCGCGATTCATGATTATTCAATAAAGTTACTTGCAACGGCGACGTTTCAGCTTGTCCAAGGAGGGATGATTTTTGCGATCTCAATACGATTGTTGGCGTATGTCATGGAGACGTATCTTTTGCGAAGAGCCCTTCGATTACGGGATGACTGGATATATGCAATCGCAACTGCTCGTTTGTCCTACATGAGCCGAGCTGGAGGACTTCTCACAACCGAAGAGAGAGAGCGAACATTGCTGCCTGTTGGGGGCTTTGTGGAGCTTGTCAAACGTTGTGTGATGTTTGTTGTGTTGATGTCTTTTTCGACGGGCTTTGTGTTGTCTTTGGTCCATGTCTTTGCGGTTGTGTTCTCTGAACCCCCAGCCAAAAGGGTGGAGGCGTTGTGGCAAGAAGCGCCATACGGCGTACTTGATATCAACGACAAACGCTACACAACAATGCGTTTTTCAGTCCCTGATATGACAGGTCCTTCGAATGCTTCGACGTATCTGGAGTGGATCCAGCAAGTGTATCCCACGTTGGATATTCTTCCTGAGGATTGGGCATTTTGTGTCGAGAAAAAAGACCATCTTTTCCACCCATACAGTCCAACTCGGGCGCACTTTTTGTTGCAGCAACATACAAACAAGAAGAGGCTCACAATGAGAGTGCATGTGTATCCTTCTGGTAAACTCAAAAGTGTCGATGTATTCGAAGAGGGAAAGGTCTCAGGTGTTCTTTGGGGGAGAACGAAGGTGAAGGGGTTGCGGAAGTCTCTTTTGCGGAAGATGGGTGTGTGTCTGGGAGGATTGCTTCGGAAGAGGCGTGTGTATCAGGTTGTGCAGAGAGGGAATAAGAGGAATGTTGTGGGGCGTATGTTGCGATTCTCTCCTCGCTCTCGTGGCCTGGTTTTGGATGTCCCGTTGATGTATGCAAAAGCTCCATAGGCTTCTTATCCTTCAAAGAGAGTGCGCTCCCAATCCTCTTGGACATGATCAAGTCGTTCTCCCTGGAACAACTCATAGAAAGTACGCCAGGCATCCAGGCACGTCTCACAAGAGGCTTGTAGCGCCTTACTTTCGTCCTCCCAGATCCTTTCGTCTTTTTCAATCAAATACTCTCGCAGCGACTTGAGCGCTTCCATTGATGAATGAGACCATTCCTCCAAGATCTTCGTCAATTCATCTTGGGTCAATTGATGTGTGGTCATGTACGGCTCAAGGATAGACCACGAGTGTCTCCACGCTTCGGGGACAGACATACATCTTGTGAGACCTTCTGCTTGCTCTGTGTAAGACCAAGAATGTTCTGGTCTTTTGTGGATATATTGTGTGTAGGCTTCCCGGAATGTCGGCTTGAGGCACATTGGATCACGTACTAACAAGTACTGAAAAGCCATCGCCTTGATGTCTTCTGTTCCTTCATCGAAGGCTCGGTGCAAAAATGGGATAGACGCTTCGGAGGGGATTTGGCCGATAGCTTCCGTAATCTGCACTTGTGTATAGCCTTCGAGTTCTTCATCGTCGTACAGCTCACACAGAGTTTCCATCGCGGGAATGTACTTTATTTTTCCAAGGGCTTTGATGATAGAACCGAGCTGGATGTCTGGGTCCACACTGTGGATATGTTCAAAGAGCAGCTTTGCAACCTCTGTGTCTTCTGTTTCTGCGAGTAAATCGATGACTGTGATGTCTGGACCGCTCCCTTCTGTGAATTGGTCCTTTGCGAGCGTGTACAGGGTTGGACCGTAGAAATGGGGACCGAGTCCGTCGAGTGTTTGTTGGGCTGTTTGTCTGGACGTGTAATCTGATGATTCGAGGAGTGAGAATATATACGCATTGCCTTCTTGGGTGTTGAGTGTGGCGAGCGCGTAACAGACGTGATGAATATTATGCCCTCTGTTGGCCCACTCAATGAGGTGTGGGACAACATCCTTACGTCCAAGCACACCCAAGAGAAGGCATGCATATCCTTGTATGGTGTCGGCTTTTGGGGAGGCTAAGATGCCCATGAGGTTGTCTCGCAAAGACATCAAGAAGGTCTCCCCAAACCTGTTTTGTGGTTGGTCCTCCGGTGGGATATCATGTGGTGAATAGGCTTTGAAGTAAGCTTCTTTCAACCACGGCGCAACGATCGCGACGAGAGCATTCATACCCCTTACCGCCACTGAATGATCATTGTCGTGAAGTGATTGTAGGAGCGCCGGGATCGATTCGGTGGAAGCTATTTTCTCTAGGGCCATGCCCGCAAAGAATCGCACTCGGTCATGTGGATCGTGTAGTAGGTGTTCAATGATCGCTGGGACAGCCTCTTGGTTTTGTTGCTTTTCAAGCGCTCTGATTGCGTTGACACGGACGTCTTTGTCTGGATCATCAAGAGCTTCGATCAGGAGCTTTGTGATGGCTGGTGATGTTCGGCTTCCTAGAAAGCTGATTGCAGCGACACGACTGTAAGGCTCGTCATCTTTTGCGTAGAGCATCAACATCGCTTCGGTCTCTGGGCGATTCATGTTGCCGAGGTTATATATGAGGGAGCCTCGAAACTCTCCTGTGGCGTCTGGCAAAACCTCGCAAATCGCTGAGAAAAGGGTCTCCTCGGATAATGACGTAAATGCTTGGCGGACGCGAATGTCCAGCTCCATCCAGCACGCTTCGTCACCATATTTGCTGTGTATTGCGCTGCAAGCTGCGAGCTGTAAGGAGGTTTGTTTACTTCGCAACATCATCAAGATATCGAGCGGCTGTGGATGCTCTTCCAGTTGAGAGAGGAGTTTAGCGCCTTGGCGTCTGGTGTCTTCGCTTGGTCGGACGAGCATTGTCCTGAGTATGTTGAGCAGTAGGGGGGTTGGGGGGAATGTGGCGAGGATGCTCCCAAGGTATTCTTGTAGAAGGTATTCACTTTTCGCGAACAGCTCGATCCAGTCTTGAAGGTGTGTCTCTTGGAACCTCTGGTATGCCCACACCAACGCCTCTGAAGGAGCATCTTTTTGCGTAAAGAGCGCTTCGATAGTGTTTTTGAGCGCTTCAGCGGGACGTTCTTGAAGTGCTTTGATCAGGTGATGTGTTCGAAATGACCGGTTCTCTGTAGACTCATCAAAGAGGAGTTGGATACACGAGACTGCGACGTCTTCCCATGCGTGAAGGATGAGTAAGTGTGTGATAGCTCCACGCAAAGAATCGTACAGTGAGGTATCCTGTATGATGTTCAGCAGGGAGGGGACGTAGGTATCGAGTATACCAATGTGATGACAGGCTTGGGCAGCTTTTTCTCTCATCAATCTGTCAGCTTCGTTGTCTGTGATATGCCGAAAGAGGAGGGGAAGTGCCTCTGTGCTTTTGCACTGTCCAAGGGTGTTGTACAGGTATATGATTGTGTGGGAATGTTGGAGCTGTTCCTTGGTCTCTTCTTCGAGCCATTCGAGTAAGATGTGCATTTCATCTTCTGCGCGAAGTGTTCCGAGAGCTTTGGCGGCTGTTTCTCGTTCGTGTTCGTATTCAGCTTGCAAAAAGAAGTCTCGTTGGAGAGGGATAGACTCTTTGACATTTAGGGTGGCGAGATAACTGGAGGCAAAGGAGCGTAGTCCACTTGAGGGATTGGCGAGGGCTTGGAGTGCGTATGGGATTGCGTCCGTTGCGCCCATCTTTTCCAGCGTCTCCAAGGCCGTCATTGCAGTGGCTGTGTCATCGTAAAGCAGCTCCATCAAGAACGGGAGCGCCTCATCTCCCATGTTTCCCATCAATTCGATACGGCCTTGTCTGTAGTGATGGTCGTAGTTGGTGTAATCGTTTGAACGCAAGACCTCTACGGCTTGTTTGAGTGTTGGGTTCTTGATTGTGGAGAGGGGGCGTTGTCTATCCATCTTGTGCTCCGTTATGTGTTGTAAGCGCAAGGTATCACAATTTCTCCTGGAAATCTTACTACTTTTTGCGTCCCTGTTTCAGTCGATGTTGTGCTCTATGTCACCTTACGACGTTGTGGTTGATATGCTCCCAAATACGCGACAAAAGGGATGCGTATGTTTCGAGTCTGTCGATGTTATGATAGCTTGAAATGTCATCGGTAAGGCTTTTCCAATCGACTTTTTTGCTCGGAATAGCCTAAAACCTTGAAGCAAGGATAGGAGCCACATGGTGAACTACTCGGCCCTAAAGGACCGAGCTTCCGGCCACAGATGTGACCTTCTTTTTTGACGCCTCACAGCCATGGGCGCTCACAACTCTC
>PCBK01000193.1 GCA_002731275.1 Deltaproteobacteria bacterium | reverse complement strand
GTTGTCACAACGGGGGGTTCTCCGGCGTGATACTGGACGAGGAGCCAATGAGAAGACGCAAACAGCGGAAGCTGTGGGCGCACATGGCTGTGAGTCGTCAAAAAAGAAGGTCGCTCACGCGACTGGAAGCTCGCTCCTTTAGGCGCGAGTAGTTCACTTGGCGGTTGTAAACGGAGATGGTGTGTCTGTAGAACATATTTTGCGCAAGAAAGAGGCCTTTGCCCGAATGTACGACCGATTTTGGGGTCATCTTTCCCCAAATGGTTTTTTTGAGCGTTAAGGCTGCTTTTGCGGGAGAAAAGGATATGCTCATGAGCATACAGACGAGGGCGAAAGAGAGGATTGGTCGTCTCATCGAAAGCAACTCTCGTGTTGGTGTCAGATGTTTCAGGTTACCACGTGCTCGTTAGGATGGTGTGTCGTTTGTGTGGATGAGGGAGTGAGCTTTTGGGAGTGGGGTGATTTTTTCTTTCCGTATCGAGGTACTGGTTTTGTGCTTTGATGATGTCGTGGGCTTTGTCACGCAAGCTGGGTTTGAGGACCGTCCCAATGACGAGGCCCGTGATCCCAAAGGCGAGAAAGATCCCCGAAACAGTTGTCAGGACAAGTCCTCTGTCGTACGTCTTTTGGCGCTGTGATGGGGTCGCGTTGTAATCGTTGTCGAGGAGCATCGGCACACCGAGAATACCCCCTACGATACCGAGCCCTGAGAGTCCTACGCCTGTCCAAAACAGCCGAATCGATAGATCTTCTTTGCGTTGTCGTTGTGAGTAGATCTTGTTGTAGCTTTTTTGTGCAGACTGAAGTTGTGTGGCGATAGACTTTTGCTGTGATTTGCGTTGCTGGATTTCGGCGTTGAGCTTGTTGCGTTTGTTCGCAAAGGCTTTGAGAAATCGCGTCTTTTTTTGGAAATGAGTTCTCACAGAGGCCTGATCTTTCCAGTGTTCGTATGCGTACTGTAGGAGGCTTCTGTAGATTTTGCCATCTCGTTGTTCGAGCGCAATTTGTAGAGGGAGAGAGGTCTTGAGATAGACGAGGTTGGTGATATCACTTTGTTGTGCGACTTGCGTGTACAGGTCGTTGTACTGTTTGAGGTACTGCTTGCTTTGCTGGAGATGTTTAAGGCTGGATGAGATCTCCTTGATGTACTCTCCAAGCTTGCTTTTGCTTTCGAAGTCATCGACGTTTTTGATGGGAGGAAGAGCCCCTTTGAATTGGTGATATTTGAGCCTCAGCAGTAGCAACCACATTTGGTGATTATACCGTTCGACGAGCGCCATCTTTGCTTTGCGTTCGTTAAACGCTCTCTCTGCTTTTCCCAGCGCGTATTCCCACTCTTTGAGATCACCTTTTGCGAGCGCTTTTTGCGCTTGCCCACGCCACAACGCGATATCATCTGCGTGTGCGCGGGAGAGTGTCCATGTGGTGATCGTTAAAAACGCAATAAACGTGAGGAGAGAACGCATCATTCATCGTTCCTTCTGATCCAGATTTGTTGATTGGTGTTGGGTGTCAGGGAGACATTTCGTTTGCTTCTTCTGTCAAAGATCATGAAATGTGTTTTTCCAATTAGGCAGATGAGGACACCTTCGATGACGGGCTTGTTGTCTTGGTAGAGGGTCGCGAGGCTGTGCCTGAGGATTGCAACACCGGGTTGTAACTCATTATCCCACAAGTGTTTATCGTCGTGGTTGCGGTTGAAGTTGAGCCGCTTGAGGAAGCGTTGATCGACGTCAATGACGCGCTTCGTGCTGTGTTTTTGTGTGACTGCAGGGCGCATCGTCGGTGCTTTTTCTTCGGGGCTGGCTTCTTTTTTGTCGGGTTGGTGTAATTGCTCTTGCAGTTGGAGAGCTGATTGCTTAGCTTCCTCAGGACCAACAAAGCGAGCGTTGGTCTGGAACAGAAGTGTGAGTTCTTCTTCTGTGAGGAGCTCTTCGCCTTCTTGTAGGGCGATTTGCAGAGGGCCACCATCTTCTTGAATCGGTGCAAAGCAGAGCCTCTGTTCAGCGTCTTGATAGAGCAACACAAAGGCTTCGTCGTGTCGTTGGCCGATCAACCTGTACGAGGGCTGTTCGCTCGGCGATTCGGAGAGGGGGACAGCGACGGAGAGGAGTTGTTCGACACCTGCGGCTTCTGCAAGATCGACAGAGGACATTTGGCCTCGACTTGGCAATCTCGCGAGGTGGATAGATTGTGCGACCGGAACGGCAAGGCGTCTGAAGAGAAATTGCAATACCAGCGGTGTGTCTGTCGTGCGAAGCAGTCTATATGGTAATCCCCAGGGTTGTGAGCTGGGTTTGGTATTTTTGGGAAGGTCAAACCCTACGTCCATGATGGGCAGGTGGGCGAGTGATTCGTCACTTGGTGGCTGCTCTGGAAAGGTCGACTTTTTGCGGACTGCTCGGTCTTGCTGAGTACTCGATTCATCGAGCAGTTCAAGTTTCATCCCTGTTTGTTCGGGTTTGGCCGTCTCGATTCGCTTGGGTGTTGGGGGCCTGGGTTCTTTTCGTGCTGGGGGTTCGTCGACAAAGAGCCCTGGATCAACAGTTCCCGATTGGTGTCCTACCGCTGGGAGTTCTGGATTTGTCGCGAGCTTCGAGCGTCCTTTGCTCGGTTCGGTTTCATCATGTTCAGCCGATGGCATCGTCAGATCATCGGTACTCCCCGCCGAGGTTGGGGGGGTCTCTTGTACAGTGATCCGGATCTCCACACGGTAATTGTCTTGGGCAAACTCTATCTTTTGTTCAGGGTGCTGTAATAGCAGATCCCAAATAGGACCAGGTAGTTGTAATCGTTGGCTCATCGACTTTCCACAACATCTAGCTGTCGATTGTTATTGTATCACACACATTTATGATTCCCGCCAAAGGGAGACGGCATCATAACACATTTTTTGCGATGGATTGCTATTTTTTGTTCGGTGAGTGTGTCTTGGCGGGCTGATTTTCTTGTCGTGGTGTGATGTTGTGATGGTGAGTTTATGGGGCTGGTGGAGCGCCATAGGTTCTTTTTTCCCAAAGGGCACGCTGTTTCCAATCAAGGGCCTTGTTTTTGAGTCCTTTGGGGAGTGGTTGTTTGGAGAGTCGTTCGAATGCCCTGGCTGCCTGATCGTAGCGCCCCAAATAAAACAAGGTTTTGGCGATCATGCTCATATTTTCGACACGGAGGGGATGTGACTTGAGGCTTTTTTGGGCTTTGAGGAGGTGTTCGAGCGCTTCTTTGTAAGCGTCAAACATAAAGTGCCTCCTGCCCAAGAGGTAATGCATCACAGGGTCATTGTGTTGGAGCGCGCTCTTCTGGAGTCGAAGCAAGGAGGTCGTTGAGCCTTCATCCAGATACTCCATAATCTCTTTTGCAAATGTAGGGTTGGAGAGGGCGTGTAGTCTGACAAGGAGCGCCCTTTTTTGAGAGAGATAGGCTGGCTTGTGGAGGAGGGATTTGATCAACAGACGACCTTTTTCGATTTGTCCGAGTCGATAGTGGATTTTGGCGCGCTCAAGCTTGATTTTTAGGCGCATGATAGGGAGCTTTTTGTCCTTGTACATGTTTTCGAGTTTGTAAGCGTAAGCGAGCGCTTCTTTGTACTTTTTGGCACCATACTTGAGTCGGAGTAGCTGCAATTTGTAGTACGGTCTCGGGGATATACCACACACTTGTTGTTGAAGATCTATTGCGCGGCTGTACTGCTCTGAACGAAGCGCACGAGACATCTTGTGTCTGAGTGACGCGACTTCGTGGGGACACTTTCTTGAGAAGATTGAATACCTGCGACCATACCGAAAGGCCGCGATTTGCTTCTCTCGCTGGCTCAGGGGCATCTTTTTGAGAAAGCTTTTCCACTCATTCGAAAGCGTTCGCAGTGATTTTTGGTACACTTCCGCGAAGTTGGCGGTCCCATATGCTCGTTTAAACTTTTTGATGCCGTATTTGTCGATCAAGTATCGACTGAAGGAGCCGGCGATGGTGTAGGAGTGTAAGGAAGAGTGGTTGTAGAATCCTGTCACACCGAGAATATTGGCAGGGTCTGGTGCGCGTCGGAGATCGAGCAGCGCGCGACTCCATTGATGAGGTGTCAACTCGCCGCTAGACCAATCTGCTGCAACTGCGACACCTTCTACAAGAGCCGCGTTGAACAGCAGACCATACCTAGCCGAGAGCTTGAGCGGGCCTGAGCCGAACGCAGCAGAGAAGACGTGTGCCATCTCGTGCTTGATCACTCTGTGTGGGAAATACGATCCGTGGACGTAGTACTCATATGCCCATGGACGCGCAATCATCGTGTTGGCAGCGCCCATCATTCGAGATTTTTGCGCTGTGTCTTTAAACACATATGAGCGAATCTTATACTTGGGGCGATGACCAAAAAACTGAACAAGTTGATAGTATCGATATTCGTGATCCCGTGTGATGCGTTGCAATTGCTGTGGCGTGACACTGTCTCGATCGTAGTGGATGATAAAGTGAGAGGTGATATGGACGCCACCGAGCTCTTTCCGGATGGAGGCTGAATTGTGTCGATACTGGAGCTCCGCTTGATGTTGGAATGACCACACCATCCACACGAAGCTGACAAGGAGCAACGCAACGAGGCCGAACCTTTGTTCCCACATGCCAGACCAAGACAAACGACCATCAAGAGCGTTTTCGTTACGTTGGAGGTAAGGTGCCCTCCAGGTCCACGTCTCCGTTCCCCACAAACCTTCGCGACCTGAGGTCAGTGCCAACACCGCAAACAAAAAGACTGACGTGATCAAAGTATCCAGTCTGTACACGAGCAGCGTCGTCGAGATCTGCCGCAGCTCGTCGTAAATGGTACCAGGAAAAAACGAGTAATACGGGTTGTATGCGTAAATAGGAGGGTGCAGCAACCCGTAGTAAACGGACCAGAGGATACCGGCAATTGGGACGACGTAAACACTGATATGTGCGATGCGACGATTTTTTGGGGCGCTCAATGTCATCCCGACGCTCGTCCCAAAGATCGCACCCACACCGGCTGTCAGTCCGTATAAGAACAGTCCATAGGTGAAGTTGCAGTTTGTGACGCGGAACGCATTGAGGGAGATCAACGCGAGTGGGGGCAGGAGCATTGTCCAACATGCGAGAATCACTTGTGTGATCGTACCAAACAGGCTCGGACCTTGTGTGGCATCATTTCGCATGTACATCGCGACCAGTGCAAAGTGACTCATGACGATTGTCGCGATTACGCCGAAGAATAAACAGTATTCAAAGCCGAGAACACTTGTGAGGGGCAGCGAGGCCATCACCAGTGTAACCACACATAAGGCTGCGGTGCTGAACCAGAATGCTCGGCTTGTCACCAACGAAGACCAACAGAATGGACGCTTGGACAAAATGATTCTCCTGTTATTGGGTGGATGGATCAATGGACTGATCATGGTGGGGATTGTATGTCATTGCAAGTGGGACTTCAATCGCTGGGGGAAAGCAAGGCGGAAACGTTATCGTTTGGTGGTTTTTTGGAGCGCTTTGTGTGGAAGAGTCGATTGAATGATAAATGTATGACCACTAGGTGGGGTGGGTTTCGTCGCGAGTGCTTGCGCCTTCGAACTTTCGCTGTGGCGATTTTCGCGCTCTTTTCGATCAAGTGAGCAGGTCTCGCCAAGCTCCCAGAGTTCCTTTTCGGGCATCAAAACCCTGACTTCACCGTCAACTTCTTCTGTTTTGTAATACAAATGGTGCACGCAGTGGACATGCGGACAGGGACGCGGGCCATTGCGACAGGTCTCTCTATCTGGAGGCTGGAGCTTTTGTAACCACGATAGAATCGTCTTGTCCGCGGTCATTCGCTGGAGACGCGTGGTCTTGTCCGTGGGCTCTAGAGCGTGTGGGTTGCGATTTGGCTTTCTCATCTACGCCTGTTTCCTGCTGTCTGAAATATCCACTCGCGTCGAACCCGGCACGTCCACGGATGGAATCAGTTGTGAAGCTTTATTGGACTGTATTTGACAAAGGAAGTCTTTGTGAAATAGAGCATCGCATTCTTGATGTCATTCGTCAATGGAAAATACTAATTCAATGTTAATTGCACATAAATTTCACTTAATTAGCACTTAATTATATATACAGTGTATGCAACATCCACATAACAAGGTTTAAACTAGTGGTTGTAAGTGTATGTTTTTATTGTTTTTCGATTGATGTGTTTTTTGAGGGGGCAGCGCGTCAAAGGTGATGTGCGATATGTGGTATGTTGTACTGGAGGAGGGTACTAGATCATGTGGGTGATGTGTCGCTTGGGAAAACTGATGACCAAATTCTTTCGATCTGATCGATGGTTTGATCTTGTGTGCCAGCGTTGTCAATGATGTAGTCGGCGAGTTTGGCTTTTTCTTCCAGAGGTAACTGACTGTTGATCCTTGCGAGGGCTTCTTCTTCAGTGATCGGATCACGTTGTGTCAGTCGTTTGACTTGGACTGCGAGGGGGACGGAGACGAGGATGGTGGTATCAAATTGGTCTTGTAGTTGGTTTTCAAACAGGAGAGGGACTTCGTAGACGACGAAGGAGTGTCCTTGTTCTTCGAGCGCGACAAAGCGCTCTGCGGCGAGTTGTGCGACTCTCGGGTGTGTGATCTGATTGAGCTGTTGCAGCTTTTCTTGTGAAGAGAAGACGATACTGCCGAGTTTTTTTCTGTCGATTTGCTTGTCATTGAGGAGGATGTCTGGCCCAAATGTCTGCACGATCTCCTGGTAGGCTGGCATACCTGGTGCGACAGCATCACGAGCGACTTGATCTGCGTCGATAACGGGGATTCCTTTGCTTTGTATGTAGTTTGAGACTGTGGATTTCCCGCTTGCGATGCCGCCTGTGAGTGCGATCCGTTTCATTCGACGTCCTACTATGTATCTTCTGGCTCCCAAAGAGCGTTGTTGGAGGGGTTTGGGTGATCTTGGTTCGGCAACCCAAAACTTTCGAGAAGTGACTCAAATTCTTTGCGTTTGTTTGTCACGATCAGCGCTGCAGCCGGTCCAATTCGTTTGAGGTGGACAGATAAACCACCTTCGTAGAGTAGTCTGTCCATGCTCTCTTCGTCTTCGGTGAGGAAGAGTTCGGCCTGTCCTGCGTAAACATTGCCGATGTGTCGGGTCAGTGATTCCAATCTCAAGCGCGCAGTTGATGGGAAAATGTGTGCTCTGGTTTCGAAAAATTCGAGAATTTCTTCGACGTGTTTCCCATCTTCGATGGCTTGTGTGAGGGTCTCCTTTGTGATCTGGTAGGTCGCTCGTTGTGGGGTGAGCGTGACAATCTTGGCAATCTTCGAGAGGAATTCTTGCGCAAAAATATCCTGTTTGAGGACTTCAACGTCGATCCGAAGCTGCGAGTTGACGTTGATAAAGCGCGAAGGCGGTTGATCGTAGTCGATGTTTTGAACGTGTCGCTTTTGGAGCTTCTTTCTCAGCTGTTTGTGTGCGTGGGAGGGAATGAAGAGGTGTGTGTCGTCAAGCCTCACGGAGGGGAGCCCTTGTAAAACCTCTTTTGTCCACTGATCGAGCTCTTCTTTGTTGGAGGCTTCGAGAATCGCGCCTTTTTTGGAGATCACAATTTGATTGCACTGGTTGTACCAGCTCTTGAGGACTTGCAAGACATTTTCTGGGATGGGGATGCGTGATTGCTCCGACAAAAAGTCCACACACTGTTGGTAGGAGAGTCCCTGTTGGAGAGCGTTGGAGAAGGTGTCTTTGTCAAATCGGTAGCGCAGCAATTGATCGCCATCGAGTGGTTTGCAAAACTTTTCGATTTGATAAATGTGCGTCATCGTGTGTGGTGAAGGGAAGAGCAAGCACTCTAGGTTGGCTTGTACAAGCAGCGAAGGTGTTTGTGGGTAGGTTGTCTCCTCTTCGTTAGAGCGAGGGACGAGAAAGTCCTGTGTGAGGACCCAGGCCCCTTGCATGTCTGATTCTATCCAACCCATCCAGTGGAGGCTTTGTGTTAAGAGGACTTCCCAGAACTGTCCTTCAAGGCGCGCTTGATCTTCGGGAAAGCGCGCTGGTGTGCGCGATTTCTTGTTTTCTTGAAATGCCAGTCGAGGATAGACATCGCTGTCATCTTGTGGGGCGATGTTGATTTGTGGCGATAGATGTTCCAGCAGCCAGTCCGTACACTCTTCTGTGGTCTTTGGAGTTTCCAGTAAAGAAGGAAGTGCCTCCGTCAGCAGTTGTCGTGCTTTGAGGACAGAGCTTGTTCTCCAAGGGTCGATCAGTGAAGTGTCTTCATCGTCTGGAAGCTTTACGAGAGCGGGGACCTCATGAAGTTCATTCCACAAAACCATACCTGGAAAGGTCTCTTGGAGGACTCTTTGTTGTTGGAGATAGCTCGATGAGAAGAAATCAAAGCAGTGTTCTTCGTTGAGTCGGAGTTGTCCTTGTTTTTCTTCGAATAGGTCGAGTTGGTAGCCTAGCTCGTAGAGGAAAAGGATATAGCCGCTGTCTTGGAGGGAGCGAAATGTTTTGGCGTCGAGTGGTTGGGTGAGGACTTTATTGAAGGATTGGAGGTCTCGTTTGCCTGGATAACCACTTTTAAGCAGTCGTGGTCGTCGTCGACGGATCACTCCCAAAATGCGCAGCAAGTCAACGAGCAATGGGAGTGGTGTCACTCTGAGCAATCTTCTACCCTCGGTGTGTATCCCTTTTCGAGAAGTTCTTGGACAAGCTCCTCTACGTCGGAGTCATCGATGATGTGTCCGCTCGGGTGGTAACTATGTAGACTGTGTTCATCCAACGCGCACAGTTCTTGGACTTCTTCGGCGATTTGCTCTGTTGCAAATTGGATGACGGTGAGATTCCAGTGGATTCGTATCACGGTATGGCTCAGTGAGCGTAGATGTATTGTTGTCTGACAAGGAAGGCGATGTTTTGGTATGTTTCGACATCCCCTAGCGTGGAGAGGCCGAGAACTGCGTTGATATCGCCTGTGTTGAGGATGAGTTGGAACATCTCAAGGTGAGCGGGGCGCAGGTCTTTGAGAGGACTCTCTAGAGGGACAGGGATGCTCAGTGATTGTGTGCTTGGGGGGATGTCTTGATGGAATTTTTTGATCGCATCGAAGCTACGTCGGGCTTCTTGAAGAAGCATGTTGAGGTCTTCGTTGGTCTCTTCTTGGATCGCTTGATCGAAGGGGGCGTACAACGCATATTGCCCCTCTTGCCAACGCAAGATTCTGATGGCTGAAGGGCGAGATTCGATCGTGTAGTAGTCGTCAAGGACGGCGTAAATGAGACGCCCATCGCGAAGATGTAAGCGTCCATGTTGTGCGCCATTGTCGATCACGAGGACCCCATTTCTTCGACTGTTTGCAAACAGGTCGATCAGCTCCGAGAGCGGAGTCTCTGCGAGTGTTCCTGTCATCAGCGGTTGGCCGAGCTCTGGTCGTTCGCATTTGGGAAGTTGTGTGGGGCTACCGGTGCGCAACGCCGCAGGAGGTGCCGTAGAAGGTGCCGGGCTACTTGCTGGTGGTGGTCCGTCAAAGAGAGGACCACCAAATGGATCAGCGCTGCTCGCAGGCATCCCAAATGGATCGGCGTTGCTTGCAGGCATTGACGATGATGAGGAGGGACCAAAATCAAGCGAAGGGGGCGCTGAGGGCAATCCCATCGAAGAAGGAGAAGAGGGTGATTGCCCAGCACCAAAGGCTGGCAGCTTTTTGGTCGCCGTGGGGACGGACATTGCAGAGAGACTTCCAGAAGATGGTGCTGCAGGGCCGAGTTGCCCTGTACTAGATGGAAGCGCTGGTGGGATCAGGGCCCCTGATGACGGAGAAGAAGAGGGTGGGGGGAGCATTTTTGGAGCCTGCTGTGCCGGCTCTTCGACGGGCAGCTCTCCTTCGTAGGGGACGAGTTTTAGAATGGACGTCCCAATCAGAATGCGATCACCTTCTCGGAGTCGAATTTTACGTATACGTTCTCCGTTGACAAAGGTCCCATTGGTCGAGCCCAAATCTTGAACCAAAACATAATCCGAACCTGTAATGATCTTCGCATGGTGACGGGAGACCATGTCTTCCATTAAGACAATCTCCAGCTCCGAACCGCGTCCCAAGATCACCTCGTAGTCGGCTTTCAATGGAAACTCATTTCCCTGGTATTTTCCGGAGATAAATCGTAGGGCGTATCCTGTATACCCGCTCATCTGGCTCTCGTTCTCCTTCGCTTTTCATCCATGGTAAGTCTTTGGAGCTCCCTGCTCTTCGGCTGCTTTGTTGTCAATGTTGGTGCGCTCTCTGGAGCGCCCCCATTGCAGGGAATGACATGTGTCGTCGACTGCGGATTTGTTTAATGTTTCCAGGGTGTTGCCTGGTTGTAGCTTGTGCACGTTGACCAAAAGTCTAGAAGGGAACATAACACCGAAAACCATGACTGTCAAATCCCTTATTCGGGCGTAATTATCCGTTTGCAATTCCTGTCGACCATAGTGTATACTCCCCAAAATATCTGGTATCATCACCTTGGAATGACAACCTTCTCCAGAGCGACGTCTCTCTGGTTTTATTCGACTTTTTTGGGTTTTGTAACCCATCGAACGCTGATCTCAAAATAGAAAGGACTTCGCATCATGCTCTGTACGAATTGTGGTGCCACTATCGCATCCGGAAGTCGTTTTTGTGGTTTTTGCGGCACTCCTGCTGCCGAAGCTCCAGCTGCTCCAAGTACTCCCTCCCTACAGGCGAAGCTTACTCTGATCAAAGGAGAGGGTTTTGATGGGATTTCCTACCAACTCAATGCCGAAGAACACATCATCGGTCGATTATATGGGACGATTCTCTTCCCCGAAGATGTCTATCTCGATCATAAACACGCCAATCTCTACTACGACAGTGGACGTTTGATGCTCAAAGACGAAGGCAGCGCAAATGGTGTCTTCATCAAAATCAAACAGCCCGTCGAGCTGAAACATGGTGACGTCTTCCTCTCCGGTGAACAACTTCTTCGTTTTGAGAAGGTCAACGATTACCAAAGCATCAATGGGCTCGAGATGCCCAACGATGAGACCGACTTCTATGGCTGTCCGCCCGAAGAAACACTCCACTTCAGGATCGTTCATCTCTTCCGCGACGGAAAAGAAGGCGCTGTCTACTACGCAACCTCGCCTGCCATGAACATTGGCCGTGAGCAATGCGAACTGTCATTCCCATTTGATAGACACATCTCGGGTCGTCATGCCCGTGTCTACGAAGAGAAAGGGAAGTTCTACTTGCAAGATCTCGGCTCCAAAAATGGTACCTTCCACGGACTTACCGATCCCTACCCACTCAACCACGGTGATTATTTCTTCGCTGGTCAGCAACTCATGCGTATTGAGCTCACTCAATCCTGATCCAAGGGCAGTTGCACTTGTGTCTTCGCAAAATGCACCCGAAGATACGTTACAATCCCTCATGATCATACGTATGTCGCAAGCGGCATCCTCCTAACGCTCGATTGATCGCGAACTTGCAGCGGTTGTCATTTGCGACGCCACTTTGCAACGATCCCTTCAACAAACCTCTCCATCCCCCTGAGCCTTCGGCTCTTCCCCTATTTGTCGAAGGGGTCGTTGCACTTGTGTCTTCGCAAAGTGCACCCGAACATACGCTACAATCCCTCATGGAAATACGTATGTCGCAAGCGACATCCTCCTAACGCTCGATTGTTCGGACAACATATGCGGTTGTCATTTGCGACGCCACTTTGCAACGACCCCTTCAACAAACCTCTCCATCCCCCTGGCCTTCGGCCTTTCC
>PCBK01000192.1 GCA_002731275.1 Deltaproteobacteria bacterium | reverse complement strand
GTTTTACATGTTGGTTTGTACTCCTGTTTAAATCCTTTGGAAAATCCGATCAGAGCGAAGCCATCACGAAGACGAATGCGGGTGCCATTGATCTCGAGAGTGGTCATGCCCTCTTTGGGTTTGTATCGAGGAAGTCCACTTTTTTGCTTGTGTTTGTCGCTTGCGAGTTTGGCGAAAAAGCTCTGCATATCGGTTGTTGCTTTTTTGATCGCAGGTTGGCCGACGTCAGTTTGCAACAAAGCGTAATTTTCGTTTTCTCTGGATTTGTGGTAGTTGTCGTTGTAAGAGAGTAGGCAGTGTTCGGCGAAGAAATGCTGTCTTGCGTTGTAGAGAGCAACATTGTAAAGTCTGGCAGCGTGGAAACACATTAAACCGACAAGTTTGTGTTGCTCTTTATCAAAGACATGGACATTTTTTGTGGTAAGTAGCATATTCCCCGAACTCCTCAAATATCAATACAAAGAGCATACACCATACTGTTTTTTTGTCAAGCAAAAATAAAACAAAGCAAAACAAGGAGAGTGGGATTCCTCCCCCACTGAATCCGCGAACAAAGTTCGCTGTAGATTCTGAAGGGGTTTCCTCCCACATCAATCAGATGAAAAAACGAATGACAAACATGACACCATTGATGATACTTGCACTCTTTTTGAGCACAGGTTGTACGACGATCTTGCAGAACGAGGTGGGGGTGCGTCGAACCTTTGGTCGATTGGAGAAAGAGACGTTGAAGCCAGGACTTCATATGCTCAACCCATTTACGACGAGCATCGAAAAGCTCTCGACCTATACGCGAAATTTGAAGATCTCAACCAGCCTCCCATCTCGCGAAGGGCTGACAGTCCAAGCAACCATCTCGATCCTCTATAGAGTCAACCCAAAACGTATTCATGTCGTCCTGAGAAGGGCCGAAAAAAACTACGAAAGTAACCTCATCTTGAGTATTTTTCGTTCCGCCTCAGCCGACGTGTGTGCACGATATCCAGCCAAAGATATGCACTCGGGACGTCGCTCAAAAATCGAACACGCCATCCAAAAACGCATGACCGAAGTGCTCTCCAAACGAGGGTTCATCGTAGAAGCTGTTCTTCTAAAGAACATCAGCTTGCCCCCTCGACTGGCAAACTCGATCGAACAACGACTCTCCGCAGAACAAGACGCGATGCGTATGCGATACATCCTTGAACGCGAAAAACAAGAAGCACAGCGCAAAAAGATCGAGGCGATGGGCGAACGAGACGCACAAAAAATTCGCTCCCAGGGGATCACTGAGAAATTACTCAGAATGAGATACATCGAAGCGTTTGAACGCCTCGCCAAATCAAGCAATAGCAAGGTCATCATCACAAGTGGCTCCAAATCCCCAGTATTAACACTCCCTGCCACCAACAAAAAGAAACACCATCAAGAGCGCGAACAACATCCTTCTGACGGAAAGTAAATTGAATCCCAAAGAAAGAAAAGTCCTCTTCTCTCCTCAAAAGCACCCCCCCTCAAATACTCGTTTTCTCTTTATGACAAAACCGCCAGGACATTGACAACAAGCCATACAAATCGGTAGACACATCTCCATTGGAAACATATAGGAGAGAACATGGCACAACCAAACGAAGATGAGCAAGGATGGGTACTCGACTCACTACACGACCTCATCGAACAAAAAGGTATCCAACCCTTCGTGAGTGCACACCTCCTCACACCAACAGAAGAGTTCTTCCCGGACACATGGACTCCCGACAAAGAAGGCGTCCAACAGGTCCTCTCACGCATGATGGTTTACGCTGGCCTCCAAGATCTGCAAGTAAGTCTCGTACTCTCAGGACAACCCAATCAAGAGTTAAACAGCCTGCTCGTCACTCCCTATGAAAAGAAACCCGCCGGTTGGTTCGCAGGGATCCGCCACAACTGCTGCTTCTTTGGTATGGATGTCGAACACATCCACGAACCAGAGGAAGTCGTCGCGGTCTTTGGCCACGAAGTCGCCCACGCATACAGGCACTATCATAAGCTCGAAGTCGAAGACATCGAAGAAGAAGAACGGTTGACAGATCTCACCTGTGTCTATTTGGGGTTTGGGATCTTCAACACAAACAGCAGCTTCCGTTACAGAAGTGGCGGACTCAATGGGCTCTCAACAGAAGGTCATCAGTGGAGTATCCAGTCAAAAGGCTATCTCTCCCCTGAGCTCTTCTCTTTCGCACTTGCCGTACAATGGATCGTTCGAGACCTCCCCAACATGGAACGAACACAGCTCCTACGCCAC
Source organism: Deltaproteobacteria bacterium (assembly GCA_002731275.1). Lineage (GTDB taxonomy): Bacteria > Myxococcota_C > UBA6777 > UBA6777 > UBA6777 > UBA6777. Next base: position 11,101 of record PCBK01000192.1, on the reverse strand, counting down.
TTGGAGACCAATCAGCGCTCCTACGTCCGCAAAACACTCAAACGCCTCAAAGGACAACGCGCCTCACTCTGCCACAGATTAAACATCCCACCACGGGAAGATTGGCCGTCCACTCCGCCACTCGAAGACCTCCTCAAAGAGGATATCACCTTTGACACATTTTGGTCCACTGAGAAGAACCCAAAACACACAGGCTTTGCTGACCTCTTTGAGCATACATCAAAAAGTAGACGAAGAGACGAAGCGAGCTCCCATTCATCAGATGTACAAAATGAACACATTGTCTTTCGTGTGCCGACAGATAGCAACGTACCGATCATTCTCGTCTTGAGTTTGGTGGGTTTATTTGGTGGAAATTATCTTTCAGGTGGAGCATTTGTGTTTGCTTTTACAGGGATGTTCCTCGGTGGCTGGCTTGGATATAAGGTCGGGATGCGCTGGACGTTACGTGATGAGTGTTCGGATCCAGATTGTATGGAAAGACTTCCAAAAGAAGCTGACTCTTGTCCCCGATGTGGAGGCCATATTGTAGGTATGATTCATACGAGGAATCAAAGACTGGCAGCTGAAGAAGAGTGGCATGAAACAAAAGGTGATCGAGAAGAACAAGCTTACATCGAAGAGATCAAGAATATGATGTCACATTGATCGTAAGACCATGAAGGCTTCTCTACTTAAACGAGTCTAACGACTTCGAGGGAAGAAGAAGAGCCTGCACCACCCCCTCTTTTTTCAACTTGGAGAGTCCCTTGATACCGATTTTTTTTGCATGTTGATGGAGTGTTTTCTTTGTACACTTTGAGAGATATTGTTGGCGTATCCCCTCACACAAATAAGGAGACGTCCCTAACGCAAGGTAGCCTTCGTCATCGATCTCACAATAGGTATCAATCTCCAACGCTTTCAAGCCTCTACATTGAGGTGCGTCAGCGAGAGCTTTTGCGAGCGCATTACCAATCGGCACCTGCGAAAAGGAGAGCAGCTCAAGCTGCCCAAGAAATTTTGATGAGACAAAGATCCTGGCAGCGTCCTCAGTCAACGCATATTCACTTGAGAAGCCAAGTTCTTTGAGTCCTGTGAGGGTCTCCGTATCTGCGAGTCGGGCGATGTCCTCGTCAGTGAGATTGTTAAGTTGAAAATCCAAGCTGACAATCGATGACAAGTCTGGCGCATCAAGACACTTCACTGCATCTTCAACATGGTACACAAAGAGCCATTGCACCAACGAAAAGTGCTCAGGAGGAGGCTGCTTTGGGAATGTGGGCCAGCAGGTATACAGGGAGAAAATCTCCCGCTCTTCGTTTTCGTGCAGCATCTTCTCGACCGCTTCGTAGCCTTCCATATACGTATCCGGATCATCCCACGTACCGAGCAGATGGAACACCTCTTCAGAGAAGCGATTCTCCGGTAATGACTCCACACCTCTTTCGAGCAATTGTTGCAAAAGGACAAGGGATGAATCAACGTCCCTTCCGTGCTCTTTACAACTCTCTCGCAACAACGTCTCCACGATTTGCTCGTGTGTCATCCCCTTTGTGTCAATGTTGCGTTTTGCCAGTTCGGTTTTGAGTAACGCTTCAGGACAGGAGTGCATATGCTTTCTTTTCAGAGAAAGAGACAAATGTGGAGAGAGTCCAAGTGCTAGCTCCGTATTGGAACTATAGTGGTTATACGCAAGATTGAGCTCCTCCAGGCTCGCGAAGTTTCCGGAGTGAGCGATCGCCAAAGCCCCCCCATCATAGATGTTGGCAAACATCAACCCGAGCACCTTCAAACGCTTGACGTATGGAGACTTTGCGAGTGCCGCGATACCAGCATCACTGACATTCGAGTGTTCAAGCTCCAAGACTTCCAAATGTTGTGCATTGGGAGACTGAGCGAGCGCGGTGATCCCATCATCACCAATCTTCGCCATCCTCAAATCGAGAGAACGCAACGCTGTCAGATAAGGTGATGCCATCAAAATCTCCAGGCCCTGATCTTTGACCTTATGTCCGGCAAGGTCGAGATGAGCTATCGAAGAAAAGGCTGGCTGGTTAGCGATCGCATGTAACAATCTGATCCCCATATTTTTCACAGAGTGGAAGCACACACCACGACACAAAGAGACAAATGGGAGTGGCTCTCCCTTGGGAAAGTCGGGCCAGCATATTGAGACATCACAAACTCGCGCCGAATCATCCCAGGATTCGAGATGTTCTTTTGCGTAATTCATCCCAACCTCAAGCGTCGCGGTGTCCTTCCAACCTGTAAAGAGTTTGAGGAGCTTTTCGAAATGTTCGACATCAGGTTCTTTTGCGAGGAGTCCTCGCAGTTTTGTAAGTTTGGATACGCTCAACGCCATAGCTCCTGTGTATCAGTCTTATCGTAGTCAAATCCCCCCACCTTCGCAAAGAAAGAAATTCCTTTACCAGGCGAATCAACATACACCCACACAATACATAAGGAGTGACATCATCATGTCACATGACTGTCGATGCAGTAGATTCTGAAGGGGGTTTCCCCCCACATCAATCAGATGAAAAAAGAGTCGCCTTATCGCGCTGTGATTTGCATCATCAACGGTTTCATCAATCGCAATGTGATGGACGGCATCAATTTGGGCAATTTGTCCTGTGTCCGTGTCAATTGGAAGCGCCTGATCAGCTCAGCAAGAACGAGGACACCTTCGAGCATCGCCATCCGACTCCCGATACACACCCTTGGTCCCCCACCAAACGGAAAGTACGCAAAACGCGGCAGTGATTTCTCGAACGCAGGCGTCCAACGCTCCGGCTTAAACACCTCAGGTTCATCAAACCATCGTGGGTCTCGATGCATCAACAACATCGGGATCACAATATTCGCGCCTGCAGGGATGTGGTACCCACCAATCTCATCTTCATTGACGGACTCTCTCATCGTGATCGGTGCAGGTGGATACAAACGCATCGCCTCCTTGAACACCTGCTCAACGGACGTCAGCGCTTCGAAATGTTCACCACGCACAGGTCCTCCTCCTGTGATAGCATTGATCTCCGCTGCCATCTTCTCCTGCCTTTCGGGTTCCCCCGACAAGAACCAGGCCGCGTAAGTCAAACCAAGCGCCGTCGTCTCATGACCTGCGAGCAACAACGTCCTGATCTCATCACGTAGCTGCAGATCCTCCATCACACCGTGACCTTCTTCATCTTGAAGCAACAACCCGAGCAGATCGGAGCGCTGTTCAGAGGCTCCTTTGCGCTCCTCAATGATCCTCGTCACGACCCCTTCAAGCTCGTTGAATGAACGTTGAAATCCTCTGTTGGCAGGTGTCGGAAGCCAGATAGGTAGCGGCAAAAAGGTCTCACTCGCAGAGGCAAAGAATTCGCTCATTTGGGAGAAAGCACGTCCGACGACTTCGACGTCTTGACCGGCATGTGTACCAAACAAGATCTGCAACGCGATCTCAAGAGTGACCGCCATCATCTCTGATTCAACGGAGATATGGCCTTCCGAAGGATAACTCTCGAAGAGCGTTGAGACGGTCTCGGCGATGGGCTCCGCGAATGTGTCGACGTGACGGTGCTGAAAGGCTGGTGCCATCTTTTTGCGTTGCGCTTTCCACAGCTCACCTTCACTTGTGACGAGTCCATCGCCAAAGATCAACTTGGTCCGCTCAAAAAACTTCCCCTTCACAAAGTTATCGCGGTTCTTGATCAACACGTATTGAATGTGATCCGGGTGGAGCATGTAGATCATCTTGTGACCAGCCACAGGCACTTGTACGACATCACCGTAGGGCGGCAACATCTTGATATACTCCATCACGTCGCGAAAAAAGACGTGGGCCATACCGATAAATGGAAGTCCCTTTGGGCCTGGAGGATGTTTCTTCGTCGTCATCACAGCACTCCTATATTTCATGTCCAATGAGCACACAGGACTCTACCACATCCCCTTCTCCTCCCAAACAACCACAAACACTCCCCGCGAAGCTCTCCACAGTCTCATCGCAGAGATCGTGTTCACATTGAGGTCGGACACAAGGCCCGAACCCTACGAATAAAACACCACACCATACAACATAGAGGTCAGACACAAGGCCCGAACCTACCGAAAAATGCAACATCATATTCATGCGCTTACTTCGCGAGAGGACCGCCTCAACTGCTGCGAAGAAAAAATACGTGTCATGTTTTCCACCTTCTCTTTTCATCCAACGATTTGGGATCGTGTCCGTCCTACTTATCGAGACTTTCTGCCCCCCAAAAGAATCTCCTACAACGCAAGCATCGTTTGATGTATACTCTCGTTTTTTGATGTGTTTGTTGGCACATGGCGATCGGAGCGGAAAAACATGGAGCGAGAGGTCTTTCACAAGTGGATACAAGCCCTTCGAGAGAGAAAGGGTTTACGGACCGGAAGTATCGGTCTATGGATACAAAGTCCACAAGAGACTTACTCCTACACCCTGCTCATCTCCAGAGATGGTGTCGCGCTCAAAGAGCCGGGATTGCGAGACGCAGATCTCGTCCTCTCGATGACAGAAGATTGTTTCTCATCCTGGATACAAGGGACACTGGACCCAAATGCCCTGGAAGATGGGGCGCTCGCATGGGATGGTGACCTTCAACTTTTTCGCGAGTTGGGTGCCCGGATGTCCCACACACCGATGAAACCACATCAACGATTGAGTTCCCTGGATTGACCTCACCCAAAAGAGAAGAAGAATGAAGATCCCCAAACAATATGCCCACATGGCCGTTGAAGTCACAGCTCGCCGCGTCCAAGATATGAGAACAGGCGAACACAAAGCCGCCGATATCGAACAAGCTGCGACACGCCCAACAGCAGAACGACATGCCATTGAAAACTTCTTTGAGAGAGGTCTCCAAAATGAGATCGATCCACTTCCTGGGTTGCAATATGACGATATCAACCAAACGCGCAAAGCCCTTCATCAAGAACTGAGAGACGTGGATATCGACGGCGACGGGATCGACGCAATAGAGCGCAAGATGATGTCCAAGGCTGGACAGGTCGCCCTCGCTCTCGCCGAACAAATGATGGCCCAAGAGCCTGTCCAAGCGATGACCACCCAACAGCTCAAAGACCTCTCCCCTGAAGAGACGATGCAGACGATCAGACAAGCCGCGACGGACCATGTTGAATTGGGCTACTCCGTCGCAAGAGCTGTGATGTTCGCACACATCGACAACCAAGAAGGAAGCGTCGATGGTGTCTACACAGGTAGAGAAGTCGACGACGTCGTTGGGATCCCAGAGAATGTCCACCAGATGAACACAGAGCACACATGGCCCAAGTCCCGTGGCGTGAAACATACACCTGCAGTCTCGGATCTTCACCACCTCTTCCCGACGGACAAGGAGACCAATACGAGGCGCGCGAGTTACCCATTTGGGATCGTCCAGGAGGCCAAGTGGCAAGATGGCAAGTCAAAGCTTGGCTACAGCGAACACGGTCACATTGTCTTTGAGCCGCCCAAAGAGCACAGAGGGGATATCGCCAGAGCGCTGTTCTACGTGGCGAGCGCGTACGATCTGGAGATGATTGAAGGTGAGCCAGAGATCTTGTTGCAATGGCACAAAGACGATCCTGTCAACGCAGAAGAGAGCGCCAGAAACGATGAGATCTCGCGCTTCCAACGCAATCGCAATCCCTTTGTCGATCATCCAGATCTTGCGGAGAAACTCATCGAACAGATCCACGTCAAACGCGCCCCTGACTTCATGCACGCCCGCTCCTAAGGCCGGTGGCCTGGCACACGACCCCCACCAAGAAACAAAAAGAACACAAATCGCGTTACAAGAGAAGCCCGTAGTCAGGACCACTGGATCCCAAAGGCAGGTGTTGTAGATTGAGCACGAAAGAGATATTGGAGTTGCCAGCAGGCACACAAATCGGAGACTTCCGCATCCTGCGGCTGTTGGGGCATGGAGGAATGGGAGAGGTGTATCTCGCCCGCGACATGCAGCTGGGAAGAAAGGTCGCCCTCAAACTGATCCACCCCTCACTCGTCCAACAAGCGTCCTCGAAAAAACACTTCTTGTTCGAAGCTCGTGCCACTGCACATTTTAACCACCCCAATATCGTCACCATTCACAACGTCGGTGAATACCAACAACGCCCTTACGTCGCCCTCGAATACCTCGAAGGAGAGAACCTTCGCGAACGACTCAACCAGGAGACACTGCCACAAAAGCAGATCCTGCGGATGATGATATCAGTCGTTGAGGCCCTTGAAGAAGCACACAAACATCAACTCCTCCACAGAGATCTCAAACCTGAAAATATCTTCCTGCCAAAAGATGGTCGCGTCCGTGTGCTTGACTTTGGCCTCGCCAAACGACTCGAAGATGCCCCCTCGCTCTCCAATGACATCACCTCTCAAGCAGAAGACACACAACGCTGGCAACACTCAGCCTTTGAGAGTCTTCAGAGTATTCGCGGCGCGATTGTCGGGACACCTCCCTACATGGCACCAGAGCAGTGGAGAAATGAACCGCTCACTCCTGCGACAGACATCTGGGCGCTGGGGATCATTTTGTTCGAGATGTTCGCAGGCTGTCGACCATTCCCCCACCCCAAAGCGGAACAACTCCCCCTCGCCCCCACCGCCAAGCGTCCTGCTCCAGCAAACGTAGAGCGACAAACGCTTCAACCCTCTCAAGCCTTTGAAGAGACAGCCTACGTCGACGAAGAGGAACAGCTCCCTCCCATAAAAGACTCCACGCCGGGACCCACGGAGCAAGATCCTGCGTTTGAAGAGACCGCACAATATATCGCTCCACTGGAGGAGCAAGCACAAGAGCTGGACATCTCAACCAAGCACACACAGCTCCCAAACGCACAAAAGAGAGTTGGTACACCTTCACGACAGACGAGGCCTTCAGCGGACGAGATCGTCAGACATTCCTCCCCCGCGCTCCCTGCACAGAGCGCGAAGACTACGTTGCTTGCGATCTTTCATCAAGTCACGTCGGACATCCCCTCCCCCTCAGTGCGCGAATTTGCACCAGACACGTCTCCCGAGCTCTCGAATCTGATCGCGCGATGTCTTCACAAAGATCCATCAAAACGTCCAACCTCCCGTGAACTCTTATCGACACTCCACAGCCTCCTCTCAGACAAGGACGAGCAAGCGCTACGTGAGACAAACCCTTTTCGTGGCTTGCGTCCTTTTACAGAAGCCCAAGCGAACTTCTTCTTTGGTCGCGAAGTGGAGATCGAGTCCTTCATCGAACGTATGAGAGAGCAGACATTACTTCCTGTACTGGGGGCTTCTGGTGCAGGAAAGAGTTCATTTGTGAGAGCAGGTGTCTTACCCAGGCTCAAAGAACGAGGTGTCTGGCAGACGATCCAGATGAGGCCGGGTAGCAAGCCTTTTCACGCCCTCGCGATCGCATTTTTGCAGAAGCAGTCTCTCCAAAGCCACACCTCCATCCCTTCGGAACCTTCTTTTGAACGTGTCTCGTCGGAAGACCAATTACACCAGCTCAACGCGCAAACACTCGCGGCGAGCTGGCGAGCAGAGCCAGGACAACTCTCACTCGCACTGAGACGACGCGCAGAACGGACGGGGAAACAATTGCTACTGTTCGTCGATCAGTTCGAAGAGCTCTTCACACTTGTCGACGATGATGAGATACGGCTTCAATTTATGAAAGCCCTCGCTGGTGCGGCAGATGAGATCTACGATCCCATCCGTGTGGTCTTGACGATGAGGAGCGACTTTTTGGAGCATTGGTCAGCCGCACCAGAACTTCAAACAGCCATCCGTCAGATGACGATCCTCGCGGCACCTGATCGAAATATGCTGGTCGATGTGATCACCAAGCCATTGAAGATGCTTGGGTACACACTCGACGATGAAGACCTCCTCGACGAGATCATCGGCTCTCTCAAAGACGAGACATCATCACTGCCGCTCTTACAATTTACACTGTCGATGTTGTGGGAGCGGCGGGACAAAGTCCACAAAACACTCCGTCGCAAAGAGTACGAGGAAATTGGCGGTATTGAGGGCGCGCTAGCCAGTCACGCGGAGGCGCTGCTCGAAAAGATGTCGAGTAAAGAACTCAGCACAATTCGGCGGATCTTGCTCAAGATGGTCACACCAGCAGGAACACGAAAGGTGATCTCCAAACGCGCATTACTCGACCAACAACCCAAAGAGGCCGAAGAGGTCCTGACCGCCCTCGTCCAATCCAGACTCGTCAGTGTGCGCAAAAGCCAAAACGAAGAAGGTACGGAGTCGATGTTCGAGCTTGCACATGAGTCGTTGCTCAAACACTGGCACCAGCTCGCGGAGTGGGTCCATGAGAGCGATGAAGAGCGCCTCAAGCTCGATGAAGTTGAGCAAGGCGCGGAGCTTTGGAGACGTCGAGGGAGACGAGAAGAGGAGACCTGGCAAGGAGAAGGACTGCGGGATATCTTACAGACCTTTGCCAATCACGAGATCGGTCTGTCTTCACTGGCGAGAGAGTTCTTAGAGGCCAGCCAAAACGCCGAAAAAAAACGCACGAGACGCAAGCAGCGCAATGTCCTTTTGATTCGCTCTTCGATCGCGACCTTTATGATATTGACGGTGATCTTTGCGGGGGTGTTTTACAGCCAATGGGAGAACGCCTCGTGGTTGGCATTACAGCGCAACAGGGCGCTCGACAATGTCTCAAAGAACTACAACGACTATCTCTTTTACTCCGCACAAACAGAAGAGCAGCGAGGCAACACCTGGACCTCGCAAGCCCTCTTGCGCCAAGAGGTCGAGCAGACGCTCAAACGCTTCCACCAACAAAAACGTCGCTTCCCGTCACTCAAGAAGGAGCGGCGGCTGTGGGTCCGTCTACAGGCTAACAAACGCCTGTGGAAACGTACCCTCTTCTTGCCTTCGATACACGGCCAACCTGTCTTCTCCCAGGACCGTCGCAAGATCGCCTTGATCGCAAAGGACAGGCTCGTCATCCTCGACACATTGTTACCCCACCAGCAGCAAGACATCTTGCTCAAAAATGCCAAAAAAGTCGCCTTCTCAGCGCAGACGAATAGCATCAACGCGCTTGAGATTATCCAGGCCAAACGCCTGCTTCACTACCACCCCATTCTGCAACTACGCTCTAGAGGGGTGTTTCCGGGGACACTTCAACATATCGCCGTGCAAAAAGCGCGCACCTTGTTGGTCTTGCGAGCCAAACCAAACACCACACTGTTTATCCACTTGCGCGTAAGAGACACCTCCCACAAACTCTGGCGCACAACGTACAAGCACATCGACGGGATCTCCTGGCATCCATCAAAGCAGACATTCATCGTTTGGGGACTGTTATCAAACAAGCGTTATGGTGTCTCTTTGTGGAGACGTACACAAAGTGGGACGTGGAGCCACGCAACACGCTCGCTCCATTCGGCGATTACGAAGGTCACGTGGCACCCTAAACAAGCACGCATTGCCTTTGGGCACCTCGACGGACATATCTCCATATGGAACACCACCTCATTACGCGAGCGGTCCCGTCCTGGACAATTACGCTGTGAGATCATGTCCTTGCGTTACTCTCACAGAGGCCAATTGTTTTCGACAGATGCGCAAGGTCGTGTGTATCTGTGGCGACCCAACAAAACACATCCACGCTTGATATTGCGCGTGCGTAAACAGGGTCTTTCGGGGATGGTCCTCGGGCCACAAGGTAGACGGATGCTGGTCATGCGAAAGTACAAAAGGAGCGGAGATATACGCCTCGTCGTCTCCCTCTGGCGTCTGTACTCCGCATCCACACGAAAAGATGCTTACGTATCTCCAGGCGCGCTCTCCGTCTCAGTGTACCACCCAAACCAACAGCTCGCGTTCTCAGGAGGGAAAGACAAGATCATCAGAAGCTGGGATCTCACGACAGGTGCGGTCAACATCCAGCTCGAAGGGCATGAATATGAGATCATCCATCTCGTCATGTCCAGAGACGGACAGTGGTTGGTCTCTGGTGATAGACAAGGACATATCCTCCTGTGGAATCTTCAGCAACAACGCCTCGTGAGACGATTTCACCTGCACTACCACTCCCCTATCGCGTTGCGTTTTCTCGAATCACCACGGCGTATACTCTCCGTGGATGCCTCTGGTCGCTCCGTTTTGTTCGACGTGAAGACAGGGCACATTACTGAAGAAAAGCCTCTCTTTCAAGACGGTCTCCAGACCACAAAGCTGCGCTGGAAAATGCTCCCAAAAAGCAACATCCTCGCCGCGTTCAAAGCCAGACGAGGGATATGGCTTTGGGCCCTCGAAGAGTCACAGCGTAAATTCATCAAGCTCCCCAATCTCCTCCATCTCGATGTCAGCTCACATGGCCGCAGCTTCGCGACGTTACTCCAAACGCGCAAAGGCTCTCAGCTTCAGCTCTGGGACATCGAGAGCAACCAACACAAAGACCTCGCACTTTTCCCCAGACAGATACGCTCTCTCGCGCTGCGCCCCAACGACAAAGACATCGCGCTCTTTGGGCGTGGTGTGGGGGTACTCTACAATATCCGTACACAAAAACGCACACAACTGCGTGGTGTCCCCCCAGGATTCCAAGCGTTGGCATGGCAATTTCATCCCAAAGGTCACCTCCTCACAGCGACAGGAGGTGTTTTCCAAACCAGACACTGGGATGTAAAAACGGGCATGCCTTTGTGGTACACGATCTTCTTTGACAGACAACGACTGCGACTCCTCACGCACCAAGGCTGGGAAGCCATCGCTCCACACAAACACCCCAAACCGACACATCATAAAAAATGGGAAACCCGCCTTCACACACACGGTTGGCGAGCCTCTGAGCACAATGAACTGTTGTGTATCCACACTCGTCAAGACACATTGGAACTTTGGAACAAACGGCTGGACCAAAAACTCTATACTTACAAAAGTCGCTCCCTCAAAAAAGCCATCGCGACACCACACGGGTGCTTTCTCCTAGTGTACCGGAACAGAAATGCCTTGAATAATTAAGGGGATGTCCCCATCGTAACTCCAAACAAAAACAAAGGAGAACACGATGAGAACAGGACGTCCCCGCAAGCCCATCATTTTAGCGGATGAAGAAAGAAAGTACATGGAATCTTTGTTGCGAAAAGGCTCAAC
>PCBK01000191.1 GCA_002731275.1 Deltaproteobacteria bacterium | reverse complement strand
TGGATCACCCAATTGGTAACAATGCAAAGTCCCGTCCACTCGCACACCCCAAGTACATGAGAAAGAGAATGCCCCGCAAACTCTTCTCCTGGCGTACATTCTTCACCATCCCACGTGGCGCAAACCTCCGTACAGTCGTCGTCTCTTACAAAGCAGGCTACGATGATGTGTCAAAAGATCCCTCCAACCGACGGACCTTCCGTGGTTGTGTCCACACTGTTTGGGTCAATGGTAAGCCTTATGTCATGAAAGCCAAAGGTAACCCCATCAGAACACAGTGTGCTGCGACGATCCCCATGAATGCTGCATACAAACATGGTAAAAATAGCATCGAGTTCCGTATCCAGAACCTCGCGACTTACTACGGGTTCCGTTTTGAGAAAGTCCGCGCGACTGTTCAATTTGGTGCAGCGAGTGGAAGTCTCGGAAAAGTATACCGTCGCCGAAGACGTCGAATGCGACGGAGAGCTCGACGGGCTCGTCGACATCGTCGTTAACTCTTTCTCCATACCCTCTCCCCTACACCTCTCGCTCCATTCCCCTCGGCTTTGTCGTATTTGCTCTCTCGATCAAAACGCAAGCATCTGAAAAAACACCCCCACAAAAACACACACGAATGAGTTGTCGGGTCATTTTCGTACACCTTGTGTGAGAGTCTTCTGGAAATTCTTTGTACAATCATTTTCTCCAATCGACTACAACTACAGTCTTTTTTCTCGAAGAAAAAGAAAAGTGGAAAAAGTTGGCAACCAAACGCTATATGCACCGAAGATAGGAGCAAGGAAAGAGAGTACACAAGGCAACACGCCTGGCAATAGATCGTTACACATACCGCCAAGAGGAAGAGTCCAATGAAGATCACACAAAGACAATTTACAGAGCAACTCAACGGAAAAGCAGTTTCTGTTCATGATCTCAAGCAATCCAATTTAACCTCTTCCACAGAGAATCAGCTCGCTCGTGCAGATCTCAACAACGATGGCTTCATCCAAGGCGAAGAAGAGGCCAAAGCGCTCTTCAAACAAATCGATCACTACGACCGCAATGGTGACGCAAACAGCATCAGCACCAACAATGAAAACGTCCTCAAAGCACACCAAGCCGTTCTTGGCGCGACAAAATCTGTCGAAGCTCCTCGCAGCAACACAGCGCGTACAGGTTTGCAACAGCTTCTCGCCGATAACCCTTCGCTGCAAACCAACCAAGATCTGATCAACCTCTTCATGAAACGCAGCGGCAACAACTGGAACAAGGCCGCGACCGCTGCCAAGCGTCATGGTGTGGATATCAACTCATTGGTCGGCAACCGTGAAGGTCGCATCCAAGCAGGCTCCGCAGACAACACAACAGTCCGTCCCGCGGAACCTGTTCGTCACACCGCGAGCACAGGACGTATCGGAAATGTCGCCGGGATGGAGAACACCTCTCCCGCGTTCCGTCAAAAAGTCGTCGAAGTTGCAGATCGCTTGAAAATGGACCCCACCCACCTGATGGCGGTGATGAGCTTTGAGACTGGTGAGACCTTTAGTTCTTCTGTCAAAAATCGTCACACTGGCGCGACGGGGCTGATTCAATTTATGCCCAAAACAGCTCGAAATCTTGGTACATCAACATCCGCACTTGCCCAAATGTCACCCGAACGACAGCTCGATTACGTCGAGAAGTATCTTGAGCCATACGCAGGTAAAATGAACTCTGTCGAGGACGCTTACATGGCTGTTCTCTGGCCTGCTGCTGTTGGTGATGGCCCCAATCGTGTACTCTTCAAACGAGGAACACGTACTTACCGCCAAAACAGTGGTCTCGATATCAACAACAATGGTCACATCACTGCACGTGAAGCTGCAAACAAAGTCCGCGCCAAAATTCGATAGTCACCGATGAAACAAGATATTCCTCTTCGTTGTGTCTGTGGGAAGGTGAAAGCGGTCCTGAAAGACGCAACTCCAGCACGAGCAAATCGCGTGGTCTGTTGTTGTAACGGTTGTCGTCAATATGCCCACGTGCTCGGACGAGAAGAGGAGATCTTAAACGCATTCGGTGGTACCGAGGTCTTTCAACTCTCTCCCCTCCATCTGATCCTTCTCGAAGGCAAAGAACACATCGCTTGTCTCCAACAAACGCCCAAAGGTGCGCTCCGTTGGTATGCATCGTGTTGTACGTCCCCTTTGTTTAACACACTCCCAACGCTCAACATGCCTTTTATCGGTGTACTACGTCATTGTGTCGATGAAGAGCGACTCGATGTCCCGTTTGAAGACATCGTTGGTCCGATCAGGGCGACGCTCAACACACAAGATGACTTTCCGACAAAGGATGCCAAAAAACACAACGCAACGATGTGGTCGCTTTTCACGATGATAGGCAGGTTGATGCCGATGTTCTTCGCCTGGAAATTGCGTGGTCACCACAAGGACTTTCCCTTCCGAGACCCCAAAACAGGCAAACCTACACTCCCCGTCCAGACGAACATATAGACGCTTACATTCTAGAGCGCTTTTTTTGGGTTAATACGAGCAGAAGTTGTGTCCAGGGATCACATAGCATCTTTGTTTGGGGCCACAATCTGCGTCGCTTTGGCAATTACAGCGATAGCCTGAGCCTGGGTTGTAACACGTCCAGGTTGGGCCTGTTCCGTTTGTTCGACACTCACTGTTCCCTGTACACCCACATATCCCCGTATGATTGAGTTTGTAGCAAGGATAATTGCCACAGCTGTTGTAGCACCCACCACAATGGGAGCGGTTGGTCTGGTGATCGACACACGTTCCGGCACAGCAAAAGACATTTGCTCCACACGATGAACCATCGGATTTTTTGGGATGAGAGCACTTACCACTGCTGTTACAGACATCACTCGTGCAGGGATTCCCGTCATCACCGCAGGCAATACCGGTTTTGGGGGTCGTTTTGCATTTGCTTGTGCCCTGACAAGAGCGCGTCATACAGGTGTCACTTTTGCACGAAATAGCCGTCCCTTTGCACTGTCCATTGCTACACCTGTCTGTGTGTGTGCAGGCGTTGTTGTCATTACATGCCGTGCCATTTTTGTAGGTGATTTTACACTTGTTTGTGCCCTGACAGGTACGAGTGGTGCAGGTGTCACTGTTGCACGAAATGGCCGTCCCTTTACACTTTCCGCTGCTACACTTATCGGTGTGTGTGCAGGCATTGTTGTCATTACATGAAGCTCCGTTACAGTCAGGATCTGCACAACCAATTTTGCCGTCACAGTCGAGATCTTTTGTGCCACATGTCTCTGTTTTGGGTTCGACACCTCCTGTACATGGACCCCATTCACCTAAGTCATTGCAAGTCTGTATTCCTTTCTTGCAGGCACCTGTGTCTGTTCCACATGAGCGTGAGTCGCCATTTTTACAGGAACATCCTTCGTCTTTTTGACCATCGCAGTCGTTGTCTTTTCCGTCGCATACCTCTGTTTTGGGGGTGACTTCTCCCTGGCAGGCAGTCCATTTTCCATTGAGACACTCTCTGGTCCCTCGTTTACACAGACCCTTTCCTTGCGTTCCAGACGGACCACTGTAACAATTTGTGTCGAGTTGGTTGTCGATCTGTCCGTCACAATCGTCGTCTTTGCCATTGCATCTTTCTGCTGTCGGTTGGACACCTCCGCTGCAGCTCCCCCACTGGCCGTTTTGACAGGTCTGTGTGCCCTTTGTACACGTGCCTGTGTTGTCCCCACAAGGTTGGGTATCTCCGTCTGTACAAGTCCCTGTCTGACAACCTTCATCGATCTTGCCATCGCAATTGTCGTCTTTTCCGTTACATTCTTCTTTGATGTCGCCAGGTTTGACGCATTTTCCTTGGCAAAGAGATGTTCCTTGAGGACATGTTCCACATTGTCCATCAGCGCACACTTCTCCTGCTGGACAAAGCCGACCACATCGCCCACAGTGTTGTGGGTTGGTCTTGGTGTCGACGCAGAGACCATTGCACTCGGAGGTGTCTTGTGGACAGACGCACTTTCCTGCTGTGCAGCGCTTACTTCCGGTACATGGACGATTGCACGCGCCGCAGTGTGTGTTGTTGGTCTTTGGATCAACACAACCACCAAGACATAAAAGAGGTTTTTCTGGTTTGCAGGCAGAGACACAAACACCACTCAGGCAGGCTTGCGCAGAGCTGCATGGTCGTCCACATCCTCCACAATGTGCGCCATGACTCGATGTATCGACACATTCACCTTGGCAGAGCTTTTGTCCATTTGGACATCGACAAACACCGGCGTCACATACTGTCCCACCAAGACAAACATTGCCACACGCCCCACAGTGAGCAAGGCTCTTTTGAAGATCAAAACACCCACCATAGCAATTCGAAGGCGTTTGGGTTGGGCATGAGTTGACACAGTGACCTTCTGCGCAGATCTGGCCGTCTGCACAGCGCCTTGAACAGGCACCACAGTGGAGTCTATCTCGCTGTATCTCCGTGCACTTTCCATTGCACTTGGATTCGCCAGGAGGACATTGACATGTCCCACTCACGCAAGTCGCGCCGCCTGTGCAGGCGTTCCCACAAGCACCACAGTGGAGCGAATTACTTTGTGTGTCGACACATCCGCCATAACACAGAGTCGCTGTGGACGTTGGACAGGAGGCCGCACATTGACCTAGTGAACATGATTGCCCTTGATTGCAAGCCTTTGAGCAGGTGCCGCAATGTCGACCATCGTGTAATGGATGAATACACTCTCCGTTACAGTTGAGTTGACCAGGAGGACACTGGCATGTCCCCGCGACACAGAGCATATCCTGTCGACACGACACCCCACAGGTACCACAATGTTGTCGGTCTGTTTGTGTGTCGACGCAGCTCCCTTTACAGTCTGTTGGGACACTCTTTGGGCAGGCGTCGACACATTCGCCTTTTGCACATCGCTGTGATGTACCACAAACCTGTCCACATCCACCACAGTGTTGCGTGTCATATTCGATAAAGATACAGCTCCCTTTACAGTCGATGGCACCGGCAGGGCAGACGCAAGAACCCTGCATGCAGCGTTGATCTGCGCGACAGGAGACTCCACAATCACCGCAATGTTGCGCGTTCTTTGTGACATCCACACAGGTATTGTTGCACAACTTTTGTGAGGTCTCTGGGCATGTGGTTGCGGGGGGCGTACAGACTCCTTTGATACAAGATTCTCCTGCAGCGCAGGCGTTATTGCACTTTCCACAATGTGAAGGGTTGGTCGCGAGGATGGCGCAAGATTCGCCACAAGTTGCTTCGTTACTTGGACAACCTGGTTTATTCGAGAGGATGCATCCTCCTTGTAGGGTGAGAACACCGAGTAAGGTTGCCGCAAGAAAAAAAGAAGGCAGTGAAAAGACACAGCATTTTGTGGTGTTCCGGACCATCACGCTCACTCCTCAGTCGAATCCTTCGGATTGTGTAAATGTACCTCTCTGTACACCATCCATCAGCTTCAAACGTCTGTTGTCACTGAGTGCAAGGCTCGTCGAAGAGCCTAACTCTCGAATGTATTCACGATATCTGGTGTCACGATAGCTCGTTTTACGATCCGGGTCAAGTTTACGAAGCCTCGGAAGGTCTTGTTTTTCTAGGAAAAGAGCGGCTAGAAGGGGGGATGTCTAGATGGTTTGACTGAACACCTGTGTGTTGGGCTTTTTTCGTAGCATCCGGGCGTCCAGACACATACAAACGTTGCGTACAAAAGGGCGGCCTTTTTCTGTACAGCGAAGACCTTCTTCGAGGCGCTCTACGAGTCCATCATCGACCATCTCATCGAGCAAGTGGAGACTTTCGAGTAGGGCAGGGTGTTGTAGGTCTTTTTCGTGCCATGAGGTCTCAAAGTGGCACATGAGATTGAGGATGTGCTGTCGCAGGATGAGATCTTCTTCATTGAGTCGATGTCCTCGGAATATAGGAAGTTCACCTGCGTGGACGGCGGCTTGGTACTCTTCGAGTGACTTGAGATTTTGCGCAAAGCTGTACCAGCTATCACCAATAGAAGACATGCCCAAACCGACCATCAGATGCGTCTTTCCTGCTGTGTACCCCATGAAGTTTCTGTGCATTGTGCGATCGGCCATGGCTTTGTAAAGGCTGTCCTCTGGTAGGGCAAAGTGGTCCATTCCAATCTCGACGTAACCGGCCTCATCGAAGCGCTGTTTACCCAACTCGTAGAGGTCTCGCTTTTGTTTTCCTTTGGGCAGGTCTGATTCATCGAAGCCTCGTTGTCCAACACCTTTGATCCAGGGGACGTGGGCGTAACTGTAAAAGGAGATGCGGCCAGGTTTGAGTGAACATGTCTTTTCGATCGTGCGCTCGACACTTTCGATACTTTGTTTGGGAAGACCAAAGACGAGATCATGACTGATAGAGGTGTAACCGATCTCTTGGGACCATTCGTGAACTTGTCGGACTTGCTCGAATGATTGTACCCGGTTGATCGCTTTTTGGACGATTGGGTCGTAATCCTGGACGCCAAAGCTGTTTCGACGGAATCCCAAGTCGTAGAGCCCTTGTAGTTGCTCTTTAGAGGTGTAATTGGGGTGGGCTTCAAAGCTGAACTCGTAATCATCGGTGAGTGTGGATGTTTGGAGTAGACCCTCGATCAAGCGCGTGAGCTGATCGATGTGGAAGAAAGTGGGTGTCCCGCCGCCGAGATGGAGCTCTTTGAGTCTTGGTGTCTCACCGAATATCTCCCGGTACATCGCCCATTCTTTGAGCAGGGTGTCGATATAGGGGGTCTCGACGGCATGTTTTTTGGTGATGCGTTTGTGGCAACCACAAAATGTACAGAGGTTTTCGCAAAAGGGCAGGTGGATGTAGAGACTGATGCCTTCTTCCTTGTTGCTTTGTGTGAAGGCTTTTTGGACATCCTCTCGCCAGAGGGATGGGGTGATGGTCTCTTGTTGCCAGTAGGGAACGGTTGGGTAGGAGGTGTACCGAGGGCCAGGGACGTTGTATTTTCTGATGAGCTCTAGATCCATGAATCTTCAAAACCTTTTTGGATAGTGGAGGGGATGCGGAGTTGACACAAACGTCCGCTCTTTGTTGTTTGGCATGGTATCATGCACATTGCAACACCTATCTGTTTGGATCAGTGTTGTCCTTGATTTGCGTCAAGAGAGTGTTCGATGATTTTTTTCAAAAAGTGTGCGATTTGCACGTCAAAGAGGTGATTTGTTCGATGTCGATCTTTCATGTCAAAGCTCTCCACATTATTTCGATTGTCACGTGGTTTTCGGGTCTTTTTTATATCGTTCGTTTGTTCATTTACTTTACAGAAGCCGAGGACAAGACGGAGACAGAGAAGGAGATTTTGCAGGGGCAATTTCGGATCATGCAGCGGCGGTTGTGGTTTGGGATTACGTGGCCTTCGATGATTGTGGCTTTAGCGACGGGGTTTTGGTTGCTCTTTTACTTTGGTTTTTGGGGGATGACGTGGATGCAAGTGAAGCTCGGGTTTGTGCTGGGGCTGGCGGGGTACCATCTTTCATGTCATTGGATTTTCTTGCTTTTACAGAGAGGGGAGATTCGTTACAATTCGACGCAGCTGCGGATTTGGAATGAAGTCGCGACCATTTTTCTCGTGGCGATTGTTTTTCTGGTTGTGCTCAAAAGTACGGTCGATTTTATGTGGGGACTCGTGGGACTCTTCGTGTTTATGGTTGTTTTACTCATTGCGATCCGTACATACAGAAAGCTACGCGAAGGCTCTCCTCATTCATCGTGAGCTGAGCGAGCAGAACGGCTCAGGGGCTCAAAAAGTACACATCGTTTCTTATGTAAACTTTGTATACGCAAAGCATCTCTTCACTTTATTTTAAATCAAAAACAAAGCAGATAAAGAGTGATGGGGTTGGTAAGGCTTTTCCAAGGAAAAAAGCGCACGAAAGAGGGTAAGTGATGGAGTTTTCAAGCGAGGTATGAGAAGGGGTTGTGGCATCGCCACTGCAGCAACGAATCACACAGCATGAGACTCCAGCAACAAACTACTTTTTTGCTCGGAATAACCTTACAGAGCTGCTCTTTCGTTTGGGAGATTGGCCTTGAACATACAGCATTTTTTGTATCCACAGGGGCAACGTTCGTTTTGTGAGGCTATAGACCGTCACCAAACACATTTTTCAAAAAATTGTTTCCAGTACTGGAATTTTGTATCGTCTTTTTTGTTTGGATCACGGCAACAGATTGTCGATAAGAAGAAACACTAGAGAAGGAGAGCCCAAATGGGACGTTCGTTCGAAGATCGCGCGAAACAGGCAGTGGAAGATGGAAGCTGGGAGACACTCACGTGGAAAAATGTCGCCAACACAAAGTTTGTAGGCATCATTTATACAGAGGCCGCTGAAAAAGATGATACGCTCGCATCAGAGCTCGAAAGATTTAGGCACGTTCGCTCGGGTAAACCCAATACATGGATGTATTTGTTGGACGCTCCTCAAAAAAGACTTGCGCCCTACATCGTCTCAATGCTCCATGATGATTGGTGGCATAACCATTTGCCCGAAGTGATGAGGGCTGGCCTCGATATCGGTGAGCCTATCTCTTCACGGTTGCAATCATCCAAAGATGAAGTGAAAGACATGATCTTTCCTCTCCTCTCAGGTTCTCCCCACAAAGAAGATCGTGACGCGGCGTTCTCTTATCTGGAAAAAGCTCCTGACAAACCGGACTCATACAGATGGTCGAGCAAAAAACAAGACAAGTTCCTCATCTCGTTGGGTTTTGCACGTCAAAATGACGAGCGCGCAGACGCCATTCTCAACCAAGTCCTCGAAGAGTTGACCGATCCATCCTATGTTCCCCAAGAAAAGGATGGGTTGGAAGAACTGCTCATCGCACTCAAACAACGGGTTGACAGTCCCCTCGCCAAGACGTGGGGGGCCATGCTCACGAACCTCTTACATCGAGGTGTTGCGATATTCAAATGTACACGTGCATTTGCTGAAGCTGGATGTATGGATGATTCGCTCGATAAGGTCCGGGCACTCTATACGATGTGGATCGACAACGCTGCACAAACAAGATTCCGAAGAGTCGGTCTCTCCTTGATTTTGGCGAGCCCTGAGAACCCACCTGAGCTCGAAGACGCACGTTGGCTTCGGGACTACCTCCATGTCCAGCGATATGGCTGGCCTAAATCTGAACAACTCGCAGAAGTACACGAGCTCTGCGGAGAGTTGTTCTTGGACTATGGAACAGAATCTGAAAAACAATGGGTTGCGACATTTGCGACGTCTTCGGAGCGTCTCCTTCATGATCTTGGAGATCGAGCGAGAGCCGCGCTTGGGCTTGAGCCTGTTCAGCGTATTTTTGTTGATGAACCGACAGTCTCGGCGCTTGAGGACGAAGACATTTTTGCCCTCATGCAAAATGAATATACGATATGGGATTCATCAGCACACTACAAAGCGATGGGGTTTCTCAAGTCCGCTGCTGAGGAGGATAAAGAGTGGTTTGAGCGCCTTGTGAAGTGGGCGCGAAAGAAGATCGAGGACCAACCCAACTTCCCCATCAGTTACTACGAGACAACGCCTCCAGATACTCGATATGCGTTGGGTTTTTTGAAGCGTGACCTTTCAGAGGAACAAAAAGAACAATATCTCTCCGACTCTCAGAGTGCGTGGATTCGCCAGGAGTGTTTTGAAGAGAAAGTCACACACCCAACCCCACCTCCTCCGGTACGTCCGGAGTCCATCAAAGTGAAGCCAATGGCTGACGATGCGTTTGCTTTGGGAGCCGCAGCGAACGCAATGGCAGTCTCGCCCCAAGGCGATATGCTTTGTGTTGTGGGCGGTGGAGGAGGGCAGATCTTCTCCCTTCCAGATGGTGCGCCGCTTACAAGGCTCCAGACAGGTGGCCATGCTTACGATTGTACTTTTACGCCGGACAATCAACATGTCATCGCTTGTTTTCACGGTGGCCACATCTGGATGTTTGACACCAAGACCGGACAAGATGTGAAGAAGTTTAAAGGACACTCTGGTGTTCCCCACGGCGTGAGGCGGCTGACACTCAACGAAGATGCCAGCAGGATGGCCTCTGGCGATGACAATGGGACACTCATTCTGTGGGATCTTGCGACGGGAAAACCTCTTTGGGAACAGGAGATCAAAGGGGTTTTCACGGATATACTGTTTTTACAAGACGGCCGTGTGATCGCGAGCTATATCCACGAAACCAAACGTGGCACCAAAAAAAGCGCGATCTTGCTCGTCGATGAAAACGGTGAGAACGCAAAATCCTCCAAGCGTGCGTTCCCAATCTGGACGATGGCGATTCGGCAAGATGGGATGCTCGCGATGGGGGGAGAAGAGGGCGAAATCCTCGTGGGGACGTGGAAAAAGACCCGCTTCAAAGCAGAACACACACTCGACGTACAAAATGTTGTCTCTCTCAGGTGGTCAGGACAACAGCTCCAAGCATGTACAAAAGAAGGCAAACTCGTTCATGTCGATTTTCACGCAAATGGACCCGTCGTCCAAGACGTCGAAACACAAGCAAACTCCACAGACATGGTCGCGTGTGGCGAGACATCTTACCTTGCGAGTGGTTCAACGATCCAAATCGTCGATGGGATGACACCTCGTCCCAAACCTGCCATCCATGTAGACCGTGTGACTGCTGTTCTCGAACTCTCCGATGGGACGTTACTATCACTTGATAGCAGAAGTAACATTCTGCGTTGGCTCCCAGGAGAGTCGAAACCAACACAGCTCGCTTCTCTCGGATTGTATTCGGCTTACTCGCTTGTCCCCATAGACGATGACTTCTTTGTTTGTGTAGGTTCAAAAGGCTTATACACTCTCTCCACCAAAACAGGTGATATCGTCGCGTCGGTCGAAGGCGAAGGTATCGAAAGAGCTTGTACTTTTGACGATCACGGGGCGCTCGTCAACAAAGAAGGGATATCATTCTTCAAACTCCCATCACTTGAACCAGTAGACACGCCAGTGATTAACGTAGGGAGAGGGAAGTCGATCGCCAACTCTCCGAATGGATTGCAGTTACTGGTTGGAACGGATGGAGGACACCTTGGGTGTTGGGAAGCAGGGGAGTGGGTCTGGCAACGTGCTGATCACGGAACGGACACCTTTGAAGTCGGCAATCCTCACCGTTCGATTTGCAGTGTCGCCTTTTCGCCAGATGGAGCGTTTGCAGTTTCAGGCGCAACAGACGATGTTATAAGGGTTTACGATGCAAAGGATGGGACGCCTTTATTGCGGTTCCAGTGTGGATTTGGACTCTTCAACCGTCTCTCTATCAGCCCTGATAGTCGATGGTTGGCTGTCCCAGACGGTGGAAAACTCTACATCATCGATCTACAGAAAAACGCCTTGTATGCGACTCTTCCAACAAGTGACTTTGGCGGTAAGACGATTATCACAGCTCATTTCTTACAAGACGGCTCATTAATCGTCAGCAACGGTACACACAGCCTATATCGCGTCTCGATGGGGTAATCGTATTTCCTAACGCTCCTTTCCCCCGTTCGTATTCGTGTTGAGAAGGAGCGCTCTTTGCATCCATTGATTTATCCACGCATCGTTTCTTATGTAAACTATAAACTCCAACCCCCACTATCTTTTTTACAAACTCACTTAAAAAAACTTTCTCATCTCTTTGTAAAATGGGGGTTAGCTAAACTGAGTGAGGTGGTTAGCTAAACTGAGTGAGGTGGTTAGCTAAACTGAGTGAGGTGGTTAGCTAAACTGAGTGAGGTGGT
>PCBK01000190.1 GCA_002731275.1 Deltaproteobacteria bacterium | reverse complement strand
TCTCCGAGGTCGGTTTTGCCGTCACAGTCGTTATCGAGTCCATCTTGACAGAGTTCTTTGCCGCTCTCTTTGGTGGGCACGAGAGGTTTGCAATCGCCCCATAAGCTGCGACCGCCCAGCTCGGGAGGTTGGCATATTTGGATCCCGTCTTTGCAACCGGAATCATCGAGCTTGAGGGGAATACATGCGCGCTTTTTGCCTGGGACGCGGCAACCTTCGCGAGGAAGGGACTGGCAGCTACCGTCATCTTTGCAGAAGCCTTCGTAGAGCTGGTTGTTGCATTCACATTTGTACGTACAAGGGCTGCCTTGTGGATTGATCGACAGGGAACCCACATCGATACTGTCATCGCACACATCAGGGGCACTACAAGCGCCAAAGGTGCCTGTCATTGCAATGAGGAACAAGCTGGTCAGGATGGAAGAAGTGGTCGAAAAAAGACGCATGGAGAGGCCTCTCTCACAAATAAGTAAGGGGTGAGGTGTGTGGAAAACACCTCTATACGCAACTTATCAGGTCGTTGTTTTTGTATCGTTTATAGTAACGGAAGTTTTACCACGTAGCTGTAAAAAATATCACAACTTTTCAATGATATGAGGCTACAAAATGTGTGCAGGGGCGTGATGTGTGATTTGTCTTACGACGAAGGGGGGAGAAATCTGAAACTGGCCGAAGAGGAGGGAGTGACCTCAGGCGTTTGTTTTGAGGTTGGCTTGTGCTGCAGCGAGGATCGCGATAGGGACGCGGAAGGGAGAACAGCTGACGCTGTGCAATCCAATCCCGTGGCAAAAGTGAACAGAAGAGGGCTCACCACCGTGCTCACCGCAAATGCCTAAGTCGATCGTGTTGTTTGCTGCTCTACCATTCTCACAGGCGAGCTTCATCAGGGCACCTACACCTTGTTGATCGAGGACCTGGAAGGGGTTGTTTTTCAGCAGCCCGATCTTTTGGTAGTCGTCGATATAGCGTCCACTGTCATCGCGGCTAAAGCCGTATGTCATCTGTGTGAGATCGTTGGTCCCAAAGGAGAAGAAGTCCGCGTGCGCTGCAACACTGCCTGCGGTCAGGCAGGCGCGTGGTGTTTCGAGCATGCTGCCGATCTCGATGGACATTTGGCTGCCGTATTCTTCGAGGATGGGCTGCGCAGTCGCCTCAATGTGTTCACGAATGGTTTCGAGCTCACCGGGCATACTGACGAGCGGGACCATGATCTTGGGTTGGACAGGTGTACCACTTTTCTCGACCTCACAGGCTGCCCGTACGATCGCGGCTGTCTGCGTCTTGGTGATCTCTGGATAACTCAGGAGCAGTCGACAACCTCGATGACCGAGCATTGGGTTAAATTCTTGTAGCTGCTCAATTTGGTGTTTGAGCTCGTCGAGATCCATGTGGATGTGGTCGGCGAGTGTCTGCGCGTACACAGGATTTTCGTCGATCGATTCGAGGCTGGGGACAAACTCATGGAGAGGGGGATCGAGCAAGCGAATGGTCACTGGGTGTCCCTGCATGGCTTCGAAGATCCCGCGGAAATCTTCTTCCTGGTGAGGTTGGAGTTGGTCGAGCGCACGTTGTCTGTCTTCTGGTTGTTGGGCGAGGATCATCTCGCGCACAAGGTCGATGCGCGTCCCTTCAAAGAACATGTGCTCTGTGCGACATAAGCCAACCCCTTTTGCGCCCAATGCGATCGCCGTTTTGACCTGTTCAGGTCGGTCCGCGTTGCATTTGACGTCGAGGGTTGTGTATTCGTTGGCCCACGTCATGACCTTGTTATAGAGTTGGCAAAGGGGGGCGTCCTCGATGGGGAGGGTTTTTTCGAGAAGGACCTGTGCGACCTCAGAGGCTTGTGTCGAGATATGTCCTTGGAGGACGAGCCCTTCGAAACCATCGAGTGAGATGGCGTCACCAGCCTTGAAGACGTGTTCCCCTACTTTCATCTGTTTTTGTGCATAATCGATCTCGATGGCTTCACAGCCTGCGACACAGACTTTCCCCATCTGTCGGGCGACGAGGGCGGCGTGTGAGGTCGCGCCGCCACGAGCTGTGAGGATCCCTGCGGAGACGGCGATGCCTTTGATGTCCTCTGGAGATGTCTCGATTCGTGCGAGGATCACGGCTTCACCTTGTTTGGCGCGTCG
Organism: Deltaproteobacteria bacterium; assembly: GCA_002731275.1. GTDB lineage: Bacteria > Myxococcota_C > UBA6777 > UBA6777 > UBA6777 > UBA6777. The sequence goes on along the minus strand of PCBK01000190.1, from coordinate 82,849 downwards.
TTCAGCTTCGTTGGCGGAAAAATAGAGGTTTCCAGTCGCCGCGCCAGGACCTGCGGGGAGCCCTGTCGCGAGAATGCGTCCTGCGTCGATGGCTTTTTGTCGTTCTTCTCGGTCAAAGACCGGTTGCAGTAACTGGCCAAAGTGTTGTTCTGGGTGGATACGTTGAAGCGCCTCTTGTGGTGTGATGCGACCTTCTTCGACCATCTCGACGGCGATACGGACTGCTGCGAGACCATTTCTTTTCCCTGTACGTGTTTGCAACAGCCACAGCTTGTCCTCTTCGATGGTAAACTCAAAGTCCTGCATATCCCCAAAGTGCTCTTCGAGGGTCTTCTGGATGTCGAGCATTTGACCGAACAGGGTGGGGGATTGGGCTTCGAGAGATTGTGCGTGTTTTTGTCGTCGTTCGCGCTCGTGCTCTGTGAGAGGTTGTGGTGTGCGGATCCCCGCGACGACATCTTCACCTTGCGCGTTCATCAAGAACTCACCGTATAGTCGCGCTTCACCCATTGCAGGATCGCGCGTGAAGCCGACGCCTGTGCCACAACGCTCGTTGCGGTTCCCGTAGACCATCGCCTGTACGTTGACGGCTGTCCCCCAATGATCGGGGATTCCGTTGAGTGCGCGATATGTGAACGCGCGATCGTTGTTCCACGAGCGAAAGACCGCGCGGATCGCACCCCATAGCTGTGTTTTGGGATCGTCAGGGAAGGGCTGGCCATGTCTCTCAAGGACCAGCGCTTTGTACTCTGCGATCAACTCTTGCAACGCTTCGGCTGACAGTTCGAGGTCGACTGTCGCACCTGTTGCCTTCTTTTTGGCTTCGAGTAGCGCTTCAAAGGGATTGATCTCATGCTCTTCTGGTTTGATCTCCAGCACGACATCGCCGTACATCTGGATCAGACGTCGATAACAATCGTAGACAAAGCGTGGGTTGCCAGTCGTCTCCGCAAATCCCTTCGCGATCTCTTCGTTAAGACCGAGGTTGAGGACTGTGTCCATCATCCCAGGCATCGATGTGCGTGCGCCTGAACGGATCGAGAGCAATAAAGGGTTGGATGGGTCGCCAAAGGTCGTGCCCATCGTCTCTTCTACTTGCTTGAGAGACTGCTCGACTTGCTCGACAAGTGCGGTGGGCAGGTCGTCACTGTCAAAGTCAAATTGGCAGACCTCTGTGGTGATCGTAAATCCTGCAGGGACGGGTAATCCAATCCGCGCCATCTCTGCAAGGTTGGCACCTTTTCCGCCCAAAAGCTCGCGCATTGTGGCGTCACCTTCTGCATGTTTTCCACCGAAAAAATATGTATATTTCATGTTTTTCGTGTCCTTTTTCCTGCAATCATTACGTCGTGTTGTGGCTCGCTCAAGCCTAACAAAAGTCGCCCTATACCCATAAGTATCTGTAGGTGACAGATACTTTGGATTGTCACTGATCTGAGAGTCTCCAAAGGAAGCTCTCTGTCTCTATTGTAGGCTTCTGTGAGACCAAAGGGATTGATCAAAATCAATCGCTACAGTCAGTACATCATTTTTTCTGTTTTGTTACAGGAGAGGAGGCTATCATTGCTTTTTTGCAGGGGATCGAGCGTGCCTATATGGAAGGAAGGAGAAGGTCGGAGAGAGGACGAGAGGGGCGTCAGCCTTGTATGATCTTGATGATGGCGCTGACGACACCTGCGAGACTCTCCCCTGCGATGAGGCCCGCTGCGAGGACGACGAGGAAGCGTTCGGACCACTCTGGCGCGTAGCGACGGAGCAGCAAAGCGGCGAGTCCACCAATAAACATCGAGATGGAGTTGTACGCTGGGATGATGAAGGCGAGTCCAATCCCTGCGGGGCTTGGGACAAAGTTTTGCCAGAATTTGGGCGCGACCTTTTCCAAGATCGCGAGGACGATCCCGAGCGCACCTGCGATGTAGATCGCGTTTAGAGAACCTTCGGGCATGGCTTGCAGACCGACCTTGAAGAGCTCTGCGACAGCCTTCCAGGCTGCGACAGCGGGTGCTGGCCATTCATCTGTGAGCAACATCTTTTGGGGATTGGGGACGAGCACGAGATAGGCCGCCGAGCCGATCAAGGAACCACTGAGGACACCAAAGAATTGCGCGAAAGCCTGAAAGCGTGGAGAGGCACCCATCAAGTGACCGGCCTTCATATCGTGTAAGAGATCTGCACACTGACTCGCGGCGCCACCTGTGACGTTGGCTGCCATCAAGTTGGGCGCGACCTGACCTGGGGAGAGGACGCCGAAGACGAGTTGTGTGACTTTCCCCATCGCGCCGACAGGTGTGATCGATGTCTCACCAGAGACACGCGCCGCGACAACCGCGAGCAGGAACGTAAACATCACACCCAAAGAGGCGAGCCATAGAGCGATCGAGAAGAAGTAGACCTGACAGAAGACGGACAACACAAATGCCACACCGAGACCAAAGATGAACGCCTTACGACTGACCTCTGCGGACTCTTCTTCGGGGGTGAGGGTCTCAGCTGTGTCGCCTTTGTTACCTGTGAGCGCCGCGACGATCGAGCGCCAAGAGAACGCAAAAGACGTCAAAGACGCTGTGACCATCATCGCGACACCTGGCCATAAGAGCCACTTGACCATCGTTCGATACCATGAGGCGTTGAGCGCTGCTTTTCCTGGTGCAGCCCAACCCCATTCGAGGAGTTGTGGTCCCAAGATACCCCACGCGAAGATCGCGCCGAGTAACATCGAAACACATGTACGAAACCCGATCAACGTCCCCGTACCGACGAGCAACAAACTGGGATCGAGCGCAAAGGTTAGGTTGTACAGGCCGTAGCTTCCGACTCCTGCAGCCTTCAACTTGGCTGCCGCAGCGAAGCTCAGCGAGAGCGTCCACTTTTTGATGGGGTACACAAAGGCACGAAAGAGTTTCAAAGAACCGGCAAAAACGGCTGTCCCCACGAGTGTGTAGACACGAGAGAGCGCTTCCTCTCCTTTGGCGTACATCTCCTTGAGCGTCTCTGCCGTCGCGATCCCCGATGGGAATGGCAGTTTGTCGCGAAGCAACATCTGGCGGCGGAGTCCGACCGCGACGATCACCCCGACCAAACAGACGGAGAAGACCCAAATCGAGAGGATCGGCCATGTCAACTGTTGTCCTGTCAACATCGTCAACGCAGGGATCGGCGCGACTAGACCGGCAGAGGAAACAGACGCTGCGCTCGACGCCGCTGTCTGGTTGATGTTGTTCTCAAGCATGCCCCACTTGGGCGTGCCGAGCGTCTTGTGCAAAAGTTCCCAGAAACCGTAACTCAACAACGCCGCCGTAATCGACATGTTGAAGCCCCAGCCAATCTTGAGCCCTGCGTAGATATTACAAAGCGAGAGGATGCCACCTAAGAACATCCCCGTCACGATCGCGCGTATCGTCAATTGTGGAGAGACCAGATCCAGTGGCAACGCGACTGGGCCGATCACTTCTTGTTGTTGTGTACTTTCTGATGTCTCGGACAATGTTCTCCTCCTTCATCACGGGCATTTCGTTATACGTATTCGTCTTTGCTGTGTGAGCTTCGACGCGAATGGATATTTGAGATGGCGTTTGTAGCACAATCGCCCTGTTTCGCATACCGAATTTTGCACAAGGTTGTTGGATGTAAATAGGCGCACGCAAGAGGATATAGGTGGAGTCTTGCCGAGGTCTGAGGATACGTGAGGTTGTGTGGGGGTTGAGGAGCTTATGTGTTGAGGGTGTATGCCATGAGGATCAAGTCGATGTATTCGTCTTCTACGAGAACTGCGCCGATTTTTCGACCTTCTTCGACGAAGCCAAAGCGCTTGTACAGTCTATAAGCGTCTGGGTTGTTGGAGAAGACACCCAACTCAAGGCGTCGAAGCGGTGGATGTTTCTGTGCCCAGTCGACGAGGTAATGGAGCATCGTCGTCCCCAACCCCTGATTGCGGAAATCCGGGCTGACTGTCAAACCAAACTCGCCTGTGTGTGTCATTTGCTTGGGATTGTGGGTATGGAAGTCCAACATACCAGCGAGCGTTGGGCCTTCAAAGGCCAGGAAGACAGCGGAGTTGGGTTTGGAGTAAGTCACCTTGAGAAACTGAATTTCGTCTTCGATGGTTGGGGGGGTATCCTTGACAAAGAGCGTCGGTAAACGCTCCTCATGGAGGACATAAAGGAAGTGGGCGATCGTGGGAGCATCGAGCAGACTGGCTGGGCGTATCAGCCAGCGAGACGAATCGGACATGTCAGGTCTCCTGTATGTTGCCCATCACTCTTCGATCGGGAAGGGGTGGACGTGTTGTAACAGGGCGCGTTGGTTTGTGATTTGTTGTGTGAAGTAGTGGTTACCATTGCGCTTATCAAATGATTCGATGATCCGCTTGACTTGTCGACCCAGCCAATTGTTCATCTTGCGGACGTTGTATTGACCGCTCTTCTTAAAGCCCGGAAACGAAGCCGGTAACTGCATCGGGATCGAGCGCTCTGTTGTTGTCTTTTGTAGCTGCTCAAACAGCAGCGATGAGGCCGAGAAGAATTGCAGCTGATCGTAGACATCTTTTGTATCAAGAGCCCACTGTAAGTGCTTTTCAAACAGGCCGCGTGCTCTCTCCATGTTCTCGGTCAAGACCAAAAACAGCATGTGCTCGGCGATGGAGCCTAGAAAGTCTCTGTTGCGCTGGATAAGTCTGTAACCTGTGAGGTGGTACCGTGCGGCTTCTTCGTATTGTCCGTTGCGAAAGAGGGGGAGCAAGATCCGCGCGTAGGTGTGATGGGGGACTTCTGCACAGCGGACCGCACCTGTCAGGATCGGTTCGGCCTGCCGGATGGCTTGTTCGTCTTGGTCTTCGTTGAGAAGGAACTCGACGTTGTTGTCCATCTCACAAGCGATACAGTCGGAGTATTCGTCTCGCTCTGCGGCCTGCCAGTTACGACGATGCTCGACAGCTTCGGGGAGGTCGCCGAGCGCCCAAGCGATCCGACAGCGGATGTTGTGAATGGGGCGCAGGCTGATGCCCATATGTTTGAAGCGCTTGGTGAGGTCGTCGAGGATCTCGTTGATCTGTGTACGTGACAATTGAGGGAAGTAGGCGAGTGAGAGCGCGACCCACTTGTATGGCCAGAGCAACATTTGTGGTGGAAAGTCTTGGGGATTTTGATCGCTCTGTGCGAGGCACCATGTAAAACACACAAGGGCCTTTTCGGGATAGCCCCCGAATGTCGCGACTTTGATCAGCGCTTCACGTGCCATAAAGCCCAGATCTGGATCGCTGTGGGAATCCGCAAGCCGGATCGCCTCTTCGAGCAGCATAATCTGCGAAGCGCTGTCCTTCAGACTCTCTGCTTGGTACAGCAGGTCATGGAATTTGCTATCGTAACCTGTCGACATCCCTTCCTCTTTGGGGCCAATGTGCTCATGTGAGTCTCTTTACATACACCATTTGCGTGCATTGGTCTAGTGCATCTCTATCGATATGAGAGCGTGTGTATCTCTTGTTTGTGAGGGGAAGTCAGGCGCTCCACGACATTGTCGGGAGACTCTGTGGTTTGCGTAGGCTTCTTTGGATCAACTCAAGCAGTCCCGTGTTGAGTAGGGACATCTCTTGTGAGGAGAGTGGGTGGTGACCAAGCAGGAGAGCTTGAACATATAGCATCTGGACGGAAATTTCGAGCGCCTCGTCGTCTTCTTCGTCGATGAGCTGTTGGATCAGGGGGTTGTCGTAGTTGATACACAGCAAGGACTTGTTCTCTGGAGCGCTTGTTGGGACGAGACTGTCGAGGACGGAGGTCCAGAGCATGTCTGCCACTTCCTTGGTCTGCTCCACACTGCGCTGAAAGTTGGCGTCCGCATTACTCGTGTACATCGTCGGCATGTCTGTGGGGAGGAACTTCTTTAACGCGACATCACATTCGTAGGCTGCGAGCGCGTCTTCTGCGATATCGAGGAACTCCTCAGCCTGTTCAAGTTCGTCCTCACTCAGATCGTCAAAATGCTGTGTGAGGTTGGCTGCGTCGACCAGTTCGAGCTGTGTGTCTGGGAAAATCTGTGGCAGTCTTCCGAGCAGGTCGGCGTCGTAGATGTATGAGCCGTTGATCACACACATCGACTGCGCGGCAGCGATACGCGCGATCTGACGAAATTGGTCCAGCCGAACGGTGTACTGAATCACAGGATAATCCGCTCTGTAGTCTTCAAGTGTCATGTTCCCTAGCGTCGTCTCAAATGGGAACCACTCGATAAACTCTTGGTAAAACTCGTTGTCTTGGAGTGCGAGCGCTTTGAGGGAGAGGTCGTGTAGATAGATCAGCTTTTGCATACGCTGTGGGGATTCTTCGGCGAGCTGAAGGAGATAATCCCGTAGACATTGGCCGATCTGCTCTTGTGCTTCAAAGAGCGCTTCGTTCTCAAAGAAGCCTTCACGAGAGGCTGTCGGTTGCAAGCGCTCGACGTTGAGGACGCAACGCACGAAGAAGGCCCAGTCTGGTAGCAAGTGCTCAGCGTGCTCTGTGAGCATCATATTTTTGAGGTAAATGCGATGTGTCCGTCTCGATGAAGGACTCGGTGAGTAAGGGAGAATGTACGCCAAACCCTCTACGTCGCCGTTTGGCGTTTGGATGGGGATACAGTCGAAGAACTCCGTCTCAAGTTCTTCTTTTCCGTATTCGAGCCAGACGTCTTTTTGCTCTTCTTTGCTCGCGTATTGGACACGCCAGGGCGCAGGCTCCTCGTTGATCTGCCAACATTCGTCCTCGACGGAGAGCCAAATCTGTTCGGGCAACAAAGAACCAAAGTGGTACAGGAGCTCTTCGACACGTTCTGGGCGAAAGTAGGTCTCAGCGCCTTGCTTGCAGCGGAGGTGAAGCTGTGTACCGATCTCGAGTTCGAGTCCTTCTGGGAGGGGAGAAATCTTGTAGGTGCCGTCGGGGCGACCTCGCCATTCAAAGGCATGCTCTGGTTGTCGGGCGGAGCGTGTAAAGATCACGATCTCATCGCTGACGAGGAAGCAGGCAAGCAGACCAATACCAAATTGTCCGAGAAAGTCGCCTCGTTGGGCGATGATGTCGCTGTTTTTCGAGGTCTGTCCGATGGTCGCGAGGAAGCTGTGGATCTCTTCCTCTGTTAAACCGATACCATTGTCCTGGAAGACGAGCGTAGGGTGCTCTTCTTCGTTGCGCAGGTGGACATCGATCTTCCCTTCGAGCGATGGGGTAAGTTGCTTTCGTGCCTCGATGGCGTCGAGACCATTTTGTAGCAGTTCTCTGAGGTAAACTTGTGGGCCGCTGTACAGGTGCGCTGAGAGCAACTCGATGATGCTACCCAAATTTACCTGGAATTTGTATGACATACGCTTCCTTCAGCAAAGCTCGGACAAAGAGGGACAAAGTGACCGCTCGATTTGCAAGGGAAACACAATCTACCAAAGGAAAAGGTTGTGGGTCAAGGGAGAGGCATGTTGCCATTCTTAACGATGGGGGAGAGGATGCGCTTCCATTGCTTGCAGCTTCGTAGAATGGGGGCGTCTTGCTTACGTCGTGTCAGCTGTCGATGGATCATCTGAAAAGTACGTTGGACTTTTTCCATCTCGTAACGATGTGCGCAGAGGATGTACAGGTCATGGACTGCATGTTTCCAGTGTTTGAGGGAGAGGGTGACCTTCACACGTCTCATACGATTGAGCAGGGTAGGGCGGTGCTCGAAGAGTTGTTGGCTCTCCTTTTGTGCGGCGAGCCGATCACGGCGTGCCAGGAGGTGTTTGCCTTGGGCCTCGAAGGTCCGCGCTCGCAAAAGCCACCACGGTGTCTTCACGGGGAGCTTGTTGAGCTCTGATTCTACGAGTTGTCGTGCTTTGTCGTGTTGCTTTTGCTTCATGAGGATCTCGAACAGCGCGAGCCTCATCACGATCGCGCCAGAGAGGGCGTGGAGACCTGCTCGATAAATCTTGGCTGTGTGGGCAAGTGGACGTGTACGAGCTGAGAGTCGACCCCACCTGAGGTAAAGTTGAGGTTTTTTGCCGCGCAGCGCGGCCTGTTTGTAAGCGCGCAGTGCACGTTTGATGTGCCCCTTCTGTTCGGCGAGCTGTGCCCATAGATACCATGCCTGCCAGTGTGTCCCCTTCATCTGGAGATAGTGCTTGAGCGCTGAATGTGCGCGCTTTGGGTCCCTCATCGAGAAGTAGAGTTGCCCAAGTACGCGCCAGACACGTCGTGCATGAGGGTGGAGCTTTACCGCGCGCCGAAGATCTCGTTGGGCGCGTCGAAAGTCACCATGCCTTCGATACAGATCGCCTCGACGTAGTAACCACTTCAGTGATGTTGGCGCACGCTTGAGCTTACGTGTGACCCATTCGATCTCGTGGTGAAGTCCCATATGTGCGTCTGCGACAGGCTGTACACAAAGCAGGAAGAGAAGACCAACTCCCCAAATCGAGCATCTCATCATGAGCGGGGACGTCGCAATCGTAGCCCAAAGAGCAACAAAAAGAGCGTGAGGTAGATAAGTGATGGTGGGCCGGAGGCCGAACAACCACAACCGTCTGCAGGTGGACGCACCTTGTCTTGTGGGTTGTGATCATGTCCCACGACGATGTCTTTGAGGGTGACCTCTTTGGCCGACTGGTCTGGTGTACCGACCTCATTTGTTTGGGGCGTCTCTTTTGTCTGTGTCGTCTCTTTTGTCGCCTCTGGCAGTGTCTTGCGCTCTTTGGGGGTGTTGTCCTTGAGCTGTACGTCTGGTGTCGACGCATCTTTTGAAGGTGTCGGTTCCTGTGGTGGTGCTGGTGTGACGCTGATGTCGATCGCTTCTTGGCCGGAGAGACCGCTTGGATCGGTCGCGGTAAATGTGACTTTATAGACGCCTGATTGTCCGCGCTGAGGTGTCCACGTAAATTGTTGTGTTGAAGCCACAAATGTCGCTCCTGACGGGAGCTGGCTGGTCGAATAGGTGAGGGGCTTGTTTTGTGGGTGTGTTGCGTTGACTTTGAAGGTGAGTGTTTGTTCCTCTTGGATTTGTTTATTACCAATGGGAGCGAACGTAGGTGTCGCCTGTTGAACTTCGAGTGTAAGCTGCAGGTCGAACGAAAGATCGCTTGAGAGAGCGCTGCGTTGTTTGACAAGGACAGCGACGATGTTTTTGCCCTGTACAAAGGGATGGTTTGTGAGGGGGATGGGATAGGTTATGCGCTCGTTATTTTTGGACGTCGCGCTGGCCCACTTGTCGTATGCGTCACCATCTTTGGCGTTGACAGAGTGGATGCGTTTTCCATTGATCCAGACGACAAATCCGTCATCGAAGAGGACATCGAGGGTGGCTTTGGTGATCGTCTCCGTGAGCGTGAATGTCTTGCGGAAGTAAGCGCCTTTGTAATTGGGTAAGGCATCCTTGAGCTTTGTTTTCTCGTCGCCTTCGCCATAACCGAGCTGCGCAGGGCCGGCCTTCCAGCTGCTGTCATCGTAGGAGAGTGCGGTCCAGGCGCTCCCCAGATCTTTTCCGCTGTCGTGGTATTTCCATGTGTCACCCCACTTGATATAGGGTCTTTGAACCACCTTGTCGATCGTGAAGACCGCGTCACTTTGGTCCGTTGAGGAGGCTTGCTTGGCATCTGTGATGCGGACACGGGCTTGTGTCGTGGTGACAGCGGGCAGCGTCCATGTGTAGCGACCTGTGTTGGCGAGCTGTTGTTGAATGCTCTTCCAGGTCTTGCCGTCATCAGTGGTGTATTCGAGCTTGACGTTTGCGATTGTGCCGACGGTTTGCCATTTGATGTCGACCTGCTCACCGACCAGGAAACGCTCGCCGCCGTTGGGGGATTGGAGGAGCAGCGCGCTCCCCTTGACGAGTGTGAATTGGTCAGAGACCTTTCCATCTGAGCGGACATTGACGAGTTTGAGCGTGTTGTCGTGGACATCGACGATACAGGAACCGTACTTTGTCTCTGTGATGTACATCAGGGGGTGTGTGCCTTTTTTGGTAAGAGGCGCGCCCCCGTGTCCAGCGACGATGTATACGGCTCCTTTGGAGGTCGGTGTCGGTTTGTTGTAGGCACCATCTCCGTTGAGCTTGCCATCGCCTTTGTCGACGATGTGGCCGGCGGCTGTCGTCGGTGTGTTGTATGCGCCGTGGACGAGGTAGGAGCGTTCGTAGATGTGGGAGTGTCCGGCGAGGACGAGGTCGACCCCTGCAGCTTCGAGGATCGGGAGCGCGTGTTTGCGCATCTCCGTGAGTTGTGACTCTGTGTCGGAGTCGTGGCTGCCTTTGGAGTATGGGGGATGGTGCCAGAAGGCGATCAACCACTTTTGTTTGGTGCTCGCGAGATCGCGCTTGAGCCACTGAAGCATCGCACCTGACGGGGTTCGTGGAGAGTCGTGTGAGTCGAGTACGACAAAGTGGACGTTGGCGTAATCAAATGAATAGTAAGCCTCTGTGCCCGAGGCGACGCCTCCAGCCTCGCCCGCCTTCGGGAGGACGTAGGCGTCGTAGTAAGCACCTGTTTGTGGGCCGGAACGCGAGGTGTGTCCTTCGTGGTTCCCTATCGTGGGCCAGCAGACAGTATTGCGCAGGATCGACTTATACACATTAAAGAATTGCAGTTGAAACTCGTAATCTCGCCCGTCGAGGTATGCCATATCACCCATATGAAGGTAGATGTCCGGCTTTTTGTTACCGACATACTTGCTCATCGCGTCGCGCACCTGCGATTGTGCAGGGAGCCCTGTCCCAGAATCACCGACGACCCAAAAGCGAAAGGGTTGTTTGCTGCCGACAGTGGGGGCCGTCTTAAATGTATAAGATGACGACCCACCTTGGAGCTGTTTGCTCGTCGTACCGACCGCGTAGTAGTAGCGGGTGTTGGGTGTGAGGCCTGTGATTTTGAGTTCGTGTTGGGTGTCTTTTTGGGTCGTCTGGACCGACTTCGTGAGCTGGTTTGGGGCGGTCCCGTACCATACCTTTCCGGTCTCTTTGGTGAGTGTGCGCCAGACGATCGTCATCGAGGTAGGTGTCCCCAATTGGAGGTATGGTTCACGTGTGATGAATTGTGCTTGGGCATACTCCGTGAAGAGAGAGAGCCCTATGAAGAGAGACCAGATAAAGAGAGACCGTACTTGTTTCATAATGTTGAACCCTTGGGCAGACTGAGGTGTGGTTGGCTCTTTGGTTGTGCGCTGAACTTACGATGATGTCAAGTCAAAAAAATGTCATCGTAGCCTTGTGAGACAGGAGGATGCGGGGATTCATCGTTGTTTTTTAACGAGCGTTGAGGAGGAAGGGGGCAAGAACAGACGGACACATACATTTACGGTGAAGAAGGGCTATACTGCTGCACATCGCTCGAAAAATGCGAAGTACAGAAGCTGTATCAAATGATGGAGTTGTTGTTTGATATTTGGGTTTTTTGGCTTGGTCGAAGGAGAGAGAAGAGTTGAAGGAGGTTGGGCGCTATTTACACACTGCATCCACGCAAGATTGCCCACTTGCGCATGTTACTTTGCAAGCACCGCAGTGATTGACGTCGGTGTAAATGTTCCTGCATTTCTCTGTCGTGAGACCTCCACTACACCGGACTAAATGGTTCTTGAAGTAGCAGCGAATCATACATTTTCCTGCAAAGCATGCGCTTTGTGCTGTTCCTGATGTTGGAGAGCAGCTGTTACCACAACGTCCGCAGTTCTTTCGGTTGGTTCGCAGGTTGACACACTTTCCACCACACAGCACTTCACCATTGTTACAGCAATTCCCTGAAAGACAAGTTTGGCTGGATGTACAAACCTGCCCACACTTACCGCAATTCTTGGGATCATTTTTGAAGTCGACACACTTTCCACCACAGTTCGTGAAGCCTACCTTACAACACAAGTCATTGGAACAATACTCTCCATTTGCACACGGTTGTTTTGTCGGGCCACAGGGAACAAGAACGCAGGTTGCGTCTGTACAAGTTCGATTACTTGGGCACTTGTTCCTGCAAGCGCCACAGTGATTGGAGTCTGTGTACACATCCTTACACTGTTCCGTTGTGAGACCTCCACTACACCGGACTAAATGATTCTTGAAGTAGCAGCGAATCATACATTTTCCTGCAAAGCATGCGCTTTGTGCGGTTCCTGATGTTGGAGAGCACCTGTTACCACAACGTCCGCAATGGCTGCGATTTTTTCTGGGGTCAATGCATGTTCCACCGCAGTTGATTTGTCCAGTGGGGCAGCAGAGTCCCTGGCTACAAAATTGTCCTGAAGTGCATACTGTTCCGCATTTTCCACAGTTTGTATTGTCTGTTTTCAGATCTTTACACACGCCACTACAGCTGGTTTGTCCTGAAGGACAACACATTCCGTCGCTGCAAGCTTCTCCTGTTGGACAGGCTGCTCCACATTTTCCACAGTTTTGGCTGCTTGTTTTCAAATTGATGCATTTTCCGCCACAATTCACTTGCCCTGTTGCGCAACAGATTCCCGAGAGGCAACGACCATTTGCACCACACGATTTTCGACACACACCACAGTTTGCGTTATCAGATGTTGGGTCAATGCATTTTCCACCGCAGTTGATTTGACCATTGGCGCAGCAGAGTCCTTTGCTGCAAAACTGTCCTGATGCACAGGTTGTTCCGCACTGACCACAGTTTGCACGATCGGATTTTAAATCGGTGCATGTCCCACCACAGTTGTTTTGGCCATTGGCGCAACACAGCCCCCCATTGCAAAATTGTCCTGAAGGGCAAGCTTTTCCGCATATCCCACAGTTTCTGGAGTCTGTTTTGGGATCGATACACGTTCCACCACAATTGAGTTGTCCTTTGGGACAACAAATGCCAACGCTACAAATCTGCTCTGATGCACAAGTTTTGCCGCATCCCCCGCAATGTTTTGCGTCGGAGTCTGGCGCAATACACGTCCCACCACAGTTGAGTTGGCCCTTGGGGCAACACAGACCCGAGTTGCACTCTTCGACGCTATTGCATTTCTTCAGGCAGGCACCACAATGATCCTTGTCCTTTTGAAGATCCACACACTTTCCATCACAAAAATCCTGACCTTGTGGACATACGCAAACATTTTTTTCGCAGGTTTGTCCTCCAGTGCAGTCATTCTGTGAACAACACTCAAGACACGTACCACCACAATCTTTCTTTCCTGTTGGGCAGAGGCAATCACCATTTGTACAAACTTTTCCACCTGTCCCACAAGAGTGCGTTGTCGACCATTGTGGACAGCCATCCTGATCCTTGGTGCATGTCGAAAACGCATCGTTTCCTTCACAACGTTTATCATCGATCTGGCACACTGGCGAACATTGGAAGGGTGTACATACACCTTTGGCACAAAATTCTTTTTCTCCACAGGTTTGAAGTTCACTCCACTCCAGGCACCCTTGCGCATTTTTGACACAAAGACGCCGTTTTCCTGGCATCTCTTTCCCTGTTGTGGCGCACTTTGCTTCATCTAATGTGCAAGGTGCCTCGGGACACGCATTAACACACTTATCCTCCACACACTTCTCGTTGGAGTGACAAACGACAGCTCCCTGACAACTCCCCCATGTTCCATTTCCTCGACATGTTTGTGTTCCTTGTCGACAGGGGGCGCCACCTTCACCTGCACAAGCACGTTCGTCACCTGAACGGCAAGCTACGCAGAAATTCTCTACACAGATGGAGCGATCTTTCTCCGTGCAGTGTTCGTTGGATGTACAATCCACACATCCTTTGTTTCCATCGCAATGTTGTCCTTGGGGGCAATCTTTGTCACTGCCGCAAACACATTTGTTGTCAGGTGTGCATATTTTTGTGGAGTCTGCGACCGAGCGGCAATCTTTGTCGACAAGGCAAACAACACATGTTCCACGCCCATTTTCATCGAGACATCGTGTTGGGCATTTTTCACATCCTGGAATATTCAGGCTTATCTCTCCGCTACACGACATAAAGATACATAAGAATAACCCTGCGCAGAATGTTGCGAGACTTTTCATTCGGTTACGAGGGGGGTGTTGGAAAGTCATCATACAGTGAACTCCTTTTGTGCTGACTTTGTTCGCCAAAACACTTTTTGTATTGACTGGGAAACATTGGAAAGTTCTGTTTTTGAGCATACTTTGGCTGTGTGTGCTGGTCAATGTTGTTGATGTTCGGATTTTGCCTTTGGAGTAGGAGAAGACCGAAGCAGAGCGTGAACAGAACGAGCATAAGAGTCTTTTTTTGCCACGCTAAAAAAATCTCAAAGATACAATTGTCTTCATCATACCTGTGAGAGAGGGGGTTGGCTGTGAAATGGGTCACAGTTCATTTTTGTGGAAAAGGCAAACATTTTTTGCACAAAAAGCGGAGAGGGAAACGTCTTGTATAGGGAGGCATCAAAAGAAGGCGCAGTGTATGTTGTCACTTCAAGATGGTCTTCTTTTGCAGGAAGGTACGGTTGTATCGATGGTTTTATCTTGTTTGAAAGTGTATGGAGTGGATCTTTTGCGTCGAATGGTTGTTTGTTGTGTTTGTGTGTTTGCTGCCTGTTTGTGGATGGTCTCCGCATCGGGGAAGGTATATGCAAAGCGTACAAATAAGCACCAAAGCATCAAAGTCGCGAAGGGAAAAGGGGCTGCACGTCGTGGGGGGAAAGAGAAGCTGTCCAAGAAAGAGCGCGAGATCATCCGTCAGATGAAACTCTTGCGCCATCTCGAATTACTCAAAAAGCTCGAATTTTACAGGCATATGAAGGCCTTTCAGAAGAAGTCAGGCGTCAAAGAGTGAGGGAAAAAGGGCGTGTCTGAAGGGGAGCGGGAATAAGCCTTGGGGGGAGTGGGTTAAGTATGGGTGAGCAATGTGACATGACATTCTCACTCCTGGGCAGGGATGATCTTCTCCTGTTCTTCGGTGTCCTACCTCTTTGTCACGTGCGGCTCTTGTGGAAAAGGTCGAGGTGTCACCTCGTCATTGTCCACCGTCTTTCGGTAGAAAAGAATGGCTTTTGATGGTATGTGTGATGGTTATGTCGATTCATCAAAAAAGTCTACGAGAAAAGGACCGCACTATGGCGTTGGAATTTTGGAAATATCACGGTTTAGGCAATGACTTCGCGATCATCGATGAGCGTAAAGTCGCACGCGATTGGTCCCTTGCGACCATTCAAGAGCTTTGCGATCGCCATCGGGGCATTGGCGCTGATGGATTGCTCTTACTTTCGGACTCCGAAGTCGCAGATTTCCGCATGATTGTGCGAAATGCAGACGGAAGCCGACCTGAGATGTGTGGCAACGGTTTGCGTTGTTTTGTGCAATACATCATCGATCAAAAGCTCACAGACAAGCACACCCTCGACATCGAAACGGATCGTGGTGTCTTGACTTGTACACACCATGTCGCGCAAGATAGCCAACCAAGTACCATTTTAGTTGATATGGGAGCGCCCATCCTGCGTTGCCCCGAGATCCCGTTCGCCTCTACGGACGAGCGTTGGATCGAACGCCCCATCACACTCGATGATGAGGCCTTTGTCGGGACCGCTGTGTCGATGGGAAATCCCCACTTTGTGATCTTCCAAAAAGCCAACGCTCACGAGCGTGAGCTTGCACCACAGCTCGAATCGCACGAGATGTTTCCGCAGAGAGCCAACATCGAGTTTGTCGAACAGCTCTCCGAGACATGCCTTGATGTCGTCGTTTATGAGCGTGGATGTGGGTTTACACAGGCTTGTGGGACAGGCGCCTGCGCGGTCGCTGTCGCGGCTGTGTTGACTGAGCGTATCGCCGCAGACCAAGAGGTCGAGGTGAGATTGCCTGGAGGACCACTTTGGATTCGTGTTCCTTCGGATATGTCGACTGTGTGGATGCGTGGACCGGCCTCTGTTGTGTACCACGGAGAGTGGGCGTTGCCGCTCTCATAAGTCGTTTACTGCGACCAACCAGGGTGTTGGAGTAAGGACCACTGTGCAGGCGTGAGGAAGACTGTTTTTAGCGAACCGAGCGTCTCATGGTGAAGATGGACACACAGACGTCCATCAGGTTCGGGTTCGACCCAGTGTTCGACTTCAGGACGTTGAAGCTCCTTATGAAGGAAGCGCAACAGCCTGACGAGACGCTGAATGCGCTTGTTGTCGATTTGCTCAAAACGCTCGAATTGGCGGTTACGACTAACCTGTTCATCGAAGAGCAGTTGTTCGAGTAGTTGTAACTCTTGTTCTTGCATGTGGCCTCCTGCTGTGACCCAATATGGCTTTGGTGGGAGAGAAATTCAAGAGAGATGGAAACATCTTCGATATTGTGGGAAGAGATACTGTGTGTGGGTTGTTGTACAAACGACAGATAGGACCACAGACAGTTTCGTTGGACGATAGATGGAGAAAAGACGATGCTCACAGTGTATTTGATTTGCCTTTTATCCGGTGGTGTTTTGGTCGCAGTCTCTGTCCTTCTTGGTGGCGGTGATCACGACCTGCACGCGGACTCTGACTTTGAAGCCAGCCTCGACGGCCTCGATTTTGATGCCGACATGGACATGGACATGGATTTCGACATGGACATGGATATGGACTTCGATGTCGACGCGGATATGGACTTCGATGTCGACGGCATCGATCACGACCACGATCTTCACGTCCACTCTGGTGATTCTGTCGGCGACGCGGCCTCGATCTGGCTGCCGTTCTTGTCGCTGCGTTTTTGGATCTTTACCACCGCATTTTTCGGGCTGACAGGGACACTGTTGTCCTACTTTAGCAGCCTCAAAGACATCAACGTGATCACCGGCATCTCTGCCGGGGTCGGTTTTATCGCAGGATTTGGTGTGTCCTACCTCTTGCATGTGCTGCAAAGAGGGCAGGTCTCGGGGACGATCCCACCCAAAGAATTCATCGGTCGTACAGCGCGTGTCATGGTCGCTGTGGACGCTGAACACCCCGGGAAAATTCAGCTCGAATTGCACGAAGAACACATCAATATGATCGCCGAAACTGTCGAAGGACACGAACTGCAAAAAGGTGACACCGCGTTTATCGTGGCGGTCAACCTTCGCGAAGGGACCGCACAGGTGGTCAAGGACTTCGATAAGTTCAAGAAAGTTGCCAAATATCGGGCCAAGCGAGCCAAAGAGAAGGCGCAAAAAGCATAGGCCCATACACGGTGTGTCCCCACCCCTTGGGATATATCCATAAACCTTAACCTTCAAACGAAATGATAACCCACAGGATCGCGTGCACGTCTGTGTCATCACTGTGTGTCGCAGTCCACCTCTGTTCTCAAAAGGGAGATCTCGCAAGCCTCTTGCCTAAGTGGAGACGAAAAACATGAACCTGGAACTGCTCTCTTTATTCATTGGGGCAACCAACCAGCCCGTCAACATCCAGCTCGTGGTGGGTGTGTCGATCGGTGTCCTGGTTGCCTTCTTTATCCTCGTGATGTTGATCAAGACCTTCATCGTGATCTGTCCACCTAACCAGGTGCTGGTCATCAGTGGTCGCCGTAAAGGTGGCGAATTGTCCAATCAGGGCTACCGCCTCGTTTTTGGTGGACGTGATTACCGCATCCCCATCTTCGAGCAGGTCGAACGACTCGACCTGACGACTATCCCCATTAACATCTCCGTCAAGAACGCCTACTCCAAAGGTGGTATCGCGTTGCATGTACAGGCAGTCGCGAACATCAAGATCTCCTCCAGCCCTGTACTCGTCAAAAACGCAATTGAGCGTTTTATGGGCCGTGAACGTGGTGATATCATCCGCGTCGCAAAAGATACCCTCGAAGGTAACTTGCGTGAGGTCCTCGCGACATTGACACCTGAGCAGGTCAACGAAGACAGACTTCGTTTTGCCGAGTCTCTCGCCGAGATCGCAGAAGATGACCTCAAACAGCTCGGTCTGCACCTCGACACGCTCAAGATTCAGCACGTCGAAGACAGCGACAACTACCTCAACTCGATCGGACGTCAGCGTATCGCGCAGATCATCCGTGACGCTGAAATCGCCGAGTCAAACGCTCGTCGTGAGGCGGAAGAGGTCGCAGCGCAAAAACTCGCCGAAGCCAAAGTTGTCGAAGAATCCGCTGCTGCTGATGTTGCAAAATCACGCAACGAATTGCGCGAGTTTAAAGCAGAGCTCGACGCAAAAGCCCGCTCCGAAGAAGAGAAGACCACGGCTGCAGCACTCGAAGCCCGCGCGATCGCCGAGCAAGAGTTGCAAACCATCCGTACTACGCTTGAGCAACTGCGTTTGCAAGCGGACAAGGTCATCCCCGCTGAGGCGATGAAGCAAGCTCGTGAGATGCAAGCGAAGGCCACCGCAGCGCCGATCGCAGAAAACGGTAAGGCGCTCGCAGCCGCGCTCAACAAGATCGCTGAATCTTGGTCCAACGCAGGCGACGATGCACGCGACATCTTCTTGATCCAACAGCTCGAAAAAATCCTCGCCATCGTTGTCTCCACTGTCAACGATATGCAGGTCGGCAACGTCCACCTGATCGACTCCGGCGATGGAAAAGCGATCCCCAACTACGTACGCTCCTTCCCCGCGACTGTTGAAGCGATCCTCGAATCGTTGGCCAAGACCACTGGTATCGATGTCACAGGCATCCTGGCTGAATCTTCCAAACTCACTACCAGCGCAAGCAAGGAGTAAGTCATGACACCAGACGTCCTTATTATCGTCGCATTTATCCTCGGGCTCGTAGGTATCACTTCGATCCTCGTCGTGAAAAACTTGCTCTACATCTGTCAGCCCAACGAAGTCCTGATCTTCACCGGCTCCAAACGCAAAGTCGGTGACGAAGTCCTCGGCTACCGCATCGTCAAAGGTGGACGCGCGGTCCGTATGCCTCTCATCGAGCAGGTCGACTACCTCGACCTCACCAACATGGTCCTCGACCTCTCCATCAGGAACGCCTACTCCAAAGGCGGTATCCCCCTGAACGTCGACGCTGTCGCCAACGTCAAGATCGCTGGTACTGAGCCCGTGATCAACCACGCGATCGGCCGCCTCCTCGGCAAGACCCGTGAAGAGGTCATGAGAATCGCCAAAGAGACCCTCGAAGGGAACCTCCGTGGTGTCCTTTCGACCCTGACCCCAGAAGAGGTCAACGAAGACAAAGCGGCTTTCCAAAAGAGCCTCGTCGGCGAAGCTGAGCAAGACCTCAAGCGTCTTGGTATCCAGCTCGACACCTTCAACATCCAAAACATCTCCGATGACAGAGGATACCTCGACTCCATCGGTCGTAAGCAGTCTGCTGAGGTTCAAAAGCGCGCCCTCGTCGCTGAAGCTGAGACCAAAGCCACCGCTTCGATCCGTAAAGCGGAGAACAATCGTGAGGTCTCACTCGCACAAATCCGCGCTGAGCGCGACACTGTCAAAGCGGAAGCTGATCGTCGTATCATCGACGCGACCACTCGTCGCGCCGCTGTCGTCGCGGAAGAGCGTTCTCAGATCGCCGCGATGATCGCAAAAGCAACCGCAGAGCAAGACGTCCAACGCGCTCGTATCGAGCAAGTCCGTCGCAAACTCGAAGCGGATGTGATCGAGCCTTCTCGTGCAAATATGCAAGCTGCCATCGCTGACGCTGTCGGTAAGGCCGCCAAAATTGTCGAGGATGGACACGCGACCGCTGAGGCTCTTCGCGCTGTGACTGAGACCTGGGCACAGGCTGGTAGCAACGCACGTGACATCTTCTTGCTCCAAAAGATGGATGTCCTCGTCAAACTCGTCCTCGAAACAGTCGCAGACCTCGAGATCGAACAAGTCACTGTCCTCCCCGACAGCAGTGGCGGCAGCAACAATCTGGCGGGCAACCTCGTCTCCACCTCTGAGCAGATCAAAGCTGCCCTCGGTGTCGACCTGCCACAGATCGTTCAATCCTTCTCCAAGTCCGAATAGACCACCACCTCTCCCCGCGAAAGTGGGGCTGCTCTCCTTCCTCTTTCCCTTCGAGATAGTTGATGTTTCTACAACCCCTTCCGCTCGGAATCTACACCTTCTTGCTCTGCCTCTACATCTACGGGATCTGGAACGCCGAGGAGAAGTCTCCCCGTGATAGCGACACCATCCCTGTTGGTGAGAAGGAGTTTGCCTGGATCATCCAGGCCATGGGACTCCTGTGGTTCCTCTCTCTCTTGCTCCCTTACTTTACACCACCTCTACAGATGCTCCCATCGACATGGGCACTCTCGATCGGCGTGACGATCTCCCTCTTTGGGACGTGGTTTCGTGCCTTTGCGATCCGCAGCCTCGGCGATGAGTTCACCTACGTTTTGTGTATCCGCGAACAACATACACTTCACCAAGAAGGTGTCTATGCGTATATTCGGCATCCTTCGTATACAGGGACATTTTTGGAGGTGATTGGGATGATGATCGCGGTGCGTTCGTTGTGGGGATTGTTGCTCTTTTTGCTCGGGGCAGGGTTGATGATCGGCATCCGTGTCGAGCGCGAGGAGCGTATGCTCCTCGAACATTTTGGACCGGCTTATGCGGAATATATGAAGCGTACGAAGCGCTTTGTCCCCTGGCTTTTTTGAGAGAGCTTATTTTCCTCCCAAAAGTTGGGCGAGTGCCTCTGCTGTGAAGCTCCCCAATGAGCGGCCGTTGATCTTGACTTCAAATTCGCCTGTAGAGGGTGTGTTGCTGTCGAAGATGATCTCTACGGTCTTACTTTTCCCGTCAGCTGTGTATGTCAGTTTGACACTCCCGCCACTTGGTGCGCCGTCTGTACCGACAACTTTTACGTCGATGACCTCTATTTGATACGATGTCCCATTGTATTCGAGTGTCCCCGTTCCGCTGATCATCGCGGTCTTTGTCTCTTTGTCGAGTGTCGTCGTCCCCGAGAGGTTGAGCTTGTTGACGTTTCCATCCTTGGTCTTCATCGTGAAGTCACCTTGTGTCGAGAAGCTGACTTCAGATGCCTTACTCATCGAGACGACCAGTTGGAGTGTTCCATTGACTTCTGTGTCGTTACTCTTGAGCTGTTTGAAGGTCAGCGACAAGGTCACTTTGCGCGCGGCGAGGTCTGTTTTTATCGTCGCTTCGATCGTTCCGTTGATTGTGAATGTTTTGTTGGTTCCGATCGTGCATTGTGTGAATGACAACGTGAAGGTGTTTTTTTCTGGAACAGATGTCGAGATGCAGTCACTCCCTCCGGAATATTGCTCGATCTGTTTTTCGAGATCATCGGCGATCTCTTGGGTCTGGTTTTTGGTGAGCGGTTCATTTGTGTTGGGGGGTGTGCCGGGGAGCTGTGGAGAGCCTGAAGAGGATTCTTTGTCAGCGGTATCTTGGGCAGATTGAGCGAGCATTCCCATCGGAACACCCACCGCCATGATCACCTCATCTGCGGCGAGCGCGGCTTGACTTTCGTCTGTTTGGAGTGTGTTGGTGTTATCTCCACACGCGGAAAACAACACCAAAGAGAAGAGCAAAGTGAGTGGAAGACCAAGCATTCGTTGTGTGTTCATGGAGCGTCCCTTTTGTGAGGGGTCATGTTCTCGCGACCCGTAGACATCGTGTGTTTTATCACATAGTGATCAACCTTACACTGTCAACAATATGTACAAGATGTTGAGAAAATGTGTAGCGTGTGGAAAATCTGCGTTGAGAATACGTCTCGCGGTGGGTCTTGCGTCCATTTTGTGATGGTGTACCTGTGTTTCTTTTCCTCAACTCTTTTTTCTCGCTGTTGTCTAAGTGGAGAGCTATATGTCACACGCCAATCACATAGAAAACTCGGAGGTTATGGAGCTTTGGTCCCACAACCCTCGTGAACAGATCAGGCCTTTTTTGCACGACGTATTTCGCTGCCTTGAGGGTGAGATTCCTCTGGAGTGGCCGCTGTGTGATGTAAAGGAATACGCCCGGTTATACCGTGCTTTCTACGATGGGGTGAATGAGATCTACGACGCCGCAGATCGTATGCGTTCACTGACACCGAGGATGCACATGGCGTTGCGTTTGATGGGGGAGAGTGCGCTGTATTTGATGAAGCATGACTGGGAACATCCACGTGAATTTCATCAGCCCTCTGCACAGACCGTCGAGCTCGTCGCACATCGACCTGAGGCGATCCTCGATTATGACCAGCTCTACTGCACACCTGAGTCCTCTCAACGTCGCATTGAACGTGTTTTACAGTGGGTCACACCTGCCTCTCGGGTGATGTTTTTGGGAGATGACGATCTCGGGAGTCTGTTGTTGTCCCGATGTTTCGAGGGGGAGATCTTTGTCGCCGAGCTTGACCAACGTCTGCTCGATTACGTCCATGAACGCGCGCCTGACGTCACGACGTTACCTATCGACTTGTTCTTGGGAGGGATCCCCAAATCACTGCTGCGAACATTCGATGCGGTCGTGCTCGATCCTCCTTGGGATCACTATCACTTGTGGTGTTTTTTGTACAAGGCGATGATTTGCCTCAAGCGGAGCGAGAAAGCGCGCATCTTTATGTCCTTTTGTCCCCTTTATCTCGAATATATGCAGCGCAAGAAGCACGTCTTTGAGCGACGTCTGGCGTCATGGGGGTTGCAGATCGATCAACTCACACCTGGATTTCACATGTATAGTTTACAGGGGACGGAGTTTATGGAGATGGTCCACTCTTTTGTCCCTGATATCGAGTTGCCACTGCTCAACATCTTGAAGAACGTTCCCTTTGGCTTCTCTCATCTATACGAGCTGCGTTGGAATCCGTCTGCACAGCCGGGCGCCTTGCGTTCCAGGCTCCTCGAATGGTGGCACTCCGCTTGACATCCCCCTCTGTGTCCGCACAATAGGTCGTTATCCGTCTCTATGGCTACGTCTTCCTCATCCATTGGAAGTCGCGCTGTCTACGATCCTTCCTTATGGAGCGTTTTATTTGATGAGCACCACACCCCCACAAGAGCCTTCCGACACACAGTCACCAACAGAGGATGAGAGCGAGGCGCTTCACGAGGTCGAACAGACCGAAGTTGAACAGACCGAGGTCGAGCAGACCGAAGAGGAGCCGTCAAAGCTGATCGTCATGCAGTCGTCTGTGGCCAACCACGCCTTCGCGTTCTTCGACAAAAGCAAACCGATGGAGTCCGCTCTTGTCGACATGCTCGGTGAACTCAGTCCTGACAACCCGCGCTACCAGATCCGCAGCTTTTTGTACAAGTTGTTCTCCTTCTTGGGCAATCCACTGCCGCCGACCTGGCCTCTCGTTGAGCCTTCGGTCTTTGCGTCGTATTACCACTCTTTACGTGACCAGATCTCTGGGCTGTGTGTGTGGATCGAGGGCAAGAAGGACATTGAGTTTGATAAGCAGATGATGCCTCGTTTTCTCGGTGAGACGGTCTTGTATTTGATGCGTTTGGAGTACGAACGGCCGACGTCCTTTAACGACGTGACGGATGAGACATTGGATTTGTTGGCGCAGCGACCACAGGCGATTATCGACTACGATCAGCTGTATTGTACGGCGGACTCGACGCAGCGACGGGCGGACCGAATGATCCAGGAGTTCGACGCACCAGACAGCAAGGTGTTGTTTGTGGGGGATGATGACCTCGTGAGTGTCGTGCTCGCGCCGCGTTTCTCGGGAGAAGTACACATGGTCGATCTGGACGACCGGTTGTTGGACTTCATCGGTGAGAAGTCGCCCAACGTACATCGCCACAAGGCGGACTTCGTGTTTGACGGTGTGGACGCTGCGTTGTACCAACAGTACGATGCAGTCGCGCTTGATCCACCTTGGGGATACTATCGTCTGTGGTGCTTTTTGGAGAAGGCGATGTTCTGCTTGAAGGACAACCGCCATGCGCGCATTTACATGTCTTTTTGTCCTCTCCATTTGGAGAATCAGCAGCGCAAGATGCATCGTTTCCAAAAGCGCCTCACAAAGCTCGGTTTTACCTTTGATTCGATCGAGACGGCGTTTAACTTGTACAGCCTGAGTTTGGACGATCAGCCTGAGGTGCCAGGGCGTCTCGATGCGTTGTTGCCGGACGTGGAGTCGACGTTGTTGGACTTTATCAGGCACGTGCCGTATGTCCATTCACAGCTATATGTGTTGAGGCGGTTGCCGTATTTTCAGCCCAACCCCGTCCAAAAATGGTTCTTTAAGTGGTGGAATCGCGCAAAATGACAGAGAAAAAACAAGGTCTGGCAGGGCGCCTGCTCAGTGGCGTCAAAGGATTCTTCAATAAGCGTGCAGAGCGGGCGCATCGGGACCTGTTCGCGTGGCACTCGAAGACATTTTACCCCTTCGACAAGAAGCTCACACAGCTCGAATTAACCTATCTCGATCATTGCTTTCGTATGGCGACATTCTTCGACGACGTCTATGAGGGGACCGGGGAGGAGAATTACAGCTATTACACCTACTCCCACAGGGTGAAGGGGGACAAGGTGAACTCATCGCGTTTTGCGTATGGTTCATTGGCCCAGCCCCACGAGGCGCTTGTCCCAGCGCTCGATGTGATCAAAGAGCGCGGCGTGGAGGTTGAGTCGGTCTTTCTCGAAGATCCCAACAGTTTGTTCTACGGGCTCGGTTGGGACTTTGAAGCCAATCACTTTAAGGTGTACTTTCGTATTCTGGATTTTGCGAAGATGGAGAGGCCGTCTTTACGCTCACTGCTCGATGAGGCGAAGACCTTGGAGTACGATCTTGTCGACGAAGGGTTGATCTGTTTTACATTCATCGAGCAGGAGCTTTACGAAGAGAAGGTGTACGCGTATCCCCGACCTACAGGGGATGAGATCTTCCCAGGGACGATCGGACAGGCGTTGATGTCCACGAGCAAGCGGGGGATCGTGATGCAATACGACGTGTCCTCCAACAAGATCTGGTCCGACAAGATGAATGAGACTGGAAAGCAGATCGTGAAGACATACAACCAACAAGGCTACACCCTCGACACCCTCGCGATGCAAGACAGCGAAAACTTTACCCTCTACTTCCCCGGTATCTTCCAGCCATTTATCAAGTACATGTCCTGACGCCTTCTCTTGGTTGATAGGGACAGGATACCTCTCTCAGACGAGCTGTCTATACTCCTCCAGTACCTTGTTGAATCTCTGCATGTTTTCGTTGGTATACTGGACGTAATCGAAGTCGATGGAGGAGTGGATTTCCGACACCATGCTCCACAACGCCTCCCTCAGCAACGACGCACATTTCATCGCGTAGTAGCGTTTCCACAGTGCGCCATCTACGGGGGTCTCAAAGTAGTTCTCCAGCAACCATTTTTCCTGGGTCTCGGAGAGTAGGTTGTTCGACGCGAGATTGCTCAAATCGAACAAGGGACTATTCCATCCAGCGTAATCCCAGTCGATCATCCAGACACGCTCCCCATCGTCGATAAAGTTACCTCCAAGGAGGTCGTTGTGTGCGAACACGACAGAGATCTGGCCGACGTTTTCTTCGAGAGCGTTGTTGATCTTCGTGAGCCTTGGTAATTCCGACTTCATGCGACTGTTGTCTTCGTGTAAAGATGCGATGTAGTCGCGATTGACGTAGAAAGGCCAGAACATCAGTGTGGGGCCTCTCAGCGCTTTGGGCAGCTCTGTATGGCATCGCTTGATACAGGGGAGGATTTTCTCCAGGGTCTCGTTTTGTTGGATGTCTTCTTCACTGAATGTCTTTCCTTCGATGAAGCGAATCACAAGAACCCCTGGCTCGGTGTAGACCACCTCAGGTGATAGACCACAGGCATGTCCGGCTCTCGAAGCTGCTAGCTCGTTAAAGCGCATCACTCCGTGGATTGGGATGTCTTCGCCGATCCTGACGACGAAGCGTTCATCCCCATGCTGGACAGTAAAATTGGTATTGGTGATACCACCATGAAGGGGTTGGGGGGTGACTTTCTGTGACCAAAAGGAAAGGGCAGCGACGCGTTCTACGATGGACATTGTTTCAGCTCCTGTGACAACTCGTGACAAATCGTTGCACACACCATAGCAAAGAACACCGATGACTCCAACGAAATCGTATCCTCTATTGAGGTCAATTCATGGATATTGCTTGTGATCTCGGCTTGGAGGTTGTGGACTGTGCGAGGAGCAGATTCTTGGAGATGAGGGCGGAGGGGGTTGTTTTTTCTCTCATCAGGATATCGGTGTGAGGGCGGGTTGTTTGCGGTACATTGTTGGAGGAATGCCCAAGAACTTTTTAAACGCCTTGCTGAAGGCACTCTCCGATGAATAGCCAATCTGTTCGGCGATATCTGCGAGCGTTGTCGACGTGTTCTGGTCTTTGGCTACAAAAGGCTCTTGGGGATCGGTTGGCTGATTGGTGTGCTCGGTTTGACATACGTGGAGTTTGGGATTCAAAAACCCCTACCCACGTTGTACTGGGTGATGTTTGGCAGTGTGTTCTTGATGAATGTGATGTTCGCGATCGATGCTTTCCACGGTGTCATCGAACTTGAAGAGAGTTCAGCGCTCTCATCATGACTTGAGGGGGGATACCTTGAAGGGGAGGTCTTTGTCGGGCATACTCGCTTTGAAATGTATGCTCTGCGACAAACACAAACGACGTGCGTCCGTTCCATTACAGAGAGGAGATGCTCTGTCTCGTATGCACTCTTGCGTTTGATGACAAAGGAAAGGCCTTGCTATGAAGCTCAAGCTCAAAAAATCGAACGTTTTCTACACCGGAAAGATCAAAGGACACACCAAAATCTCTCTCATCGACTTTATTGCAAAAGCCGGTGGGAACTCTGTCTTTTCTATCAACAAAGAGATCGACGTATTTCTCGCTGGAGAGCGAGCTTCACAAAAGAAGATCGACAAAGCGCTGTCATTGGGTTTGGTCGTTTTACAAGGCGAACAGATCGACACCTTTTTGGAGAATGGTGAGCTGGAGTTCGATGAGGACGCGAACAAACGCTCCTTTGACTATATTATCGGGGACGCTCGGGCGTTGCTGGCGAAAGGCATGAGCCGGACGATCTGGGACGAACTCTCCACGTTGATCGATGAGTGTGAGGCCGAACAAATCGACGAGTTGTTGGCATATGTCAGGACACATATCGAAGCATGGCCGTCGTGTATGAGGCTCGAAGAAGGCGAGCGGATTGGTTCGTGGGAGTTTATGTACGATGGGATCTTTGGAGATTGTGCAGGTGAACAGAGGCGTTTGACAAAGACGTGGCTCGCGGAGGTCGTCAACGGCGAACAGCACGAAAAACACAAGCTCTGTCAGGCGCTCTCATTCACCGTCGCGGGTCTCAACAGCACCCTCTCAGCGAAGGTGTTCGACAACCCATCTATCAGTCACATCAAGGTCTTCGATGTCGGTTGGTGGACGGATCAATTTGAGAAGAAGAAGTCCTTTTACAAGAAGATGGCTTCCGCAACGAACCTTCAGAATGTCGAGACGTTGGTGATGAGTCGCGCACCAGAAGGGGCGTTTGATCTCCTCCTTAAAGCCACCTCGTTGCCTGCTCTAAAGGCCATTCATCTCAAACGCGAAACATACCTCCTCAAAGAGGCCGATAAAGGCGCACGCTTGTTCTCTGGACCGTGGGCCAAGCAACTCGAATGTGTGGGGATAAATCAGCCTGAGCAGTACGCTTACTTGGCCGAGCATATCGACGAATTCCCTTCTTTGAAGGAGGTCGCGTTGAGTGTTCCCATGCGTGCTGACAAGGCGTTTTTCGATGAGGTGAAACACCTGCTCCCCGTGATCTTGGGTGGTGTGGAGAAGGTCTATCTGCGTTTGGACAGTTTGGAGATTTATTCCGGAATGTCGGGGGGGGAGGACTTTTTGCAACAGTTGGCTAAGGTACCGTTAAAAGAGTTGGATATGCGCCATTGCACTTCGACGAGTTTGGGTGGGGCTGCGGGACTTCGGTTTGCGGAGAAGAACTTTGTAGAGACGGGGTTACTCGATACACTTGAGAAGTTACGCGTCCCACCATCATTTGATGCGGATGTCGTGGCGTTTTTACGTCAACATGATGTCGAGGTGTTTGGAGGAGACACATCATCCTCTATGCAGGCGGATAATACGTCCTTTTTGGTCCATGAAGATGTCGCTCCCGGTGAAGAAGAGCGTCGCAAGCAACACAAAGTTCACCTCCACGACGCGATGATGTTTGAGCAGCCATCCCTTCAGGCTTGGAAAACACTGGTCGGTGTCGTCAATGGGCTTGAGCTGCAATTGCCACCTGATGAATTTGAGGAGGCGATCAAAGAACTCGAAGACTACCTCGAAGCATGGCCTGACATGGAGCGAGTCTTACCTGATCAATGGCTGCGTGACTTTTTGGCGGAGAAACCCTCCCCCAAAATGCGACTCATCCGTTCGATACACATCCAACTCGCTCACCTTGGGGATGACCCGAAGTACGGTAGTCGTTGGCTGGAACGTTTGGCAAAAGCGCCAGCGATCGAGAATATTCGGGATGTGACGTTCGGCTCATTTGGTAAGCAAAAAACGATACAATCGGCGATCGTGTCGTTTTTTGAGGCGGTTCAACCTACATCCTGTCATCTCCACTCTTGGGTCAGTGGTGCGGCAGAGCAGGCCATCACTGCGTTGAAGGGGAAGGGGTTGTACCCCAAAGGGGCGCGAGATAGCTTTTCACACCGAGATGTTACGCCACTGTCCGACGTTTCGGCGTTAGAGGCTCGGCAGGTGACATTAAGCCTCACGGATCCTGCTGTGTTTGAGGCGATGTTATCGCATGTTGAGATGGACCATGTGGTCTCGCTTGCGTTGGATTTTCGCTTTGAATACAACGATGACGGATACGATTGGTCGGGGTTGCAAGCACAGGTTGCGTCTTGGAGACGACTTCGTCATCTCAGGATGACGATCAGTACGAGTATGCTGGATCAGCATACACACGAAGCATTGGCAATTTGGCTTTCAAACGCGCGCCCTGTGCATGTGCAGATCGACACACACTCATCTTCTACCAAAACACCGATGTTTACCTTGATGGAAGCGGGTGTGATGAGTCGTGCGTATGCTTCGTTTGTGCTGCTCCCCCATGAGCTTACAAGAGAGGACGCGCGGCGTTTGCTCTCAAACAAAGATCTACACGTCGCCGGCGTGTTGATAGATTATGCGGGCAATGGCTATCAGGTCCCCGATTGTATCGAGTTGGTCGAGATGATGCATGATGGGTTAAAGCGGTGTGTGCGGACATACCATTGGCCAATGGACAACTATGAATTCGAGCGCGTCGGAGAGCTGTGTGAGTTATTGCCAGAGCTTTCGATTTTTGCGCCGCTTCATCCTGACTTTCGTGAGGCTGGCGCGCGCAAACCTTTCTTAGAGGGACTCGCGAAGTCCGGATCTATGGCGTCATTGGCGAGATTGTATATCATCACGCCTATTGGCGCACCTGACAAGCTGAAAGCCGCGGAGTTGAAGATCCTCGACAAAGGAGTGGGGATCTCTTCTGCTCAGGTGGGGACGCTCTCTTTGTTGCAGCCGACTTGGTAGGCGTGGTTTGTGGGGATCTGTGTGGGGTTACTTGAGGGGGCGGTTGTCGATCAGGACGTCGACGACGGAAGGATCGGCGAGTGTCGAAGTGTCACCAAGTCTATCGAGTTCATTGGCCGCGATCTTGCGAAGGATACGGCGCATGATCTTACCTGAGCGTGTCTTGGGCAACGCGTCGGCAAAGTGGATGACATCAGGTGTCGCGATGGGACCGATCTCTTTGCGAACGTGTTTGCGAAGATCTTGGATCAGCTCATCGGTCTTTTGTACACTCGGAAGGAGTGTGACGTAAGCGTAGATGCCCTGTCCTTTGATGTCGTGTGGGTATCCAACGACAGCGGCTTCGACGACAGAGGTGTGGCTATCGAGGGCGCTCTCGACCTCAGCGGTCCCCATGCGGTGACCGGAGACATTGATGACATCATCGACGCGACCGGTGATTCTGTAGTATCCATCTTCATCACGGTTGCAACCGTCACCTGTGAAGTACTTTCCTTTGAACATCGAGAAGTACGTGTTTTTGAAGCGCTCATGATCGCCGTAGACCGTTCGCATCATGGAGGGCCAGGGTTCGAGCATCGTGAGGATCCCTTCGCAGGGACCTTCTTTGATGTTGCCTTCTTCATCGACGATGGCGGGTTTGACGCCAAAGAAGGGCAGTGTGGCTTTCCCTGGCTTTGTGTGGACGGCGCCAGGCAGAGGCGTGATCAAGATCCCACCTGTCTCTGTTTGCCACCAAGTATCGATGATGGGGCAATTCTCTTTGCCGACGACTTTGTGGTACCAGAGCCAAGCCTCTTCGTTGATCGGTTCACCGACAGAGCCGAGCAAGCGCAGTGAGGAAAGATCGCGTTTTTCGACGTGCTCATCGCCGTAGCGTTCGAGCGCGCGGATCGCTGTGGGAGCTGTGTAGAAGATGTTGACCTTGTACTTGTCGACGACATCCCAAAAGCGGCCTGGATCGGGGTGTGTGGGGACACCTTCGAACATGACTGTCGTCGCGCCAGCGCAGAGTGGGCCGTAGACGATGTAGCTGTGGCCTGTGATCCAGCCGATGTCTGCTGTACACCAGTAGATATCGCCATCGTGGTAATCGAAGACGTACTTGAACGTCGTCGTCGTGTAGACCATATAGCCACCGACGGTGTGGACGACACCCTTGGGTTTGCCTGTGGAGCCAGAGGTGTAGAGGATGAAGAGGGGATCTTCTGCGTCCATCCACTCGGGCTCACAGGTGGTGGATTGGCCATCGACGATGTCGTGCCACCAGACGTCGCGGCCTTCGGTCATCTCGCAAGGGATTTTGTCGCCTGCGCGTTTGACGACGATGCTGCGCTTCACATCGTGTTGGTAAGTGTCTTTGCAGATCTGAACAGCGTCATCTGCGATTTGTTTCAGACCGAGGGGTTTTTTGCCACGAAAGCAGCCGTCAGCAGTGATGAGTGTTTCGCACTTGGCGTCGTTGATACGATTGGCGAGACTGTCGGCGGAGAAACCACCGAAGACGACAGAGTGGATCGCGCCGATACGCGCACAAGCGAGGACCGCGATCGCCAGCTCTGTGATCATGGGCATGTAAATGGAGACGACGTCGCCTTTTTGGACCCCTTGGGCTTTGAGCGCGTTGGAGAAGCGGCAGACTTCATCGAGCAGCTCACCGTAGGTCAGCGCAGAATCTTCGCCCAGATCATTTCCTTCCCACAGGATCGCGGTCTGATCTTTTCTTCCGTTTTCGACATGGCGGTCGAGTGCGTTGTAGGTGATGTTGGTTTGGGCACCTTCAAACCACTTGATGGAGACGTCCCCTGTGAAGTCAAACGCGCGCACGTTGTCCCAAGGTTTCTTCCAGTAGAACTGCTCAGCGATCTCTGCCCAAAACTCTTCGGGGGAGTCGATCGAGCGTTGGTACATTTCTTTGTATTGTTCGAGGGATTGGATGTAGGCTTTGTCCTGAAACGACTTTGGGGGTGGGTAGCTACTTTGGGCCATAGACTTCTCCTCTAGGTCACATGATAGGTGGTACGGAGGGACACCATTTGTGTTGCATTGATTGCATGTCGATTTATAGGAGAAGAGTAGCGCTAAAGTGATGAGAGATCAAGGGCAGATCCAGCGAGGGCCGGTAGCTCGGGGGTTCTTTTTTGAGAAAGTGGTGAAGAAGAGAGGAGAGGGGGAGGAGGGTTAGATCTTGCTGATGACTTTTCCGACGCCACCGAGGATCTTTTTCCCGACGTTTTTGATCGCGCTACCGACTTTACCGATACCTTTGACGAGGGAACCTACGCCAGGAATTTTTTCGATGAGTTTTCCGACACCGCCGAGGACTTTATCAAAGATCCCACCGATGCCTGGGATGGAGGAGAGCACACCGAGGATGGGGCCGACACCTGGGATAAAGTTCATCCCGATTTTGAGGGCCTTGGCGACGCTAAAGTCTCCATTGAGGATGCTGAGCGCGCCACTTACGATGCTACCTGCGCCACCGAATTTGTCGAGGACTTTACCGCCAATTTTGTCGAGGAAGCCGCTCGCCATTTTGCTGAAGCCACCGTTGAAGGCGTCGAGGGCTTTCGTTCCGAGGTTTTTGAGCATACCATCGGGAAGTTTGCTGAGCAGGTTGGTCCCGAGGTTGGTAAGTTTGCTCTTGGCGAAGTCGACAACTTTGCTTTTGGCGTTGTCGAACAAACTCTTGAGGACATCTCCTCCACCTGCGCCACCTTGGAGTGCGCCGAGGAGTTGTTGTCCGAGGTTGGAGCCGCTTGCATTTCCGAGGTTGCCGAGCGCGCCACCAAACAGGTTGCTACCGAGGGACTTGAGCTTGTCGAGTCCGAGGTTGGAGAACAGGGAGTGGACCATGCTCATGGGGTTGTTTCCACCCTGCATCATGCCTTGGAGAGCCTGACCGAGGCCACCCATAGCCTGTTGGGGGATACCACCGATGATGTTTTGTCCCAATTGTTGGAGGATGTTGGGGGTCATAGAGCCCGCAACTTGCTGACCGATCTGCATGGGGGGCATGCTGTTGATCTGGTTCATCATCGCGTTGGAGAATGCGGAGAGGCTGCTGTTGGGCATCGCCGCGAGGGTGCGAGGATCGAATTGGTTGAAGTATTGTGGTCCAATGCTTCCGAGTGTTTGGCGTCCCCAGTGGGTGTTGGGCATCTGCGCGAGTTGGTTGAGGACTTTGGAGCCGAGCTGCTCTTGTTGGGGTTGTCCGAGGCTGTTCATCGCAAATTGACCGACAGCTTGGTTCATACCAGCGCCACCTGCTTGGAAGACACCTTGCATAAATGCAGCGGGTGCCATGCTCATCGCAGTTTGGACCATGTTTTGGCCGATGTGGTTCATCATGGCCATTTGTTGTGCTTGGGGGAGATTACCGAGTCCCATGGCGTTCATGGCGTTGAGCGCAAATTGGCTCATTTGCTGGATTTGTTGGCCAGCGTTTGCTTGTTGGAGCGCTTGGTTCATGAGTGCGGCTGGGTTGTTGGTGACGCCGAGCATGGAGCGGTTGCTGCCTTGGGCGCCTGGGATGTTCCCTTGTGTCATCGCCCGGCCTTGCATGGTGCCAAATTGAACGGCTGCGCCGTAGTTTGGCATTCTTGACTGGGGACCCTGTTGGTTGTTATTCACAGGACCTTGGTTGTTGACAGGGGGTTGGTTTCCAACGGGACGTGGGATACTTGAGCCGATTTTTGTACTCATGGGATTGTCTCCTCAATTCATTTGTATCGAATCTCTTTCGACTGCACTTTATTTTTTATTTCAAAAAAGCGGAAAAGGTCTTTTTTGTTTGTAATAACAACGTTTTTTTCATTGTTGAGAGGGATCGTCTTGGATGTATTCCACTCCCAGATACGTTATCGGATCGTGACGCGAAGAAGTTGCCTTCTTTTTTTCAGAATAGCACAAGACCTCTTGATTGCAAGGAAAGGCGCGGTATTTTTCCGCCACGTGAGATCGAGACAGAGAGAAGAGTGGAGACTTGCGAGGGCGCGGAAAACGTAGTATAACTGCTCCTGTTTATGTTTTTTCATCGGATGTTGCGACCTTTTATGAGAGGTCGTCGTATTGGGGACAGTTATGAAGCACGAAATACTCGTGGTGGATGATGAGAGGAGTATGCGTCGCGTACTCCACACCATGCTAGAGAAGCAAGGCCACCAGATCCATACAGCGCAAGACGGTTTGGAAGCAGTGTCTCTGCTCGCCCAACATCCGATCTCCGTGTTGATCACGGACATTAAAATGCCACACATGGATGGCATGGCGTTACTCGACCACACACTGACCCACCACCCCTCGCTGCCCGTGATTTTGATCACCGCACATGGGACCGTCGATAGCGCTGTCGTCGCCCTCAAAAAAGGAGCGTTCGACTACATCACCAAACCCTTTGACATGAACGAGATGCAGCAGGTCGTCGAGAAAGCTCTTCACACGAGGGAGCTTAACTTCAAGAATTTCCAGCCTGCGCCAGAAGAAGTCGGGCGCTACGACATCATCGGTCGTTCTCGTCAGATGATGGAGATCTACGACATGATCTCCAAGGTCGCTGACTCACCCTCCAACGTTTTGATCACAGGGGAGAGCGGGACCGGAAAAGAGCTCATCGCGCGTGCACTTCATCAAAATAGCTCTCTGTGTGAGAAACCCTACATCGCGATCAACTGCGCCGCGATCCCACAACAGCTCATGGAGTCCGAGCTGTTTGGGTACGAAAAGGGTGCCTTTACAGGCGCGACAACTTCTAAAGCCGGGCGCTTTGAGCTCGCAGATGGTGGGACACTGTTTCTCGATGAGATCGGCGAGATCCCTGTTGAAATGCAGGTCAAACTCTTGCGCGTCCTGCAATACGGTGATTTTGAGCGGGTCGGTGGTATCCACACCATGCGCGTCAATGTCCGCCTGATCGCTGCGACCAACCAAGACCTCCAAGAAAAAATCAAAGAAGGATCGTTTCGAGAGGATCTCTATTATCGATTAAATGTCGTGCCTATCCGATTGCCACCTCTGCGCGAACGACGCTCCGATATCCCACTGCTCGTGGAGCACTTCGTCGAGCGCTTCAACAAACGATTGAAAAAAGAGACCGAAGGCGTCACCCCCGAAGCCCTCACCTGTCTGCAAGAATATGACTGGCCCGGTAACATTCGTGAACTCGAAAATGTCATCGAGCGCACCACTCTATTTGCAAACGGACCTCGGATCACGTTACAAGATCTTCCTGAAGAGATTCTTCAACGTGAAAAAAACTCGGATGTGTACATTCCCCCTGCGATCAATTACGATATGTCCATGTCTCTTCCCGAGATGTGGAAACAACAAAAAGAACGACTTGAACGCGAGATGATCGCCAGAGCCCTCGAACAAACACAAGGGAATGTCACCAAAGCAGCCGAAAAACTCGGCATCAGCCGAAAAAGTATGCAGAAGAAAATGAAAGATCTTGGACTTCGTGAGAAAGACAATGCATGATGCTTTCTCCAAGTCGATTTGTTTGGAAGGTTGACGAGTCCTCCAATTTCGGAGGCTTGAGCGAGGTATTTTTGATGAATATGAGAAGGCATATATTGTGGCCGCTCTGCCTGCTCCTCCTGTTGGGGAGTCATGTCGCCTGGGCTGCTGATATCACCAATGTCGCCGATTCTTTTGACACGGAAAACAAAAACCCCTTTGACTTCCGTGTGCGGCTCTCTTACCAGCTACTCACCACCGACGCGACCATCGCACGTGAACGTGGGACACGACCTGAACAATTCTTCGACTACGTCCCAGAGTTCAAGGCCTCCTACACCCGTCACATGATGAACATCATGCCCAAGATCGGGTTGTACAAAGACCTCGAAATCCGACTCAACATTCCCATCGTCTTCAGCGAGACATTTAACTACAAAGCTGTGACTGGTGATGGGACAGGTACCTCTTTGCTCGACGAAGGGATCGTCTCCAATCCCCTGATGCGCTCCAGACATGGTCCCGGACTTGGCGATATGATGGTCGGTCTGCGTTGGGCTCCTTTTAACGATTACCGCGATCGCACTGTCGCGACGTGGGTTATCGGGTTTAACTGGCTGTTCCCCACAGGGCAGCTCTGGGATCCCAAAGATCCAAAACTCGCGGCAGACCAAGCTGGACTCGGTGTTGGACGTGGCGCACATATCCTCTCCTGGTATCTCGCGCTCAGCAAACGTGCCTTCATCTTCGAGCCTTACATCAAAATTCAATACGATCTGTACACCTACCAAGAGACCACCAAAGAAGAACTCCAAAACGGACTCAACTCCATCTCTGGTGAAGCTCGCGCCGTCGAAGAAGCCCTCACGACCAACCACGCTGGACATATCTCCATCGGTAGTGAGATCGTCTTTTGGGAGCACTACGGTCGACAACAAAAACTCGCGCTCGACCTGCGCTTCACAGCCTATGGACGTTTTCGTGGACGCTATCACAACATCTTCACGGATATGCTCGCGTCCTACCAACCCGAAGCGAGCGATGGAACACCTCTTCGTGCCAGCCTGATCACTGACAATGAACAGCAATTTGCCTTTGCTGGACAGGCAGCCTTCCACTTTAAACTCGCTAAGTACGGCTATATCCGCATCGAAGGTATGATCAAACACGTCCTGCCATTCTTCCTCACGACCGCGAAGCGTGGTGTCGATAAAAACGGCAACGGATTTGTCGATCCCGGAACAGATGAAGTCTACCCCTACCACGTCCGCACACTCGATGGAATCGGGAAACGTATTCGTCAGATCGATACGTTCACT
This sequence comes from Deltaproteobacteria bacterium, assembly GCA_002731275.1. Taxonomy (GTDB): domain Bacteria; phylum Myxococcota_C; class UBA6777; order UBA6777; family UBA6777; genus UBA6777. The sequence continues at coordinate 46,712 of PCBK01000190.1, read as the reverse complement.
TACAAATTCCAGGTCTACCTCGCGCTCACGATCTGAGCCCTCCTGATGACTACCCATCTCAACGAATGTCGCGCACTCCTCTCTGAAGCTCCCTCTCTCGAACAATGGAATCAACTCTGTGAGCTGTTCGATCGTTGGCAAGGCCGCGATGACTTCGATGTTGGTCTCCAATATGCGCTCCGTCATCTCGAAGCCTGGCCCGACAAGCTACGTGTTGCGCCGTGGCGTTGGCTCGATCAGCTCAAGATCGTCGATCTACAAGACTGGGATGTGGAGCGTTGGGATGCGCTCGATGTCTGGGAGCGTCTTGAGGCCGAACAGCACGCGCGCAAGAAAGATATATCCATCCACCCCGCGTGGCCTCTTGTCCGCCACCTGAATATTTGGGCCTTCTCCAAAGAACACGTCGAGACCGAGATCTTTTCGTCCATCTCGAGATGTGCCTTTGAAGGCTCGGAGATCGGCAGCGAAGAGATTGCATTACTCGCACAATGTTCTCTGCCACAGCTCAAAGAACTCTCTTTGATCGAGTCTTCATGTGGAGGGAAGGCGGCGCAGGCGCTCGCGGAATGTTCTCTGCCACAACTCGAAGCCTTGGAACTGGATTTTATGCAGCTCGACCGCGACGGACTCGACGCGCTCTTGCAGGCTCCCTTCCTGCCGCAGCTGCACAAGCTCCATCTCTCAGGGCTCAGGCTCAATGTCTCGCACTTTGGTACATTGGCGATGCTCCCATTCTCTCGCCTCCAAGAGTTGGACGTCAGCTTTCACTCTCATCTCGAAGACTGGGTCTTTATCGATTTCTTTCAACACGCTCGATTGGCAGCGCTTACATCACTCTCTCTTCAAATGGACTTTACATGTTCAGACAAAGGACTCGATGCGTTGTGTGCTTCGAAGGAGGGGGGAGGGCAGCCCTTTCGTGCGTTGAATCTTCGATCCACTGGGATCTCCGATGAGGGCGTGAAGCGGTTATGTGCACATCCATGTGTGGATGGTCTCGAAGAACTCGATGTGAGCAATAACTTCTCCTATGACAAGGTGCACGATCACTACTCCGAGCGTGGTGTGCTGACAGACGCATCGGCGTTCGCGATCGCAAACTCACCCTATACGTACGCCCTCAAGACCCTGCATCTGGAGCAGAACGTGATCGGCGCGAAGGGTGTTGAGGCCATCGCACAATCGCCTCAACTCCAGCATCTTGAGGAGCTATATTTGGAGGAGAATCCCATCGGCGTCGAGGGTGTAAGGGCCTTAGCAGCCTCTCCTCATATGGGACGACTCAAGCTCCTCTCGCTCTCCTACGTTCCGCTTGGTGATGAAGGGGGAATCGCGCTCTGTCAGGCAGCGTCCATCAGGGGAGTGGAGCAGTTGTTTTTGTCTGGATGTCAGTTGGGGGATGCGTTCTTGGAGGAGTTTGCCAAATATCCATGGGAGGGGTTGCGTGGGCTATTCTTAAACAGCAACGATATCACGGATGAGGGCGTCGCGCAGCTCGCGAAGTGTTCATGGCTCTCTTCGTTGGAGATGGTGTCTTTTGACTTCAACCATGGGATCACGAGAAAAGGACGTCGTCTGCTCAAGCAGTCCCCATATATCCGAGGGGTACGCGTGACCATTTGATGTCTTCTGTCCTACTGATCGTCTCAGGAGATGTCGAACTCACGGCAGAAAATGAGCATTTTTTCGAGGGGTTTGTCTTCGATGTAAGCCTTGCGGTGTGGGGCTGTCGGGTAGCGGTGGACACAGTCGTCTTCTACATCGTCGAAGTAGACACAATCTTCACACAAATAACGCAAATTGTACTTCTCGGCCTGATCCAAAAACGCCTGTGTGATCGGATCGTGCATGGAGGAGGGGGAGAAGCGTTTGTCTGTCAGCTGCTCATTCTTGGTGTTCTGGCTCATCGGTGTGCTCCTTACTTGTTGTGTCTTCTGGGGGATGGACGATGGCGATGGTTGGGTTTTGTAAGTCGAAGTACTGCTTCGCGACGCGCTGGATATCTTGCGCTGTCACCTCGCTGATGTACGTAGGATATTGTTCAATCGCGTCGAGCCCCTGACCGTACAGCTCGTGCAGGACGAAGGCGAAGGCTTGCGAGGCGTTGCGTTGTCGACTGATGGCGTGTGAACCGATCAGGAATCGTTTGATACGAGCGAGCTCTTCTGTGGGGATAGGCTCATCCTGCAGGCGCGCGAGTTGTGTGTGGATGGCGTCGATCGCCTGCTGTTGTTTGTGGGGGCTTGTGCCGATGTGGACGGCAAAGTAGCCGCGCTCGATCAACTCCAAAGAGAAGGAGGAGACGGAGTACGCGAGAGGAACTTCATCACGCAGGTGGATGAACAAGCGACCACCTTGCCCTGACAAGAGCGCGTTGAGCACTTCGAAGACGTATCGATCTTTGTCGTACATCGTGGTCCCAAGGAACCCATAAATGATGTGGGACTGCATACGATCTTTGACGGACGTGACGGTCTTTGGTGTCTTTGTCGGTGTCTCTTCGGGGAGCGTCGGAGGGGTGAGCGTGCGTGAAGGCATGTTGCCAAAGTGCTCTTCGAGCTGTGTGAGGAGGTGCTCTCTTTCAAAGTCACCAACGACGGAGATGACAAGCCCTTCAGGCGCACAGAGCTGATCATAAAACGCTTTGAGGGAGGCTGGGGTCAAACTCTTTACGCTCTCAGGTGTGCCTTGCATAGGCATTCTGTAGGGGTGTTGTGCGAAGATCGCTTCCTGGAACAGGCGGAAGACGACGTCGGAGATCTGTGCTTCTTGGGCGCGGATCTCTTCGAGCACAAAGTAGCGTTCGCGTTCGAGTTCTTCTTCGTCGAAGAGGGGGTTGAGGTGACAGTCTGCGAGCAGCGCGAGGCCTTCGTCGAGATATTGGCTGAGGAAGTCACCTGATAGGCCGAGCGAGTTACGGCCCGAGTAACCTCCAATCGTTGCGGCCATTTCGTCCGTGACGAGCGAGAAGGTCTCCGCGTCCATCGAGGCTGTGCCTTTGGTGAGCAACCGACTGATCATGTGATTGATCCCGTTGTTCTCGGGCGTTTCATAGCGAAGTCCACCGTACATCGCCGTCCGGATTGAGACGAGAGAGGCGTGTGTGTTCTCTTTGAGAATGACGCGGATGCCGTTGGAGAGGGTTGTTTGGTAAGGTTGGTGTGTGTCTTCCTCAGCTTGGGGGGGGATCGCGTCCTGAAGTTGTTTGTGGATCGTGCGGATGTCATCTTCAGTGATACGAAGTCTTTCCTCTTTGGGTTGTTGGCTTGGTGTGAGGAAGACGATGTTGGCGTGTGCGAGTTGGAGGTATTGTTGTGCGACACGTTGGATATCACGTGGTTTGACGCGCTCGATGTGGTAGTAGAAGCGCTCCTCAAAGGACAGATCTTCGGCGACAACTTCGTAGAATCCGAGTGCACGAGCGCGTCCCTGGACCGTCTCTTTGTTGTAGATCGCGTCGCTCTTGATGATCATGCGTGCCTTCTCGACCTCTTGTCGGGAAGGTGGGGTGTGTTGGATGTGTTCGAGCTCTTCGAGTAAGGCCGCGAGGGCTTGTCGTTCATGTCCTGGGGGCATGCTACCACCGAGCATAAAGAGTCCCTGGTCTCTCGGCGTATAGGCATAACAGAAGACGCTGTTCACGAGTTGTTTTTGCCGTCTGACGACCATATCAAGGCGTGAACTTTCGAGTTGACCGAGCAGGACGGAGAGCATTTCGAGGGCGTAGAGATCGGGGTGATGGAGAGCGGGGATGGGGTACGCGATGTGCAGAAGACTTTCTTGGGTGTCTTCTACGATGTGCCCGAGACGAAGGTCTGTTTGTGGTCCCTCTTGTGTTCGATGACGCTGTGTTTTGGCGTTCTGGTTGCCTTCAAACAGTGGGAGCACTTTCGCTTGAACGGCTTCCGGGTCGATGTCTCCGACGATGACGAGGGTGATGTTGTCGGGAGTGTACCACTTTTTGTAGAAGCGCAGCAGATCGTCACGTGTGAAGCCCGCAACAGTCTCTCTCGTCCCGATAATGGGGTTTTTGTAGGGATGCGTCTCAAACGCGAGGGAGAAGGTTTTTTGGGACAGCTGTTGTGAGGGTTGGTCCTCTGCGCGTTTGATCTCTTCGAGGATGACTTCGGCTTCTTTCTCGATCTCTTCGGCTGCAAAGGAGGAGTGTTGTAGAACATCTGCGAGGATCTCGACACCTGTCTCCCAGTGCGCGGAGGGGAGCGTCAGGTGGTAGACCGTCTCATCGTAGGAGGTCCAGGCGTTGATGTGTCCACCGACACCTTCGACATCTTTCGCGATCTCACCGACCCCTCGCTTCTCTGTGCCTTTGAAGAGCATGTGCTCGTGAAAGTGTGCGAGGCCTGCTTCGGACTCTGTTTCGTCAGCGCTGCCGACGCCTACCCAGGCTTGTATCGCGACGACAGGGGCGGCATGAGAGGGTTCGATGAGGAGAGTGAGGCCGTGGGGACATTCAATTTTCATCCAAAGACTCCAGCTCACATTGAGCTTGTAATGCTTCCAAAAGGGACGCCGAGGACTGCGGTAGGTGGAGTTGTGGCAGGTTATCCGAAGAGGCTGTTGTCGGGTGCGCTGTGTCACTGTCCGCATGCTCGGCGTTGAGATCGGGTATAGGCAGAAGGGTTTGTTCCTTCATCTGTTCGAGTTCTTCTTGCCACTGCGCTTCCATTTGTTCGATGCCAAGGGTAAGGACACCTTCAAATGTGTTTTCGAGCAGGGTGAGGACGATGCGCTGTCTCGCCTGTGGTAGCTGCGCGATCTGGTTGCGAAGGAGTTCATGCCAGTGGTGCAAAAAGCGTTGTTTTTCTTTTAGGATTTGCTGATAAAGTGTGCGCAGGGTGTGGGTCTGTAGGACGTAGTGTTGCCAACTCTCTGCGGAGAGTTGGGCGCCAAACTCGACCGCGATGGCTTGTGGGGAGGTCTGCGTTTGGAGTCGCAGCTGTGCGAGGTCTTGTGCACGTTGTTGTTCCGTCAACTCTGCCCCATTGGAGATCGAAAGGGCTGCGCGAAGGAGTCCGAGGGATTCGTTAAACGCGACCCCTTGTCGTTCGAGCTCTGCGATCTGTGAGCGCAACTCTTTTTCGAGATCTTGTTCGGCGGTTTGTGCCTTCTTGGAGAACAAGAGGCGTTGTGCGAGTTGTGGGAGCTTCAAGTGACCTCCAATATGTGTGTGGTTGGGGGATGTCTCGTCGGAGTTGTCCTCGACGCATCACAAGAGACGATGGTATACACATGCGAACAAGACATACAAAAAACGGGCACGAAAGACAAGAGGACACGAGATGCCAAGGCAAAAACAAACACAAGCGTTGTTGATTCGTCCCATCAAACCCAAACGAGATCGCAAAGCGTTGGTGCGTGTGGCGAAGGGGCTCCCCGAGTGGTTTGACCATGAGGATATCGATGAGATCGAAGAAGACCTTTTGGGAGATGATGGATTTGTCGCGGAGTGGGAGCGGCAGCGGGTGGGGTGTGTGACCGTTGGTATCCCTGCGGAGGTACCTGCGCCCCAAAGAGCCGAAATCACTTGGTTGTTTGTCGAGCGCGGCATGCACGGAAAAGGTGTGGGAAAGGCCTTGCTTGCGGCGGCTGAGGCGTTTGTCTTGCAAAAGCTGGGGGAGGGCGCGGAGCTGATGGTGTGGACCCTCGCCGATGAGGCCGAGCCTGCTTGTTATGCATCGACACGGGCCTTTTATCGCGGGCAAGGTTTTCAAGATTGGTACGTGGACAGGAGCGATTTGCAGATCTGGAAGTACCCACGACTCTTTATGAAGAAGATGTTGTAGGCAGGGGAGCGTACGGTGGGGGGATTAATCCATAAAGTCGAAGTCGTGGACACCTTTACCGACCTTCTCTGAGAGGATCTCGAGGGCGGCAGTGGCACCGTCACCTGCGGAGATGATCGCCTGGATCTTGTTGGCGCGTGTGGTCCAGCCGATCGCGTAAAGGCCTTTGATCTCCGTCTGTCCATTGCGCTCGACGTGGATGTTGCCTTCTTCGCCGGCTTTGAGTCCGAGCGCTTCGGCAAATTGCTTTTTAGGTCCGCACGCCAAAATCAGGTGCGTACCTTCATGTCGTTCACCAGTCTCTGTCTGGACGGCAAATGAACCGTCGTTGTGTTGGACTTCTGTGATCTTGACATCGTGGAGTGTTGCACCAAATTTGCTGACTTGTTCTCTTGAGACGCGCTGGAACTCCGGTCCTGTCATCTCGGGAATGCCGAGGTAGTTGTAGAGCATTGCTTTGTGCATGGGGGTTTCATCTTTGCCAAAGACATCGACTTCCAATCCCATTTTGGCGAGAAACAAAGCTGCGCTCAATCCACCGGGGCCGTCACCTACGATCAATATTTTCATGTGATTTCTCCTTTGTTTGTTCTCTAGGTAGGTGTTGCCAATGTGGCGATGCGTCGCCTTGGAGACAACCTCTACCCGTCAGAAAATCAAACGGAGGGCGCGAAGGATGAGAATGAGTGTGGGGCAGAAGGAGGTTTGGAGAGGGGAGTGTATCCCGGAGGGGAGTGGGATTACTTGATGGAAGCGCCGAAGTAATCGCGGTTCATACGTGCGATATTGAGGACACTGATCTGTTTGGGGCAGGCAGCTTCACACTCGAAGTGGTTGGAGCAGTTACCGAAGCCTTCTTCATCCATTTGTCCGACCATATCGAGAACACGTTGTCTACGCTCGGGTTGTCCTTGTGGGAGTCGTCCGAGGTGGGAGACCTTGGCGGAGACAAAGAGCATCGCGGAGGCGTTGGGGCACGCAGCGACACAAGCACCACAGCCGATACATTCAGCAGCCATAAAGGATGCGTCAGCGTCCTCTTTGGAGATGGGCAAGGAGTTTGCGTCAGGTGCGTTCCCTGTGTTGACGGAGACGTATCCACCAGCCTGGATCACGCGGTCAAAGGCACCACGATCGACGACGAGGTCTTTGATGATCGGGAAGGCTGCGGCGCGGAAGGGCTCGATGTAGACGTTTTCACCGTCGCGGAAGCTGCGCATGTGCAGCTGACAAGCGGTGGTGCCTCTCTCGGGGCCGTGGGGTTCGCCATTGATAACCATGGAGCAAGAACCACAGATCCCTTCGCGGCAGTCGTGATCGAATGCCACGGGCTCTTCGCCTTTGACAGCGAGGCTCTCGTTGAGCGCATCGAGCATTTCGAGGAAGGAGGCGTCTGGACTGACGTCTTCGACCTTGTACTTGACGAGTTTGCCTTCGTCGTGTGCGCCGTTTTGTCTCCAAACATGAAGTGTAAGGTTCATTTGTAACTCCTGGTTGCAAACTGGATGTTTTCGTAGACGAGATCTTCCTTGTTGCGGATGGGTTCGCTGTCTTCGCCAGCGTATTCCCATGCAGCAACGTGGCTGAAGTTTTCGTCATCGCGAGTTGCTTCTCCTTCGGGAGTTTGGTGCTCAATACGGAAGTGCGCACCACAAGACTCGTCACGGGTGAGGGCGTCACGTGCGAGGAGCTCACCAAATTCGAGGTAGTCCGCGACGCGGCCTGCTTTGGCGAGTTCTTCGTTGTACGAGTCAGCACGTCCTGTGACGATGACGTTGTCCCAGAACTCAGCGCGGAGCTCTTGGATTTGGTTGATCGCGCTCTTGAGACCTTCTCCGGAGCGGGAGATACCACAGTAATCCCAGAGGATTTTACCGAGTTGTTTGTGGAAGGAGTCGACAGTGCGCTTTCCTTGGATACTGAGCAATTTTTCGAGCTTGTCTTTGACGCTTTGCTCGACCGCGTTGAACTCTTCGTGTTCTGTGGTTGCTTCAGTGAGGTTTGCGCTGTCGAGGTAACCACCGATGGTCATGGGGAGGATGAAGTATCCATCCGCGAGACCTTGCATCAGCGCAGACGCGCCGAGGCGGTTTGCGCCGTGCTCGGAGAAGTTGGCTTCACCGATCGCGAACATCCCTGGGATGGTGCTCATCAGGTTGTAGTCGACCCAGAGTCCGCCCATGGTGTAGTGGACAGCGGGGTAGATACGCATGGGTTGTTCGTATGGGTTTTCGGCGGTGATCTTCTGGTACATATGGAAGAGGTTACCGTAGCGTTGGCTGATCGCGTCTTTTCCGAGACGATCGATCGCGTCGCGGAAGTCGAGGTACACACCGTAGCCGGTGGGTCCAACACCACGACCTTCATCACAGACCTCTTTGGCAGAGCGAGACGCGATGTCACGGGGGGCGAGGTTACCAAAGCTGGGATACTTTCTTTCGAGGAAGTAATCGCGCTCGTCTTCGGGGATCTCGTTGGGGTGACGTTTGTCGCCGAGCTTTTCGGGGACCCAGATGCGTCCGTCGTTTCGCAGGGACTCAGACATCAGCGTGAGCTTGGACTGCAATTCACCAGCGACGGGGATACAGGTGGGGTGGATCTGGACAAAGCATGGGTTGGCAAAGTACGCGCCACGCTTGTACGCACGCCAAGTGGCTGTGACGTTACAGTTCATCGCGTTGGTGGAGAGGAAGTAGACGTTTCCGTATCCACCTGTCGCGAGGACGACGGCGTCGCCGATCCAGCGTTTGATCTCACCTGTCGCGAGGTTACGCGTGATGATACCACGTGCGCGCCCGTCGATCACGACGAGATCGAGCATCTCCGTACGTGTATGGACCTTGACGTTGCCCTTGGCGACCTGACGTGAGAGCGCTTGGTACGCGCCGAGGAGCAGTTGTTGTCCAGTTTGACCACGTGCGTAGAACGTACGGGAGACTTGCGCACCACCAAAGGAGCGGTTGGCGAGGAGACCACCGTATTCACGTGCGAAGGGAACACCCTGTGCGACACATTGGTCGATGATCTCTGTACTGACTTGTGACAGTCTGTGGACGTTGGCTTCACGGGAGCGGAAGTCACCACCTTTGACCGTATCGTAGAACAAACGGTGGACGGAGTCACCGTCGTTTTGGTAGTTCTTTGCCGCGTTGATACCACCCTGTGCGGCGATACTGTGTGCGCGACGTGCGCTGTCCTGGAAGCAAAACGATTCGACTTGATAACCGAGCTCGGCCATGGTCGCAGCGGCGCTCGCGCCAGCGAGTCCTGTACCAACGACCAACACCTTGAACCCGCGCTTACGAGTAGGGTTGACGAGTTTGAGGTTGAATCTATGGTTGTCCCATTTTTCGGAGATTGGACCGGAAGGGATCTTTGCATCGAGTTTCATTGTGGTTCTTTCCTCTACTTGATGATTCCGAGGAGCACGCCAAGGGGCACCGAAATGAAGCCAAGGCACAAGACGACACTAATCGCAGGCCCCACACGCTTAATCAGGTTTTGATAAGAGGTATTGTTCCATCCCATTGTCTGGAAGAAACTGGAGATTCCATGGCTCAAATGCATGGCGAGGAGGACTTGCGCGATGATGTAAAAGAGCGCGACAAATGGCTGCTGGAAGCCGAGCACGACCATACGGTAGACGTCGTGCATTTTGTCAGGCGTGTGCATCGCGAAGTGTTCGGGGTTTGTGACACCTGCAGTGAAGTGCAAGATGTGGTAGACGATAAAGGCGAAGAGGATGACACCGCTCCAGCGCATCGTGCGGGATGCGTAGGTTGAAGCGTTGTACTTTGGGCTGGAGTATCCCACAGGACGTGCGTCGAGATTGAGCGTGGTGACGCGGTAGGCCGCCCAAATGTGGACTCCGATGAGTCCAAGCAAACCAATACGTGTCGCCCATACGAGGGGGAGCAGTTTGTGCTTGAGATTGTATGCATAGGTGTTCATTGCGTCTGCACTGATGTGCATCTGCAAGTTACCAGCCATATGCACGACAAGAAATCCCAGGACAAGAATGCCCGAGATGGCCATCATGACTTTCGCGCCTACCGAAGACGTCGCAAATCGTGTCAAACCTTTCATTTTTGATCGGTCCTTTTCTGTACGTTCGGGTTTTCTGCGCTCCAGGGTGTGGTTGACGACGTTGGGTGGTAGCATCATGGAGCGAGTTGGTTGTCGGTTACCAAAATTCGTGTCGAAGGTATCAATTCAGTGTATGGGAGTCAATATTCCAATCGATTCATTTGGCTTGTGGTTTTGGGCGTGAGCGTTCTCTTTTGAGGCCGCTGTCTCGGTCTCGGAGGGGGATTCTTTGGGTGGAGCGCTGCCCGTAGGACAAGCTTGACATGGATCAATAAACTTCTCGACCCCGGATGGTCCGCATGTCGTTGCTCAGCTCTCTGATCACACCTTTTTGCTCCGGATCGTAGATCCAGTTGGAGTCAAACAATCCCATGAATTGCTCGACAGGTGTAGAGGAAAGAGTCAAACAGTGAAATTGCGTACCCTGGTTGATCTGATGATGTCTCATCCGTTCGACAATATCTTGCTCGACACGATACATGATAAAGTCCGAAATGACAAGCACATCAGCATCTTTATAGCTCTCTGTGTCCAACTGGCGAAGGACCTCGTAGAGCGCCATGGAGATACTCGTACCGGCGTGAAAGGACATCTGCAAGAAGTTGGCGATCGCGTCGAGTGATCGAGAAAGATCATACAGATCAATCGTCTCCACTTGCGTCGAGAAGTTGATCAGGAACGCTCTCCTGTCATCTTCCGCGGCCATCTTCAAGATCGCAAAGCAGAGCACCTTCGCGATGTGTTCGGGGAGTCCTCTCATCGAGTCACTCGTATCGACGCAGATGATGAAGGGGCCCTTCTCCTTTTGTTTGACCTTTTGGTACGTCTCCAGCTCGTGCTCTTTGCTCGTCACAAGGCGTCTGGACTGGTACTTAAAGGTCATCAAACGCTGCTCGGAGAACTTGCGCAAAAAGACCGTCTCTGTCAGTGGATCGCCGAGCAGACTGGCTTCGCTGGAGAGCAGGGCGTTGAGGTTGTTGCTCTCTTCGATCCCGTCGATCTCTTCGCGGATCATCGGATCGTCGATCCACTTTTTGTTGACGATCACCTTCTCGAAGCTCTCTTCCTCAAGCTCGATCTCCGCCTCTCTCATCTGACCGAGAAGATCGGCAAGAATACGAACGGAGTCTTCGTCTTTGAGCAGCTCTTTGTACTTTTCGAGTACGTTAAAACTCGTGCGCTCCCACAGCTTACGGGACATATCCCATGAGCGGCCAATATACTCGGCGAATGGACCGAGCAAGCTGGTCAACTCTTGGTGCTCATCGATGCGACCTTCAAGCTCACTTTGGAAGTCGTCGAGCTGCTCCTCGAAGTTTTGCATCTCGTGCTCAAGTGAGCGTGCTTGCACGATGGCATCCCACTGCGAGAGCAAGTCTGTGAAGACCAACTCCAGCTCTTGCTGCTCTTCTTTGGAGAGCATCGCGAGTGGCCGATTTCTGACGAGTTTGTCGAGCTTTTCCTGGTAGAACGTGACGTCCAAGTCCTGCTTTGTGTACTTGGTCGAGAGGTAGTCCTGGAGCGTGGCCCATCGGTCGATGAATTGATCTTGTGGGGTTGAAGCCCACTGTTCAATCCGTCGTTTTTCGGGACCAAATGGATCGTCTTCTTGCATCTTGATGTGGATCTGTCGCATCCACTTGAGATATTCCTTGGAGATTTGTTTGCCCAGGAGTTTTTGTCTCTTGAGCATCTCAAGCAGTTTGCCACCAAAGATCCGATCAAGCGCGCGGGTAAAATACCGCTGGTATGTATCCAGCTCGATGGGATGTGGAGGATGTGCCTCGCCCAGCTTATGAAGCAAGTATCTGACAAGGTATCGACGCGTTTTTCGATCGAGGAGCGTGCCAAATTCGACAAATCGCTCGAAATCCTCGTCCCACTCAGTCAATGCTGGTGTAGGCATGGTGGGCTTTCTCCAAACGTATTTTGAGGTTGGTCAGGGCTTTCGCGACGTCTTCGATGTTGGCGCGGACGATGTGGCTGCGCTCTGATTCGACAAACAAGTTGCTGTCGAGGTGCGCGAGCGGTCCGGGAGAGTCCTCCTGGATCATCTTCAACTGTCCTTCGATGTACACGCGCAGTCGGCGGACTTTTTCGTCCCAGTGTTTGACCAACAGTGGGTGGGGCTTGCGCTCGATGATCTCTTCACGCTCGACGTTTTCGGTATCCAGTCGGACCGTCGATTGTGCGGAGTTGTATTCGAAGTCAAGGCAGTGCTCTCTGTCGCTCTTTTTGGCTTTCAAGCGGCTGCCGAGCTTCATCTCTTCGTTGAAGACGCTGATCACAGCCCACTCGCCTTGCGTGAGTTTGCGAAACTCTTCTAATTTAATGTAGGGGGAGTCAAAAGGACGCCCTTGCGGTTGCAGGCGGTAGAATTGCTCGTTGTGAACCTTGAGGCGCTCTTCGGTCACGATGTGTTTGGTCTGGGTCTCGCGTGTGAGATCCTCTTCAAACTCGTCCATCTCGCGCTTGAGCATGTTGAGCTGGACTGCGAGAGAGTAACCGTGCTTGCGGATGACATCGCTGACGATGTCCTGGATCACTTCGAGGTGTTCCATGTTGTCCCACAGGCAGTGGACGAGCAAGAAGCAGTCCATCAAGTCGACGTATTGACGTCCATTGAGGAAGGCCGCTGTGCGCAGCAGGCGGATGACCTTCTTCCAGCGACGGTCATAGACGCGCAGCGCGTGCTCACGTCCGACGCGTTCGTTGTGTTCATCCAATTTGACGCGCACGACCTGGATGGTGTTGAGCACTTCAGCGGGGACTTCGATTTGATCGATCAGTTTGTCCCAGGCTGCGTATTCTTCGTCGGAGATCTTGACTTCGTTGGAGAGTTTGTCTTCGTAGACGTTCTCTGTGTCGACGATCATATCGAGGAATTGCTGTTGGTTGCGGATTCCTGTCAGTGGGATACGTACGAGGAAACGGTCCCACAACGCGCCGAGCCCTTGCCCTGGAGGAGGCAGCTCGTTGGAGGCGGAGATGATCCCCTTAATGTCGACCTTCACCTCTTGATCGCCGTTTCGGTAGATCTTTTCGTTGAGGACAGTGAGAAGGGCGTTTTGGATCGCGGGACCTGCTTTCCAGATCTCGTCGAGGAAGACGATGTGGGCGCCAGGCAGGTAGCTGTCTGTCAGGCGTTCGTACTTGTCATCATCTTTCAGCTTTTTGATCGAGACGGGGCCAAAGATCTCGTCAGGTGTACTAAATCGACTCATCAGGTATTCAAATGAGTCACCTTCGCGGAATGCGTACTTGAGACGGCGCGCGATCAGACTCTTTCCGATCCCCGGAGGTCCGAGGAGGAAAATACTCTCACCTGCGATCGCGCTCAACATCGCCAAACGTACAGCGTGCTCGCGCTCGTACAAGCCTTCACACAAAGCGTCGAGCAATGTCTGAAAACGTGTGCGTACTGCTTCATCTATAGGGGGACGTTCTGGTGGCAAACCGATCGTCGCCTCTTCTACATTTACCTGTTGGAGCGAACCGTTATCTGTGTGGGTTTCGGTTCCAAGTTCATTCTGTTGTTGCATCCAATTACCTTCCTTTTCGCGATAACGAATGGTCATCCTCCACTTCTTGGGAGGGGCCTTTATCCCTATGTTTTACCGAGCCGTAAGGCCTCCTCTGCTCAAAAAGCGATACAATATACCCCGGATGCCTTGAGATGAAAAGATGTTTATCAAGATTTCTCAGTTGTCCCAAAATCCGCAGGTTTTACGACAGATTGACCCCACGAAGTCGTCGTGACGTTCTCCCAACCTTTGTGTCTTTTGTCTTTCGCACACAATCCGGTACAGATCGCTTGGGCATAGCTTGGGTACACCTACAGACGCTTGCAAGGAGATGTCGACTTTTTTTATCAAAATAGGTGTCGCGCTGATACGAGAGAGGAGCGTTGAAAACCTCTCATATCGAGCTGTATCAGAGAGCATAAAGAGTCTTTTTTTGATGGATATGGTAAGCGAATGTGAGTGGGCAAAGGTGGATGTGGTGATCAGGTGGGGAGACAGTTGCGTGGGGGGGATGTGAGCCACTGGATCGGAGGAAACCGACCAAAAGGAGGATGTTGATTGTGCTCGTAGGAGCGACGAAAGCGGAATGTCAGCTGATCGAGATGCAACAACAACGTTGTATGAGCTCGTAGGTGAATGCGGTAGCCGTGGAGCGTTGGGTGGACGAGCGGTGTATGTTTGAGCTCTTCGAGCGTCACCAAATCGTCTGTTGTGCGCAACGTGCCGCTCATCGTCGACGTAAATTGAACCCAAGGTTCTTTCTCGCAAAACTCGACAAGTGTGAAATGTTGCATGGGCAAAGAAGGGGTCTCAAGGCAGATCGCGTTGGAGTCTGCGCGACCAATCCGTAAGTAGCCCATCGCTGAATCAAACTGCTCTCGGTACAAAACAGTGTCCCGACGTGTCAATTGTACGTCGAGACCCAACTCCATCGACTCCGATTGGAACAATGTATGAAACCATTTGTTCATGGTGGACCGTCCTCCTGTTGTGGATTGTTGTTGTGTCGGACGTGTTCTTTTTGTTTTCATGTCGTCAAGTCTGTATGATACCACAAATTCATGCGCAAAGATCGCCTTCAGGTGTCTCTAAATAGGGACCGTTACTGTTTTTGTAGGGCAACGCGCTGTATGATGTCAATATCTACACGAACTGTTTTTATTTCAAATGTTTTTGTGCGCAGGTGTCATGTTCAATCATCTTGTTTTTCGTAGATTCACTCCCGCGATCTTGGGTCAAACGGCTTTTGGTTTGGGATGTTTGCTCGTCGGTCTCTTGTTGTTGGGGGGGTGCGTGACAAAGAAGGCGCAGGTCCGCAAGGTGCGCACATCCTATACGATGACGCAACAAACAGGGGATTGTCTGCGCGTTTACGATCACCGCACGGGGATGCGCTTCTGTGTACCTCCTCGCTCCTCCTTTCGGAAACTCCGTATCCCCAAAGATCGAGTGATGGGCAATACTATGTTTGAGGCGCAGCTCGCTGTGGCCGAGACATCGATCTCCGTGCTCGTGAGAAAAGACCGACTCCCGACAGATCTCCCGGAAGGGGCGCTCTCTGGCCCTTGGCTCAAGCGATACGCGGAGTCGTATGCGATGAGTCGAAAGGTTGCAAAAAAGCCAACCATTCGCATCTTACACCCTAAGCGCAGTCGTTACCTTCGCGCGGATGCTGCTGTCTGGATGGCGTTCCCCATCACACAGCCCGCTCCCCATGCATGGGAGGAAGTCTTGATCCTTGCAAGAAAACCGACGACAAGGTATGTGATCAGCGTGCGGATTGGTGCGGCAGAACGACAGGAAAAGCACACTGTCTTGCGCCAGTTCTTCGTCTCTTTTTTGCGAGGTCTTCGCTTACACGGGAGCAGATCGTGACTTCTTTTGCCGAAAAAAAGGAACCGAGCTTGTCAACGCTATATCCCTTTACGCATCATACTTTTTTTCGCTACTTCTGCAGGTTGGGACTCCTCTTCATCGTCGGGTGGGGGATGATCTCCTGCATCCAGGATGTGAGCCTGAAAGGCCGCCCCTGTAAGGAAGATGCTGATTGTCTGTTCCAACACACCTGTAGCGAAGATGGGTTTTGTGGTGGACCGATAGAAGGAATCATCAAAGATGCAGGTGAACCTTCAAAAGAGCCTTCAAAAGAGCCTGAGGCGCCTGATGAGCCGGCAAAGGCGGAACCTGTCCCTGAGAAGGTTATCGAACAACCTCCAGTCGATGAGCCTCCTGTGGGCAAGCGGGGGCTTCATTTACCATGTAATTGGGCGTCTGATGCGAAGTTGGCCGAAAAGTGTGCCCGTGGGCTTCGTTGTATCCGGATCGATGCGACGATCGCTGTGTGTTTGCAAGATTGTTCGTCAGACGCGAGTCTCTGCAACGACAACAACGATGGACGAAATGCTTGCACACACGTCGCCTGGAATGGAGATGAGACCGTCTCTGTGTGTACCAAAGAGGTCTCCTCTGGAGAGTCATGTGGTCTCGAAAGTAGCCTCTTTTGCAAGAAGAGCCCCTTCGATCATCTCGTCTGCCAAAAAGGGAAATGTGTCGCCGCGAAGCTCGCGCGCCAAATCAACGAAAACTGTGGAGAGAACCTCAGCCCGCCTGTTGAGTGCGATATCTCACAGGGGCTTACCTGCAACCATCTCGCGCGGTGTGTCAAAGGAAAACAAGCCTTTGAAGGAGAGAGCTGTTCAGATACGGACCTGTGTTCTCCACCCAATCGATGCGTCAACTTCACGGACTCAAATCAAAAGGTTTGCTTGCGTGCGTGTACCTCGGAGACTGACTGTCAACACCGTCCAGGGACAACTTTTACTTGCTTTAAGCAGGGGAACGCGACGAGTGGGGTTTGTTTACAGTCCAACTGTGTGATCTCAAGTGATTGTGTATACAAGACGGACCCTCTCTTTCGTTGTTCGGGCCTGAATACTGGCGGTTCGATCTGCGTACCTTTCCCCGATGGGACGCGTTTTCTCGGCCAGACATGTGGGATCGGGAACGTGTGTGCGCCTCCTTATATTTGCCAAAAGATCCTCACAGGCGACAAATCAGCAGTTTGTCTGCTTGAGTGTCGGACCTCTACAGAGTGTGAGAAGACTGGTTTCGCCGCTCCCTCTTGCTCCTCGCGAACAAGAGGGGGGATCTGTGTCGCGCGGTGCAACAAAGGTGAGTCCTGTCCCGTTGGTCTTTCGTGTAGTGCAACAGAAGGTTACTGTCACCTCCCCAACCCCCCTTGAGGCCATTCTTCTTTTTTCTTTCCCCACCCTCCACAACGTCTTCTCCTTCGATATCATCCCCCAATTCTCTTTACAACACAAAAATTATCTGAACTTCTGGTGTATTGTGTTGACCAAATCATACACAGAACAGATGCGTGCCGTTTTACGTCAACAAGGAGACGAAAGAAGATGGTGAATGGTGGAGTGAGAGTCCGGTTTTTATGCGCCCTTTTGTTGGGCGCGAGCTTGGGATTGGGAGTCGGGTGCAAGGGGCAGACGTGTGACCCTTCGAAGGGAGTGGAGCTTGGGTGGGGTTGGAAGACCCCTCCAATGCCGCGCTTTGCGCCGATCATTTACAAAGCAGGGAAGGCGCTCCCAAAAGCGTGGTCGTATGCGCTCAAAGATCTCAAACGCTCGCTTCCAACGTATTTTGCGCTGCCACCAGCCAAAGACACAAGCACGCCCAACGCAAAGACCATTGCATCTAGCGCGTCGAGTAAGGCCTTCTTGCAAAAGTACGCCTCTTACATCGGCGAAGGTCGCCAAACACGCATCGTTCTTCAGAGTGACAAGCCGATGTACAAGCCCGGTGAGACGATCTGGGTTCGTGCTGCGGAGATCAAGCTTCGACGTAATCGCCTCGCGAGCTACAAAGATCTCGTGCGCTTTACGCTCAAAGACCCCCGCGGTGCAGTCGCGAAGCGAAGACTGGTGCAGGCAGATCATGGACATGGTCACACAGCCTTTACACTCTCCAAGCACGCGAAGGGAGGGGAGTACACCCTCCACGTTCACTTCGAAGTCAGCAAACAAACGGCCAAACACAAGATCTTCGTACACTCCTACCAACCACCACGTATCAAAAAGAAGCTCGAATTTATCCGCGAAGCCTACGGCGCAGGTGACACTGTCGAGGCGACGTTGTCGCTTCGTGCTGCGACAGGACAGCCTCTGCGCTCGCAGGCGATTCAGCTCTACGCGCGGCTCGACGGGAAGGTCATCCGTACGTGGGGAGGCAAAACGGACAAGAAGGGCAAGGCGCTGTTGTCTTTCAAGTTACCTGATGCGCTCAAGACACGAGATGGTTCACTGACTGTACGTGTCGGCTATAACGGCATCACGGAGACGATATCTCGTCCGATCCCTCTCGTCGAAAAGAAGTACAACGTCGGCTTCTTTCCTGAAGGCGGGCATACATTGCTCGGTCATCCTTCACGTGTGTACTTTGCGGTCCGACGCCTCTCCAACAACAAACCCATGGATATCGAAGGTGTCTTGCAAAGCGACAAGGGCAAGATCCTCGCGAACGTTCGCTCCTTTCACGATGGGATGGGGCGCTTTGTATATACTCCTAAGGCCGATGAGAAGGTCTCTCTAAAGATCACAAAGCCACTAGGCAGCGAAGGAACATATCCTCTACCTGCAGCCAAAAAAGAGGGTATTCAGCTCCGTGTCCTCGATGATTTTCGTGCAAAACGCAACGCCCTCCATGTGTTGCTCACGGCGACAAAGCCCCAACATGCACTTGTAACGGCGATACAGTACGAAGAGATCGTCGGTTCAAAATCCATCTCTCTTCGCAAAGGTGTCCAAAAACTCGTCCTGCCCCTCGCACATCAATGGCGCGGGATCGTGCGATTGACTGTCTCAACGACCTCTGGTGCACCGCTGGCTGAGCGCCTGATCTTCCGACATGCAGGGAAAGGTTTGCGCTTTAAGATCGAGACAAGTCAAGCCACATACCAGCCGCGACAGACCGTTCGTTTGAAAGTGAAAGCCCTGACTCCCGCAGGTAAACCCCTCAAAGGTGTACGGCTCGGTATGTCCGTTGTGGATGATACAGTGCTGAGCTTCGCCGATAGTCACGAACCGCGCTTTCTCGCGCAGCGATATCTGACGACGCAACTTGTCGGAGAGATCCACAAACCTAACTTCTACTTCGATCCCAAAAAGCCCAAAGCACCGAGGGCTCTTGATCTCGTGATGGGGACACATGGCTGGCGTGGCTTCACCTGGAAACAATTGGAAGAGAGCACTAAGAAGACGATCCTCGCGTCGAACAAACAGCGAACGTCGCAGATCAAACAAGTCGCCCAAAGGAGCAAACGTATCTATCGACGTTCCTGGCGTCGCTGGCCTGATCGTGTCTTGACCGACGCTCAGCGCAAGCAAAAGTATCGCATGTACAGAAGAACACGGGGATATGGTCTGCTTGGTGTTCTTAGAGGGGGAGGGAGTGGCTCATCCCTCGGCTCCAGAGGCTTTGGACGTGGCGGCGGCGGTGCCAAGGGAGGATTGGGCACCCGTTTGTACAGGAGGCGTGTGTATGGCCGCGGTGGGATGAATTTGAGAGGGCACAGCAAAAGTGTGAAGCGTTTTAGAGGCAGACGTACCGCCAGTCGCAGTAATCGGAGACGATATCGTTCCAAGAGACGTCGAAGACTTCGAAAGCGCAAACCTCGTCGTCGTCGTGCGATCCGTGTTGTGAGTCCACAGAGCTTGTCTGCACCGACCAAGCGCCTCGAACGTGCCACCCGTGTTGCGCAGAAACAACCTCTGGCTGCCCGACATACAGAGGAGAAGGCAAAGGTCCGAACAAAATCGATCGTACGAAAAGAGTCACCTAAACCAACGAGAAGAGCCCCAAAGGCCGATGACAAAGAGGCTGTCGGCGATGTCTTGCGTGCGCAAGTTAAACCGAGAGGACTCTTGGGTGCAAAGGGGGGAGGCGTTGGTGGATTGAGTCTCAGTGGTGGTGCGTACATCGGTTATGGGAAGGGATATGGTCACTATTATCGACGGTATACGCGGCCCTCTGTGCGCCTTGGGAAGATTCGAGTGCAAGGTCCGAATCGTCGCCGAGCGACGCGGTTTGTGACGATGGTGCTGCGTCGAAAGAGGCGGCAATTTTCATACATATACAAGCGGGGATTGAGGCGCAATCCTTCTCTACGTGGTCGCATCAAAGTGCGTCTGTTGATCAATCAAAGAGGGCGCGTCGCGAGAGCAAACATTCAGCAAAATCAGCTCGACAACTACGTCGCGAGAGGGATCTTACGTCGTCTCCAGCGTCTGCGTTTTCCCAGGCCCAAAAGTGGGAGCCTTATGGTTACGGTCCCTATTGACTTCAGAACTCGTCAGACGTCGCGCCGGTGGAGACGTCGCCATAGGACGCGCTCTACATCATCTGGTCCGTGGAGTCAGCTCGACTATGTTCGTGTGTTTCCAACGCACTTCTACAAAAAAGAAGCACAGGGTGGCAAGCAAGTGCGCAAGGACTTCCGAGAGACCTTGTATTGGAACCCTATGCTCGTGACGGACGAGTGGGGCGAGGTCAAGATCTCCTTTGGACTCAACGACAAAGTGACTTCCTTTCGTGTGAGAATTGCGGGGATTGGTCAAGAGGCGCTCGGTGTGGCTGAAAAGGTCATTCGTTCGACCAGACCATACTTTATGGCGGCGAAATTGCCCGTCGAGGTCTCTACTGATGACGCGATGGTGTTGCCTTTGACGTTGCGCAACGACACTAAGAAGGCGCTCTCACTTACGATCAAGACGAGCTTCGACAAAAAGGTCTTCCGGTTGATGGAAGATCCACTCCCTGAGGCGATCTCGTTACCCGCGGGAGAAGCGAGGACGTATTTTTATCCCTTCCGTGTGACGGCCAAGAGAGGGAAGGGCTTTGTTCAATTTTCAAGTGAGAGTGAGGGCTTCTCGGATCAGGTAGAGCGGACGATCTCCATTCGTCCTCGTGGCTATCCTGCGATGATCGCAGAGGCTGGACAGCTCCCGGCTGGCAAGACGCATCGCTGGCACTTCATGTTGCCCAACGATCTGAAGGGGGCCGCGCCCAAAGCCCGCATCGACCTGTATGTCAACCCTCTTGCGTCCTTTCAGCGCGCGATCGGTTCGATGATTCGTTCGCCTCATGGTTGTTTTGAACAGACCTCTTCGAGCAATTATCCCAACATCCTCGTGATGCGTTATCTGCGGGCGAGAGGGGTGAAGCGACCTGCTTTGATGAAACGGACGTACCAATACCTCAAACGTGGCTACCAACGACTCATTGGCTACGAAGTGCCCGGTGGCGGCTTTGATTGGTATGGTTCACCACCGGCTCACGAGCCTCTTACGGCGTATGGGATCATGCAATTTGTCGAGATGAAGAAGGTGTTCCCTGGCGTCAGTCAAGCAATGATCGATCGAAATGTCCGTTGGTTGCACGCAAAGAGAGATGGAAAAGGTGGGTATCTACGTAGCACAAAGCGTCGTTCATTTGGCTCTGTGAGCAAGCAACTTGTGGACGCGTATATCACACACGCGCTCGCCGAAGCGGGGCAAAAGGATGTCAATCAGGAGATCCGCGGGCTTGAAGACGCGGCTCTTGGGACGAAAGATCCTTACTTTATGTCGTTGGTCGCCAACGCGATCTTGAAGGTGCGGGGCAGCCGTGATCGTGTCGCGAAGCAATTGCTGCGTTCCCTTGAGAGAAAGCAGCGGTCTGATGGTCACTTTCATGGTCGCAAGACATCGATTACCAACTCGTATGGACGCAACCTCCACGTGGAGACGACTGCGCTCGCGACGAGGGCGCTGATCCGCGGTGGTCGGAGCCGGACGCGGATCAAACGTGCGCTACGTTGGCTTCGTCGTCAACGTAGACCGTATGGGGGCTTTGGCTCAACACAGGCGACGATCTTGGCGTTGCAAGCGATGGTCGAGTTTGAAGAGACACACAAACGTGCCCCTGAGGGCGGAAAGGTCGTGTTGTGGGTCAACGGCAAGCGGGTCAAGGCGCGTGTGTTCTCGGCAAATGGTCGTAATCGTCTCTCTTTTCGGAAGATTGAGCGCCATCTGCAACCTGGTAAGAATGAGATCGCGATGAAGCTGACATCACACACCTCCGTTCCCTTTAGCTTTGGTGTGGAGTACACGACCTTTCAGCCTGATAATCACGAGAAAGCCGCTGTATCCATTGATACTGCGCTCGATAAGAGCCAACTCAAGCTCGGAGAGGTCGTGCGTTTGACCGCCAAGGTCACCAACAGGACGAAGGAGAGTGTACCATCAACGCTCGTCCGGATCGCGTATCCCGGTGCGCTACGGATCCAGCCCTGGCAACTCAAAGCGTTGAAGAAGACAAAAAAAGTCGCCTTCTACGAGCTGAAACCACGTGAGATCATCTTATACCTACGTGGCTTGCAGCCCGGTGAACGCAAGACGTTCCACCTCGATCTTGTCGCTCGTGTGACTGGGAATTACAACAGCTCCTCCTCTGTCGCCTACCTCTACTACACAGACACACGCAAATTTTGGGCTCCTCCACTGCGCGTGAGCGTCACTCCCTAGAAAACAAAGAACACTCCCTCGATCGATCTCGTGACAAGCCCCGTCTCATGTTGTATCCTGTTGGTGATAAAGGCATTGTCTTATCAGGTGTGTCTCTGTTGGTTGCTCGCCAAGAAGGAGCACGCCTGTGTCCAATCATCGGTAGGATGGAGTACTTTCTGTGAAGGATATTCATCAGTGGCGTAGAGTCATCGTGTTGTGGAAGCTCATCTTGATGGGTGGTTTGTTGGTGTATGTGGTCCCTGCGTGTATTCAGGACGTGAGTCTGGAAGGGCGTCCCTGTAAAGAAGACGCTGATTGTTTGTTCCAACACACCTGTAGTGAAGATGGGTTTTGTGGTGGGAAGCAAGAGTGGTCTATTGTCGACGCTGGCAAAGAGGCGGCCAAAGAGGCAGCCCCGGAGCCGACCAAAGAGTCGGTCAAAGAAGAGCGTCAGGGGATAGATGCTGGACCTGAAAAAGAACCGATCCAGGAAGTCGCCAAGGAAGAACCACCGGAGGAATCAACAGGAAGTCGTCAGCTCCACTTACCTTGTGATTGGCACGCAGATGCGGCACCTGCTGAAAAGTGTGCCTCAGGTTTGCGCTGTGTGCGTTTGAGCAAGGAGACCTCTATCTGTCTGCAAGATTGCACATCGAACCCTGCGATCTGTGGCGCCAACAAAGATGGGCGGACGATCTGCCGGATCGACAAGTGGGAGGGGAATGACATCTTCCAAGTATGTGTGAAAGAGGTCGAAGTCGGCGAGAGTTGCAATCACGAACAGAGTGTTTACTGTAAGGTCTCTCCTGCGGGGGCTTCTTATTGTGAAAAAGGAAAGTGCGTGAAGGCGATTGTTGGATCGGCAGGTGGGCAGTGTGGCAAAGCGCTTGCACCACCTGTGATCTGTGATCACAAGCTCGGTTTTGTCTGTGACCAAGTGTCTCGTTGTACAAAGGGAACACGCGCTTACACTGGAGAAACCTGCTCGTCTACTTTGCTCTGTGGGATCCCTGATCGCTGTATCAACTTTGGCGATCTTGGACAACGTGTCTGTATGCGGACTTGTTCGGGGAACCAAGACTGTCCACAAAACGCAAACCCTCCCTTTACTTGTTACGGACAAGCTGGTTCGCTGCAGATCTGTTTACAAACAGGTTGCAAGTCTGGATTACAATGTGTGTATCAAAAGACCCCCTACTTCCAGTGTAACTCATTCCCCAACGTGGTCGGAGATGCATGTATCCCTTACGATACCTCCGCGACGGTTGAGTTTGGTCAGCCTTGTCTGCGCTCCAAGAATCTCCGTTGTAAACCCCCTAATATTTGTGTTCTTACTGCGGCCGGATTTGATGGACTTTGTGTCCCAGAGTGTCAGGATGACAGTGATTGCAAGAAAGTCCATCCAAACGCGACGTGCTTGTCCCGTCAAAATGGTGGTGGTTATGGCTTTTGTGGCTGGAGATGTACAACGACGGCGGATTGTCCATTTGGTCATACATGCCGCGATGGTCTTTGTGGTGCGAGACCAAGCTGAACTTCTTTCGGAAGATTTGTGTGACAAGTTGTAAGGGGGAGGGGTCTTTTCTGAAACACGTTCGAGTTTTCTCTCGCGAATCATCCTATTGTATTGGGAGACAAGGGCGCCAGATGAAAAAGATACAAGTGCATCTCGTTGACACTTGTCAAACGTTCGTGCTAAGCTAACACTTCCAAACTACTTACTTTTTGGTGTTTATTCTTGATGTTTGGCTGTCCCGCTGTGTCGGGTGAAAAGATATGTTTACTTTTGTTTTGACATCAAGTGGTGGAGCGACTCCATCACGAGCTGTGGGAGATATTGCATGATGAGAAGGGCAAATCTGCGGTTTGGCCTGTTGTTTTTGATGGTGTTTTTTGCCAGCTGTTCGAGTAGTGGCCTGAATTGTTCAGGGTGTGCGTCCTCTTGTGGAGGCAATCCAAACTACCAATTCAAAGGAAAGCTGCTTAACAACGGCGTAAAAGCTCGCATCACACAACCAGGATTCGATTTTATCACCAAAAACCTCAAACCAATCATTGAGGCATCACTCGCAAAAAGTGGCCAGAAGTTGGCCTGTTCAGGCGCTGGCGTCTCGATCGCAGATATCATCCAGGGCAATGGACCCCAGTCTGGTGGCAATTACGTCAAACCCAACGCCAGTAACTGCAACACGCGCTTTAAGCTCCCGCTCAACGCGTACTGCTCAGGAAGCACCCCCAACAGCACGTGGTTTTATGCCGGTCTCAAAGGCAACAACGTCTGTGGGACGATCCAACAAAACTCCCTCCAAATCAAACTCGATGAGACCGACAACAGCGTCAACGTCGAGTTCAATATCCCCGAAATTCAGGTCCGCAGTAAAAACCCTGATATCGGCGTGTGTGTGAAGCAAAACTTCAACGCGACGATCGCCAAAGGGACCGCATGTGGGGGCGCGACGATGTCCCTCCAAGATGTGCGTCTGCGATTGACCAACCTCGCAGGGAAAATCAAGCTCAACTTTGTCTCCGATCCCAACACCGGAAAGATCGGCCTGAAGGTTGCGCCAAATGGCGTCACATTCGGCACAAACACGCGCTTTGAGATGCTCGTCAACAAATGTAACGCTGTCGAGATCCATATCATGCGTGTCCCCGTCGTCAACTACGACGTCAAGGTCAAGCTCGGTAGCTCATTCTGTACGGGGATTGTCAAGACGATCACCGGTCTGGTCAACGCGACCAAGGCGATCCAACCCCTCATCTTCCGTGCCCTCGGTGGTGTGATCACCGACCAACTGAAAAACTACGACCTGCTCGGTGTGGCGAAAGTCCAGATGGAGCTTCCACTCGCTCCAATCCTCGGTGGATTTGGACTCCCCGGTCTCGATAAAGCCAAGCCCCTTGGGATGCTCATGCAACCCAGCAACAAGATCGGTGTCGTTCGTGGTGGTCTCAACCTCGGAATGGACGCAGGCTTTGAGTCCAATCCGGCCTCTCGCTGTGTCCCTGCCCGACCTGTCCCCAATGAACAGCCTGGACCGGAACCCTCTCTGACCGGCTCCTTCCACCTTGGCGCGTCGTTGTCTCGTGCAGCTTCCAACCAAGCGATGTGGGCTGTCTACCACACTGGCTTGCTGTGTATCGGACTCAAATCTTCCGATGTCAACTCGATGAGTGGCGGTGGCTTTAAACTCAACGCCGGCGTCCTCGCGCTGCTCGCACCAAAACTCACCCAACTCGTCCCCGAAGAGGCCGCTGTGATGTTGCAAATGCAACCCACACAAGCACCTCGTATCGAGTTCGGGACAGGAAAAGTCGTCAACGGCAAAACCGACTCGACCATTCAGCTCCAACTGACGGACTTTGGGTTGTCCTTCTACGTGATGATGCACGATCGCTTTGTGCGGATCTTCAAACTCCTTGTTGACCTCCGCCTGGGAATGACCCTCGCCCCCACACCTGGAAACAAGCTCGAAGTCGTGATCGACACGGATACACTTGTGCTTCGCAACGCACGTATCGAGCAAGCCAATCTCGTCAACACAACAGACGTCAATCAGCTCTTGCCGACGTTGGTCTCCTTGCTCACGAGCACGCTCGGAAACAAGAAGATCAGCTTCGACGTCGATCTGTCCGATCAACTGACCAAAGCGCTCGGTGTACCCATCACTGTCCGTATCAATGGTATCGAGCGTGACGGTGTCGCACGTGACTGGTTGAGCCTCAAGATGACCATGAGCAACGGCAGTCAGCCACAACTCCCACGTCCCATGACCGTCGCACGTGTCGCGCAAAACCCCGGACTCGTCAAACAAGTCAAGGGCAAAATGCTCCCCACTGGCGAAGTCTTCCTCGACGTCCCCGAGATGCTCGCCGGACAAAAACTTGAATACCAATACTACGTCGACTTCGGCGCGTGGTCGAACTATCACACCGCACCCAATGGGCGCCTCCGTGTGCGCGATCCCAAGCTGAACATGCTCGGACAACACACCGTCTGGCTTCGTGCTCGTATCAAAGGCGACTACACAACACTCGAAGAGGTGCCCGCTTCTGTGACATTCACCTTTGACCCCGTCGCACCCACGGTCCGCATCGCGCAAAACAAACACGCGATCCGTATCGACGCTGCTGACGCTGTGTCCGTAAAAGAGAAGCTCACCTACGAGGTCTACTCCAAAGGTCAATGGCGCGCACTCAACGATCGTTATGTGATGCTCGACAAACAAAAAAGCGACACTGTCCGTATCCGCGTCACAGACGAGAACGGAAACAAACGCTTTGTGGATTACTCCGTCGGACAAAAGAAGGTGATCTCGACAACGGAAGATTCGATCGGTACAGGCACGATCCCACCCAGAGGTGGTTGGTTGTGCTCGATGTCCGATGGTGAAGACCAACCCCTTCCCTTCGCGTTCTTCTTTATCCTCGTCGCGCTCCCACTCTTCTGGCGTCGCCTCCGATAACCCCTCCCCATCCCAACCACCGTGTCTTTTCCCCAACCACCATGTCTTTTCCCTCACTTTTGACTTTCCCATGACACAACTGTGACACAAGCGCGGTGTGCGTGTGTAGAGTGCATTCTGTCGTCGACATAGCACTTTACTCTCGCCGCTGGTCATTGCACAATACCGACAAGCGGCAGCTCTTCATGGAAAAAGGAACAACGATCATGCACACTGCCAGTCTTTCTTATCTGCTCGCCACTGTCCTTGCCGGGAGTTTTGTGGGGGCGGGACCTGTGCCTTTACAAACACGTCTGCAAAAGAGCCTCGGATATCGCTATATGAAGGCGAAAAAGAGCGCGCGTCATGGACAAACCAGCCATGCCATCCGTATGTTCGCGTCCTTAGCGAACAAAACAAAAGGGACCGTCGTCGCACACAAGATCCAGAAGCACCTTTCATCACTGACCAAAACACCACCGACTCGCTTGCGTATCAAAGTCGATACAGCTGTCTCTTACTCCCAAGGCAACACACAGAGCAAAAGCAAGCGACGTTCTGTGTTTGTCGTGAGTATGAAGGAACCGTTCCATCGAGACTTCAAGATCAATACAGCCGCAGGGAAGGTCGCGCTGGAGCTGACACTGAGGATGAATAAGAAGCACGAGATCACGCTCTCAGGGTGGCTGATGACGAAAGGGCAAAAGCGTCCTGTAAGCATACGCACAGCGTCTGTTACAGATAGCAAAAAGACACGCCACAATCTGCAACTTGAGCTACACTCCACGAAGGTCGTGCTCAAGTTGGTCGTCGAACACATCAAGGGGCATCCAACGACAAAGACTTCACGCCGCCGTGTGGTGAAGCGTGAACAGCGACTCTCTGTACAGCTCAAGAAGGTGACGCTGAAGAAGTTCCTCACCTTCTTCGCGCAAATGGGTAAGCTCAGACTCAAGATCAAGAAGGGAGTGCCCACACAGCAAGCGTTCTCATTTCGCTTTAAGAACCTGCCGAGGAAGGTTATCCTTGAGAAAGTGTGTTCGGTGGCGAAAGTTGATTGTATCCAGCACAAGGGGATGTTGATCGTCGCTGTGCAGCAAAAAGCACCCAAGGCGCCGAAACCACCTGTGCCGAACGCTGGAAAGACTACGCCTGTCCCTCCCACTCCACCCACAACGCGCTGAGGACGTTGCTAGATGAAGCACGACAGCCCACATCGATGGCATATACCGATGCTCGCATGGGGCGGCGCGTTCGTCGTCGTCGGCTGTAGTGCCCTGCTCGGTCTCCTCGCCTGGAATACGACCGAAACCTACCAACAGCAGAGTCGCTGGGAGAGACAGGAGGCGCTAACGCTTCAAGCACAGGCCATCACAAAGCAGCTCCTTCACGATATCAACACCAACACGGCGTCCCTTCAAACCCTCTCGACATCTATCTCGCCGGCAATACAGGGAAAGCGATTACAACGCGCACTGCGCAGACTTCCCTGGCTTTGGCATACAGTCGTGCTTAACAGACAGCTGCAATTGCTCTATCCTTCGATGCCGTGGGAGACATCTTTCGATGCCTCGTTGGTCAATGTCGCACATACGGCGTCGTGTGCTTCTTTTAAGAAACACCTCCATAAGAGCCGGGCTGGTCAGGCTGCGAGGTTGTTCGCGGGCTTCACCCTCGTGAAGCGACTCCCCCATTGCTCGCTTCGTGCTGCCTTGCGTGTCCCTCTGTTACACGACTCCCATCTCCGCCATGCTTCCAAACGCACGTGGCTCTACACGTCTTCACAGGGGCAGGCTGTCTGGCAGTTGAGGAGTCCTGATTACGTGATGATCTTGCATATGCGTGGTGGTTTTTGGATCGGTTTTGCGCTCCCTCTACAGACAAAGCTCTCGGTGCTCTTGAAGGAGAGCCCATTTCGGGCCTGCTGGCTCCATCGGCTTGTGCCAGGTGAGCGACGCGCTGCCCATACGATGACGCTCCCTCTCTCTGGACAGCTCGCTGGGTACGGACTGTCTTTTCAATATCGTCCGTCGCGAGAGGGAGGGATGTGGCTGATCGGTGGGATCATTGTGGGTGGGATGTTGTGTATGTGGTTGGCGATTGTGGCGTTGTTGTATTTTCTTCACAGAAGAGGGCGTCTCGCAAAGCAGCGAAGCGCGTTGTTCTCGGCGATCGCACATGAATTGAAGACACCTGTCGCGGCGCAGCTCTCGTTGATCGGCAATCTCCAACGTCTGGGGACGCCATCCTCACGGCCTTATCAAGAGGCGCTGTTTAAAGAGGCCAAGCGACTTCAACAGCTCGTCGATAATCTCCTCGCGCTCAATAGGCTGGAGCTTCCGTCTCTTGAGCAGCGTGTAGATGTGACGACATTGACCTGTGAATTACTCGAATCATTCGAGTATATCGCCGAAGAGAGACAACAGCAATTGCACTTTGAGGGTCGAACACCACAGTGGGCGTTCATGGATCGTGTTGGGTTGGAGTTGGCCTTGCGCAATCTGATCGACAACGCGCTTAAATACTCCCCCGAAGGCGCTGAGATCCGTCTCGATCTGTACCAGGAGGGTGGGGTGCTATGTTGGTCCATCGAAGACGACGGCGATGGCATTCCTGAAGCACTTGTGCCGTCGTTGTTTATGCCTTTTGTCCGGGGAGAATCTCGTGAACAGCCAGGGTCAGGCTTGGGATTGTATATCGCGCAGAACATCATCAGACAGGGAAGAGGTGAACTCTCACTGGATCTGGAGTACACAGAGGGGGCGCGTTTTGTGATCGCGTTGCCCTCTGCCAACAACAGGAAGAAGACATGACACACACCATTTTGATCGTCGAGGACGAGCCTTCGTTGCGTATGTCATTGCAGGATCATCTACAATTTGAGGGGTATCGTGTCCTCGTGGCGGAGAGGGGGGATGAAGGTCTTGAGCTGGTACACGCTGAACACCTCGATTTGATCTTACTCGATGTGATGTTGCCGGGTCTGGATGGCTTCGCGTTTTGTCGTGAGTTGAAGCAGGTGAAGCCTGATTGTGCGGTGATCTTCATCTCAGCTCGTGACCAGGCCGTCGATGTCGTGAGGGGGTTGGAGCTGGGGGCTGACGACTATCTACGCAAACCGTTTGATATGTCGGAGTGTCTTGCGCGGATTCGTCTTCGTCTCAAGGATAAGTCCAATGTGTCCACTGTGTACAGTTTTGGCGACTTTCACTTCGACTTTCAAAAGCTCGAAGCGACCAAAGGTGGGGAACCTCTCTCTTTGACGACGCGGGAGTACCGATTGATGCAGCTCTTTGTTGCGCGGCGTGGGGAAGTGCTGTGTCGGGATGAGATCCTCAATCAGGTGTGGGGGTATGATGTCTTTCCGACGACGAGGACTGTCGATAATTACATCTTGCGGTTGCGCAAGTGTCTGGAAGATGAACCCTCTTCGCCCAAATGGCTGGTGTCTGTGCGGGGAGCTGGGTATCGCTTTACTGGTTAACGTATACAAAAAACAGGATAGAGCACATGCAAAGAATCATTTTGGCGTCTACTTCGAAGTATCGGCGTGCACAACTCGAACAATTGGGCATCCCTTTTGAGGCACACGCTTCCCACGTCGATGAAGAGGCGCTTAAGGCAGAGGAGCTGTCCGTGCAAGATCTGGCGCTCGCGTTAGCTCGTTTGAAAGCCGAAGCGCTCGCAGAGTCCTTTCCTGACGCGCTGCTCATCGGTGGCGATCAGATCGCCGAAGTTGATGGAGAGATCCTCAACAAACCCGAGACCTTCGAGAACGCTTGTGCGCAGTTGAAGCGACTGTCTGGACGTGCCCATCACCTGTGGACGGCGATCGCCATTCATCAACCATCGACAGGGCGGACCGAGCAGTTCATCGAACAGCACATCATGAACGTGCGGCCTCTGACAGACGGCCAGATCGAGTATTACGTCAAACACGACATGCCGCTTGACTGTTGTGGCTCGTACAAGATCGAATCCATGGGGATATCGTTGTTCTCATCTATCGAGGGAAAGGACCACTCGGCAATTGTCGGTGTCCCTTTGATGCAGCTCGTGACGACGTTACAGACATTCGGCGTGCAGTGGCCGCCTTCTGTGTGATGTTGTGGGGAGGGGAGGATACGAGAGGGAGAGGGGGTTATTTGGCTGCCTGGAATGTGTTGGGGCCAACGATGCCGTCAGCTTGTAACCCATGCGCCTGTTGGAATGTGACTGTAGCTTGACGTGTCTGATCGCCAAAGATTCCATCAACTGCGACTGGAGCATCGAGCGTACCGCTTGCGTTGAGTGTTCTTTGCCAGTCTGTGACGGCTGGACCTTCTTGTCCGACCTTGACGAGCTCTCCACCTTCGATAGCGTCAGTGAGTGCGCCTCCGATGGGTTCTTTTGCATCTGCTGAGGCTGTGTCTGATGCTGGGGCGTTGCTGCCTGCAGGTTGGTTGGGTGCGGAGGGAGCAGTGCTGCTGTTAGCGTCATTGGGGGATTTGGGAGCTGTGTTTCCGCTGACTCCGCCTTGTGTCTGAGGATTGGTGCTGCTTGTCCCACCTGGCTCTTGGGTGGAGACACGACTATTTGTCCCGCCTGGGGTTTGAGAAGCGGTGTTACCATTGGCTCCATCAGGAGCTTGTGGACTTGTGCTGCTGATACCACTGGGTGCCTGAGGGGTGGTGCTGTTTGTCCCACCGGGTTCTTGTGTGGAGACATTGCCGTTGGCGCCGCCGGGGGTTTGCGGTGTTGTGTTTCCACTTGGAGCTTGGGGATTGGTGTTGCTGCTTACGCCACTTGGTCCTTGGGGAGTGGTGCTGCTGTTGGTATTTCCGGGAGTTTGGGGGGATGTGTTTCCGTTGGTTCCGCCTGGAGCTTGAGGCGCAGTGTTGCCACTGGAGACAGCGGGGACTTGGGGGGTTGTGCTGCTTACATTACCTGGAGCTTGTGGAGCGGTATTTCCGTTGTTACTGCCGGGCTCTTGTGTGGAGGCACTGTTTGGCGTTTGTGGCGTGTTCGTTCCATTTGTCCCGTTGGGAGCTCTGGTGGAGACGCTGCTGTCGTTGTTGAGTGTTTGTTGGGTTGGGTTGTTGGGAGCGTTGCTCGGTGCTTGTGGGGCGGTGTTACTGTTATCTCTGACGGTCGCTTGTGGCGCGGTATTCCCGATTGTTTGGCTTGCAGGTTCTTGTGTGGAGACGCTGCTGTTTGGACTGTTCGGGGTTTGTCCGGTGGTGTTATCGGGAGTGTTGGGGGCTTGAGGGGCTGTGTTAGCCTGTTGTGTTGTCTGATCGTTTGAGCGCACGAGAGACTGACGTTGGGCGCGTCGGGCCTCTGCGGCCTCGGAGCGGCGTTGTTCTCGTGTGCTGACTTGTTGTGTGTTGTCAGCGGTGTTTTGTCTATCGGAGAGCGCCTGTGCTTTGGCCTGTCCTGCTGTGGGATCCTGAATCGTCGGTAATTGGCCGTCCCTTTGGAACGCAGCCGCGCGATCTTGTTGTTGTGTGGCACGGACTTGCCCGTTATCTGGAGTGGATTGTGTGCGCTGTGCTTGGTCTGCCTGGGCTTTTTGGGCTTGTTCGGCCTGGGCTTTTTGCGCCTCTTCTGCGGCTTTGCGTGCTTGCTCTGCTTGGGCTCGTTGTGCTTCTTCTGCGGCTCTACGAGCTTGCTCTGCTGCTTGATTCGATGTGGAATTGTTGACGCTGCTCATTGCCGATCTCCTGCGATGTGTCGTGGTTGTCCCGCGAAATAGATGAGCTCTTGGTCATTTGGACATGGTGTCCAAAACGACAAGAGAATGACACATCCATTGTGACGTACTTATTTCTTGAGAGAACCACTCCACCCTTTATTGGGAATTTGACTGCCTACGTGATATTTCGTGTTTGTTTTATTCTCGCACAAAAATGTAATTTGTTTCTACCTTTTTATGCGAGAATAAAGTGCAGGAGAGATTACTTCGGTAGTCTTAGGGATTGAAGTGACAGGTTTTTTGTGGGGGTGGGGAGCATCGGGGGATTGGCGTGCCTGGATGCTGTCGAGTTGGGGGGATTAGAGTGCCTGGATACGGAAGGCTGCGGCGAGCAGTAAGGCCCAACCGACGATCAAGAAGACACCACCGATGGGGGTGATGATCCCGACCTTCCAGCGCAGCAGCACGAGGACGTAGATCGAGCCAGAGAAGAGCAGTGTCCCTAGTGAGATGCTGCCGATCGAACCTTGCAACAAGCCTGAGGGGTACTTTGCGGCGAAGAGTCCGAGGAACAAAAGCGCGAGCGCGTGGTACATCTGGTAGCGCGTTCCTGTCATAAAGGACGCGAGCAGATCAGCGGAGAGCTTCTTTTTGAGCGCGTGTGCGCCCATTGCGCCGAGCATCACGCCTGTCATGCCGTAGAATGCGCCGATGATCAGCGCGAGTTTTGGCCACATTGTCATTTCCTTTCGAATCTGTGTGGTTCTCCAGCGAAGTCGGTGTACAAGGAAGATATGATATTTTTCCGTAGTGTCGGGCCTTGTGTCCGACCTTCATGTCGTATGTTCTTTTCGGGGGATGAGCAGTTAGGGCGCCAAACGTTTCTCGATCGCGTCCATCAACTTCGCGCTGATGTTTAGGTTAAATTGTTTATCAAGCTCTCGAATCCCTGTGGGGCTCGTGACGTTGACCTCTGTGAGGTAGTCACCGATCACGTCGAGTCCAACAAAGATCAGGTCTTTCTCTTTGAGGGTGGGGGCGACCTGTTCACAGATCCAGCGGTCGCGGTCACTGATCTCACGTGCGACACCTGTCCCGCCGACGGCGAGGTTACCCCGGAAGTCTCCTGGAGGGGGCATTCTCGCGAGAACATACGGGATGGGTTCGCCGTCGATCAACAAGATGCGTTTGTCACCATCCACGATCTCGTCGATGTATTGCTGGATCATCACAAAGCGCCCTTGCTCTTGTGTGACAGTCTCCATGATGACCTTCAGGTTATCGTCACCCTCCGAGACCTTGAAGATCGAATGACCACCCATTGAATCGAGTGGCTTGATCACGGCCTTCTTGTGTTTGGCGACGAACTCTTTGATTTGGTCGTAGCGCCGGCTGATCAAAGTGGGAGGGCAACATTGTGGAAACCACGCTGTGAACATCTTCTCGTTTGCGTCGCGCAAGCTCTGTGGCTTGTTGACGATCAGCACACCGAGCTGTTCGGCTCGTTCGAGTAGATAGGTGGTCTGGACAAACTCCATGTCAAAGGGAGGATCTTTGCGCATCAAGACGACGTCGAGGTCTTGCATGGGGATGTTGTTGGGTTCTTGGAGGGTGAACCAGCCATTGATGTCGTCTTTGACTGTGAGCAGACGAGTCTCTGCGTAAGGAACACCATCGAGCATGGAGAGATCGTTTTGTTCTATATAGTGGATCTCCCAGCCACGGGATTGGGCTTCAAGGAGCATGGCGAAGGTGCTGTCTTTGACGATCTTGATCTTGGAGATGGGATCCATCACGACGCCTAGTTTGATCGACATGATTTTCCTCGTTTAGCTGAGCAGTTCTTGAATGTGACGAAGAGCGTCGACAAATCGATCGACCTCGTCGGGAGTATTGTAAAAGTAGAAGCTCGCGCGAGCAGTTCCAGCCTGTCCGAGACATTGCATCAGGGGCTGTGCGCAGTGGGTGCCGGTGCGGATCGCGATACCTTCTTGATCGAGCATTTGTCCGATATCGAAGGGGTGAATACCTTGTATCCCAAAAGAGACAGCATTCACAGGGAGCGTCTCACGACAATGAAGTTCGATGCCTTCGATCGTCTTCATCTGCGTGAGGGCTCGGTGGGTCAGCGCTTGTGTGTATGCGTGGATCGTCCCCATCCCGATCGCGTCGAGATAGTCGATCGCTGCGTGTAGACCCACACCTTGCGCGATAGGGGGTGTACCTGCTTCGAGTTTGTGGGGGAGGACGTTGGTCGTAAAGCCTTCGAGATCGACGTGTTCGATCATCTCTCCACCACCGAGCCACGGGAGCATCTTATCGAGCAGTGTGCGTCTACCGTATACAAAGCCGATGCCTGTTGGTCCACACATCTTGTGTGCCGAGCCAACAAAAAAGTCACAATCGAGCCGCTGTACGTCAATGGCCGTGTGCGGAATACTTTGTGCGCCGTCCAGCACAAAGATCGCGTCGACCTCTCTGGCCCGCTTGCTCAGCGCCTCAATGGGATTCTCGATCCCGAGCACGTTGGAGACATGGGCGGCGGAGACGATACGTGTCTTGTCCGTGATGATGGTGTCGAGCTCGCTGATGTCGAGTGTGTGGGTCTCAGTCGAGTAGGGGATGAAGCGGACCTTGGCACCTGTCTGCTCGGCGATCATGTACCAGGGGACGATGTTGGCGTGGTGTTCGAGCTGTGTGAGGACGATCTCATCGCCTGGTTGTAGATGTTGTCCCCCAAAGCTGCGCGCGATCATGTTCAGTGATTCCGTTGCACCACTCGTCAAGATCACCTCTTCTCTGTGTTGTGCGCCGATAAACTGCTGGAGTCGGTCGCGACAGCCTTCGAAGGCGTCTGTCGCGCGCTGACTCAGTGTGTGTACGCCGCGGTGGACGTTGGCGTGATCTTGTCTGTAGTAGTCACAGATCGCGTCGATCACGGCTTTGGGGCGCTGTGTGGAGGCGGCGTTGTCCAGATACACGAGGGGGGTGTTGTGGATGTCTTGTTGCAAGATCGGAAAGTCTTGACGGATTTGTGCGATCGGGAAGGTCGAGAGGATGTCGTTGGATCGTTGGGTGCTCATAGGTTTCCTATGCTGATACGTCCTGGCTCAGGATCGGTTTCGATGTCGACGAATATATCGTGGTCTTCGTCGATATGTAGAGGGAATGTTTTGATCGCGCGATACGCCGGAAATCCTGTGGCTTCACCTGTGCGCACATCGAATGTGGCACCGTGCAGTGGGCAGCGCAACTGAAAACCTTCGAGATCTCCATCCCGCAGTGGGAACACGCGGTGGGAGCAGTTGTCTTCGATGCAGTAGATCTCACCATCAACACGACAAAGCAGCAGCGGACGTTTGAGCGAAGGGTGTTCAAACGGCAGCGTGGTGCCTTCTGGGATGTCGAGATAGTTGGCGATCTTCAGGCGGGTGGTTGTGCTCATACTTCGTTCTCTTTCTATTGGACTCAGAGGGAGTGGCGGTAAAAACAACGGTAGGGGGCGCGGATACCCTTGGTCGGGAAGAACGTCTTGAAGGGTGCGTTCTTGCGCTTCTTCATGATCTTGAGTCCGACCATCGGGAAGCGGATCCATTCGTGGGACTTCAGCTCTGATTTGCGCAGTACGCCGATACTGAGCGCCGCGTTTAACTCGTCAGGTGTCGGCACCCTCGTCCCCCGTGGGCAGTGTACGCGGCTCTTGATCTTTGCGGTCCCACGGACTGATGTGCGTAGGCAGCCGAACAACGTGTCTGGGATCCTCTTGGTGTTGGAGTCGATCCTGTAGGTCTGTCTGTTGACACATACTGTTACGTAGCCGCGTTTGCACTTGCGCAGCTGCTTTTGTGTGCGGTTGGCGTAAAGGGCTGAGCAGTAAAAGTAACTACTCTCCGCACGAGAGAGTGGGAGAATACTCTCCTCTTCTCTGTTGAGGTTTGTGGTGACGTGACGTGTGGCCACGCGGATGATGTGTTCGGGGCCTTCGCCCGCTGAGGTCTTGATCTCCAACGTGACCTTGTACGAATAGGCCTTGCGTCCACGTTTGTCTCGTTTGACCGTCGCGAGGTGATAACAATCACTCGTGCCTGTGTCGGAGAACAGGCTGCTACAGATCTTTTGTCCCTTCTCCATCGTCTGGAATTTGGGCAGCCAGGAGCTCTTGTGGCCTTCGACGCGGATCCGGGCGAGAGCGCGGGCGTGCATGACAAAGCACACGTTTCTGTAGAGCTTGAGTAACTTTTGATAGGGTTTTTCGTAGTAACGTTGCCAGACTTTGGGGGGGATGACGTCTTTGAGCTTCTTCACCATCTCTTTGTCTGGCGCCCAGAACATCAAACGCAGGAGGACGCGGTTGTACACACAATACCCGTCGACGCTCATGGGGTTGTTGTCCGTGTCTGTCTGGAGCTTTCTGACGATCTTCGAGAGGGTGCTCTCTTTGTTTCTGCCTTCGAGATGTTCGAGGGCTTCGTTGAGCTTAAATTGGTTGTGTTTGTTGAGGATGCCCAAGAACTCACGCTTAAATCGCAACCGTAGAGAGGTCGGAGAGTTAGGGAGGAGGAAGCGTGGCAGTGGGATGTCACCCATCTCAAGTGTGTCGTTGGCGAGGAATTCCTCGGGACATTGGCGACCTATCTTGATCTTGCCGAGTTTTCCGCCCAGAAAGCGTTTCGGAGGGTCGAAGCAGTAGCCACCCTCTTCGAGCAGGCTGGTCGAGAAGTGGAGGGTCGAGAGAGGGGCGGGGAGGACGCGCTTGGGAGCGGCCATTCGGTATGTCTTGAAGGCGTTGAGCGGCTTGATGTCCAGGTGCAGTTTGCGCATCAACTGGACACGTTGGTAGGCTGGTTTGAGAGGTTGTTTCCCTAATGATGGGGCATCTGGTTTATCGAGTACATCATCGCACATCATCTGGGTGATACGTGGTGGGAGTGTGCAACGGAATGCACCGTATGCGTCGGTCTTTTTGTGACAGAGGAGCTTCTTGCCCCAGCGCAAGCTCACGTCAGAGGGGATATTCCAGCGTTTGTTGGTACCACCTTCGATGCGGCCTTGGACCCACTTCACCCGGCGGATCAGCTCGGTCTCCAGGATCTTTTTGGCTTTGTACTGACGTTTCTGTGTGCAGTAACGTGGGTGGGAGGTGTGGATGATGTACGATTGTGGACAGCTTTGTTTGGAAGAGTATTCGAGAACCCACGAACCTTCTGGTGTCCTGCGGGCGCTGACGTTGGATTGGTTGGGTAAGAACTTCCCACGTGTGTCGTAAAGAAGGTTGCGTTGTCCATCGTAGATCACGATAGAGGGGGACTTGATCGGCTCCTTATCCCACTCGTCGAGGACGTGAAGGTGGAGCTTACATTGGTTGAGTGAAGAGAGCTGTGTGCCGGTCTTTTGTCGTGGCTGTGTGTTGCGCTGTTGCCACGCCATCTGCGCGAAGAGTAGGCCGAGGCAAAACGTCGACAGCAGTAGAGAGAAGAGAAAGACCGGGTTACTTCGGACTTTGGGAGGGACGAAGCGGTCCCAGAGGGATTCGTCCTCTGGAGGCGGTGGAGGTGGAAGTGATTCTCTGCCAAAGCCCGGCGCGAGGAGGGGAGATTGGACAGGGAGTGGGGTGGGTGTCCGCTCAAAGCTCGCCTTGCGAGGTGAGATGGTGCGCTCCCACGCTTCGAGGACGAGGACGATCTCTTCGATATGTGGGCGTTGTTCGGGTTCAACAGCGAGCATCGCGAGGAGCAGGTATCGCAGGTCTTCTGGGAGGTCTTCGTGGGAGGGGAGGGCTGGGGGTTGGGTGGTGTTGAGTTGTCCGGCGGGGTAAGGGAGCATCCCTGTGAGCATCCAATACAGTAGGATGCCGAAGCTGTTGATGTCGGCCTTTTCGTCTACGGCGATGTAGGGATCTCGGAGGACTTCTCTCGGCG
Organism: Deltaproteobacteria bacterium; assembly: GCA_002731275.1. Taxonomy (GTDB): domain Bacteria; phylum Myxococcota_C; class UBA6777; order UBA6777; family UBA6777; genus UBA6777. The sequence goes on along the minus strand of PCBK01000190.1, from coordinate 8,703 downwards.
CGAAGGAGGGCGAGTAGCCGCTCTGTGATGAGTCTGGTGGGTGTCCAACTTGTCTGGAGAGTCCAAAGTCGATCAGCCTGATCCAGTAGAGATTGATCGAGTCAGGTGGTTGAAGTCGCGTGATCAGGATGTTTTGTGGTTTGAGGTCGGCGTGGGCCATCGCTGGTTCGAGCTGCTGAAGGGCGCGTAAGATCTCGGCGAGTTCACGGCTGATGCGAGCGATCTGTTTGAGGCTGAGTTGTCCTTGGTGTTCGACGTACTCGGCGAGGTTGAGGGCTGGGGCGGGGCGCGTGGATTTGCCTTTGTGTTGGGTATGAAGAGAGACGTACTCCATACTCAACACGAAGTGAGGGATCGCGTCGAGGCCTCCCCTGACGACAAAGTCGGCGTTTTTGTCACTCGGTGGGATCGAGAACAGGCCGTGCATGTTGATCACGCCAAGACAAGAGGGGGTGTTTTTGTATTCTTTGCGCAGCTTATCGTGTTGTTGGGAGCTTAGAGGGAATGTGCTGCTTGAGAGCGCTCGCAGGACGACGTCATCTTCGAGTACGGAGTCGTAGGCGAGCAGGACGTCGCTCTCACCGCCACTAAACAGTCGGCGGATCACATGAAAGCGTTTGTCTTCGGAGGAGACGACGGTCTCGATCGGTTGATGAGACCAACGCATGCACCCGCTGAGTTTGTCGTCGTGGAGCCACAGGACGAGTGGGTGGGGCGCATGATAGCGTGGTCCGACGTGGAGTGTGTAGAGACGTTCATCAAAGAAGACTTCGTCGTAATGGGATTTGGAGAGGCGACCAGTGTCTTTGTTGGGGCGATGGTGTACGCTCGATGTGACGAAGATACCGGAGCGGTGACCGCGCTTGTTTTCTTTGAGGAAGAGGTCGAAGCACTTCTCGAAGTGGGTGATGTGTCCGATGATGTTGCCTTGTGGATCGAGTCCACCGAGGGCCCAGATGTGATCGTTGTTCCAGCGGTCTTCGAGTAGGTGACGTGCGTGGTTGGCGACAGTGAGGAAGGCGGGGAGGCTGTGCCATTTGTTGAGCACTTTCTTGATGGCGTCGTGGTGTTTGGGGGCGTTGGGGAGGAGGGAGACGCCGAGGTGTGAGGGCCAGCTCCAGTCTTTGTATTGTGCTTGTAGTGTAGGGGGCACAAGGTCATCGATGGGGAGCTTGATGTCCCATACATCTGAAGAGGTCTTTCTCTCGTCGAGGAAGACCCAGCTGACGATGTGGGCGCCTGTCTCTCGAAGAAACAGTGGCGAGAGGATCTTGATCAATCGTTTGGTTCTCCGAAGAGAATGAGCAGGTCACACTCACTGATGGAGAGGATGGCACCGTGTGGGAGCCAGCCGGACTCTCCGGGGTTGATGAGCTGTGTCTCGGAGTTGAGCTCATCAAAGAAGAGGGTGACGTAGGCGGGGTTTTTGCCCCAGTTGACGCAGAGGAGCGAGGCACTAGGCTCTTCGCAGTAGGTCAGGTCGAGGTGGAGTCTGGAGATACGCTCATCGCGGAAGGTCAGCATCGAGTGGTGCGGGAAGTTGGATTGGGGAGCGGAGCGACCGAGGAGTGTGCGACCTTCTTCGAGGCGAAAGGCTTTCAGGGAGAAGTCGTGTGTTTCGAGTTTGAGATGGATGTCTTCAAGCTCCACGCTGATCTTCTCGGGTTGCATCGGGACGAGGAATGAGTGTCCTGCGGGCTCGACGGAGAAATCCGACATTTGGAGGAGGGAGAGGTGTTGCTCTTGAAATCCTGTTTGTTCGAACAGTCGTTGTCGCAGGACTTTGGATTTGGGGAGGCGTTTGTCGCGCTGTGTCAGCTCGGCGGCGAGGGGGACATTGGTGTTGAGTTCGATGAGGTCTTCGAGCGCGACACCGAGTTTGTAAGCGAGCTGCGCGATGGTCCCGAGATAGAGGTCGTGTTTGTTGGACTGGATGCGTTGGATGGTGGGGATGGAGACACCCAGATCTTCGGCGAGTTGTGCCTGTGTGGGTTTCTTCTTGCCTTTGTACTTGGGAGAGAGCTGAATGGCTTTCTCAAGTGTAAAGTTGTAAAAGTCTTTTTTGTTCATCTCACCAGCCATCTGCCCGGCGTTGGGCGTTGTCTCGGGTCATCAGGTGGTTTGGATGACACGAGGGGTGCTTTGTATTTTCTCTCAGATCAGAAGCAATCACAAAGTTGATGAAGACCTGTGTTGTGTGCGCCGACAAGGCACTGATGCCTTGGATCGGGTTATAGTCTTTTTAGGCCAAAAAAGCAACCACTCATCTCGGTGAATTGGGCGTACCATTCGGGGACTTCGGGTAGACAAAGGTCGATCTTTTTCCAGTGTCGCGTGAGACCACCTTGATACGCTCGTAAAGCTACGACGAACCGCGAGATGAAAGACTTTGGCTTCTCTTCAACATCGTGTTGCGTTGGTCTTTCTTTTGAGAGACTTCAAGGTGCGGAAAAGTGTCTCAACGTATCTCATCTGTGGGGGGTCTTTAAAGAGCTGAGTGGTTCTTTTTGGAGGATCGTGTGTCTTGGCTCAGAAGAGCATCAGTTGTTGGGGAGCTTGTGACGTCAAAGTCTTTGAGGGTTTTGGTGTACGCGGTGTTGTACGTGTTTGGAGTGTCAGCCAATCTGTTGGATAGTGTTGTTTGCTGCAACGCATGATGGGGTGGAGTGTGGGGGCTTGTTTTCTGTACATTCGTTCGATGATGTCGGGGTCATTGCATTGACTTGAGAGGTGGAGCAGGACGAGCTGTTGAAGCTGTGATTGGGCGGCGATATGTTGAACTGCGTCGAGTGATTCCTGGTTTGAGATGTGGCCTTTTCCACTGGTGATACGTTGTTTGAGGAACATCGGTCTGGGGCTTCGGCGTTGTAGATCAGGATCGTAGTTGGATTCGATCGCGAGTGCGTCGAGGCCTTCGAAGTGTGACAGTACGTTGGGGGGAACACGTCCAAGATCTGTGAGGTAGCCGAGGTGCCAATCTTTGTACTGGATGACATAGCCGACACTTCCGTGGACATCGTGGGGGAGACGCACGGAGGAGAAGCGCAGCGAAGGGGTGAGGTCTTTTTCATCTTCAAAGAGGATGAGTATATCGCGGTGGTTTAATCCACAGAGCTTATTCCACAGAGGGAAGAGTTCCTTGTGAAGATAAATGGTGATGTTGTGTTTGCGGCATGTGCGTAGCCAGCCTTTACGAAAGTGGTCTGTGTCGAGGTGCGTGAGGAGGATAGCGTCGAGGTCTTCGATGGAGATGTTGAACTTGTCCATACGTTTTTGGGTCTCTTTGACGGAGAATCCGGCGTCACAAAGGAATAGGAAAGGCTCCTCTTCTCCACATGACATCAGCGTTGTGTTCCCACTCGAACCGCTACCCAATACACTCCAACGAAATGACATCTACTGCTCCTTTTCCATTCCACAATTTTGCGATTGCTATCAGGCGAATGTTGCCCTGTTCTGTGCGACACCATAGCACAATCTACTGAACATTGTGAAGGGTGTTTTTTGTATGTGATGTGGCTGGAGTGGTGAGGAGCGATGTTTGTAGAGCGGACGAGTTGTCTTGAGTGGGGTTTTCTGGAAGTGAACACACAAACACAATGTGAGATGTTTTCCGTAGATACGGGCATTGTGTCCATGCATGATGTTGTATGTTCTTGGTGGGAGGATGATTAAGAGTTGCTTGTTTGGATGATTGAAAAGCCACCTGGGTTTTTGAGGAGGAGACGACGCCTTCGTCTTACAAGAGTACCTGTGACTCTCACCGAGAGATCTTCTTTGTGAGCCTCTAGTGCAAGAGCGTAAAGTTCTGGTGGGAGAGTCATGTAGACTTTTGAGGTTCCGCTTTGTTCCTCCAACGTTGTGGCTAGAACAATCGTACCTGATTGGTCTCCTTCTGCTCTTTCTAAACGAACAACAAATCCTTCGAGTTGATAGTCTGGAACTGGTGTGGTGTCTCGTAGGACCCTTGCGGCTTCGTTTAGTGGATGGAAAAGATCTTCTCCGAACCGCAAAAAACTTTTTGGAACATGTGGGAGTGAACGAGTAGAAGACCAATCAAATTGAACTTCGAGCGTTCCTCGTCCCTGTGGTGGGTTGAGAGCAGACAGAGCGCTTAAAAAATTGGAGCTCAAACCGAGTTCGGGCTTTTCCAAAAGTGAGTGGTCATTTCCTTCCTCAAGGGAGTGTTGAACTTCATAGAGTGCTTTTGCCAAGAGAGACATGACTCTGCGCGAGAATGGTTCTTCGAGGTCAGCTCCTTCTCTGAAGGAAGGTTGAACGGGAACAATGATTTCGCTGATGTAGCTTCCTTCCTTCGGTGGGTTTTCTCTGCATGAGGATAAGAAATCCAAGGGCTCTGCTTTGGAGAGTCTGGGGAAATGAGAAAGGGGTTCGACGACAGAATGTGCGATAGAGAGCAAAAGTTGTTTTCTGGCCGTTCTGATTCTGAGGGCGTCTTCAAGAGAAATTGTACCATCTCGAAGTTCTTCTCCAGAGTAGCGAAATCCGAGTATGTCCACGTTGGGACGCGAGATACTTTGGACGATTTGGTGAGGTTTGGCAGATTCTGCAAGGCTGATGATTTCGATCGCCTCGGTAATTCGTCTTTTGTAGTCAACAAACTCTTTTTTGGATGGGATCTCAACCTCAACCTCCCCCACATTGCTTACTTCTCTTGTGAAAATGAACGACTTACCAAGCTGACCTTGGGCTTCTTTCCAACCTCTGAAGCGTAGGAAACGACGAAAGGCAGATGGCTCAAACTGAGAGGCACTCTTTGCCCATTCTAGAGTACTGTTCATAATCCTTCTCCGCTGCTGATTTTCTCCATGAGAGAGTAAAGTGTTTCGGGAGAGAAAATATTCTTCTTTGGTATGAAAATACTTGTGCTTTTTGTCCCCTCCGGTATTTCCTCCCTGCCTTTCAAGGAACTCCAATAGGCACATCTTCGCATGGTAAGGGCTTCTACGGAATGTTCTATCCACTCATTTTCTTCTTCCGGCAAAAGCAAAAAAACGAGAATTTTTGGAGTGCAACTATCGAGCCGAAGGTTATCATAACGATCTCGTGTAAGCTGATGACGTATAGTGTCGCCTTTATCGTACACTTGGTTGCTTGAGCTTTTGAGTTGGATATCCAGTTTGGGCCCAGCCAAAGTCCCACGACCCAATTTTCCAGCAGCTCCAATTGTAACATCAAGACAATCATCATCCTGACTCCAAGTTCCTATTTTGAAGCCGCACTTGGCTGCGACAGCTGCCACGTAAGCTTTACTGATTTCCTCACGTTTTTGATTTTCGGTCATGATTTGCTCTCCCCAACTGATCCATCGTATGAAGACCATGAAAGCTACCACAAAACAGGGGATTGAACAATCAAAAATATCTGACGGTTTGCATGTTTTGAGGTAACTTTTGATCTCCTGACTTCCTATTCGGCATGGGAAGGCTGTTGGATGCAAAAAGCGCACGAAAAAGGGCTCTTAATGAAGCCTCAGGCAAGGCATGAGAAGACGCTGGAATAAGTCATCATAACTGTGCTTACTTCGCGAAAAGACCGCCACTCTCTTGTTGCACTCAAGATATCTGCCTTCGTCAAAAAATGAGGTCTTGTTGCACTCCATACTTTGCTCCTTGCACTCCGATGCGGTCTCCTTGAACTTTTGTGACGTCTCCTTGCACTTTTGTGGCGTCTCCTTGAACTTTTGTGACGTCTCCTTGCACTCTGAAGGGTTGGATCAGGGACTCCGACGAGGTCCATCTGCACTTTGACGAGGTCCATCTGCACTTTAACAAGGCCCATCTTCACTTTGATGATCCCCTTCTTGCACTCTCTGAACCCTCTCGTCCACTTTCAAACCCCCCTTACGTATTTTGCACCCCCCTCATCCGCACTTTGCACCCCCCTCATCCGCAAAGTGTACCCCCCTCTCGTTCACTTTCGAACCCCCCTTACGCATTTTGAGAACCCCCTTACGCATTTTCGGACCCCCTTACGTATTTCGCACCCCACATCCGCAAAGTGTACCCCCCTCTCATGCACTTTTGGACCCCCTTGTGTGTTTTGACGCCCCTCCCGTGCGCTTTTTTTGGATGGGCTTTTGTGGGAGATGTCTTGGATTTGTAAAAAGAGGTTGTTTGGTTTGCAACGAACTTGTGGATACTCTATCTTCGCAGAGGATTGATTTGGGGTGGCATGTGCCATCTTCTACAGTGAGGAGCGTAGACAAAGATGTTGACTGAAGCGCAGATATCAAAACGTGGGCTTGCGTACTACAAGCTCGGTGAATCCGGTACACCTGTCATGTTAGTAATGGGTCTGGGGATGCACGGGCACGCCTGGGCCCTACAAGCCGAACACCTCTCTAAGCATCATCAGGTCGCGTTCTTTGACCACTATGGTCTTGGGAAGAGTCAACCTGTGCCCAAAGGCATGAATCACATGCGCAAGATGGCCGATGATGCGCTCGATATTATGGATGAATTAGGCTGGGACAAGGCGCACCTCGTCGGTATCTCGATGGGAGGGATGATCTCTCAACACATGGCGTTGATGATGCCCGAACGCTTTCTCTCCTTGTCGTTACTTGCGACGACCGCAGGAGGTTTCTTGCGTCCTATCCCTACGTGGAAGTGGTTTCAACGCTTCCCACGCCTCGCGACGGCAGGCAAACCCGAGACCCGCGCGCAGGCGATCAAATCGATCCTCTTTCCGCCTGACTATCTTAAAGAGTTGAGCGATGAACAACACCAAGCCCTCGAAAGTGTGTATGGTCACGAGGTCCCTCTCAGCACCGTCCTCTCTCATGTGCGCGTTGTGATGACACATAACACCCAAAAACAACTGTCACAGCTTACGCTCCCCACCATGATCGTCAAACCCGGACAGGACATCCTGATCCCACCCAATGAGAGTGAGCGACTCTACAAACTCTTGCCAGAAGCACGCTTTCATGTGTATGAAGAGGCCGGTCATGGTCTACTTCGACAATGTACCGAACGTATCAACCACGATCTGTTGGCACATTTTCGAGATGCTGAATAGTCGATATATACGAAGATAAAGGAGAGTCTACATGGTTTCCGAGATCTTTTCGCCCGAACGCTGGAAAGAAGTGGAAGGTTTTTCCTTTCGTGACATCACATACCACAGAGCTGTCGATCAAGCGACTGTGCGTATTGCGTTCAACCGCCCCGAAGTGAGAAACGCTTTTCGTCCCCAAACTGTCGATGAATTGTACCGTGCTCTCGACCACGCACGTATGACGACAGATGTCGGCTGTGTGTTGCTGACAGGCAATGGCCCCTCTCCCAAAGATGGTGGGTGGGCTTTTTGTTCTGGTGGAGATCAACGTATCCGCGGAAAAGATGGGTATAAATACGATCCAAACAGTGACGTGAATCCCACCTCTCTCGGTCGTCTTCATATCCTTGAAGTGCAGCGTTTGATCCGCTTTATGCCGAAAGTCGTCATCGCAGTTGTCCCCGGTTGGGCCGTTGGTGGAGGTCACTCTCTTCATGTTGTCTGTGACATGACGATCGCGAGCAAAGAGCACGCGGTCTTTAAACAAACAGACGCGGACGTCGCGAGCTTTGACGGTGGGTATGGTTCGGCGTTGCTCGCACGTCAGGTCGGACAAAAGAAAGCCCGTGAGATCTTCTTTGTTGGTGGCAATTACTCCGCAGAAGATGCCGAAAAAATGGGGATGGTCAACGCCGTTGTGCCCCACGCTGAGCTCGAAAACTTTGCGCTGAATTGGGCCAAAGAGATCACCACAAAGAGCCCCACAGCGATTCGTATGCTCAAGTATGCGTTCAATATGATCGATGACGGCCTCGTTGGACAGCAACTCTTTGCCGGTGAAGCGACCCGCCTCGCATACGGTACAGACGAAGCTGTCGAAGGGCGTGATGGGTTCCTGGAGAAGCGTAAACAAGATTACAGCGGATATCCCTGGCACTTCTAAACTGCCGCTTTTTATCGGGCACGTTGCCCCTGCTGATGCGCTTTTCATTGGGCAAGTTGCCCCTGCTGATGCGCTTTTCATCGGGCAAGTTGCCACTTGCCCCTGCTATTGCGCTTTTCATCGGGCACGTTGCCCCTGCTGACGATTTTATCGGGCACGTTGCCCCTGCTGATGCGCTTTTCATTGGGCAAGTTGCCACTTGCCCCTGCTGATGCGCTTTTCATTGGGCACGTTGTCCCTGCTTATGATTTTCGTCGGGCAAGTTGCCACGTTGCCCTTGCTGTTCAAACATTGATATTCCGGCTTTGCAGGGGGAGCGGTACATGTCAAATTGTATATCGCCATATAAACGAAATCTTCGTATATATCGGCTGGTTGGTCCCTCCTCTCGAAAGGCTTGAGAGGAGGGATGTCGCGGAGCGACAGGGTGGTGAGTTTGTTGAGGTGGATGATTGCAAGCGAAGACGCAAGAAACCCACTGAAAACTCGAAAGCAAAGGGGCTTTATAAGGATGTCGCCTGCGACATACGCCTGTAAGAAAGGGATGATTTGGTGGAATCAGGGGAGTTTGCGGAGACGCAAGTGCAACGTCCGCCGGAGCAGATTTCTAGCTTCCCCCGCGCATATCGGCTGGTTGGTCCCTCCTCTCGAAAGGCTTGAGAGGAGGGAAGAGCCGGAGGCTCAGGGTGGTGAGTTTGTTGAGGCATATGTTGCAAAGCGCACGAAGCAAATAAGCC